>NZ_CP159486.1:2756862-3446078 GCF_041902845.1 Limibacterium fermenti
CCGGATAAACCGGAAGTTCCAACACCGACATGCCGGTATTCTTTTCGGACACATTCGGGGTGTTATGCCCCGGGGTCCCTAAACCGATTGTTGCCAACCGGACAAAATGAATTGTTAATCTTTTCATGATTATCTAACTATTGATATTGAAAATATATAGAATGAATAAAAATGCGAATCTCGAGCGGTAAGGACAGGAAGCCCGATAACGGCTTATTTCTGCTTTTTTCCCGCCACGAACGGAAATAACAAAGCCCTTCCGGAAAAGTAACCGGAAGAAACGGAAAAGAAAATGTATCCTTAGGATGAAAACCGCAGACGGATTTTTCCTTAAAAGAAAGAATATGGGAAGAATGAGAATTTCCGAAAAAGCGCTCAGGAGTATAGAGAAAAGAAAACAGAGGCGCGGAAGCCGCCACTATAGAAAGAGAAAAAACTATTTGGTTAAATAATGTAAATACCCCCCCCCCCGTTATTTTAACCTTCGTTAACTGCATCAACGGTCGGGGTTGAGAAAATATTATGTCTGTTCCTTGTATCATATTTTAATGGCAATAAAATTACATTGTCAAAACTTTGCAAATGTAGAGGAATTCATTGCGACAGCAACTATAATTATTGATATTAACACTAATATTTTTGACATTTAACATTGGAAAGACGAAAAAACATAAATCAAGACAAAAGACACGAAGATTATAAGGATAATCCTGCGGACTTCGACAATGCGTCACCCTAAAATGCCAACCAAAACTTTTCGTCAAAAAGAGGTACGGTAGATTTATGTTTTGGTGTCATCAACATTGTGCAATTCATCGTCTTTCCACTTTTTGGTATGCTCTACGCTGATTTTTTCTATACTGTTTATTGATGTTATTTATATTGATAACACAGGCCGCTTACAGATAGAGGTGTGCCAGGGTTATTTAGTCGTCCCTTAATAAGTCATTTATATACTGATTAGCAGTAATATAATATCATAATTCTTTTGGTAAATCTGCAATTTTTTGTATCTTTGGACATAGAAACTTGCAGATTTTTATGATAAATACAACTCCCTCCTCTCGATCTCTGTTTTCATCCCTGGATGATTTACTGAATCAGCAGCACCCTTTGCATAAACTCTCTGGCAAAATTAACTGGGCCGTGTTTGAAACAGCATTCACCCCTCTTTACTGTTCAGATAACGGTCGTCCGGCTAAACCGATCCGTCTGATGTGTGGTTTACTGATCCTCAAACATCTGCGTAACATCTCTGATGAGTCTGTTGTAGAACAATGGAGTGAGAACGCTTATTTTCAATACTTCTGCGGTATGCATGAATTTATGCCGTCTTTTCCTTGCAATGCATCCGAGCTTGTGCATTTTCGGCGGCGGATAGGTGAAAAGGGAATAGAGCTTATTCTTGCTGAAAGCATTCGTGTAAATGATGACAAGAGCGATGAGGATCATCATCGAACTGTCTTTATAGACTCTACCGTACAGGAAAAGAATGTAACTTATCCCACAGATGCCAAACTGCACAAAAAGATAGTTGGCAAAGTGCTTAAGATTGTAAAAGAATTGAATCTGCCCCTGCGTCAGTCATACACTTTTATTTTGAAAGGAATCTATCGGGATCTACGTTTTCGTAACCATCCCAAGAACCGGAAAAAAGCGCTAAAAGCTGATAAGCGTTTACGTACAATCACCGGGCGTCTGGTCAGAGAACTCAAACGTAATTTAGGTGAGAATCGAGCATATGATGAATTACTGTCCATCTTTGAAAAGATACTCTTACAACGTCGTAATTCTCCCCATAAGATTTATTCCATCCATGAGCCTGATGTTCAATGCATCAGTAAAGGTAAAGAACACAAGAAATATGAATTTGGTAACAAAGTATCCATTATACGTTCTGCTACAGGCGTCATTCTTGGTGCCAGCTCTTTCCGCAACGAATATGATGGGCATACGATTCAGAAGAGCTTGGAACAGGTATTTCGGCTGACTGGAAAAAGTATCAAGCGATTAGCCGGAGACAGGGGCTATCGTGGCAAGAAAGAGATAAACGGGACGCAGATACTGATTCCTGATACGCCAAAAGCCAAAGACACATCCTATCAACGCAAGAAAAAACATCAGCTGTTTTGCAAGCGTGCAGGAATAGAACCTACCATCGGGCATCTGAAGACGGATCATCGTTTAGGGCGAAACTTTTATAAAGGCATACTTGGGGATGCTATCAATGTTTTGTTGGCTGCAGCAGCTTATAACTTCAAAAGAGCCATGAGGGTTCTTTTGGGCTTAATCCGAAAACTGTTATTAGAGGGCGAAAAACAGAAAATCCGAGGGGTAAGACAAATGATACCCATCGGATTTTCTGAATGAAATATACTTTTTAAGGGCCGACTATTTAAAATAGTGACGGATCCGCGGCCTGTCTTCAGCTTCTTTATCGTTTTTATCATAAAACAGAACTTACCACTCGGGAACCTCCGCCCCTGATGAAGGCACCTTCGACCTTATGACCGGCCAATCGTTGCTCCAAATAATTTTATCCAACAACACTTGTCGCTGAAGTTCGGGGTGAACTATTTCATAACCATGATACGCTGTTATCGGCACTTCGCTGAAAGTTTTTCTCACGGATAACGCTAATTGCCCCCTGATTTTTTACAGCCTTATTAATTATTGGTGAGAATCTGCAAAATCGTCGACAGATTACTTAAAAATAAAAGGTTAAAGAGCAGGCTTTCACATCAATTTATACATTCCTCCCGGCAACGACTCGACAACATTCTTTATCTCCAATTCCAAAAGCGTAAAGAAAAGCTCCGACACCGGGGTGTTTAACTCGATAGCCAACGCATTCACCTGCATCGATTCCGCTTTTTTCAAAACCAAGACTACCCGCTCTTCTTCCTCCGTCAGATCCGTGAAGAGTTCTTTCTGTACAGCAACCGAGGGCATAGACGCAGGCTCCCATCCCATGTGGGCGATAAACTGATCGGTATCTTGCAATAAGACTGCTTTATTATCGGTTATCAAACGGTTGCATCCCGACGACCAGCGATCGCTCACCCGTCCCGGTAATGCAAACACTTCGCGATAGTATGAGTTGGCAATATCCGCCGTAATCAACGACCCGCCCTTTTCTCCCGACTCGATGACAACCACCGCATCGGCCATGCCCGCCACAATGCGGTTGCGCCTCACGAAATGATGTCTCTCCGGGCCGGTGCCGCTCGTAAATTCCGTCAATAAAGCACCGTTTTCAATCATTTCCACCGCTGTATGGCGGTGTATATACGGATAAATCCGGTCCAAACCATGCCCTAATACGGCCACGGTCGACAATCCGCTTTCAAGAGCGGCCCGGTGAGCGCAAATATCGATTCCGTAAGCGAGTCCGCTAATAATCATCATATCGGGGAAACGGACAGCCAATTCACTTACGAACTTCCGGCAACTGCTCACGCCATAATCGGTTGCATTCCGTGTTCCGACAATACTGATTATCTTTTCACGGTTAAAATCGACATCCCCCTTTGCATACAGAACAATCGGCGCATCGACGCAATTGGCCAGTCGCTCGGGATAGCCGGGCGAGCCAATGAAGAGAAGCCTCAACTTGTTCTTCTCTACAAATTGAAGCTCTTTTTCCGCTTTGCGTAATACTTCCGCATTGCGTATCTCCCCAATCAAACGCCGCGAAATGCCCGGTATGGCTTCGAGCCGGCGTATATCCCCTTTAAACACAGACTCTTCATCACCCATTACCTGCAACAGGTTACGCGCATGCATCACTCCCACCCCCGGAATAAACGTCAGCGCTATCTGATAGAGCGCTTTATTAGTCATCAGTCTACAGTCTACAGTCTACAGTCTCCGGTCATCATACATCATACATCATACATCATACATCATACATCTTAAACGCCTCGTCGAAAATATCGGGACGCGAGAGTTTGCCGTTCACGAGACACACCACCTCGATCTTTGCTTTGGCGCATAACGCTTCGTCTTTTATGCGCAAGATTTCCTGATGGAAGATATATTTCAGTCCCACACGCTCAATCCGCGCCACGGTACACCGGAATTCGTCCATTCCGTGCAACGGTTGCTTATACCGTATTTCTACGCGCGAAACCACCGCGTCGATGCCCTGCTGATGGAGACTGTAAAAGTTAAGTCCCCCCGATTCCAGAAACTCATGGCGCGTAGCCTCGAAGTAATGCTGATAGTTGGCATTGTTCACATGCCCCTGCACATCGCATTCATAGTCGCGTACCTTCATGTCGTATTCAAAGATAGCCTTCTTCATACATTTATTTCTATTCCGTCAAACGGCACGCAGCCGTTAAACGGCGTTATTGTTTTTTAATCCATTCCCTTGCATTGACAAAAGCCTCCATCCAAGGCGTCACGTCATGTTTGCGGAACACATAGGGGTACCAGGCGTTTTGCCAGGGGAAAATGCTGCGTTCGGGATGAGGCATCATCGCCAGATGGCGCCCGTCTTTCGAACACACGGCGGCCGTGTTGAAGTCCGACCCGTTGGGATTGCCCGGATAGGCACCGTAACTATATTTTGCCGCAATGCCATAGTCGGCTTCGTCGCCCGGTAATACAAAACGTCCTTCCCCGTGCGCCACCCATACGCCCAGTGTCGTACCTTCGAGCGATTGCAACATGACCGACCGGTTTTTCGGGATTTCCACACTGACGAACGACGACTCGAACTTATGCGAACGGTTATGCTGCATCTTCGGATGCTCCGCCCCTTTTTCGGGATAAATCAATCCCAGTTCCATCAACAACTGACAGCCGTTACAGATGCCTAAGCTTAACGTGTCTTGCCGTGCGAAGAAATTTGTAAGCGCCGTTTTCGCCTTTTCATTGTAAAGGAATCCTCCGGCCCAGCCTTTGGCCGATCCCAGCACGTCGGAATTAGAGAATCCGCCGCAGAAAACCGCCATTTGCACGTCTTCAAGCGTTTCGCGACCCGAGGTCAGGTCGGTCATGTGTACATCTTTCACGTCGAAGCCGGCCAAATATAGGGCATAAGCCATCTCACGCTCTCCGTTCGTTCCTTTATCGCGTATAATCGCCGCCTTAATGCCCGACGCTTCTTTGCGGGCCGGATCGATGCCCAAATCGGCGAACTTGCCGGTAAAGGACGGTGCAAAACGGAACTGCAACGGCTGATGCTTATATTGTTCAAACCGTTCTTTGGCGCACTCTTCCCCGCTTTGTCGGCGATCGAGCAGATAGGAGGTCCGATACCACACATCGCGAAGGCGATCGATATCGAATTCCTGACGGAAGTCGCCTTTTTCGATGATCAATGTCCGTTCCTGAACCGGACGAGCTACGATGGCAAAGCCGACGCCGTGGTCGTCCAGTATTTTCTCCACCAAACGATGATGTTTTACCTGAATAAGCACCCCGGGATTTTCCGAGAAAAGTATTTTAATCAGATCGGCATGGCGTATTTTATCGAGACGCGCCTCCAACCCTCCTTCGGGATTGGCGAAGCACATTTCGAGCATGGCGGTGATCATTCCTCCGGCAGAGATATCATGTCCGGCGAGAATCAATCCCCTATCCACCAGTTCCTGTACGGCTTCAAACGCATTTTTGAAATATTCCGTATCGGTAACGGTCGGGGCCTCTTCCCCCACGTTGCCCAAGGTCTGTGCAAAAGCAGAGCCCCCCAGCCGGAAGGTATCGAAAGAGAAATCGATGTAATACAGATACGTTCCTTTGATATAAGCCAGCACGGGAGAAACAATCTTACGGATGTTTTTCACCTCTCCCGCAGCCGAAATGATAACGGTTCCGGGAGAAAGCACTTTCTCGTCGCCATATTTTTGCGTCATCGACAACGAATCCTTTCCCGTAGGAATATTGATACCTAAATCACAGGCAAAATCGGAACAGGCTTCTACCGCTTTGTATAAGCGCGCATCCTCGCCCGGATTGCGGCACGGCCACATCCAGTTCGCGCTAAGCGAGATACTTTGCAACCCGTCGGTCAACGGAGCAAACACAATATTGGTCAATGCTTCGGCCACCGCCATAACCGACCCGGCAGCCGGATCGATCATCGCCACTTGCGACGCATGCCCGATGGAAGTCGCCACACCTGAATAGCCTTTAAAGTCGAGGGCGATAGCCCCCAAATCGCTCAGCGGAAGTTGGATTTCGCCCTGGCATTGTTGGCGGGCGATCTTTCCGGTAACCGAACGATCGACTTTATTCGTCAGCCAATCCTTGCAGGCCACAGCCTCGAGTTTCAATACATTTTCGATATAGTCGCCGAGACTTTCATGTCCGTAATAGGGATCGGAATAATGATCATCGGTCGTGATATCTTCCATCACGGTCACCGGAGGCTTGCCGAAGAAATCATCGAGTTCCATATTGATGGGACAAACGCCGTCCGCCTCACGGAAGGTAAACCGTTGGTCGCCGGTCGTCTCGCCCACGTCGTATATCGGAGCGCGCTCACGGGCGGCAATACGCTCCATGCGCTCCATATCTTTCTGTTCCACGAGCAGTCCCAAGCGTTCCTGACTTTCATTGCCGATGATTTCCTTTGCCGAAAGCGTTTTGTCGCCCACCGGCAGTTTTTCCATTTCGATAACGCCGCCGGTCTGCTCCACCAATTCCGACAGACAGTTCAAATGCCCTCCGGCACCGTGGTCATGAATCGACACAATCGGATTCTCTTCCGATTCTGCCAGCGAACGGATCACATTCGACACCCGCTTTTGCATTTCGGGATTGGCGCGCTGCACGGCATTCAGTTCGATGCCCGACGAATACTCGCCCGTGTTTACCGAAGAGACGGCGCCGCCGCCCATGCCGATACGGTAATTATCGCCGCCGAGCACCACGACCCTTTCGCCGGTTTTCGGATCGGTCTTCAAGGCGTCGCGGCGGTTGGCATAACCGATACCGCCTGCGAGCATGATCACTTTGTCGTACCCGTACTTCTTGTCGTTTTCTTCATGCTCGAACGTCAACAAAGAGCCGCAGATAAGCGGTTGCCCGAATTTATTGCCGAAATCGGAAGCGCCGTTGGAAGCCTTAATCAATATTTGCTCAGGCGTTTGATACAACCATGGACGCGGATCGATGCGTTGCTCCCATGCCCGGCCCTCTTCGAGGCGCGGGTAAGAAGTCATGTATACCGCCGTACCGGCCACGGGTATCGACCCCTTTCCGCCGGCCAGGCGGTCGCGTATTTCGCCTCCGGTACCCGTCGAAGCACCGTTAAAAGGCTCCACGGTCGTCGGGAAGTTATGAGTTTCCGCTTTGATGGACAAAACACTTTCGATGTCCTTTTTATAGAAATAGTCGGGCTTATCGCCGCTTGCGGGAGCAAACTGCTCGATCACCGGACCCTTCGTAAATGCCACATTATCTTTATAGGCGGAAACCAACCCATTGGGATTGACTTTGGCCGTTTTTTTAATTAATTGAAAAAGCGAACTCTCCATCTCTTCCCCATCGATCACAAACTTACCATTGAAGATTTTATGGCGGCAATGTTCCGAATTGACCTGCGAAAAGCCGAACACTTCGCTATCGGTCAGCTTACGGTTCATCTTCGCGCTTACCCCGTTGAGGTAATCGACTTCCTCGGGACTTAATGCCAATCCCTCCTGTTCATTATAGGCAGCAATATCATCAATATAAATAATCGGTTCGGGCTTCTTATCGATCGAGAAGATGGTTTGGTCGAGCCGGTCATACAACCGTTGCAACATCGGGTCGTAAGTCGTGTCGTGTTGCGCCGGGAAATACTCTTCGATGCGCGTGATACCGGAAATGCCCATATTCTGGGTTATTTCTACGGCACAAGTACTCCATGGCGTAATCATTTCCCGCCTCGGGCCGATAAAACGTTCGTCGATCTGAGTCGAATCGAGCGGTTCGGCTTCACCGAAAAGCCAGATAAGTTTCGCTACGGTTTCCTGCGATAAAGCCGGTTCGGCCTCTACTGCGACAATACTTCGTGATGGGGTTTTAAAAAAAGCGATCATATTTGTTTTATTCAATCTTCTTAAAACCGCAAAGTTAATGAAAAGCAATGGAAAAGTAGAATGAATATCTCTTTTTGTGGGTTATGAGAATGAATGTTATCTTTGTACCGAATGAAATGCTCCAAAGAGAACAACAAATATGGTCGAGACGATTATTAAAGGATGTATTATCGGCTTTTTAATAGCGTCGCCGATGGGACCAATCAATATGCTCGTTGTGCAGCGGACCCTCAGCCGGGGATATCGCCACGGATTGGTAACCGGATTGGGGGCACTGCTCTCCGACCTTATCTATGCGTTTGTCACATTAATGGGTTTAAGCTTGGTTTCCGATTTGCTGGAAAAAAATGAGCTGATTTTCCAGAGCGTGGGCGGCGCTGTTTTAGTCATCTTCGGTTACATCGTTTTCCGCACCAATCCCTTAAAAGGATGGCGGCCCGATATTTTACCGCAAAAGACCCGTTATGTGAAAGACTTTATCTCTTCGTTCTTCCTTACGCTTTCGAATGCGGCAATTATCTTTGTCATCATCACCCTATACAGCCGTTTCGCCTTCAACCCTATCGCCGACGGCCCCGCTTATCTGACCGCCGCGATATTGTCCATAACATTCGGAAATTTTTCGTGGTGGTATTTTTTTACCGCCTTTCTATCCCGCTTCAGAAAACACTTTAACCGCAGAGGACTTGTGCTGCTTAACCGCGTCGTCGGTTCCATCCTGATCGTAATCGGCATCGGAGGAATCGTCATGACTCTTTTTTCAAAACAGTTTTAACCGTGCTTTCCTATCTCAATCACTTCGAGGTCGCGGATATTCCCTTCGTCCAACACAAAACGTATCAGCGTCCGCACTTTATGAAAGCCGTAATTACCTGCCGCACCGGGATTGATATGCAGGCATTCGAGCTTTTTATCGTACATTACTTTCAGAATATGAGAATGTCCGCAGATAAATAGTTTCGGCGGATGCGCGTACAATTCGGCACGAATCAACGGATCATAGCGTCCGGGATATCCGCCGATATGGGTCATTAAGACTTCGACATTCTCGACGGTAAAACGAAGGGTTTTGGCAAAGGCGCTCCGCACAGCCTGATCGTCGATATTTCCATACACCGCACGAAAGGGTTTCAGGTTTTCAAAACGAGCTGCTAAAGCCAACGAACCGATATCGCCCGCATGCCATATCTCATCACAGGACGAGAAATACGTTTCATATTTTTCATCCCAATAGTTATGGGTATCCGAAAGAAGTCCTATTTTCTTCATCTTTATTTTTTTATTGCGGCAAAGTTAGTATTTTTACCGTTCAATTCGAAAAAACAATAAAAACGAATCAAATAATGGGAGATAAGCCATATACATACTTTAAGAGGGATATCAGTTGGCTTTCGTTCAACTACCGCGTTTTACTCGAAGCCCGGGACGAACGGCTGCCGGTTTACGAACGTATCAAGTTCCTGTCTATTTATTCTTCCAACCTGGAGGAGTTTTATAAGGTGCGCGTTTCGGGATATCACAGTTCGCTGCTAAAGAGCATCCGGCGTGACGAACCCGTTGAGGAGGCGCTAAATACGCTGGTGCAGATAAATAACGAAGTGACGGTTCAGGAAAAAGAATATTACCACATCTTTAACGATATGATTTTGCCCGAACTCCGCAAAAACCATATCATTCTTTATCAAACGCATGAAGTGGAGCCTTTCCATCAGGCATTCGTCGAAAAGTATTTCAACGAAGAAGTCTTCCCTTATTTGCAGCCGATGATCATCCAGATTGACGACATCCATTCCTTCATACAAGACGGACGCATCTACCAGGTCATCAGCTTGCAAAAAAAGAAAAAGAAGAAGACGGCCGGCGACAAGCCGCACTTGACGTATGCCATTATGAAAATCCCTTATACGAGGGTTCCCCGTTTCATCGAATTACCGACGTTGGGCGGTAATTACTACATAATGTTTATCGATGATGTCATCAAAGCGAATCTGAAGAATGTGTTTCCGGGATATGACATCATGGATTGCTACAGCATCAAGATTTCGCGCGACGCCGACTTCTCTCTCGAAAACGAAGATCAGAAAGACATCGCGGAAAGGATACTCCGGAAAGTGCGCAAGCGTAAGATCGGAGCCGTCACACGCTTTCAATACGATCGGGATATGCCGGACTATTTCCTCGACTACTTATGTGAGGCATACGAAATCGAACAGGAAGAACTGCTGCCTTCAGGACGATATCTCAATCTTTCCGATTTGGCGCAACTGCCCAATCCCGTAGGCAACAGCCTTAAGCAAACACTTCCGGCGCCACTTCGCGTACCGGAACTGGAAACCGACACGTCGGTACTGCGGGTGCTGAGAAAACAGGATGTGTTGTTGAACTTCCCGTATCAATCGTTCGACTATTTGCTGCGCTTCCTGATGCAAGCGGCTTTTGACCCGAAAGTATTGGAAATAAAAGTCACGCAATATCGCGTCGCGGAAAATTCGGCGGTCATCAACAGCCTGATCAGCGCGGCCAAAAACGGCAAGAAAGTAACGGTCTTCGTCGAACTCAAAGCGCGTTTCGACGAGGAAAACAATTACTTCTCGTCGGAACTGATGCAGCAAGCCGGCATCAAAATCATTTACAGCTTGCCGGGATTGAAGGTCCATGCCAAATTGGCATATGTGCGCAAACGCAGCAATGATGCCGATGAGCCGCTGAAGGGTTATGCTTATCTGGGCACGGGCAATTTCAACGAAAAAACGGCGCGCATTTATTCCGACGAAGGATTACTGACCTCCAACAAGGCATTTATCAGAGATATCGATGAAATTTTCAGGGTACTCGAAGGCAAGCCCTATGTTCATCCGTTTAAGCATTTGCTGGTGGCGCAATTCAATATGGTTCCCGATATTCATAAAATGATCGAGCGGGAAATCAAGCATGCCAAAAGCGGAGGATTAGGATACATTATCCTGAAGATGAACAGCCTGGAGGATCGCGACATGATCGACGCATTGTACCGCGCAAGCGAGGCGGGCGTGAAGATCGACTTGATCATCCGCGGCATCTGCTGCCTCGTCCCCAATCAACCGTATAGCAAAAACATCACGATTACCCGCATTGTGGACGCTTATCTCGAGCACAGCCGCGTGTGGTATTTCTTCAATGAAGGCGAGGAAGATGTGTATCTGGCTTCGGCCGACTGGATGGAACGCAACCTGCACCGGCGCATCGAAGCGGCGTTCCCCATTCTTTCCATCCCGCTGAAACAGCAGATCATCGACATCCTGAAAATCCAACTGGCCGACAATCAAAGCGCGGTATGGGTCAACGAGAAGCAGGAAAACGTGTTTAAACATAACGATAAGCCGCCCGTACGCGCTCAGCAATCGATCTACGAATATTTAAAGAAAGCGACCAGCATCTAAGCGGGGGCGTCGCTTGGAGCGGTTGGAACCCGTTATCAACAGATTAATGAAAGGAATAAAAGATGAACTACAAAATATCATTCTCGGAAATGACCCGGTTGGCGAAACAGATAAGATCAAAACCGTACAGCGTTTCCTTAGAGGAAATGCGGAAATCAGCGGCGGAAGTAAGAAGCAAAAGCCAGTCAAAAAAGAAGAAGAAAAGCATTTACTGACCTTCTGCACCACTCAACACCTGTGGGTTACGGACACTGTTTACGACGACTACTTTATAACGGAAGGAGCAGAACAAAAGGTCTATCGTTTCAACGATTTTCAGGTTATGAAAACCAACGATGCCATTTTCTATGAAACATGGCTCGATTATTTTAATAATCTTTTAATTCATAATTATTTATTTCCAATAACCGGATACGAATTGATCGGATTTAAAATAATAGGCGGTAAACTATATGCCGTTGTCAGGCAGGATTTCATTCCTGCCGATGAACCGACGGACTTAAACGTGGTGAATCAGTTCCTGGAGTTTAACGGTTTCCGCAATACCCGCAACCACGATTATTACAATCCTGCACTTGGAATTATTTTTGAAGATTTGCACGATGAAAACGTTTTATCTCACAATAAAATCCTCTTTTTCGTCGATACGGTCTTTTACCTTACGGAAGATTTTTACGAATTACATCCGTAATTTCCCATTCTCATATTCATCAAAATGAGGCCTCACTTTGCAATCCGATTGCGTTTTTCATCGCATACATTTGCATCAAAAACAAATAAAACGATAAAATTATGACATTACCTTTACAAGATAAGAAATTTGTGTTTCTGCTGTCGGCCGTCGTGTTGTCGGTCACATTGGAAGTCTTGTCGCTTACGGGAATCGATATTCCGATGCCCTATGCCCCGTTTGTATATGCGGCATTGATATTGGGTTTCGGCTATGAAATCATTTTAGACGGGATAAAAAACCTGCTCCGCCTCAACTTCAGCAGCATCAGCGTATTAATGTTGCTCGCCGCTACCGGCGCGTATTATCTGGGTGAATATCCTGAAGCGGCGGTCGTCATTATATTATATGTGCTCGGCGAAAAACTCGAAGATATCGGTGTCGACAACAGTCTTTCGGCGCTGGAAAACCTGGTGAACAGCGCGCCAAAGACCGCGATGGTGAAAGATGTCGGCGTTATTCCTGTCGAACAGATTGCCGTAGGGACGGTAATACAGGTCAAGCCACACGATCAGATCCCGTTGGACGGAACGATTGCTTCGGGCGATACCGCTGTCGATGAGTCGCCTATCACGGGAGAGTTTGTGCCGAAGGATAAGTCGAAAGGAGACACGGTATTTGCCGGCACACTCAACAAAAACGGCTTTATAGAGATCATCACGACCCGTTCGGCGGAAAACACCACGTTTGCGCGGATTGTCGCCGCGACTTATGAGGCGCAAAACAATCGGTCGGAATCGCAGAAGTTCATTCAAAAGTTTGCCGCGATCTATACGCCGATGATGGTTCTGCTCGCATTGCTGTTATTTACCGTACCCGTTTTTGTGATGGGACGCGACCTCCATCACTGGTTGAGCCAGGCGATTTCGCTACTCGTCATCTCCTGCCCCTGCGCGCTCGTCATCTCCACTCCCGTAGCCATTTATGCCGCCATGGGGAACGCTTCCCTGCGCGGAGCATTGGTAAAAGGCGGCAAGTATCTCGAAGCATTAGCCGGTATCAAGGCCGTCGGCTTGGATAAGACCCGGACGCTGACCTACGGCAAGCCGGTAGTCTCGGACGTTGTGCAAAACCATACGGATTTGGAAGAATTGCTGGCTTGCGCGGCAGGAACCGAAATATTTTCGGAGCATCCCTTGGCGCAAGCGATTGTCGATTATTCGCGTGCGCAAGGATTCGAGCCGCACAAAGCGGAGAAATTCGAAAGCATCGTCGGTAACGGCGCGCGGTCGGTATGCCGCTCATGCCGGGAAAATGCCGTATTGATAGGCAAACCCGATTTTATCGAGCAACATCAAGCCGTGCCGCACTCCGTGAAAGAAGAGACAGAACGTTTTAACCGAGAAGGGAAGACTTGCGTCGTAGTGAGTTGCGGAGATGAGATAAGAGGAGTGATTGCCCTGTCCGACGAAATGAAACCCGATAGCGCCCGCGCCATCGCCCAACTGAAAGACCTGGGCGTGCAGCCGGTCATGATGACCGGCGACAACCGTGAGGCGGCACAGTATGTGGCCCGGCAGGCGGGCATCGATACGGTATATGCGGGACTGTTGCCGGAAGACAAATCGCAAACCATCGCCCGCCTGCAAAAGGAATACGGACCGACGGCCATGGTAGGCGACGGGGTGAACGATGCCCCGGCTTTAGCCGCATCGAATGTCGGCATAGCGATGGGCGCCGCCGGAAGCGATACGGCCGTAGAAGTGGCAGACGTGGCGCTGATGAACGACAACCTGTCGCTGCTACCCTATCTTATCCGCTTAGGCAGAAAAACGGTCTCGACGATTAAGCGAAACACCGTTGCGGCCATAGCCGTGAAGATATTCTTCATTCTTCTGGCCTTCATGGGATACAGTAATCTGGTATTGGCCATTGCGGCCGACGTCGGCGTGATGCTGGTAGTCGTCTTACTCAGTTTAAGGCTAATGAATTTCAAATAATCGAAGCAAACACTTTACTTCCCGCCTGACGGGTAAAAAGCTTCGAACAATGCTTTCATTAAAACAAACGCAAAACTTCTCTATCTTCCTTATCCGCTTTCGATAAAAAAGGGTACCTTTGTGAAATTGAAAAAGATACGGACATGACACGTTTTATTGACCCTGTGTATGACACGGCGTTCAAGTTGATTTTCGGACAAGAAAACAGCAAAGACTTGTTACTCGACTTTTTAAACGCTCTGCTGGCTGGGGAGAAAAAGATTAAAGAAATCCGTTTGACGGACAAAGAAAGGATGCCTTTCTACAACGGCGGACGAAAGGGCATTTACGACATTGCCTGCTTATCGGAAAAAGGAGAGCATTTCATCGTGGAAATGCAAAACATCCGCCAAGAGTACTTCTTCGACCGGGCACTGTATTACCTCTCTCAAACGATCGCGAATCAAGGAGAAAAAGGAACGGAATGGGAATTCGCCCTGAAAGCCGTTTAGGGCGTGTTTTTCCTGAATTTCCCCTTACATGGCAAGTTGCGTACGGATGGCATTATTGCCGACCGCGACACACACGAACAAATCAGCGACAAACAGCGTTTTATTTTCATCGAACTTCCTTTTTTCACGAAAAAGGAATCGGAATGCAAAACAAATGTAGAACAATGGTTATATATATTACGAAACATGACAACATTGGAAAAAATACCTTTCAAAGATCGGAATCCGGTCTTTGAAAAACTGGAGCGGATTACCGACCTGGCTTCCCTGAGCAAGGAAGAACGCCAGAGGTATGATGCCGATATCAGAATGTATCGCGACCGTTTGGCACAAATGAATACGGCCAAAAGAGACGGGAGAAAAGAGGGAAAAAAAGAAGGGAAAAAAGAAGCACAGACTGAAATCGCCCGGAATCTGAAAACAAAAGGATTATCGGCTGATTTTATAGCCGAAACGACCGGACTATCCGTCGAAGAAATCGACAAATTGTAGGCGTTGCTTCCCCGTCTGACGGATAAAACTCCGTGGAGATTTTTTTATCCGTCAAACGGGTTGGAACGGCCGGACGGAGCGCTTTCCTCGCACAAACAGATTTGCCTTATGGAAGATCCGGTTATTATTCAAAAATTGGAACATCGGGAAATCAAGCCCACCGCCATGCGGATATTGGTCTTGAAAACGTTGCTCAAACAAACCTATGCCATTAGCGTAAACGACCTCGAAAACATACTCGACCGAGCCGATCGCATCACGCTTTTCCGGACACTGAAAACCTTCGAGCAACACGGTCTCGTACACCGCATAGACGATGGTACGGGTGTGATGAAATATGCTCTGACGCGCGAAGCTTATCATTCCGCTCCCGAACGGTTTCATATTCATTTCTTTTGTACGCAATGCGAAAAGACCTACTGTATACTCAATAGCGCGATTCCCGATTTTAAGTTGCCTGTTAACTTCCGGATGGATGATGTTAGCGTGGTGATGAAAGGGATATGCGATAATTGCAATCATCAAAGCCGGCAAAAGATAAATGCTTCCGACAAATCCGCACCCTAAAAAGCGGAAGGGGAGAGATACGGTACGGCTCCGGGAAGCCCCATTACGTTAAATTTCAGTAAATCCATTTTTTAAAACAACTTTTTACATCTTGCTTTGTTTTATATACAATCATTTGCGAATGATCAATTTATCGACGGCCCGAAAAACAAAAAAGGAATAAGAGCCGCCTTTTATGAATACCAAATAAAAAGTTTTTCATTATGGGAACGATAAGTAATCTAAACAACATTCATCTCACTGCGGAACAACAGACCGCTATGGATACGGCCTTAAAGGCACTGGAAACCTCCGCGATAGGAGTAGTTATTAATCTCGAACCGAAAGACCGGCGGAAGTACGGAAGCATCAACGAAACAAATAAACTGTTGGTAAACAAAGTGTATGATTATTACATCAGCCAGCCGGAATTGGGATCGCCCGATATCGATTGGGCGGAATTTGCGAAAGACTATGAAAGCTGCGCTTTCCTGGAGAAAATCATCAACCGTCTTCAAAGTATTGTAACCGGCATGACCAATGCCAAGACGCTCCACGATTATGACAATTACCAGTCGGCATTAGTGGATTATAACTATGTCACGTACAAAGCTGGCACCGGAACACCCGGTTTTGAGGAAAAAAAGAATGAATTGGGACAATTTTTCGTCCACACCTCCGGCGAAACAACCGCAAAGAAATAATAAAAAAGCAGGTTTTGTCTTTGAATCAATTTTTTCATGCCATCCGCGGGGAATGCCGAAAGGTATTCCTCACGGGTTTTCCTTTTTGTCATTATTAGGGGTACGACAGAGCAATCCCCCGGTCTGTTCTTTGGGTTCGAAAGGCGTTCTTTACCTGATCCGGCGTATCTGTCGCGGTTTCCGACCCCAAAGATGCGGTTCCGAACCCCAATGGCGGGGTTATTTACCCCGGCGATAACGTTCGGAATATCTCCGGCGGGGTTCTTTACCTGTACGGCGGGGTTAATTAACAGTCTGCCGGGGTTCCGCACCCGGCCGTCGAGGTTGTTTAATGGTACGGACAGGTTTACTGACCCCGTCGTTGAGGTCTGTTAGAGCGCTGCCGCGGTTATTTACCAGTCTGCCGGAGTTATCCAACCTATATCTCAGGGTTCGTTACAGGTGTTTCAGGGTTCCAAAGCTCGAGGAACCGGTAGGGAACCCCGTCGGATACATAAAGAACCCAGAGAGATACGTATTATACCCCGCCGGATATATAAAGAACCCCGAGAGATATATCTTTTACCCAAACAGACCTATCCTTTACCCCGGCACACCTATATCGAACTGCGATGCAACTCTGCTGAATAACGATATTTTCATATGTAGCTTATATAGGGTTAAGATAAAATTCCATCATTGTATTCTTAGCATCAATTACAAAAAGAATCATTCATAATATTTTGATAAAGAACCATTAAAAATTAATACTATTTTAATTTTACATATTCTCAATATAAGGCCTATATTTGTCAACTCGTTCTCTATCGTATTTTCCATTAAGGTCTCCCATAAAAAGAATCCATCCTTCATTGGCTCCCTTTACGGGACAATTGTATTTATAGAAAACCTTATCGGCAATATATCTAAAACAAGCATCTCGTTCTGCTTCTAAAATATCACCTTGTTCAATAAGATAATTAATATAATGAGCTGCACTCATAACCATCGTCATTAATTGAAACAAGCCATTATGGGCTCTGTAAATTCCATCATGAATTTTCTCTAATTTTTGTTCAACTACTAGTCTCATATATGTCTCTAACCTTTTTTTGCACAATCCAAAACAGAAGAAAATTGAAAAAACATTAAATTATCAAGACTTTACATGATATATCTGTCCATTCACTTCTCTCGTACTATTAAAAAAATTGATACCTGTGATATCATCGACTATATCCGAAACTTGCTTCATTCGGCCAATAAATATTAAATAAGATATTTTTTCATTATTATATCTAACTTTTAATTTTTCACGAGACGTCGGGGTCAAAAAAGAAATCAACTTACTCATTTTTTCTTTTTCTTGCATTAATGCAAGAGCTAAACCTCTAAGAGTTGGAGTATTTTGGTTAGAATAGGTTATTAACTCCCTTTCAATTTGTTGCATTCCAACACCTATTCGGAAAGCCAATTCTTCTACTTGAGCTTTAGTTCCAAAATCTAATATTCCCATAATAATTGTTTGTTTTGAATCTATTATTTTATTTATCTTGTGCTTATATAAATTCTTGTCGGGGGCTAACCCAATTTGCCACTATTTTCTCAGCTACTATTTTTAATTGTAAAGGACTAATTAAGGGATGAATTTGCTAACATTCTCATAATCATATTTTTAATTCAATTAATGAAGCCATCACCGATATCCCAATGTTAAATTTTAATATAACATAAGGTATCCTGTTTGCTGATTCTAAAAAATCCATCGCGTTGGGAGGCAAACTTTTATTGATCGTTAGTCCTGAAAGTCTAATGAGTGCATTCGAGAAATTCACTTTGTAATACAACCTATTAAACAATTCTTCTCCAAATTCCCCGATAAATATGTTTTTGTATAGATTATATATACTTTTCATATCTATACTATCTGCGATAATTGTTGATATTTTCTTCAAATAAACTTATAGATTCTCGATAACAAATCCACCAAAATGCAATCGATACATATTTACCATCAATCCATGGAACACTTATTTGTGCAACTTGGGATTCAGACATACTGTCTATTATTGCCTTGATTCTTTCTAAGTTATCCATCATCGGATTCATTAGGAAATTCATCTGTTTTATAACACTGCTATCGATTCCCGTATCCAGTAAATATGAAATTTTTCTTATGTCATCATTAAGAATGGCAACGTATCGAAGTATTTCCTCTTTTTTTGTTTTAAGTTCAGAGTTAAAAAATAAGCTCATAATTCAATTGTGTTAAATAAAATATTTTAATGAAGGAATTATATTTTCTCTTTTTGCATAAGTAATGCCATCGCCTAATATGTTATTTATATGGTTTATGGCATCTTGTTTGCATTTTTCAGGCCAATTAAAAGTATGGAATACAGTCATCGATGTTTGAGAAATCCCCCAAATTCCACTTCCTTCATTAATTATAGCATTTAATAAAGATTTTGCTCTAGGATTATTCTCTAAACCTTTTTCTTTTAATGCTTTTTTTATTAATTCATGAATTCCAAACACATCAATTGAAAAATAAATTTTAAAAATAAAAATTTGCTCAATACTAATTATCCATCCCTTATAAGAGAATTTAAAGTCAGGATTTAAAGGAATATAATCGGGCATATTTGAGATAATATTACATTGTTAGAAAACTAATTCTATTTTATCTCCTAAATCTTGTTCAAATACTGATTTATATAAAAGAGATAATACTGAAAGTTTAAATTATAAATAGCTTTAATGAAAATATTTATTATGAATTTTTTGTCCAATCTCTTCTATAAAAGCATCCACGTCTGCTTTATCAATGTCAAATTTTGCATTATTGTCTTTCAGCATCTGCTTATATACATTTTTCGTTTCGTTTATTGCTCCTAAAATAAGAACAGTCATATGAAACGGATTTTCTTTCCATTCAGGTGGGTTTTGTTTTGATGCAAGTTTAAGTGCATTCTCAACACCTTCCTCAAAACCTTGAATAACCATTTGTTTTATAGTGGGATTCATATTAAAAATATTTTTCACTTTTCCATTCCTCAAGATTGATATAATAAATAATTATTGGACTATTTCCTTTATATCTCTTAAAGTTTGGAGATCGTTTATATTTAACTAATTGTTTAAAATTCTATTCCAAATTTGAAAGATACTCCATTTGCTTTTGCATATTCATTTAGAGCTATATCTCGAAATTGTTGAAAAACAAACCCTAACGAAGCATTCAATCCTATGTTATTAGATATAAGATACCTGACCCCAATAGACGGAGAAATGTATAACCCTCCTTTTATATCTTCATCTTCCAACTTTGAAAGAATATGCGTATAGCCTCCTTTAAAATCAAAATAGGGTGATACATTTCCGGATAAAAGATAGCCTTTAAAGTCAATAAATAAAGGGAGTAAAAATACATCGTTCAAAGTCATGTAATGAATTCCTGTACCTCCACCAATAAAAAAATTGGTAGTTATTTGAGAGCCATGAGTTGTTGTGAATTCTACCCTATCTATTTTTGAAAATTCATTTCCAGTACCAAAGATATAGCCAACATCTACAAACCCTCTGTACCCGTTTAAATCATAAGTCACACTCGGTTTTTGTGACTTCTCGGATTTAGAAACCTTTTCTTTTGAGATTTTCTCAATTTCGTCCATTTTATAAACGAAAATACTCCCATCACTTGTTTGAAGCTTGATGGACTGATTCGGAATTTGTTCAATAACTATTCCTTTAATTGTGCTTCCATTTTTTAGATAAACGATTTCTTGAAGAGATTGAGCATTGATTTTTCCCCATACGAGGAAAAGAATAAATACACTAAAAATAATACGTCTCATAAAATAATAATGTTAATTGCTATTTTAATCCCCTTCCAAATAGCGATAAACAATAAAAAAAGCGTGGGGACTGTTAAACTTATCTTTGTTAGAGGCATCGCCAAACGCCCGAATTCAGGATAAGCAACAGCCCCACGCCGTAAGCGTGGAGCATTTAGTTGCTATCATCCCTGAATTCATTGGAAAATTGGCGATTTTCTAACAAAGGATAATATCTAAAACGCTTCCGTTCTTTTACATTAAAGAGTTACGCCGTTACGTAACTTTTGCAAAGTTATACTATTTTTTCTGATACAACAATCATTTTTAAATATTTATTTTTTCAGTAAATAAGTGGAAGGCTTCTAAATTTTCAAATTAAAAGCTGTATACTTGCAGGCAAAAGGAGGTCATCACATGAACGAAATAACTGTAAAAAGAAATATCACCCGGATAAAACTCAAACGGACACTGTGGATGAAGCGTTTGATGAGGTGTGGGGATTGTTTGAAAAACGCTACGGATATAAACCATAATACCTTCCGGAGAAAAAGGGCAGAGCAACGAGGAAAAAGATTACTCCACTAATAGCGAAACATGAAACATATCCTTGACGATAATTCCGTCCTCAAATAATTCGTATGCAAAAACCCATCTTTTCTCAAATACGGCACACCTATAACCTAACAATCGCCATTTTCTAAAACGGCATAAAGGATAATCTACCGATACATGGAGGGATGTTAAAAAGTCGCTTATACGATCGATGCGCCGCATAGCCGCTTCTTCCGATAATTTCAACTCGAAAATCAAATAATCTTTCAAGTCATCTATTTTATTGGATACGGATGAGGATATGAGCACTTCACGCATGGTTAAAGTGCGCCTTGACACGGCTTCTTAGTTCGTCTATAAATTCATCAACCGGAATGGCATGACATGCTTCCGCGGCTTCCTGGAAATTTTTCTTCTTTTCCTCGATGACCGTGGCGTAAGGCAGTGTCTTGATATACTCGATCAATTTATCAGCCTGATCGTTACCTCCTTCTAAATCTATAACAATTGTTGCCATATATCATTACTTGTTTCCCGCAAAGATACTACTATTTACCAATCTTACATCATTGTCGTTGAATAAATTCTCAATCAATCACTCGAAACAACCGGGGGGTGCCGCCCGAAGCGACGCCCCCGGAATCATTTCCTTTCTCCAACCTCTATCCTCTATTCTCTATCCTCTAACCTCTATTCACCAACCGGTAGGTGCCCGACCCCAGTTCGATCTCGATGCCCGATTCGGTTTCCTTCACGTTGCGCACACCCGCCCCTTCAGGTTGAGCTATATTCAACGATTTCGGTAGTTTTACTACGGCCGAAGTATTTCCGGGGATAACGATATCCCACGAAAACGATCCGTCCTCTTTCCGCCATTCGCTCTTTATTTCTCCATACACCGAATGATAAGAGGCTTTTACATGCGACAAACCGTCGGGGAATACCGGCTCCATGAGCAACTGCTTATAAGCGATACTTCCCGGAGCGTTCTTGATGCCGGCCAGGTCTTCGTAATACCAGATCAGCAAATCCCCCAACAACATGACATGATTTCCGGAATTCATCGCAGGATCGGCCGTATCGCCGTTCCATAATTCCCAAATGGTCGTCGCCCCCTTGTTAATCATATATCCCCAACTCGGATACGTTTCGTTCGTGGCGATTTTATACGCCAGATCGACCCTTCCGTATTCGGTGAGCCCACGCATCAGATGCTGTATTCCCAACACACCGGTACTGACATGCCCGTCGAAATCGACTTCCGTCTTCCGCACAATGTTCTCGAAGACTTTCTCCTCATATCCTTCCGGCACCAATCCTAAACGAAGCGAA
This sequence comes from Limibacterium fermenti, assembly GCF_041902845.1. Classification (GTDB taxonomy): domain Bacteria; phylum Bacteroidota; class Bacteroidia; order Bacteroidales; family Dysgonomonadaceae; genus Limibacterium; species Limibacterium fermenti. Next base: position 2,778,923 of record NZ_CP159486.1, read on the forward strand.
AGAATATTCGCCGTCACCGTATTATTATCGTACAAAGCCGAATCGGTATTGAAAAAACGCTGATTATAGGCATCCTTGATCTTTGCTGCGAGCTCCTTATAACCCGCTATATCGGCTTGATTGCCGGTAATGCCGGCAAACTCCTGCATCAGGTTCAGCAGACTGTAATACATGGTGGTACTCAATATCGCTCCCGCCGTTTTGCGCGAAGGATCCTGCGAGTGGATCAACTCCTGCGATTCGGGCGGCATACACCAGTCGCCGTACGTATCTTTCGTCAGGATATAATCCTGCATGGAGACCTGTTGGATATGTTCAAGGAAGCGTTTCATGGATGCATAATGTCTTTTTACCGGCTCCATATCGCCATATTGCCGCCAAAGCATCTTCGCCGCATAAAAATAGGCCGCAGGCCAGGTTACATCTTTATCATAAATAGTCCAGTAACGCGGCGAAACATCCGAAATATCGCCTTCGGGACTTTGCGAATCCTCGATGTCTTGCAACCACTTGGCGTAAAGCAATGCGTTGTCGAAAACGAAAGCTTCACCGAAGCAGCCCGTCACACGGTCGCCAAGCCAGCCTTGCCGTTCGTCGCGCTGCGGACAGTCCGTGGGCATGCCTCTGTAATTGCTTCGTATGCCCCAATAGGCATTCTTGAACAGTTGATCGATGAGCTCGTTGGATGTTTCGAAACGGCCCGTAGTCTGCATCCTATCATAAATGACCTTACCCGTGAAATCCGATAAAGACGGTTGTTCATCCAGCCCCGCAATCTCCACAAAACGGAAACCATGGAAAACAAAGGATGGCTCCCAACGGAACGCCCCGTCTTTTGCGGGAATATATACATCCGTCACCTTCGCGCTCCGCAGGTTTGCCGTATACAGCGTACTGTCGGCATTCAGCGTTTCCGCAAAACGCATCGTCACGGGCTGTCCCTGCTTCCCTTTCAGATTGATGTTGAGCCATCCCACCATATTCTGCCCCATGTCTAAAATAAACCGTCCATCCGAAAGCCGGGTTATATGAACCGGGGTGATCTCGTCCTGCACGGTAATATTCGGATTGGGCTGCGCCGTTAGTTTTCCTCCCGGAGCCTCCATAATATCCGCTTGTAGCCATTCCGTATCATCGTACTTAGCCGTGTTCCAATCCGGAAGCTCGAGGCGCGCATCGTATTCCTCCCCGTCGAATTCATTATTGGCGACAATCGGGCCTTTGGAAGTCACCCGCCACGATTCGTCGCTGACAATCGTATCCGTCGAACCGTCGGCATATTCGATATTCAATTGAGCCAGCAAGCGCGGGAGGCCGAATATCATCGTGGGAGATTCGCGCATGCCGAAATAACGGCCGTTACCCAGTTTCACCCCCAGCAGGTTATCGCCTTTTCCGATGAGCGGCGTCACATCATACACATTATAATAGACTTTTTCGGGATACCACGAAACCGTCGGAGCCAATACATCGTCCGATACACGCTTTCCGTTCAGGTAAGCTTCATACGCTCCCAACCCGGAAATATACAACACCGCCCGCTCGACCTTCTTTTCCGCATGGAACGGTTTGCGAAGATAACGCGCCGCCAAACGCGTATTGCCTTTGTTCGTTTCTCCGGGATTTGACATCGTGTCTTGGCCGATCCATTTTGCCCGCCAGTCCGTGGAATCGAGCAACGCCGTCGACCAATGATTGATGGCGCTCCAAGCGGTTTCGCCCTGATTCGTCGCCACCTTTACCCGCCAATAGTACGCTTTTCCCGAAGAAAGTTTTCCCCCTTCATACGGAATAAGAATCGACTCATCGCCTGATGCAATGCCCGAATCCCATAAAAGATTCTTTTCTTTTTTCAAATCTTCTTCGGAAGATGCCACTTGAATACGGTACGATTGCTGCCGTAAATCAACTCCGGGAGAAGTTATCTGCCACGAAAAACGCGGCGACGGCGTACTCACCCCCTGGGGGTTTTCCTGCATTTCGACTTTTAAGGATACAACCTGGAGTTGTCCGCTTTGGCATCCTGCCAAACATAGCATCAGCAGAAAGCCGATAATAAATGTTTTGTGTTTCATTTGTTTTGAATTGATTTTATGTATAGATATTCATCTATTATATCACACCACATAGAGATGCAACATTTGGCATCTCTACAATAGGCTTATCGATGATAATTATTTCATGCATATGATTAGGCATTATTACAAATGCGCCCAATCTCACAAATGGAAAATGCAGAGGGATATCCTCCCATTTCATTAGAACTATTCGATTTTGAATTCATATTTTCCCGCCGGCGCCTCGAACAGCACGTAGCCGTTTTTTCGAGCGATTTCTTTCGCGAAACCGGAAGCTTCCCCCACAGCCGCTCCCTCTTCCGTGGGAATCCACACCGTGGCGGCGGTATTGGGCGGAACCGTCAACGAAAGACGCAGCCCTCCGTTTTCCCGCGTCCAATGCGACCGGATGGTTCCCGAGGGAGAGTCGAACGAGGCTTTGGCCCATGAAAGAGCCGTATCTTCCGGCCGGGGTACCCGCACGATAAACTTCCGGAATCCCGGCACGGCGTCGTCCCGACGGATGCCTGCCACGCCATCGATATACCACGCGCCGGGATAGAGATAAGAACTATGGAGCAGCGAATGTCCGGGCAAGTCTTTCTCCCACATTTCCCAAATAGTCGTTGCTTCGTTATCCCGCATAAAGCTCCACCCAGGATAATCGGTTTTCGAGGTCATGGCATAAATCAAATCGTCGCGCCCTTCGTCGCGCAAGACTTTGAACAACATGGCGCCGGCCGTAATGCCGACATGAATATGCCCGTTCCTGTTTACGAGAATCTCTTTTTCAAGCCTATCGATGACGGTTCGGCGCAATTCGGGCGGCATGACGTTTCCGTATAGCGCCGCGGCCAGATTGGCCATGGATCGATCGGCATAACTATGATCCTCCGAATCATAAAACGCGGCATGAATGGCTTTGGCCGAAGCTTCGGCCTGGCGCTCCCACTTTTCGGCTTCCGCCGTGCACCCGATAACACGGGCAATCTTTGCCGCCGTGCGCAAATTATACACCCGGTAGCAATTGTTCAGGCAAAGCGTTTCGGGCTTGTCGTTGTTCATTCCTTCGGCCGTCGCGTTGGGCCAGAGCCAGTCGCCGAGGAAATCCCACGAGCCGCCGTAACGCTGCAATAAATTATTTTCGGTATGCGAATCCAGGAAGTCGAGCCATTTGCCGATCATTGCAAAATTCTCCTCCAAAACGCGCGTATCGCCATAATGCCGGTACATGAGCCAAGGCAAGGTCACCACAATGCCGCCCCACGCCGGGCCTCCCCCGCCGTGATACGTAGGCGCACTCTGCGGCAACACGCCGTTACCGAAATAACGGCCGCTGCCGGCCTGCTTGCGCGCCCAAGCCGTGTCGTTCATATTGCCTGTCATCGGCTCCGTACCCTGTACATCGCGCCAATCTTCAAGCCATTTGGTATAAAAGGCTCCCATTTTGTAATTGAACATCCCCGTCTCGGACGTGGCATGCGCGTCGCCCCCATATCCGAATCGTTCCCGCTGAGGGCAATCGACCACATATCCGCCAAGCGAAAGATTTTCAAATGTCCATTTCACCGTACTATAAATCCAGTTTTGTAACGGATCGGAACATTCGAAAGTCGCGGCATCGTCGAAAGCGGTACGAATCATCCAGCCTTCAATATCGTTTAACGCCGGGGCAGAGGATACTCCCCGGATGGTGATCCATCGACCCGAACCGTAATTGAAACGGTTCCGGAAAACACCCTTTCCCGATTGATCCAATACATAAGCGCTTTGCAATCCGAACGTCATTTCCTCTTGCTCCCTTTCGGAGAACAAGAAGCGGACGGTGTCGCCGGGATTTCCCTTGACGGCGATTTGCACCCATCCCGCAAAGTTCACGCCCATATCTACCTTGTAGGAACCGTCGGAGCGCTTTTCCACACCGGCGGGAGGCACTTCGTAAAGGCGGTTCGTCTCCACCTGCTGCGCCGAGAGGGTTAATCGGGGATGATAAACGATCGCCTTTTTCCAGTCGCGATCATCCAAAGAAATAGTATTCCAATTTTTGATTTCTTTATTCGCGTCCCAAATCTCACCGCCGTATCCGCCCACGCCGAAGCCCCAGTTTCCGTTCAGTTTATTCGGACTTGGATGCGTTTTCCACGATTCGTCGGTCGCTATCCGCATCATTCGTTCACCGTTTGTATTATAGATATCCGCCTGGGCAACGACTATCGGCGTACGGGGTTTGTCGGAAGTAACATACGGAGCGTAAATCGACCAAGACATTCCCAGCCATAAACCGATGACATTTTTGCCCGGTTGCAAAGCAGGTGCAATATCATAAGCCAGATACCTCGCCCGTTTGGTATGATCGGTCACGGCCGGCTCCAATACAGGATGATCTATTTTACGACCGTTGACATATACTTCATGATATCCTACCGACGCTACGAACAGTGTGCTTCTTGCCGGTTTTTTCTTTAGATTGAAAGACTTCCGGAACCACGGATCGTACATTTTGTTGTCGCCCTGCGCAGGATCATACACTTCGGAGGCGCCGATCCATCGGGCGGTCCATTCCTCTTGTGTAAACAATCCCGTGCTCCATTGCGCCGTTTTACTGAAAAGCGATGCGACACCCTTTTCATCTTTTACGGCGACCTTCCAAAAATACGTTCGATCGGATTGCAACGGCTTCCCCTTGTACTCGATTTGTTGCATTTCATCCGAAGCGATCCAGTCGCTGTCCCACATATCGCCGGTATTCTTATCCACCGAAGCCCGCGAATGGCTAACGAATATCCGGTAAGCCGATTGCCGTTGCCCATGCCGGGTATCATCAGCGGCCTTCAAGACCCACCCCAAGCGGGGCCGTGGAACATCCAACCCCACCGGATCGGTCCGATATTCGCAAGTCAAATCGACCGGCACAATGCTGCTCTGCGAATACCCCGCGGATAAACACATCGGCAGGAGTAAAAGAGTAATAAATATTGTCTTCCGGTATATCATTCGTAATTTGTAATTCGTAATTCGTAATTTGTAATTTGTAATTTGTAATTAATTCATAATCTCCTTCTCTGTCTTGAGCCAATGGATACAACGCCCGAACCACTCCCCGAAAGCCGGAGTCTCTCCGAATCCGTGATTGCCTCTCGAATAGATATGCAATTCGGCAGGAACATGGTGCTTACGCAACGCTTCGTAAAAATAGACACTGTTGTCGACAGGAACGAGTCCATCGTCACCGGCATGGATCAACACCGTCTTCGGACTCTCCGTATTTACTTGCAGGTCATTGGTGAAAAACTTTACGGACTCTTCACTCGGATGATCTCCCAATAAATTATGTTTCGAGCCTCCGTGGGTTATTTCATCCGAAAAACTGATAACGGGATAAATAAGGATCATAAAGTCAGGGCGAAGATTTATTTCCCGGTCATTATCGACCAGCAGGGTATCGTAATGAACGCCCAATGACGAAGCTAAATGCCCGCCGGCAGAAAAGCCCATGATTCCGACTTTATCGGGATCGACACCCCACTCCGTCGCTCTTTCACGCACGAGTTGAATCGCCCGTTGGGCATCTTTCAGGGGTGCAAACGCCGCATCCTGTACAATCTGTTCATCCGGCAACCGGTATTTCAGGACAAATGCGGCGACACCTTCTTTATTGAAAGCTTCCGCCACCCGGAATCCCTCCCGTTGAATATGCAGATTCTCGTATGCACCACCCGGACAGATAATCACCGCCGCTTTCGCTTTACCCGATGGGATATAGGCCGTTAAAGACGGATTGGTTACTTTCGAGACAATCAGGTTCCCCCCTTGATCACGGATATGCTCTTCCGGAATTGTCTCTTCGATTTTATCATATAAAAGAATCTCTTTGGGCTGTTGTCCAAAAGCCGCTACCTGAACGGCTAAAAAGATCACGAACAAATAAAACTGTTTCATAATTATTAATTCAATAATTGGTAAGCTCTCGCTTTTCTATATAGGGTTCCAATACTATTTCATTTCTACATACCCTTGTTGCAGAAGAACTCGACGTTGTTGCAAAGGAACTTTTCCTTGTTGCACATCTACTTTGCGTTGTTCGTGTCCTCAACAAGCTACTCCACGATTTCCCGAAAACGATATAGCCCGCCCTTGACAGCCTTCGCCGGCGTCTTGCCGGGCAAAACGATATCGGCCGTACAATTCACGGGAATCTCCACCTGCAATTCCAACACATCTCCTTGCCGTTGCCACTCCACTCGAACGGTACCGTATAATGTTTCATGTGATGCCCGGACAAACGACAAGTCGCCAACAGGCTCGGGAGCTATTATAAAATGCCCGAATCCGCCGGGATGATCTTCAGAGGGACGGATGCCGGCCAACGAACGGTAAAACCATTCCTCAATCGGCCCCATCATAAAATGATTCCACGAATTACCTTTCCTCGGGTCCCACTGTTCGGTGAGCGTCGTCGCTCCAAATTGTATCTGAAATCCGTATCCCGGTACATCACGATGATTATGCATCGTATACATGACCTCGTTCAATCCGTTATCCGCCAATGTCCGGAACAAATACCGGTTGCCCACATCACCGGTCGTCAGCTTATATCCATGCGCCTCGATGTCCTTCACCAAATGGTTCAATACCTCTTCCCTGTAAGCCGGTTCCACCAAATCCAGGAACAAGGGTAAAGCATTGGATGCCTGGCTACCCGTACCGTATTCTTTCCGCCCGGCATCGAAAAACGTTTCGTTAAAAGATTTTTTCACTTCTTTTGCCAATGAAGAATAACGCCGGGCATCTTCGTCTCTTCCGGCCATCTCGGCTGCCTGCGCCAGATAGACGATATCCATATAATAATGTGCCGTCGCGACCAACGGCACGGGGGTATTATGCGAAACGCCGGCAGGCAGTTCGGGATGATAATCATACCAATCGCCCAGTCCGTGAGAGACTATATGACCGGTAGCTGTGGATGACAAATAATCGACATACCTTTTCATCATCTCGTAATATCCGGTAACCAACGACGGGTCGCCATAGTACTGATAATACATGAAAGGAAGGACCACCGCGGCGCTTCCCCATTCGGGCGAGTCCCTGAATCCCCCCTCGAACACCACATACTCGGGTGCGATATCGGGGATCAATCCGTTCGGCAATTGGGCATCCTGCATGTCCCGCAGTATTTTCGGGACAAGCCGGGTAAGGTTGAAATTATAAAATAATCCCGGCCCGTTTAAATGCAGTTGTTCGAGCCATCCTAACTTCTCGCGATGGGGGCAATCGGTAAACACCGCCTGCATATTACTCTTGATGGCATTCACAATAATGCGGTGCACGTCGTTGAACAGTTCGTTCGAACAATGGAAACTGCCGGCGGAAGGAGCCGAGTTGTAAACAAAGCAGGAAAGCGCTTCCGTCCATACCGGCAAGTCGCGTGTATCGGCCGCTCCTTCCGGTTTCGCTCCTTCAATTTGAATATAACGGTATCCGTAATACGAAAAACGGGGACGCCATTTTTCCTCTCCGCCGCCTTTCAAGGTATATTCATAATAATAAGGAGCTCCCGATTGGGATTGATTAATCGATCCATCGTCATTCAAGCGTTCCGCGACCGTCAACCGTATTTTAGCTCCTCTCTGGCCTTTAACGGTGATAACCGGATATCCCGACAGGTTTTGCCCCATATCCAACACATACATCTCACCGATCCGTTGCATGCTTTTTACCGGAAAATAGTCCATTTCTTTTACCGGGGATGCCTGTTGAGGAAGAAGCGTTCCGGAGGGTGCTTCCTGCACCACGACAGGCTGCCACTGCGAATCATCGAATCCGGGCTTATTCCAACCGTCTTGTTCCAATCGCGCGTCATAATCTTCCCCGCCGTACATATCATTAAATACGAGCGGGCTAAAGGCGTATTTCCAATCTTCATCGGAAGTAATGGTTTCTTTCGTTCCATCGGCATAGGTGACCTGAAGCGTAAGGAGCAGGGTGGGCGGGCCGAAACTCACCTGCATCTTCTTATACCTGCCGCCCTGTTCATTGTAGAACCCGTTACCGAGAAGCACGCCCAAAACATTTTCGCCCCGCTTCAAGAGACGGGTTACATCGTATGCGTTGTAATAAACCGTTTTATCGTAATCGCTCCATAAGGGATTAAAAACATCGTCACCCGTCTTTTCTCCATTTAAAGTCAATTCATAATGTCCCAACCCGCTGACATATACGATAGCATCCGCCACTTTCCTGTCGGCGGCAAAGGATTTCCGCAGATAAATGCTTTGTTTCGACAATGGGTGTGTTCTCCGCCATTGCTCCGCCTTTTCCGAGGTTTCCGCCAACCCGTGGAAGTGCCGTCCTTCCGGCAAGCGGGATTGCGCCTTCGTGATAGCGCCGACCCACTTTGCGCTGAGTTGCCCGGAAGCAGGGGCCATGCGGAAACTATTTTTTTCGCTCCATGCCGCCGGACGGTCGTTTTCATCCCACACCCTGACCCGCCAATGGTACTTCGCGCCCGGTACCAACACGGCGTTACCAATATATTTTACATGTTGGCTTTCATGGGAGCGTATCTTTCCCGACGCCCAGATTCTTTTGTTGTCGTTGTCATATAGTTCCAACGCATACGCTGATTGCTCAGAACCGTTTTGTTCCGATTCGAGCATCCATCCGAACCGGGGAGCACCGTCATCGACCAACAATGGCGACTCCTGATACTCACATGTCGTTTTAACTATCTTCAAATCCGCCGCATATACCGTCCCCGCATACCGGCATCCCACGATCAGCAAAGCTAAAAACACGATCGATTTATACCTGAATTTCATTTTATCTTTTTTTATCTCCCGAAGTTCTTTTATCGTGAAGCATTATCCTTTATCGCTTTAAGCCTCTCTTTTAACTATCGCGAAGCACTATCTTTCTTTATCGCCGCAGGCCTATTTCTATCTGATTTCAAACACATATTCTCCCGCTTTCAACGCAAGAACAGTCGCGCCGTCGCCTGATTGATTTGCTTCTATCAACGGATTTTCCCGGAGTGCCCGATTATTTTCCGTGATCCGTTTTCCGTTTAAATACAAGAGAGCGGAGCTATTGGCCGGCACGGAAACCTTATATTCAACGACTTTCCCTTTTTTCTTCCATGAAGAGACAATGCGGCCGTAAGGTCCTTCGTGCGAAGCCTCGAAATAGTCGAGACCGGTAACAAAGTTGGGCTTCAATATCACCCGTTTAAAACCGGGATGCTCTTCATCGGGAAATATACCGCCCAATCCTTTATAATACCACGCATTAATTTCCCCGAACATGATATGGTTCATCGAGATATCGTTTGCGGCATGAATATCCCAGTTCTCGTAAAAAGTCGTGGCGCCGTTGGCAATCCACCACCCCCACGAAGGGTATGTTTCCTGCGAGGCCACTTCCCACGCCAGTTGCGGATAACCGTTTTCGCTCAATGCGTTGAGAATGGTTTTGGTTCCCAACAAGCCCACATCGATATGCCTGTTATCGGCTTCTACCCGTTTGGCAAGATTCGCCGCCACCTTTTCTTCCAATCCGGGCGGAACCAGCCCCCAATGCAACGCCACGCTTTGCTCCGTTTGCAGTCCGCTCCCATACACACCCGTTTCATTATTAAGATACTTGTCATTTATCGCCTTCCGTATCTTTCCGGCCAGCGTAGAGTACTTTTCAAAATCAGCTTGCTTACCGAAAATCTTCGCCGCTTTGGCAAGTATCAGCGCATCCACATAAAAATAAGTAGAAGAGGTAAATTCTTTTGGCGACTGCGATTTCACGGGCACCCAATCGCCCAGTCCCCAATCGGTCAATCCCGAAGGATAAGATTCGTCGATATGGTCGACATAGCGTTTGATATTGTCGTAACAGCGTTCCAATAATCTCGAATCCCCGTAAAACAGATAGATATTCCAGGGAATGATGGCGATGGTGCTTGTCCAGTCGGGCCCGTTGCCCCATTCATACCCCCATCCGTTGGAAGGAATGATGGACGGCAGTACCCCGTTGGGTTGCTGTTCATCGCGATGGTCGGCCAGCCATTTCTCATATACCGTGATTCCGTCGAAGCTATACAATCCCGTTTCAATGGCGATATGCGCATCGCCCGTCCATCCGTTTTTCTCGCGCTGCGGGCAATCGGTAGGGTAACCGAATAAATTGGAGAGATACGCAGCATTTCCAGCCTGCCATATTTTATTCAATGTTTCGTTCGATGAATGAATGTTGCCCGATGCCGGCACATCGCTATGCATGAAATAGGCGGTAAGATTTTCTTTTGATAGCTCCAACGGCCGATCGGAAGTGACTTCCACATATTGGAATCCTTTATAATTAAACCGCGGCATGAATTCATCCTCTCCTTTTCCGCTCAGGATAAAAATATCCGTCTGAAAAGGATCGCTATCATCGGTCGGACGGTAATGCTGGTCGATATTCGACATATCGAGGCGCCCTATCGAATCAAGGCGCTCCCCGTGTTCCAGGCGGATTACCGTCCCCTCTTCACCCGCGACTTTTATCCGGGTCACTCCGGCAATGTTTCTACCGAAATCGAACAGCCAGGTACGGTCGTTGATGCGTTTCATTTCTTTTGCGGGAATCTCCTGCGTGTGGCGGATGGGATGCAACGCTTGTGCCGTAATTTGTCGCGAAGGCGCGGCGCGATTTAAAACATCTTTCCATTGTTTGTCATCGAAATCGGGACTGCTCCATCCTTTATTTTCCAACCGGGCATCGTAGTGTTCGGCCGTATAAATACTGTTGAAAACAAGCGGTCCGAAAGAAGTGCGCCAACTCTTATCCGTGACGATTGTTTCGGTAGAACCGTCCTCATACGTGATATGTACATCCAGGCAAAAGGCAGGGCGGTTACGCCACGGTGCACGGTCGAAAAACCACACCGCCGTAGATTGATGGTTGTACCATCCGTTACCCAATACCACGCCAATGGCATTTTCGCCCCTCTTTATCTGCGCGGTCACATCATACGTAACATATAAATTACGCCGGTCGTATCGTGTATACATAGGATCGAGGCGATGATCCCCCACTCTTTCTCCGTTAATATACAACTCGTACAAGCCGGCTACCGCGATATACGCGCGCGCCGAACGAATCGCCTTGCCTGCGCGGAATTCTTTCCGGAAGTAAGGCGCTTGTTTCACCTGAATGCTGTTTCCGTCGAAACCGTTTCCGTCGCTAATCCAACTGCCCTTCCAACCGGAGGGATACATGATTCCGGTTTCAAAAAACGCCGGTTGCGACCAGTCCGACCATTGTCCTTCGTCATTCAAAACCCGTACACTCCAAAAATATCGGGTAAAAGGTAACAACTCCGGCCCTTCATATACCGCCGGAATAACGGAGGATTCGACTATATCGGATTTCCAACTATTCCCCTGTCCGCCGGCGACCTCTTGTTGATCCCTCCCGACCGACAACTGATAGGCTGTTTGAGACATCCCGGACTTTTCTGATGTTAATTGCCACGTAAACCGCGGCCGGGCTTCATCAATACCCAATGGATTGTCGAGATATTCACATCTCAGGTTATTGACTGTTACCTGGCTCTTCCCCTGAAGTCCATTTAGCATTAAAACAATTGAAAGTAAAAGGATTGTCCGATTCATTTTATGTCTATTCTTATTTATATTTTTCCACCTCTCAGATTTTACGGCATAAAAGTAGCAAATAGATTTCTTCTTTATACTTTGAAATATGATTTTAAGACTATTGTTTTTGACATTTCAGAAACGGTGAATCTATTTATCACTATAATGTTCAGCTGAAGAAAGGACTAAAACAAGTAATCTATCTTCTTCGACAGTATAAACAAGCCTATGTTTGTGGGTTATTCTTCTCGACCATTGTCCTGTTTTATCATTGGAAAGACGTTTAGGTTTTCCTGTGCCGGTGTAAGGATGTTCTTTCAATTCATCGATAAGGCTTTCAAGTTTTTTGTAAGCGCCGACTTCTGATTTTTTCAGTTTAAGAACATCTTTAATAGCAGTCGGAGTAAAAATCACATGATACATTTCTCCACTCGCTTAAGGAAATCGTCCAAGGTTTCATTTTGTTTCATCTCATAGGTTTTTCCATCTTTTGCTTCTTGAACCGACCTGTCGATTTTTTCGAGCATTTCGGGAGTAAAATCCAAATCGTCATCCTCAATCGGAGTAAGCGTATATGCTCTCTTTCGACCCCGTTTAATAACAACTTTTTCTCCCTTATCCGCCAAATCAAATAAGGATGCAAGTCTCTCTCTAAATTCTCTTGAAGTCACTTGGATAATAGCCATAATTTTTAATTTAATCGTGTACCTTTTTGCGTACAAAGATAAATATAAAAAAGACAATAACAAACAGCCTATGTATGAATGCGTCCGACACTCTAAAAAAATCTACCGTTTATTTAAACACCTCCTTAACCGCTTCAAAATATCCGTATCCAAATACATTACAAGGTTGTAAATAGCTTGTTTCTGTCATTCTATTTGAAGTTTTTGAGCATCCCATTTAATCACCTCATTCAGCAAGTAACTTTCGGAACTTAATAAAGCCGGGGCAGCTGAACGCACTGCAAAAATGGCATCCGCAATCAAAGGTAAGCCATTGCGTATGCTATTGATGAAATTAAAATGGTGATCATAATGCCCTCCCCTATACCCATTTTCCACGTGAAAAACAAATTCACGCGCAGATATTTTTTCAACAACACTCACTTCACTAAACTGCTTTAACACGTCAAAATGATTCACATTTGCATCATAGGTCGTTTTTAATATAACTCTATCCCATCCGACCTCCAACGAGCCGTTAGAACCTATAATTGTAAAATCGACGCTCCCCCATTTTTTCGATATGCCATCCACATAATTAGCGCCTAGTTGCAACGTAAAAGAACCTAGAGCATTTCTGTCGGGATAATCAAAATATCCCAACATGATATCCGGCGTATCACGTGAGCCATCAGTATAATGACGTATGCCTCCCGTGCTGTAGACTTTTCCGGGTCCGATCGCATCCATGATATAATGCACGCTTGCCAATACATGAACAAATAAATCTCCGGCGATACCGGTTCCATAGTCCATCCAGTTACGCCACGCAAAAAAACGTTGAGCGTCGAATGGCCGTTTAGGTGCATTTCCTAAAAATCGATCCCACCAGATTGTTTTTTCATTTGCATCATCTGGCGCCTTATAAGCATGCAGTTTGCCGGGCGCTGCAGTAAATTGCCCGTTTATAAAATTCACCGGTCCAATTATTCCCTGATGAATTAATAATCGCGCAGCCCTATTTCCCCATGATGACATTCCCTGGTTACCCGCTTGAAATAGTACTTTGTTTTTTTTCTGTGCCTGAATCAAGGTTTTGCCTTCCTTTAATTTATGAATTACCGGCTTTTCGCAATATACATGTTTACCGGCATCCATCGCTTCAATGGCTATCGATTGGTGCCAATGATCGGGAGTCGCTATAATGACTGCATCTATATCTTTTCGTGAAAGAATTTCTTTATAATCTTTCGTAATAAAGAGGTCATTACCCCACTGTCGTTTAGCATCTTCCAATCGCCGATCGTACAGATCGCAAACACCGATTAATTTTACACCGCCGAGTGACAAGGAAGTATTCGCATCTGCAGTACCCATTTCCCCTTTACCTATTAGGGCGATATTGATAAATGAATTCGCAGACAAGCTCCTTCTACCCTTTTGAGCGGATATAGAATCTGCTGCGGATAAAACCGACGGAATAAATGGTAAAGTTGCCGTTCCGACTGCTATTTTCTTTAAAAAACTTCTTCTGTTCTGTTTATACAATCCATTCATAATCAATTTTATAATATTAACATTACCGTCTCTTTCTTATCGGGACTTTATCTCTAAGCGTAACTATCGGGTTTGAATCGCGTCGACATCTGTTCATATTTTATGGAAACAATGCTTTTAAATGCCTGAAAGATTCTTTCTTTATAGGGACTACATCTTCTTTGGAATCCGATTTTACGAAATCGACATCCACGATGCCCGTTTTCCGCGGTTGCACTTGACTGTTGGAAGCATGTACATGAAAAACATATTTGTAGTTACCGTTTTTATCCCGGAATAAATCGCCATGCCCTGATCCATTATACCCTATTTTAAGTCGATCGATTATCGGGTTCCCTCCGTATTTCGTCCAAGGGCCTGTTGGCGAAGCGCTGGTTGCATAACCTACGGAATAATGGATATTTCCAAAATAATTGGCCGAATAAAAAAGATAGTATAAATTTTGATGTTTTATAACCGTAGGGCCTTCCGTAACGGATTGATTCGGATTAGCTTTTTCCCATCCGCTTTCAGCTTCAACACATAATAGAGGATCGGTCTTTATATCCGAAAGATCGCTCTCGAGTTCGGCAACATATATCTTATAAGGCTTATTGACTTCAAATCTCACGTAATACAGATAGGGTTTTCCACTGTCGTCTATAAATAGATAAGGATCGATTTGTGTAGTTGTCCCGGATATTTTGCGAAAGGGAGATGATTGTGTAAAAGGCCCCAAAGGTGAATCGCTATTGGCTATCGCAATTTGTTCATTTGCAGCGTAAGCCATGTAGAGGCTATTTTTATATTTAAAGACTTGAGGCGCCCAAAACCAATCCGTGCCGAATGTTTCACCGCTTTTTAAAGCATAACCCTCCCTTACTCCGGCCGGCCCCTTCCATTCCTGCAAATCGGTTGAAGAGTATACCAAAAATCCCTTGTCGCCACCAGTACCATATAAATAATAGGTATCGTTATATAAGAAGATAGTGGGGTCAGCCAATTCGATATCGGCATATTTTTTTGCAGTTGTAAAGCGAATTTTTTCCAAATAGGTCGTTTTACCTCCCTTGTCTATTACATACGGAAGGATATTATATTGGGTATTCCGTTTTAAATCTGAAAAAAGAATATCCGCGTCTAAAAACTCCTTTTTCACAGGATCATTTTTACTGACTTCCGTTTCGCTATAATGGAAGCCCCATTCCTTCAGTTTATTGACACCGGTAAACGAAATCACTGCCGAATTACTGGTAATGCTCTCCGGATCAACGGTTGCAGTATAAACAAAAGCCGATAAAGTGGTAAAGCTTTTTTCTTCTCCGTATTGAACTGCGCCGTCATCGACATACGCGCGGTAACGATACGTTTTGTCCGGGGTCAATCCGACGAACTCAACTCCGAAATGATCTCCCGAAGAGATGGTTCGAGGATGTTTTTCATACCCGTTTCCGTCATCCAGTTCTATCCCGTATTGAGAGATTGTGCCGGTTCCCTTATCCGTAATCTTGCCTTTACACATGCCCGTTATATCACTTATTTGCTCCACTTCAAGCGTTTCGACCTGTGCCGGGCAATTCTCAGGCGCTTTATTATCACGGCACGACAAGAAAAAAAATAGCACCAATAAAAAGATAAGCACGCTGTTATTTTTCATTTGTAATGTTATAAAATAAATATGATTATCCGCTACTTGTCATAGAGGCTAAAGACCTCCCCACCCCGATATTATAGCGAATCGGGATACGTGTTAAAAATATATCTCTAACCGATATAACATATCACGGATAATCATAAAAGCAGATACTATGTACTCCCTATTTTTTGGTAAACTTCAAAATCCGGACATTATGCCCTCCCCCGAAATAATATTTAATCTTATGCCTTCCTTCCGTCAATGATAGAGTCAGCTTATCCTGTGGGGAAGAAATCCATTTATAATTACCCCAACCGCCCGTATCGGGAACAGAGATGGGACCGGTCGCATCTACACCATCAACTTCAAGATGAAAACTTCCGTTACCGCCAACAGCCGCAAATACCTCTACGCCGTATTCACCCGCATCTTGCACTTCCACAGTATATAACAACCATTCTCCTTCACCGGTATAACCGACGTTATCACCATTTCCCTCAATATCGACAGAAGCGCTTTGGTCATCGCCATTGTTCGCACGATAGTTATTATTCGTTCGGTTTTCCTTGTCATTATCGTGAAAAGCATATCCGTCACCACCTAAATCGAAATTCGCGGCCGGTAATTCATACGCTGCCGATGCGGAAAGGACATGAGGGTCTTTAAACGAACGCGTAAAAGCTACATCCACCGATATTTTTTTCTCTATATCGCCTATGCGATAAACAATATTGGTTAAACCTTCACTTACAACTGTAATTTCACCTCCTTCGTTTACAGTGGCCACATTCTGATTTTCCGAATGCCAGGAATAAGGCGGCATATCGTTCGCGTTTTCCGGCACAAACGTCACGTCGACGGTTTTCTTGTTTCCAGGGAGAAGTTCGAGGGATTCGTCGCTCAGAACTACATCTTGAAGCGGAATCCTCACCACAGCCGTAATTGGCACTTTTGTACTGACACCTGCTCCGGAAGCAATAATACTGGTCGAGCCGGCGCCGACGGCTTCCACTAATCCGCCCGATGTAACGGTAGCCACCGCAAGGTCTTCACTCGTCCAATGATAGGTTCCTTCAGTAGGGCTGGCAGTAAGTTGAAACCGGTCGCCTACGAAAATTGACAGAGATTTTCTATTTACATAGATACTGTTTTCTTCAACCGGTTTATCGTAGTCGCCACAACCGATAAAACCCATTAAAAGCGACCCCAAAATCAATATTATACATTTATTTTTCATATTTGATTCAATTTTATTTTGTTCTTACTCCATTCTTTTCAACGTCTCCTTTATCGTGATCCAGTTATCCCAAACCTCAGGAGTAGTCGTGGTAGCACGACTTTTCAAGGTGCGGTAACGATAATACAGGTAAAACCGCTTGACGATTTTAGTGTCTGCATACGTTTTCGCCTCTTCATATCTATTCCATTCCTCTCCCCCGTCGAGTTGCTCGATTTGTATCGTCCCATAAGGAGTGATCCGTACCTGATTCTTTTCATCTATCGTAAGAATAATCGAATATTTTTGAATATCCTGAACGGTGGCCGTTTTGATGGTTTGGGTATTGCTTCCGGCATACAAGCGAACGGAATTTTTTGTCAACGGACGAACCAGTTTAGAGGTGGAGACGCCCAGATTATTTCCATCCTCGCTTAACACGTTACCTTTCAACTGATAATACGTATCGTTGAGCTGCTCGGCATAATCATTCTTTATCGTAACACGAAACAGTACAGCCGATTTTTCTTTATTGACCTCGTACTTGGATGTACTTTTAATGGAGAGCGGTATAAAGTAGATCGAATCGGGCGACAATCCTCCTATTTGGACCGTAATGGGCACCTTTACGTATTGGTCGGGATTGTTCGCCGGAAATACCACACGAGTCGTCCCAAGCTGGAACTTTTCCTCCGGCAGGAGGCGGGCGTATTTGGAATAATCGATATCGAAATTCGACCGATTGTATTTGTCGAACAAGACTTCATCCGGCTCCAGTTCAACGATAAATTCATCCGGATTGGATAAGGATCCTCCGCAGCCGACGGATAAGTACGAAGTAATGGCTCCTTCTTCCGTAATGGCCTCCAGGTCATATTCCGCCGAAAACACATTATCCGTATTTTCACTCAACAGGTAAATCATATATTTATAATGTTCTCTTACCGAAAAATCCTCTTCATTGCACGCTGTCAGGCAAAAAAGCAGAAAAGCAGAGAAAAAGCATATATTTTTTTTCATACATTTAGTTTTTAATTATTTTTTTATACTCCATGTCCGCGTTTAATCTTCCCAGCCCGGATTCTGATCCAAATCCGGAACTTTTCTTATCTCATCCAAAGAGATCGGCAAGAAAATCAGTTTTTTATCCACAATCCTATTCCGCGCTTTTGAATGGTTCAAGTGTACCCGATAATAGAAGCTCTCCTTGCCGGCATCGGTGTCCATGCCCTTGAAAGGTTCATTTTCCGTTTCTTCATAAATACCCCAGCGGCGCACATCATAATACCGCCTGTTCTCGAACAAGAACTCGATCATCCGTTCCCGTTCGATCAGTTTTTGTACTGTTTCGGGCGAAGCGAGTTCCGCCTCGGTTAACCCAGGCAAGCCGGCACGAAAGCGCACCTGGTTGAAAGCGGAACGTATTTCTTCCACATCTCGAGTAAAAGTATATTCGTTTCCGCTTACCGTATCGGTCAACGTATAACTCGTCGTCAGGTTATTCAACGCTTCGGCGTAGGAAAGCAGTATTTCCGCATAACGGATGATAGGGAAAGGTTTATCGATACGGGCGGCTCCTTCCCCCGCCCATGCATCGTCGGGATGAATATACTTGCGCAGTACATAGCCCGTAATAGGATAATTATCGACATTCCCCTGATTGCTTTCTTTTCCCCCGTTGCCATCCTTGTAATATGTTACGACAATATTCTTCCTGGCCGTTTCGGAAGTGGTGCTTGCCGTCCAGAAACATTCGCTGAAACCAATACTGGCATAAAAACGCATTTCCCTGTTAACATACATCTTATTGATTGAATTTTTAAGAAGATATCCGGAAAATGTTTTATCGCTTCCGCCCATAAATCCTTCTTCCGAATACGGATATTCCAGGCTCGAATTGCCTATGTCACGCCCGTCCGCCATATAATAGGCATCTATTACTTTCTGGGTTACTCCCATTCCGTTCCAACCGCCCATAATTGCGACGGGAAATGAATGTCGCGTATAATCCAAAACATTTCCGGACATTCTCCCCCAAACAAACTCCTTATTCTGGGACCCGAGCGATTCGCCATTGAACATATAGGAATACGAACGGAACGGATCGATACCGCCGGCTCCGTCGGGAAACGGTGCGGACGGTACATTAGCGGGTAGCGGGGGAGTATCTCCCTGCTTCTCGATCGTATGCAGTTTGTAAATGCCCATATCCATGACCCGCTTTGCAGCAAGAGCGGCCAAAGCCCATTTCTTCTCGTCATACGTTTGAGAAATATATTGCGCGCCGTCGGTTTTACGCTTCCAGTCGCCAAAATAAATCCGGGCAGCACTTTGTCCGTTATACAAAGGACTGGCGGCTTGCAGGCGTAACCGCGATATCAATCCGTAGGCAGCGCCTTTGGTAGGCCGCCCAAAAAAATTGATCGCTACTTCCACGGGGAGGTATTGAGCCGCTTTTTCCAATTCCCCGCAAATATATTCGATACACTCGTCGTACGTGGCCCTGTGGGTATTATAATATTCCGGCCCTTCATTATTTTCCAGTACGTTATCACCCAAAAGAATGGCTGGCCCATACTGCATAAGCAAGTGATAATAAGCGTAGGCGCGCATAAAATAGACATAGCCCAACAAGTCTCTCTTGTCCGTCGCGGTCATGTCTTGGGCTTCGTCCATACGCGCCAGAATGGTATTCGATTTACGAATAATCTGGTACATTCCTCCCCAAATATCCATGCCGTACAGATTGTTCGGTTTCACCTCTCCTAGAACGAAAGCCATTCCATGAAATTCACCGGTACCGAAAAGAGTAAAACCTTCATCCGTCGCAAAAGGGCCTGGTGTATAATTGTTTCCAAAAATTCTTCCTTCATCGGGAAAATAGGCCGCCGTTCCCCACACATATTTTTCCAGGTTCCGCTTATTACTGAAAATGGAATCCTGCTGAAGCGTTTCATTGAAGAAATAATCATCCGTATCCAAAAAATCACATGATTGGAAAAGCGGAAAGAAAGCGAGCAAAAACAAAACAGTTAAGTATATTATTCTATTATTCATATCTATATAAGTTAGAAATTAAGATAAACCTGAAACGTTAAGCGGGCAGGAATAGGATAGGCGCGTCCGTTTTGATGTGCCTGTTCCGGATCCCACAGATCGACCTGATCCCATACATATAAATTATTGCCTACGACTTGCAAATCTATGGAAGTGAGCCCTAAAGCCTGAAAGGCTTTATTTTTCCAATTATAATTGAGGGTAATTTCCTGCAGGCGGAGGTATTTGCTATTGCCCTTCCAAAAAGTGGATAGCTGCGAATTGTTTGCATTATACCCATACGAAAGACGCGGAAAACGGGCATTCGGATTTTCCGTTGCAAGGTCTCCCGAGTAGGATGCGGGTGTCCAGTGGTTTTTGGGATCGGCAAGGATGGTCAAGACATTTCCGGCTTCCTGTCCATGAAACGGGGTATATCCAATACCGTTCGTTTGCCAGCTATATCCGTCCCAGTAGGTATATCCCACGTGAAAGAAGTCGGTATCGCCCGTTCCTTTAAAAAGAATGCCGACCGTGAGGTCCTTGTAACGAAAATCGGCGCCGAAACCATACATTAAACGGGGATACGTCGGATAAGACAAAACAACCTGGTCGTCCGTGTTAATTTGTCCGTCGCCGTTCACATCCTTATATTTGATATCTCCGGGCATCACCTTAAACCCGCCGAAACTTTGCTTGGGACTGCTCTTCACATCCTGTTCATCCTTGAACAGGCCGCTTGCGATATATCCTCTGATGACATTCACCGGGAAATTGGAATATCGCTGGTAGTTATATTTCGGGTAGGCCTGCTCCCAATTCTCTATTTCATTGGTAGAATAGGTAAAGTTTCCCCGCAAGGTAAGCGAGAGGTCTTTCCTGAAGTCATGGGTATAGGAAATATTGCCGTCGGACCCCCAACTCTTCATTTTTCCCACGTTGCCGTAAGGTAAATTAACCAATCCTACATAGTTGGGGATTTGTGCCCGTTGTTGGAAAATCCCGTCGCGCCGGTCCTGGAAAAAGTCGAGGACGAAAGAGACTTTTTCATGAAACAGCCGCCCCTCTATCCCGATATCGGATTTGATGGATTTTTCCCACATCAGGTTGTCGGCGCCTATAACGGTTTCCTGTATACCGCCTTCGGTGCCGCCCCAGCCGGCGGGAGCGTTTTCATTAATACGGGTGATATAGGGAAAGCGGGTTCCCGAAATTTGGTCATTTCCCACAGAACCGTGCGAAGCCCGTATCTTAAAGAAATTCAACCACGACAAGTGGTCTTTCATCCATTTGTAATTCGTGGGTACCCAACCTCCGGCAATAGAAGGGAAGAACCCGAAACGGCGCCCGGCCTGGAAGTTTTCCGAACCGGTATAGCCGAAGTTTACATCCAGCAGATACGTATCCTTATAACCATACGTCATCCGGCTCGAAATCCCCTGGTATCGCTTGGGAGCAGCGGCAAGGTTCCAGTCGACACCCGTGATATCCTGGGTTTTCTTGGAATCGCTCATATAATAGTACACCAATGCCGAAAGGCGGTGATCTTCCCGAATGATTTTTTCATAATTCAAGGTCGATTCAAAATGGTATTTCCGGTATTGGTTCTGCCCATAACCATAGTTGGCCGCAATCTTATTCACCTTTTTGGCAATCTGTAGTTTTCCGTTCACGTCCCGTGAAGAAGCATAATATAATTCGGGAAGCACATACCGCCGTTCCGAAAACCAACTTTGCGTATCGAATGCGCCCTGCGCCCTTATCTTCAATCCCTTGGTGATAAATGACAAATCCTGGTTCAACGCCAGCGTAGCTTTGGCTAAATTCGACTCGTCGGAGGTAATTCCCGTATAATTGATCATGACATAAGGCGAATAATAATTACCTGCCCCCCATGCCGGCAGGTGGCCGGTTGAGTAAACCGTAGGGATCAGAAGCGGCGTCAGGTTCGACTGTGCTTGCCAAATATAATTCGTTGTGGCGATACCCGGCATCTTATTGCGGGTCAGGTAACCGTCCACACCAAAAAAGATCTTAGACGTTTTGGTTAGGTTGACATCCAGGTTCGTCCGATAAGAATACGTATTATAACCCATATCAACTTTATAGAGGCTGCTTTTATCCTGTTTATAAGCCGCCGTCTCATTCGACATCCCCAAGCTGAAAAAATAGGTCGCAATTTCACCGCCGCCTTGTGCGCTTAGGTAATAGGTTTTCTGGTAACTTACCGGATTTACGATTTCTTTTTGCCAGTCCACATCCGGAAACAGATCCTTATCCAAACCATATTGGATCGTTTGCATATCGCGTTCGGTGTAGAGAGGTTCGTCTTCCCGCACCACACGGGCTTCATTGGCTAATCGGGCATAATCATACGCATGCATATAATTGGGCATCTTTTGTAATTTGGCAATCGTATAGTTGACCCGCGCATTGATTTTCAATTTACCCGTAAAGCCACGTTTTGTATTTACCAGCACGACTCCGTTAGCTCCTCTGACCCCGTAAACGGCGGTTGCCGATGCATCCTTAAGGATGGAAAAGCTTTCTACATCTGCAGGGTCGATCGAGTTAAGATTGCCTTCCAACCCGTCTATAAGCACCAAAGCCGAACTGTTCGCTCCGAAAGTACTGATTCCGCGTATCCAAAATTCCGATATATTTTTACCCGGTTCCCCACTCGTTTGCATAGTAATTACCCCCGGCATACGCCCCCCGATTATATTCGCCATTGAGGTGGCCGGAACTTGCAACTCTTGCGCATCGATGCTGCTGATCGCGCCTACCGTACTGATTTTACGTTGTACGCTACCCAAAGCCGTCACCACCACTTCTTCAATGGCTGTCGTTTTTTCCTTTAAGATGATTATCAGGTCTTTTACTTCATTTTCCACTCTATATTCGAGATTATCATAGCCTATGAAACTAAAAACAATTATCTCCCCTTTCGAAGCCCGGATCGTAAACCGCCCTTCGACATCCGACAGGGTACCGAGCCCGGGACGGTCTTTTACATAAATACTGGTTCCGGGTAAGGGTTCACCCTTTTCCTCCTGAACGATCCCCGATACCGTTAAATTCTGCTGTGCATAAGCCGGAATTACCAGGCAAAGCGACAAACAAGCAATCAATATATTCTTCATAATTTATATAATTTATAGTTATCCAGCTTACTCCACCGCCAATTTACGAATACAATTGTTATTGTAATCGGCGATATAAATATTATAATCTTTATCGATCGCTACCCCTTTAGGGTAGTTGAACAAGGCGTCATCCGGATTTCCGTCCTGATAACCCGCCTTTCCGGCTATCCCGATCAGTGTAGAAACTCTTCCTTCCGGAGTAATCTGGCGAATACAATGGTTACCGGCATCCGCCAAAACGATATTATTGTTCACATCAAAAACCAATTGAACAGGACTGTTGAATAATGCTTCATCCGCTTTTCCGTCTTTCCATCCCGGTGTATTCTTTGATCCTGCAAATAACTTATGTTCTTTCGTCAGGATATCGAATGTGTAAATACAGTGCCGGCTGGGATAGGAAATATACAACATATTGGGATGAAGCGGATCGAATGAAAGAAAACCATCCGTATCGGGGTCGATACCATCAGCAACCAATTGTCCGACTCGTGTTTTCGGGTTGAACTTCACAATCTGTCCCCCGGCAGAACGGGTATAAATCATCCCGTCTAATTTGCACGCCGCAAAACCATGTTTCCAGTTAATTTTAAAATCTTTCATTCCCGCGGCTTGTTCTTCGGCCGACGGATGCAATATCTGCCTCCTCCGTACTCCCCATTGAGCGGCGGGGTCGAGCACATACAACACATCACCGCCGTCGCTGGGAAACATTACGACTTTACCCTCTGCATCGGTCGAAGGTGCTCCGGTAGCGTCGCCGCTATACATCTTGGTTACGGTCTGGTTTTGCTGGTTGATCATGACAATTTCATAGTTACCTCTCCAATGAGAAAGGAAAATATTGCCTTCGTTGTCTACAGTCAAGGTGGATGGATTCATGAATGTAGCCTCAGCAAACGAACCGGATTTCAATTCGTTGGTCCCTTTCTTCCCAACAAGGGTCGTTACCGTTGTTGAGATATGATAAACGAACTTTTCGGTAGCGGTAACAGAATCTTTCCCTACTACCACCGAAATCGTACAGGTATCGCCAGGCTGCCGAGGCGTTACGACCAGCGCTTTTCCTTTATCACAACCGATAATAGCCGCCGGTTTTTCGTTAAAATAAACCTTGATTTTGGAAGGATCGTTACCCAAATTACTACCCGAAATAATCAAGCGTGTAGCCATTCCTCCCTCCGAAGGAGAAAAAGACTCCAAAACGACCGGTTTATCAGGGTTATACTTATAGTCATCGTCCATATCGGAATCGCTCTTTCCGCAGGATAATATGATGAACATATATACGGACAAAACAATACAGATGCTACACAAGATGCGCACATACTTTAAATTGATGTTATTCATACATTTAGTTTTAAATTAGAAATTTATCGATATTTACTATTTAACTTAATAATCATACATTCGGACACATAAGAGAATAATCTTCACAATTTAAGCTACAAGACAAACCCACAGGTTTATCCCTACGCCCCCGCTTTTTCCTTATCTTCCTCTTCGTCCAAACGGGTTTTAAACTCCTTGATCAACTGGCCGAGCTGGGCATACAGGTCTTTCCATTCCGCCTAGTTGCGCATGGCCGATACCAACGCCAATATATTATACAAGGATTCTTCCAGTTCTTTCCGCAACACAGAAGCCGATCCGGCTTGACGCAATTCTGTGTCCCGGCTAGGGATTCGAAATTCGCCTGTGCTGTTTTCAGAGCGTTCAGTTCTTCCGTAAGTCCGAGGCGTGTAACCCGCACCAGGTTTTCTCCGGCCGATAGCTTTTCTACCAACTTGCGCATCATGGTGTTCTGGTCGGCATATTTCCGGCCTTCCATATCGCCCACTTCATCCAATACTTCCAGTAAGGCACGGGCATCATCGCTTTTAGACGATTCGAACCGGAGAAATCCTTTCAGCAACCGCCGGAATCCGCGGTAAGCATTATCCCGTTTCAAGTCGAGCGTTTCCACATCATCGCCCAACCCGCTATACACTTTTTTCACCACCACTTGTTGATAAATGGCGTTCTTTTTTCCCAGATCAGCTAATAAAGGATGGTCTTTCAGGATAGTCTCGACCAATGCTTTCAATAATAACAACACGCGTACGGCGAAATCACCCAGCGCCTTTGTTGATAATTTTGTAAGTGAAATCTTTAACATGACATTCTATTTTTAATTTTGTAAATGTTTTTCGAATGTATTGTGAATAAATACACATTTTCGCCGGACGGCAATGATAATCCTACAATCCCCGGCTACTATTTGCCCGCCGGCAGAAGTCTTCCGCGAATCTCCGACTAATGGTTGCCGGACGGCAAAAGACTTCCCTGAAATGCAGGGTAAGAAAAGAAGGATGGCAAACATCATCCCGGAGTTGCCAGCTAATGTCCGCACATTGGCGGAAATATCCTTTGAGTTTAGAGATAATAAAAGATGACCGGCGGAGGTTATCCCGGAATTCCGAGCTAATCGCCGCAGCTTGTCTTTATCACTAGTTATAAAACAGTGAGACTGATCGTTGTAAAAAAAATAATTTTGTAAAAGTCTGCAAGAGGAAACATGCAGGAAAGATAAAAAGAAGGAATGACAGAGATAGACTAAGTTAATATATGTAAATACCCCCCCCCCCCGTTATTTTAACCTTCGTTAACTGCGTCAACGGTCGGAGTTGAGAAAATATTATGTCTGTTCCTTGTATCATATTTTAATGGCAATAAAATTACATTGTCAAAACTTTGCAAATGTAGAGGAATCCATTGCGACAACAACTATAATTATTGATATTAAAACTAATATTTTTGACATTTAACATTGGAAAGAGGAAAAGCGAAAAGGCCAAGACAAAAGGCACGAAGATTACAGGGATAATCCTCAAAACATATCTATAATCCGACAAAATTAGAGTATGAAGCAGCATGATGACAGATTATGATTTAGCTAAAAAAGGTGCAACATCATGACGTTGCACCTTTTATTATTCAAATCTGCTGCACATATTAAATGATCAATGAACGAACGAACTCTTTGACTCAATACTAAAATCCGATTAATTAGTATTGATTCCGCGATATTCCGCTTCCTCGAAAGCCCAAGCCATGAAATTTCCGAAAATATGGGAATTATAGACCGTCGTCGCATACACGCCGGTTCCATAACCCGTATTGGGAACAGGGTTATATGATTCATCCACTCCAAAGGGATAAGCATTCGTATTGGTGCGGTCACCTTTAATATCCCCCGAATTAGCTAAAAATCCTCCGTCCCCGGCAAACACAAGGTTATATTCCCGATGACGGAACAAAGTTAATTCGGTATAAGAAGTTGTTGCCCCCACCCTGTTGGCATAGGTGTAAGCATATACTTTATCCGCAGGGATACCCGCATACGTTGTAGTAGCGGAGTAATCCTCTCCCCATGCTTTTCCCCGATAATCTCCAAAAGGCCCATGGGTGAGCGGATCGTCGATATCCGCCAATGCATAGGCAGCTCCTCCCTGGTTACGCAATACATAAGTAATACCGGCCCCCGGGAATACAAGGGAGAAGAGATTGAGAGGCGAATCATTTTCAATGAAAGCAAAGACTATTCCTCCGTCTTGAAGATACTGAAATAAAATAGCAGCCCTACCGGCATCTAGAGTATAATTATATCCGATTACCACGATATCCGGCTTTGCATTGATGGCTGTTGTAAGCGTCGAGGTATTCGAACTACTTAGAGCCGTATAGTAAATCTCCTCAACTTTGACAATACTGTTTTCCAGTAGCCCGAAGTTGGCGGCGGCTTCCATCATTCCGCGGGAAGAACCTCCCTCCAGGTAATATCCATGATTATTTACCGTTCCCAAACATAAAATGTTTTTAGCGGAAAAGGCCGGCTGAATACGCGTCTGGCAGGTCGTTTGGTCATAATTATTGGCGGAAATGGTTAAAGCTTTGGGGTTCTGGTTATTTACCGTTCCCGCGCCCTGAAGGGTAACTTGCTGCCGGAGGGCGGTAATCGTCCCCGTGCCACTGAAGGAAATTCCATCTACTGTATTCGTACTCAACTCGTAATCATATCCGAATACCGATTTATCGGCGCTCACGAGGGTCAAGGTAATGGTGTGCCCGGCATTCAACGTGAGATTATCGGTATATACTCCGTTAACCTTTACCGAATTACAGTCGATATAGAAATTTCCCCGGAGGAAATTCTGCACTACTTTTACCCGTATGGTGAACGAACCCGCCTGGATGGAAAAGTACTCTTCCAGGTAAGCCTGCGTATCGTTTATATTGTTAGCCGTAACGTTAATGACCTTATTATTATAATCCAAATCGGCCATAAAATGGGCCTGTGATGTATTTTCCCACTGAATGGCAACATCCTCTGCCGGCAGATTGGTCTCGAAAGTGATGGCGCCCGCGCTCCCGGCGGTGTGGCTAAGGGTAACTTCCCTTCGGTCGATTCCGAAGTAATACTTACCCTCGACATGCATTTCGAGAATGGATTCATCCCATGGAATGACATTCGTGACGATATTCGAAGGAATGGAATTCAATGCATCCTCAGGATTCGTAAAACCGGGTCCGGTTACGTCCTTTACATTCATCCGGTAACGGTGGTTACGGAGAATATCCAGATAGTTAAGAATTTTTCCGTCATTATCATATACGGCGAAATCGATTCGATAGTAGGAAACATCCGTCGTGTTGCCTGCGCCGTAATAACCTCCGATTACGATACACGGAGCATTGTCCATGTCGGTTCCCTTATTGGCTTCCGGAAGATATATTTCGCGAATATAACTATCGGCAGCCGTTGTCAATTCATACACCAGGGGAGCGGTGTCGGCATTAGGCGTTGCGTCCGCCGGAATGGTCGGCGCCGTCACGCTTCCGTTGGAATACACCGCTTTGTCAGGAGCCATATGTCCCTTATCGAGGGTACGGTACACCCTCACACTCTTCAGCTTAAAATTAGCCAATCCCAAAACAGATTCGGAGGTTTCGGGAGTATCTTCGAAATTTAACCCGATATCTACCCGTGCTATGGCGCGAAGTAAACGAATCGTTTGTTCGGGAGTGTTTTCTTTCACCTCGATCGGTTCATCAATTTCGCCCCACATGGGGAAAGGGGTGAAATCATCCGAACTTGCAGCATTCCATTTACCATGATTTTCAAAGATGATTTCCTTCAAGACATCTTCCTTTGTTTTTCCTTCGGATACGGGCATGGGAACCGCAGAATTCGCCACGATGACAATTCGGTATTTCACGGCGTCTTGGCTTCGAACCAGTTTAACGGTCAGATTATTGCCGGTTCGTTCGGTAATGGGGGCGATATAGTCGAAAACTTCCGAATTATCAGCCTCTACTTTAAAAACCATAACGTAAAGTCCGTCGTTTCCTATGGCGCTTTCATGGGCTCCGGAGATAGCCCGGAGAGGGATAGCGTTTACCGGCACCTTTAAGTAAATCTTCATATATCCTTCTGTAACCGTCTTATCCGGATCGGTTCCGGGAAACAGTTCATCATGGGTACATGAAAAAAAATTGCCGGATACTGCCGATAAGAGTAAAAAACACAGGAGCCTTTCTATATATAAATTTATTTTCATCTTAAATTGCAATAATTACATTCCGAGTTCCAAATCATTGATCACCCAACCGTTGATAATTATCGTATTCTGCATCCAAAGGTTCTCCTCCGCGTCCAGAAACAAGGTGATCACATATTCATCCTGCCGGTCTAAATATTCCTGTAAACTCCACGCCTGCTTATGCCCTTCCATTTCCGTAAGCGACAAAAACCAGGGCAGATTCAAACGAATGATTTCTTTGCCGTTTTTCTTACCGGAAATCACAAGCCGGGGATTATGGGATTCTATCAAGCGGGAAGTATTCAGTTCTACCACAGCAGCACGGTCGATTTCTTCCGGAGGCAGTGTTTCGGAAGCGTCGGGCAATACATTGGCGGCATAATAGGGCCGGTAGGTGATGGCTTCATCGGGAAGAATGCCGTAATCATAATTAATGTGTCCATTGCCGGCGTCATCGATAATGCTGAAAACATAGTCCTCCACATCGAGGGCAGTTCCACCCGAATAAGGAAGCAACACAACCCTCAACCTACGGGTTACTTTTTTCAAATCGATCGTAACCGGGTGTATTCCTTCCACATTATTTATATTCACTTCGGTTACGCCTACGAGTAAATTATTCAACTCTTGTTGCTGAATACCGGATTCCCTTTTCAAATAATAACTCAGGTCATCCAGAAAAGATGTTCCAACCGTCAGTCGGGGTATATTGAAATAAGCTTTATCCTCTTTTATGTCGGTACTCTGCGCCCATGCTACAAACCGATAGTTTCCCGCTTTCAAATCGTCTGTTTGCATTTGGAATCCGTCGGAAAGCCGATTTTCTTCACTTACGTGTTTTGCGACCAGCAATCCGTCTTCATCGAATACATACAGGGCCACTTGATCAGCCTGCTGTTCAAAAGCATTGGACGAAAGCATATTGTAACTATAATTAAAACTCACATCGACCCGGCAATCCACAATTTTATCATCAATACACGACGGGATTGCCAATACAACAGCTAAAAATAGTAATACAGGCCGACACGTTATTTTTCGGGTCCGATCCATAGCGAATATTTTTTTGTTTTATCCTTCTTTTTTTAACCGGCAAGAACAAAAAGAAGAGTGGAGCATGAATAACTCCTTGTGGAATGCAAGCTCCACTCTTTCCCGGCAAACAAAAGATCAGAATTTAATATCGATTGTATTAATAATCCACGGATTAACCGTTACGCTTACTTGAATGTACGCTTCTTCCTTATCAATAGGGGGATTACCCGGTTCTCCGGGTTGGCTCGGATCTACCGTACCTCCGCCGGGAACATCCTCTCCCAAGTCGCTAATAGAAGAAATTTTGAGTTTATAAACCGAATTGCGGAACACGCCGTAATAATCCGATCCGTTATATTGATGAGTGGTGTTCGGATCGAGAATAAAATACGTATAGTACATCACTCCGTTCTCATAAACTTGAATTCCAAGGCCGCGCAATTGAGGTATGCTATAGGTGGAGAGATCGACACCTGAAAAATCAGGAAGCGCATTTATTATAGTTAAAGTTGCATAGACTTGCTCCCTATACTTGTAGAAAGTAGGCGCATTAGCCCCGCTTATCTTAGCCTGCACCTTATAAATCACTCCGGTCGTTTCCCCCCGTCCGGATGTAATCTTGTTGGAAGCGCCGTAAAACGACAAGGTCGGACGGTTCTCCGTAGTATAAACAGGCCCTAGACCGTACGTGATTGTCGGACTATCCTTGGTTAAATCCGTCATTGCAGTAACATTTCCGGTACCGGCATCTTTTGTCAATTGGGTATAAGTACTGATGTTATTAAAATACTGATCGGAAACCAACTCCGTACCGCCGGGAAACAGCGGGGTGGATAACACATTGTCATCCGCCAAAGGATTAAGGGCTCCATTGGGATTGGCGCTATTCCATTGTTGAAGCAGATTAAACTGTTTATTTCCGTTCAAAAGTACAAAGCCGGTAATATCTACCGCATCGAGCAAAGATGTCTTGGCCGTAAGGTCGGTAATCACCGGAGCATTGGCGGTATAACCGGTCGGATCCTCGATTTTCGCAGCAACACGATCCACATAAATCGTCGCTTGGGCGGGATTGTTAACCGTGTTGGCGGCCGAAACGGTTGTTTGGACACCGGCATGAACCGTATTCGGATTGTGTTGGTTAACCATAAAAAATTTGCCGCTTTTATATCCGGGGGAGGCCTCTTGAGCCGTAACGCCGGAAATAACTCGATCAATGTTCGTTGTCGCAGCTAAATCGGCCGTAGCGATCGGACAATTCACCAGTGCATACACGTAGTATGTCCCCAGTGATATCTGAAACTTATCCGTTGTCCCCGATGATATACTGGGTGTTGCAACATGCTGGATAACACCGGCGCTATTGGCGAATACCACCGTCACATCATCAATGACGCTTTCCGCCGGAAGTCCGGGTTCGGTAGGAGTTCCGGTCGTTCGAGCGCCCGGAGGGTTACTTACTGTCAGGGTTATATATCCCTGCAACGCTTCGTTGGAATCCGTTTGTTTCAGATCCTCTTTGCTGCATGCCGAAAGGACGAATAATGTCGCTAAGGCTGCCAAAAAAAAGTAATTGCTGATTTTCATAACGTAAAAAATTTTAATGTAATATACCTGTTAATTATATAGTATTAAAAAACTTATATTGTCATACGGTCTTTCATTGATGGAAATGCTCCATTATTCTTTTATCAAATACGTAACCTTGTATTCGGTGCGTCTCAACAGGGGGAAAATATCCTTTTTCAATATCCGGTATACCCGCCCTCCATCAAGTTCCGTCAAGCGTTTTTTTCGCCACTCAGAGTTTTCGTTACGATGAATGATACCGATTATTTCGTCTTTGCGAAAGACATTCTCCTGTTCGACCAATCGGGCAAATCCGTCCCAATCTTCGGCGACATGAGCGATGAGAAGCTGCCCGGGCGATAAATTCAAGTCGAAAAAAACAGAAATATAATCTGCCAGCGCCTGCGCCCTCTCGCGGGACAATTTTTCGTTAAGAGCATAAGATCCATCAAGGGAAGCATAGCCGGTGAGTGCAATCTCAATAATTTGAGCATGATCGATTTTTTCAATTTGACGGATGGATGCGTTTATTTTAGCTAATTCATATTTATTCCTCCCGAAATTAATATCCAGCATCGAACTCCCTACAGGAAAATCGATATATGCCTTACCCGCTTTTTCCACCCGTTTTTCGGACTTCATCTTTACGGCCGCTTCTTCCGGTACCGGAGACACGGCCACCGGTTCATCGGCAATAACCAACGTTCCCAATTCGATAATTTCCCGGGAGAAATCGCCGCATTTCCACACGGTTTGTTCAACATAAAGATTTGCATTCTTCATCCACTCGCGGTAGGATAGCTGTGTATCGAAAGGAGAAACAATATTTCTTTCCTTTCCCGTGTTTATCAGGAAGGGTTTGTCGGCTGCCGTTTTATGCCCGTGCAAGGCTATCCACCGGTCGTAGGTTCGTCGGCGATCCGTTCCGTTGATAACGACAGGTTGGAAGTAATAAAGGCTGTCTCCGTTTTTCAGGAAGGGATTCAGGAAAACGGACTGGCAACTTGCGATGAGGATTGTGTTTACCGAAACGGTATAATCTGCATTTACGTACGGGCCGTTCTTTTCAAGCACATCAAGTTGAATATCGACGGCTTTATGCTGTTGGGCTGTAGCAATACTTCCCAGGGATACAAGCATGAGGAGTATTATATTGATTTTTTTCATAACCGGTATTATTTAATAATATATATTAAAGAAACAGCGAGTTTAGTCGGTCCGAAATAATGCTTGTCGTTGTCGTATAATTCTTTGGTGCATGTATTGCATTGACGGCTATAAGCCGTATAATCGAAATACACATAACCAAGTCCCAGTGTAGCTTCAAGATTCCATCGGGGGGACAGATACCATTGATATCCATAACCGATACCGGCTCCATATAGATTTCCCTGATATCTGGTTGATTCGTTTTTTTTTGGAAGTGAGGAACGGAAAATGGATTCCTCCTGCATTATATCGGGCATAAAGTCCATGGATTCCCAAAAAGTGCCCGTTGAAAGGTTCGCAAAACCAGCACCGAATCTCCGGCTGCACCAACAGATGTTTGAACTTCTTATTTCCCCTGAATGTCCATGGATTATAGTTAACCGAAAAATCCATCGTATATTGTCGTCCCGTCTTAAACTCCAGTCCGAGGTTGAGCGTGGAGGTGAGATCGTACAACAAATTTGTTTTTAGTCCCATACTTGCCGATGGAAATGGCACATTGTCTGTTGTAACGGACTGCTCATCTAAATCGGCAAAACCGAGAAATAAGAATAATAGGATAAATATACAAGTTTTCATAAAGTATATTTGTTGATGTCATGTAAAAAAATTCAGCGGCTTTGGAAAATATGCCACTGGCCCTTAATTCTAAAATGATTCCTTAAAAAGGAACTGAAATAGGATGTCAAAGATCAAAACGGATAGCAGAAAAGTCAATAATATTTACAAACAATTGACTAAAAATTGCTAATATTTCAATATTGCAAAGGAAACGTATCTTTATCTTAAAACCTAATTTTATCTAGTCAACAACAGTTAAAAGGGACATTTCGCCCATATTTAGATACTAAAACAGACATTTTTACGGTTTAAAATGAATGGGAATAATCTCTTTGATTAGTTTGACGGTGTTTTTAATGATAAAAACTGTAAAATCGAGGGCGCCACTGAAAGCGGCACCCTCGATTTTACAAAGAATGAATAATGCGGGGATAACCCCACGTCAAAACTCCGGAACTTCGGATATGGAAGAAGTTTTTCCGAACGGCCACTACAGTTGTTGTGTGGATACTTCTAAATCCTTCGCAACACGCATCCATAAAAGTAAACAGGTAATAATAGTCACCCTGCTTAGAACTAGATGAAGGCACATAAGCCATGCCGTTAATTTTTTGGTCGCCCTCTATTTATCCGAATCAATACTCGTCTTGCGTATGATTAATCTTGAAAAGTTTCACAACTTCAACGACGACAATCGGAACAAGCGATAATCCTATTACATACAACCAATGGGTCGTATCCATCGCCGCCAGCTTAAAGACATCCCTCAATGCGGGAACCAACAGCACAACCAACATGATGGCTGCCGAAGCCAATATAGCCGCGATGAGCGGTTTGTTGCTGAAAATACTGGTTTTAAAAGACGATTGCCGGTTGGAATGCAAGTTCCGCACATGGAATAATTGCGAAAGAGCCAATACGGCAAAAGCCATCGTTTGCCCCAACATATTTCCACCATCGTGATATCCGAGTAAATAAGCAAATAACGAAATCAAACCGATCGTCATTCCCTGATAAAAGATTCGCCACGTCATCCCTTTGGTGAAAAATCCTTTTTGAGGATCACGCGGACGGCGCGTCATGATATCTTTTTCGGCCGGATCCATACTGAGGGCCAATGCCGGAAGACTATCCGTAACGAGATTCACCCATAAAATCATGATCGGCGTGAGCGGATTACCCAAATTAAAAAGTGAAGCGATAAGAATAAGTAAAACTTCCCCCACATTCGCCGAAAGCAGGAACTGAATTACTTTAAGAATATTATCATAAATACGCCGTCCTTCTTCTACAGCCCCCACAATGGTTGCAAAGTTATCGTCGGTAAGAATTACGTCCGAAGCATCCTTCGCGACCTCCGTTCCCACAATGCCCATAGATACGCCGATATCGGCCTGCTTCAAGGCGGGAGCATCGTTCACTCCGTCGCCCGTCATGGCAACGATGTCGCCATGAGACTGCCAGGCTTGCACGATACGCACCTTATGTTCCGGCGCTACACGGGCATAGACCGAATATTCTTCCACATCGCGATAAAGTTCCTCATCGGACATTTCCTGAAGAGTCGTGCCGACAATAGCTTTATCTCCATGTTGATAAATTCCTATTTCGTCGGCAATGGCTACGGCCGTTACCTTATGGTCACCGGTAATCATTACCGGACGAATACCGGCGGTTTTACAGGTTTTCACCGCCTCCAATACTTCAGGACGCGCCGGGTCGATCATTCCGAGGAGTCCGACAAAAACCAAATCACGTTCCACGGTTTCCGAATTAACCGTTTCCGGCATCTCCTTTATATTGCGGTAAGCTGTTGAAAGGACTCTTAAAGCCGATTTAGCCATACGTTCATTTTCCTCGCGAATAGTGGCAATATCTTCCTCTGTTATTTCACGCACCTTGCCATGCATTTGGATATGGGTAGTAACAGCCAGCACTTCATCCAAACCACCCTTTACATTAATGCGATAAGTCCCGTCTTCCATCCGGTTGATGGTCGCCATACGTTTTCTCTCCGAATCGAAAGGCACCTCGTTCGCACGCGGATAGGCCTTTTCCAATTCATTTTTATTCATACCGAGCGCAAGAGCCACATCTACGATAGCCGTTTCGGTAGGATCGCCGGCATTTTGATGTTTTCCATCGGGTAACATCTTCAGATGCGCATCGGTGCACAATACCGAAGCATGAAGCAATAACTTCTCATCCTCATCCAGCTCTTCGGGAAGAGGAGGATTCTTGAAGTCCACCCGGTTACCGCCGGTCCATCCTTCTACTACCGTCATTTTATTCTGTGTGAGCGTTCCGGTTTTGTCCGAACAGATAACCGTCGTACTTCCTAACGTTTCGACAGAAGGCAATGTCCGCACAATCGCATTCAATTTCACCAATCTCTGTACGCCAATGGCCAGCACGATGGTCGAAACGATTTGCAATCCTTCCGGAATAGCAGCAACGGCCAAACTAACAGCCATCATAAACATCTCGAGCCAATCATTTCCGTATAGAATCCCGACGATGAATATCACCGCACAGATAGCCAACGCTACATATCCCAGTATTTTTCCGAGTTGCTCCAACCGTTTGGTCATCGGAGTTTCCGTTTGTTCGGTATTTTGGAGCATATGGGCAATCTTTCCCACCTCCGTTTCCATTCCGGTACCGACCACGACACCTTTGCCCCGGCCGTAAGTGACTATACTGGTCGAGAAGGCCATATTTTCGCGATCGCCGATAGCAATATCGGAACTTTCGAGAGGCGCGGTACTTTTCTCTACAGGAACCGATTCTCCGGTAAGGGCGGACTCCTGAATCTTCAAGTTGTGCGCATTCACCAACCGCATGTCAGCGGGGATAATATCCCCCGTATCCAATACGACCATATCTCCGGGAACAATTTCGGTAGAAACCACTTCGGTGACTTCGCCGTCGCGAAGCACCTTCGAATGCGGCGCACTCATTTTATTTAATGCTTCCAATGATGATTGAGCCTTTCTTTCTTCTACTACACCGATAACGGCATTAATAAGCAGAATAGCAAGAATGATAAAGGTTTCTGTTAATCCTTCACCCTCCAGCACCCCGATGACTCCCGAGATGATAGCGGCTATAAGTAAAATGACCACCATACTGCTCTTAAACTGTTCAAAGAACATGGTTGCCAAAGATTTTTGTTTTGTCGATTCCAATTGATTAGGACCTACTTCCTCCAGTTTTTGCTTCGCTTCGGCGGAGGACAAGCCTGTGTCGGAGGAAACACTGAAACTTTTCAGCGTATCCTCGACAGATTGATTATAAAAATGCTTCATTATTTATCGATCTTTTATTTTGAATGTAAGTGGTTTTTGAATGTTGAAATAATTAAAAAACGGAAGGTTGGCAGTTAACTCCGGGGTCTACTCCGGAAAGCCATAATTGTTTAAATGTCCAGCATGGAGGGAACTTCACTTCCGCGAAAACCCGTTCAAGTATACAATGAATAGCCGTAATAGTATCTGTTATTGGCATCTTTTCTTATTAATTGAAGATAATAAAACAACAAATAAAAACGGAAATTGTTTTAAGTGGAATAAAGAAAGGCAAATACACGACTCCCGTTTTTTATGTTATAGAACATCATCTCAAAATTTTATCCTATCATCTATTTTTTGTAAATTGCGCCGTTCTTTTAAGACATTGCAAACGATTGCGACTTTGCCTATATAAACGATATGCCAAAGTCGTTTTAATTATAGAGAAATATCAATTATAAATAGTTATTCTAATCATGAAAGTGTATAAAACGAATGAAATCAAGAACATTGCCATCATAGGCAATGCCGGATCAGGAAAGACCACTCTTGCGGAAGCGATGCTTTTCGAGAGTGGTCTGATAAAACGACGCGGAACGGTAGACGCGAAGAATACCGTGAGTGACTATTTTCCTGTGGAAAAAGAGTACGGATACTCGGTCTTTTCTACTGTATTTTCATATGAGTGGAAAGATAAAATGATGAATTTCATCGACTGTCCGGGATCCGATGACTTTATAGGAGGAGTCATATCTTCTTTAAATGTTACCGATGCCGCAGTAATGGTTATCAATGCGGCCAATGGAGTTGAGGTAGGCACCATCAATCAATTCCAATACACCGACAAGCTACACAAGCCCGTCGTTATTGTTATCAATCAATTGGATAATGAAAGAGCGGATTATGACAATACTCTTTCTTCCCTGCATGAACAATATGGTAACAAAGTTGTACCGGTACAATATCCCATCGGAGTAGGATTATCTTTCGATGGCATCGTTGATGTACTCAAACAAAAACTCTATAAATGGACTCCGGATGCTACCACTCCCGAAATATTGGACATTCCCGAGAGTGAAAAAGAACGCGCGGAAGAATATTACCGGATATTACTGGAAGCAGCCGCTGAAAACGACGAAGGATTGATGGAAAAATACTTCGATCAGGGAACCCTTACCGAAGAAGAAATGAGAGAAGGCATTCAGAAAGGAATGATCGACCGTAGCCTCTTCCCGCTGTTCTGCACGTCCGGTGAAAAAAACAGGGCGGTACACCGGCTGATGAATTTCCTCTGTCTGGTCGCTCCTTCCCCCGATCAAGTACCGGCTCCCGTAAACACGGACGGCGAAGAAGTGAAACCCGATGCTTCGGGCCCCACGAGCTTGTTCTTTTTCAAAACCACGGTGGAATCTCATATTGGCGAAGTCTCGTACTTTAAAGTGATGTCGGGCACGGTAAAAGAAGGCGATGACCTGACGAATGCCGACAGGCACTCGAAAGAAAGACTGGCGCAAATATATACCGTAGCCGGACAAATCCGCAACAAGGCGGAGGAATTACAGGCCGGCAGCATCGGCGCGGCCGTGAAGCTGAAAGATGTACGCACACACAATACGCTAAACGAAAAAGGCGTGGAGCAGCGATTCGATTTTATCCGTTATCCCGAACCGCGTTATCGCAGGGCCATCAAACCGGTAAACGAAGCCTATGCCGAAAAGCTCAACGAAGCCCTCACGCGAATGAAGGGCGAGGATCCTACGTGGATTGTGGAAATATCGAAAGAACTCAAGCAAACCATCGTTTCGGGACAGGGCGAGTTCCACCTGAGGACCCTGAAATGGCGCCTGGAAAACAACGACAAGATTGATATCGTATTTTCCGAACCCAAGATTCCTTATCGGGAAACGATTACCAAAGCCGCCCGGGCCGATTACCGTCATAAGAAACAATCGGGAGGCGCCGGACAGTTCGGCGAAGTCCATCTCATTGTCGAACCTTATACCGAAGGAATGGCTTTGCAGGATGTATACCGTTTTAACGGACAGGAATTTAAAATACAAAACCGCGACACCCAGGAAATCAAGTTGGACTGGGGCGGAAAATTGGTTTTTGTGAACAGTATTGTCGGAGGCGCTATCGACGCCCGTTTCCTGCCCGCCATCCTCAAAGGCATCATGGCTCGCATGGAACAAGGGCCCCTCACCGGTTCATACGCCCGCGACGTCCGGGTGATTGTCTATGACGGGAAAATGCACCCCGTTGATTCAAACGAAATTTCCTTTCTGCTTGCAGGAAGAAATGCGTTCAGCACCGCCTTCAAAAATGCAGGCCCGAAAATTCTCGAACCGGTATACGATGTTACCGTATCCGTCCCCAGTGACTACATGGGCGATGTAATGAGCGACCTCCAAGGCCGGCGGGCGCTTATTATGGGAATGGAAAGCGAAAAAGGATTCGAAAAGATCAAGGCGAAAGTACCCTTGAAAGAAATGGGCTCTTATTCAACGTCTTTAAGTTCCATTACGGGTGGACGCGCCTCTTTCTCCATGAAGTTCAATAACTATGAGTTGGTTCCCTCTGACGTACAGGAAAAACTCCTCAAAGAGTACGAAGCGACACAAAAAGAAGAATGATCGGGACAAAAATAATGTCATTTACAGAACAAGGCGGCTATTTAAGGTTGCCTTGTTTTTAGTTTTTTAGAGAATGAGAGCGAAGTGGAATGATTACAACAAGTGTGCACCTACATGATTATTGGTTATATAACGAATTAAAAAGACAATTGGCGCCAATTATAAAAAATTGCGAGTAAAGCCAAACTTATTTTTTCATTAAGACAAAAAAAAACTTTATTTTTGTCTCTGTATTCCACATTCAATACACACAACCTAAACAAATGAAAAAAATACTTATTACAAGCCTATTCTTGTTAAGCATGCTGCAACTTTCAGCTCAAGAGCTCGCAGGAGCTTTTAAAGAGGGAAATGACTCGATCTCTTTCGCCGGGAATAAAGTCATTTTCAGCCTTAGCGATTTCAGCGGATTATCCAATATAAAAACAGGAGAAGGCGAATTCGAACAAACCGGTCGTTATTTATTAGTTCATACGAATACGTATTCGGGAGAAAAGAGTTCTTTTGAGCCATCGGATGCGACATTAAAAGATAGCACGGTAATAAAAGTCGTTTCCAATAATCATTATGTACTGCCGGGAATCCTTGTGGAACTTTTAAACAAAAGCCATAAAACAATAGCCGGAAAAGTGAGCGATGAGAACGGTATCGTCTATGTGGAAAAGGACCCGAAAATCGTTCATATAAAAATTTCGGCTTTGGGTTACGATGAAATCGAGTTCCCTTATAATCCGCAACAAGATTATCTTGTTTCAGTAGTGAAAAAAGATATCATTGAAAATCAAACGGTGGCTTTCAAAATCGATAAGCCTGATGAAGAAACATTATCTATCTTATTGCTTTCGGATGAATTCGAAGCAAAAAATAATCTCGAGAAAGCGTTAGAAAAACTCGATAAGCGAGCCGCAAAGAATAACCAACTGCCCAAACAGTTGAAGAAAGTATACATCCCGATATATTACCGTTAAACAACCGATATAAAGAAAAAAGAAGGAATTCCACAATGTGGAGCACCTTCTTTCAAAGAAACTCTTAAATTCTTTATGCTATTCAGCTAGTAACTTCTTTACCGTTTCCGAAATCGCTCTTCCCTCAGCTTTGCCGGCAAGACGTTTGGAGGCAAGCCCCATAACCTTTCCCATATCTTTGGGAGAAGAAGCCCCGGTTTCGGAGATAATTTCCTTTAGCGCCGTTTCCAGTTCCTCGCCGGAAAGTTGCTTCGGAAGGAACTCCTGTATGACTTTCATTTGCGCTATTTCGGGTTCCGCCAAATCATCGCGATTCTGTGAAGCATAAATCTCCGCACTATCCTTGCGTTGTTTCACCATTTTCTGTAAGATGGCCGCAGCCGTTTCGGGCGAAAGTTCATCATGCGCACCTTTTGCCGTTTTGGCTTCCAAAAACTCTTTTTTTATACCCCGCAATGCCTCCAGCCGGACTTTATCCCGAGCCAGCATCGCTTTTTTAATTTCATCATTTACCGTTTCAAACAATCCCATTGTTCTAAAAATTTATTTTCTATTCACAATCAATCTAATCATTTATCCAAATAATGCCCTCGCATAGAAATAATGGATGTGCTTTTTTTATATTCTACTTCCATAGGTCGGAAGTGTCAATAACGACACCCTTATACTGTTAGCCAACTCGTTTCGCGGGTCATATTGTAAAATAATTGTTTTCATTATTGTTTTCTCCAACATTCATTCTTTGCAAAGTTAGGATTTTCTCTGAAAATGAGAAATAATTAATAACTTGCGAAGCCCCATCAAGCAAGTAAACCACAAGTTATCTTGGATACGACTCCAATGCAAAGTACGGTTCCGGTTTGCTTGTAATGAAATACTTGGTTCCAATGAGACCTTATAGAAGATTATCATTGTTTAAAGCATCCGGGCTTGATGAGGCTTTTATTTATTCACAAGTTAAAACTATGGCAAAGAAAGCGAAAAAAATCAAGACAAACAAGGGATTGAAATTGGAAATCGTGAATCCCAATTCGGCGGGTATCGATGTTTCTTCCACCGAAATGCAAGTATGTGTCCCTGAAGAGCGGGATGGAGAAAACAACCGCCGCTTCGGCACGTTTACGCAAGATTTACACCTTATATCGGATTGGCTTAAAGCCTGTGGCATTGAAACCGTCGCCATGGAATCCACGGGGGTGTATTGGGTCCAACTCTACATGATACTGGAATCGGATGGATTCGATGTGTTGCTGGTCAACGCCAAGGCCATCAAAAATATCAGTGAGAAGAAGACCGACCGGGTAGATGCCGAAACCATCATGGTCTTGCATAGTTACGGGCTTCTGAGAGCCAGTTTCCAACCCCAGAACCATGCCCGGCGCATCCGCAATGTATCGCGCCACCGTGACGGGTTGTTGAAAGCTTCTTCGCGGGAAGTGCTCCACATGCAAAAGGCCATGGAATTGATGAACATCAAATTGGGCAATGTCATCAGCGATATTTTGGGAAAATCGGGACAGGAGATTATTCGCGCCATTCTGGCCGGGGAACGCGATGCCCGAAAACTATCGGCTTTGGCCGATCCCCGATGCAAATCTCCCAAAGAAACCATCGCCAAATCCCTGCAGGCCAATTGGGACGAAGACCTGCTGTTCATGCTCAAACAAAGCTATGAACTGTATGTATATTACCAAAACCTGATGAAGGATTGTGACAAGCAGATAGAGGGCATCCTGCAGGAGTATCTCAAAGACGTTAAACCCGAAGAAACTTCCAAGCCGGAGCAAAGGGCGAAAAAAGCAAAAGCTCAAAAGAATGCCGTCACGATAGATATCGAAAAGCACGCGATCCGATTATGGGGTGTCAACGCGATGCGCATACCGGGTGTCAGTGAAGCGGCCCTGTTGCGGTTGGCCGGTGAGCTGGGACACGATTTTACCGATAAGTTTGACTCATACAAACAGTTTTGTTGTTGGTGTAATCTCACACCCAACAACAAAATATCGGGAGGAAAACTCCAGTCCAGCAAAATTCCAAAGCGGAAGAATCCTGTTGGACAAATCCTGCGTTCTTCGGCAAACTCCCTGAAAACAAGTAAAACGCCCTTAGGATATTACTTCCGGCGTATACAGGCAAAAAGCGGTTACTTGCCGGCTATTATCGCTACTGCGAACAAATTGGGAAGAATACTCTATACAATGGTTAAATACAAGGTCGAGTTTGATGACTCTTTTACCCAAACCAGCGAAACCGAGATACTTAGAAGAAAATTGATTAAGACCCAAAGAACCCTCGAAAAACTTCAAAATCAAATCAAAGAATGCGGATGAGATGGTTTGTTATATAGAAGATACGATTTTTGTCAAAGCCACTGTCGTGAAGCACTCCTCAATCGAACAAAGAAGACGATGCGGATGAAGCATCGGCCTGATACGTACGAGGATTAAAATCACGATCGCGTTTAAAGACCGGCGTTTTCTCCAAGGCCTCCAACACTTTATCATCGTCGAGCTCCTCCATTGTCAAGATGAAAGGCTCGAGTCGATAATTCGTTGTCAACAAGGTTTTCACTCCTTCTTTACCATAATATTTCTCTATCAGCTCCTGATTTTGCTGTTGACGTTTCCGGTCTTCATCTTCACGGATTTTACGCTCCAACTCTTCGGCTTTAGATTCCGCCATTCGTTGTTCTTGAATACCCGGAACACTCTTAATGGAGAATCCGGTAGCCAATAAAGTGACCTTCACGTCTTCTTCCAGAGCT
Source organism: Limibacterium fermenti (assembly GCF_041902845.1). Lineage (GTDB taxonomy): Bacteria > Bacteroidota > Bacteroidia > Bacteroidales > Dysgonomonadaceae > Limibacterium > Limibacterium fermenti. Next base: position 2,821,455 of record NZ_CP159486.1, read on the forward strand.
TCTTCGACTGCAGCTCCCCAAATAACTTCGATCTCACTGCTAAACTTCGCCATAAAGTCATGCAAGGCATTCATCTCCTCCATCATCAACGGATTTTGTTCTCCAAACGACAGATTAATCAGAATTTTCTTCGCACTAAAGACATCGTTGTTATTCAGCAACGGCGAATGCAAGGCATCTTTGATGGCCTCGTTCACCCGGTCTTTGCCTTTTCCGACACCACGGCTCATGATGGCTACACCGCCGTTTTTCAATGTCGTATTCACATCGGCGAAGTCAAGATTGACATGACCGTGTACCGTAATAATCTCAGCAATGCTTTTGGCAGCGGTAGCCAGCGTGTCGTCGGCTTTAGCAAAAGCATTCAGCATGGTAAGGTCGTGATAAATATCGCGTAAGCGCTCGTTATTAATGACCAAAAGCGCATCGACATTCTGGGCAATAGCCTCGACACCTTTCAACGCCTGCACGATTTTACGCTGTCCTTCGAAAACAAAAGGAATCGTGACAATTCCCACCGTCAGAATACCCATCTCTTTCGCTACACGTGCAACCACCGGCGCCGCACCGGTACCGGTACCACCGCCCATCCCGGCGGTTATAAACACCATCCGCGTACCGTCGTTAAGCAAATTCTGAATTAAGTCGATACTTTCTTCGGCAGCCTGACTGGCCACTTCGGGTTTATTACCGGCGCCCAACCCTCCGGTCGTATGCTCGCCCAGTTGCACCTTCAACGGCACAGGCGACTTCATCAGCGCCTGATTATCGGTATTACACAAAGCGAAGGACACATCGTGTATGCCTTCCTGAAACATGTGGTTTACAGCATTTCCCCCGCCACCGCCTACACCAATCACTTTAATAATGGCTTCGGTGCGACTTTTCAACTGAAAATCTAATATTTCATCATCCATATTATTACGGAATTTTTCGTTTATTCATCATCTTCATCCGAAAACATACTGCTGAATACATCCCCCATTTTGGTAATGAATCCCTTAGACGGTTTCGGTTTCTTTTTCGTTTCTTTTTTGCCATTATGATGGCTTTTCCCCTGATTTTGAAAATGATCCCCATCGGCATCATCGTCATTAGATTGTTCCACGACGATTTCTTCACAATTTTCTTTTGCGAAGAGCAACATGCCTAATGGCTGCGTCAACGCCGGATCGTTGGTAAGTTCAGGAAAATTATTGATAAAGGTCTTTTTAGCGGATGCCTTACGCACGGGCATCTTTAATTTCTCGGAAAGATACTGGTCGAGGTTTTTCAATTGGGAAGCCCCTCCGGAAATGATTACCCCCGCCCCTAATTGTTCTTGAAAACCCGAAAGCCGGATTTGCTCCTTGATATTGGCCGTGATTTCATCCAATCGCATTCGGATGACCTTGTTCAATTCGGTCAGATCGACATCGGATTTATTGGAAGAAAAAGGAGAAGAAAACAACGAACTCTCCTTTTGTTCAAAGGCTTTTCCGAACTTAATCTTCAATTGCTCGGCTTCACTCTCGATAAAATTCAGATCACAAATATCTTTTGTAATGCTTCTTCCACCAAAAGGAATGACTGCCATCCATCGCAAAATGCTTCCTTTATACACCGACAAGGTGGTTGTTCCTCCACCAAAATCGATAAACGCACATCCCAACTCTTTTTCTTCATCGCTGAGAACAATGGCAGCCGACGCCATCGGCCCGACGATATAATCCACAATCTTCACCTGAGCTTTGTTCGACACGCTCTTTTCGATATTCGACAACAAATTCGGACGGCCGACGACCATCTGAAAATGCGCTTCTATTTGCGAACAAGTGACGCCGACCGGATTTTGTTCCGGTTTATCATCGATAAAATATTCAACGTCCGCAATAGCATATTTTTTTTTCATTTCAGGAGTATATTTTTCAGCAGCCTGACGGAGTTGATCGATCACTTGCTCCGTGACGATACCCGATGAAGAAAGTTGCTTTATTTCTCTGAAAGCGACCGTATGCAGCGATTGTCCGGCGAGAGACACATATACCTTCCCTATTTTACGATTGAGTTTATTCTCCAGCATATTTACCAGTTTGCGCACGCGCGCGCCGGTTTCTTCTATATTATAAACCAATCCTCGCCGGATACAATTATTAGAAGGAATCGTTTCACAAGCTAATATGGAAATGACTCCACTGTCATTCTTTCGTCCGACGACTCCCGTAATCTTGGAAGTCCCCAAATCAATAGCTGCTATAAATCCTGATTGTATCATATTATCGTTATTAATTTCAATTCCACTTGGTAGAATATAAGCATATTGAGGTATCGATTGATGACTACCTTTCAATAATTTGGTTATTTAATTGTTTATCAAACGTTCTAACAGCAGTTTTTGTTTTATTTATTAACATCATTTTCATGAAAAAATCCTCTCTTTTTGTTCCTAATCCCCTATTATCTGTTTTTTTGTACAAACCACTTGATTTTCATATTTCAAATTGATTTCTGAATAGCGGTTCCATCCTACGACGTTCAATCCTTTTTCCACAAAAAGGCTAAATTTAGCTAATTTGGCAGGATAATCTTTCAATTCGCCGAGTAAAATCCGAAAATCACCCACTCTCGGGATTAATTCGACCTCTTTGTTTTTATGTACGACAATTTGTTCGATCCAAGCATCCCAATCGGGGTTTTTTAAAAGAAAGGAAGCGAAATCATAAAGTTCGTTTTTTGAGAATTCTTCGTCAATAGCGCCCGTGGCAATCGGCACATAAACGGCAAAATTCGACGAAACCGGCATTATCTCGCGATTATTGTCGATATAATAACTTCCTTTCACATTGGAAATGACACGTAGAAGAGGTTTACGCTGATAAATATTCGCAACGATGACCCCTTTAGGGGTGGTATACACTTCAGCCGATTCAACCAACTTATTGGTTAAAATCGTGTCGCGGATGGCCAGCGTATTAATCTCTCCAAACGTTTTGCCCACCGGATACAACTCGAATTTCTTCATCATTGCAACAATATCGCGGCTCTGAACAAACCGCGTATCGAGACTGTCTTTCACCACCACTTCGAAACCTTCGCAAACAGTGTTCTTGGATGTCTTCTCGACAAACGTCAACGAAAACACCAGGTAACCGACAATCACCAACGTTACTAATATGATAAGAAATTTTTTCATTCGTCTTTATCCCTGCAAAGATACATTATGTTGCTATATGTTCGTTCTAATTTTATATTGAATTTCGTTCTGCGGTTTTACGCTCACCGGACGAAATAGGATTATTCCGAATAGATCCGGTCTTTTTCGCCCCCTCCGCTTCGCGGTACTCGCCTTCGCCAAAGGGGAGATTATCATTCTTTGCCTGATGATAAGTTGCGGCCCTTACGATCCCCTCTGCTTAAAGGAGATGGGGAAGAAACGACCGGAGGGGTTGAGTTTATCGCGAAACGGGTTTGCAAGAGTTCTTCGATCCCGGGCAAAAGCCGGTCGATATCGCCCGCACCCAATGTCACCAACACCTGCAACGGTTTCTCTTTAAGCAAGCCGAGCAACTCTTCTTTCTTACAGAGTATCTTTTGCGGAGAAGTGATGCGATCGAAAATCAATTGGGAAGTCACTCCTTCTATCGGCTCTTCACGTGCCGGATAAATATCGAGCAAAACGACATCATCCAACAATGATAAGCTTTTGGCAAACGCATCGGCAAAATCGCGCGTACGCGAGTAAAGATGCGGCTGAAAAACACCGGTAATCCGCTTGTCGGGATACAACGCCTTGATAGATTGAATGGAGGCTGCCAGTTCTCCCGGATGATGCGCATAATCGTCGATAAAAACGATATCCTTCGTTTTGAGATGAAAATCAAAGCGCCGTTTGGCTCCCCTAAACGTTTCAATAGCGGGACGTATTTCTTCGGGACGAACTCCGCAAAGCAAGGCCGCGGCTATGGCCGCCACCGCGTTTTCGATATTGATCTTGACGGGAACTCCCAATGACAGATCGTTGATTTGCCGGTCGGGCGCGATAAAATCGAATAGAATTGCACCTTCGCCTATACGGATATTATCAGCATGAAAGTCCCCTTCGCGTTCCGAATAAGAAAACAGTTTGACGGACGGATCGGCATGGGAAGAAACAGCGATATCTTTTTTCATGATCAGATAGCCGCCGGGACGAATGAGCGAGGTGAATTTTTCGAAACTTTCCCGATACGCTTCAGGCGTTCCGTAAATATCCAAATGATCGGGTTCCGCCGATGTAACGATAGCCACCCACGGATGCAACCAATGAAAAGACCGGTCATATTCATCCGCCTCGACCACCGTTATGGGGCTGTCGTCGGATAACAACAGATTGTTGTCGTAATTTTTAAGGATTCCGCCCAGAAACGCATTACAATCGACGTGCGACTGACGCAATAGATGGGCAATCATACTCGACACGGTGGTTTTGCCGTGCGTCCCGGCCACACACACCGCATCGCTTGCACGGGTGATCTCGCCCAAGACCTGCGCCCGCTTCATCACCGTAAACCCTTTTTCACGAAAATAGCGTAACTCGCCGTGCGTATCGTGAACCGCCGGCGTATAGACAATCAACGTGTTGTCTTTATGTAAAAAAGCCTCCGGTACCGAGTGTATATTATCTTCGTAATGAATAAAGGCTCCTTCTTTTACCAAGGCTTCCGTAAGGGGGGTCTGTGTACGATCGTAACCTCCCACCCGCTTATTTTTCGAAAGGAAATAACGGGCAAGATTACTCATGCCGATGCCTCCGATACCGATAAAATAATAATGATCATATCGATCGGAAACCGCCTCTGTTTTATTTAATCTATTGTTTTGCATTCAAATCATCATTAATTAGCTAATTAGCTAATCCTTTCAACATTTTCTCCATTTCATCGACAATGCGCTCGGCAGAATCGGGTTGGGCAAAAGAACGGATATTTTTTCTCAACGAAACGAGTTGCTTCTCATCGTATATCAAAGCCAAAGCGTGATCGAAAAGCGCAGAAGGCGCATCCGCGTCATGCACCATTATGGCGGCCTCTTTGCCCACCAATGCCTGTGCATTTTTGGTTTGATGATCTTCCGCCACATTCGGCGAAGGAACTAAAATAACCGCCTTTTCCAATAATGAAAATTCCGAAATAGAACCGGCTCCGGCCCGTGAAATCACCAGGTCGGCTACCGAATAAGCATAATCCATGCGTGAAATAAAATCATACAGACGTACATTTCCGGGAATTTCCCCTTTCACCTGCATCTCCCTCAATTCGTTATAGTAATACTTTCCACATTGCCAAACGACCTGCACCTCCTCGTTCGAAGCCAATTTCGGGAAAGCGGAAATAATGCTTTCATTGAGTGTCCGGGCGCCTAAACTACCTCCGACCATCAAAATCGTTTTCTTTTGCGGATCGAGTTGAAAAAACTCATATCCTTTTTGTTTATTCTCCTTCGACAACACTAAATCCTGGCGGCAAGGATTCCCCGTAATGACGATTTTCTCTTTCGGGAAAAACCGCTCCATCCCTTCGTAAGCGACACAGATTTTATCGGCTTTCTTCGCTAACATTTTGTTGGTGACGCCGGCATAGGAGTTCTGTTCCTGGATGAGCGTAAGAATACCTTTCGAAGCAGCCGCCCTAAGCGTCGGAGCGCTTGCATAGCCCCCCACGCCGATGGCGATATCGGGCTTAAACTCATCGATAATTTTACGTACCAACCGCATACTTCGCAATAGTTTAATAGCGACCGGAATATTCTTCCACACGTTTTTACGGTCCAATCCCGCAACGGGCAATCCGATAATTTTATATCCGGCGACAGGGACGCGATCCATTTCCATGCGCCCTTCGGCGCCGACAAATAAGATATCCGCGTCGTTCCAACGATTTTTAATCGCATTCGCTATCGAGATCGCCGGAAAAATATGTCCTCCGGTACCGCCTCCGCTGATAATCACTTTTACAGGCCTATCCATATTGCTTATCTCCTATACCTTAATGATTTCAAATTCCACCTTGTCCTCTAAATGATCAATAGCCTTATCGGGGGCGCCTCCATTGGAAGAAGGATGATCGTCGTTATCGTCTTTTTTATCCCGTAGAGGATCGTCCTCCTCTTTTTTCCGCCCCATTCCGAAACGGTCGGCACTTAATATAAGGCCGAAATAGGCGCACGTAATTAATGTGGACGTTCCGCCCCGGCTAATCAACGGTAAAGGTTGACCCGTAACGGGAATCAAATGTACCGCTACCGCCATATTGATAAACGCCTGAATCGAGAGCATGAGCGCCGAACCCAACACCAGATATTTAGGGAAAAGTTTGGTCGTTTTCCGCGCAATCATCCCGGCACGGATAAGAATGACGATATACAACAACAACACAAAAATACCGCCCACGATGCCGAGCTCCTCAATAATAATGGCAAAAATAAAATCGGAATATGCCTGCGGAAGGAAATCCCGCTCGGTGCTGTTGCCGGGGAATTTCCCGAAAACACCGCCATTGGAAATCGCAATCTTCGCATGCGCCACCTGGTAGTTTTCATCGGTAATGGTGAAATACGACTCCTCGGTTTGCTCGGAATGCTTCCCGAAATTCTCAATACGGTTTTGCCAAGTCCCTACACGACTAAGGGCTCCGGATTGCGTCCAATCGGCGGGGATTACTTTCAACAGCAATACAAACAAGAGGAGGATTGCGATGCCGATTCCCGCCACTTTCAGCAACCGCCACAATTTTACGTTGCCGATAAACATCAGTAGAAAACATACGCCGAAAAGCAATACGGCCGTGGACAAATTGTCGAGGGCAATAATGACGCATACGCCGATCATCAACCCAATCATCCATTTAAACAAGGTACCTTCGTTGGTCTCATTTTGTTTGCTCAATAAGAAAGCGATGGTTCCCATCAACGAAATCTTCGCGATCTCGGACGGTTGTATGGTGATGCCGAAAATAGAAATCCAGCGCTCGGCGCCGTTGACGGTAGTACCAATAAAAGGCGTAAGAATCAATAAAATGATCGAAGCCAATAAAATAAATATCAGAGACGAGAAATACTTGTAGGGGATATTATGAATCAAGATGATTACCCCCACCCCGCCAATCAGGAACATGGCATGACGAAGTATCGGCCCCCATTGATTTTGCTGACGATAGACAATCGTACTTGTAGCACTGAATATCTCGACCAGAGAAATCACGCAAAGGATAATGAATACCGACCATATCACTTTATCCCCTTTGAATATTCGGGAAAGGCTCCCTCCAATGCCCCCAAATGGGGAGGGTGAATCGCCCGAATCTTGCAAAGCGGGATCTACATTCACGTTATTATTATCATCCATATCATTATAAGTTTACTTTCTACTCGTTCATACTTGCCATTTATATTTTCGATTAATCGTCTTCTTTCTTCGTACCCCGAAGCTCCCAACGAGTACCCTGAAGTTCCCAATAAGTTTCCCGAAGCTCCCAACGAGTACCCCGAAGCTCCCAATGAGTTTCCCGAGGCTGCTAATGAGTTTTCCGAAGCTCCCAATGAGTTTCCCGAAGCTGCTAATGAATTTCCCGAAGCTCCCAATGACTACCCTGAAGCCCGCAAAGAGTTTCCCGAAGTTACTAAAGAGTTTCCCGAAGCTTTCAACAAGCATCCCGTCCCTCATACTTCATACTTCATAGTTCATAGTTCATACTTCATACTTCATACCTCATACCTCATAGTTCATAGTTCATAGTTCATAGTTCATAGTTCATAGTTCATAATTCACACCTCGTTCACAGCTTTCTCACCCACTCTTTAAACTGATCACCCCGGTCTTCGTAACTTTCAAAGAGATCGAAACTGGCACAACAAGGCGATAACAACACGGTATCGCCCTTTTCGGCAGAACCATACGCTAATGAAACAGCTTCCTGCATCGAAGAAGCGTCTTTTATATCCGGGACTTTTCCGTCGAAAAATGCATGCAACTTGCTATTGTCTTTTCCGAGGAATATCAATGTGCGCACCTTCCTCAATACTAAATCTTCAATTTCAGAATAATCGTTTCCTTTATCCTTTCCTCCGAGGATCAGCACGATTTTGGTACGGACACTCTGCAAAGCGTACCAGCACGAGTTGACATTCGTCGCTTTCGAGTCGTTGATGTATTGTACGCCACGAACGACAGCTACCTTTTCCAGGCGATGGGGCACTCCCTTAAAGTCGGCAAGTGATTGACGCAACGTCTCGTCCTGAATATCGAGCAGTTTGGCGACGATTCCCGAAGCCAACGAATTATACAAGTTGTGCGTACCCTCCAAAGCCAATAATTCCAAGTCCATATTGAATGTATTATTATTTACATGTATCACCACTTCGTTATTGTCGGCATAAGCAACAGTGTCGTCGCGCTTCTCCGCCGAAAAAGGGAGGAGTGACGACAGCGGTTTCAGTTTCCTTATTTCTTTGGTCACCACGGGATCATCGACCCAATAGATCAAAGCATCATTCACCTTTTGATTTCGAATGATTCTCATTTTAGCATCGACATACAGTTGCATATCATGATCATACCGGTCGAGATGATCCGGCGTAATATTGAGCAACACCGCAATATCGGCTTTAAAATCGAATACCCCCTCCAATTGGAAGCTGCTTAACTCCAGAACATAGTAATCGAAATGATCTTCCGCCACCTGACGGGCGAAACTCTTTCCGATGTTTCCTCCCAGTCCCACATTAAAGCCCGCAGACTTCAAAATATGGTACACCAAGCTGGTCGTGGTGGTTTTACCGTTACTGCCGGTAATGCAAATCATTTTTGCATTCGTAAACCGTCCGCCGAATTCGATTTCGGAAATGACCGGTATTCCCTTTGCAATAATCTTCTGCATGATAGCAGTCGTATTGGGAATGCCGGGACTTTTAATGATCTCATGCGCCGCTAAAATCGTCTGTTCGGTATGCCCGTTTTCTTCAAAGGGAATGCCATAGTCTGTCAACGTCTTGCGATATTCCTCCTTTAAAGAGCCGCTGTCCGATAAAAAGACTTCATATCCTTTTGCCTGCGCGAGAATAGCCGATCCGACGCCGCTTTCTCCCCCTCCGAGCACCACGATTAATAATTTACGTTCCATATTTTCCTAATCTTCAGTCTTCAGTCTCCGGTCTCCAGCCTCCGGTCTCCAGCCTCCGGTCTCTAACCTCTAACCTCCAGTCTCCAACCTCCAGTCTCATCTCATTTTCAATGTCAATACCGCGAATACCGCCAGAATGATCGTTATCAACCAAAAGCGAACCACAATCTTCGGCTCTGTGATCGGGATAATCGGGTTTTGAATCAGGGCATCGATACCGGCATTGCCTTGCTTTTGAAAATGATGATGCAAAGGCGCCATTTTAAACACCCGCTTTCCGAAACCATACCGTTTTTTGGTGACTTTGAAGTACACCCTTTGTATAATGACCGACAATGCCTCCACAAAGAAAACGCCACATAAGATGGGCAATAATAATTCTTTATGGATCAATATCGAGAATACGCCGATAATCCCCCCGATAGCGAGGCTTCCGGTATCGCCCATGAATACTTGTGCGGGATAAGAATTATACCACAAAAAGCCGATGGTTGCCCCCACAAACGCCGAAGCAAACACCATCAGTTCGTCACTTCCGGGGATATACATAATATTGAGATACGAGGCGAAGTCGACACGCCCCGACACATACGCCAATATTCCCAATGCGACGCCGATGATTCCCGACGTGCCCGATGTGAGGCCGTCTAAACCATCGGTCAGGTTGGCGCTGTTCGACACCGCCGTTACAATAAAAATGACGACCAGCACAAACACGACCCATACCGCTTCATCGGCAAAATCGCCCATCCAGGAAACCAACGACCGGTAATCGAAATTATTATTCTTGACAAAAGGAATCGTCGTTTTGGTGCTTTTAATTTCATTCTCCTGATAATTGACTTCTTCAATGACATTATTCACCCTTACTTCCGTATTTTCGCGCGACACGATATCGGGACTCAAAAACATGGTCACTCCCACAATCAACCCCAAGCCTATCTGGGCAATAATCTTGAACTTCCCTTTCAGCCCATCTTTGTCTTTCTTAAACACCTTTATATAATCGTCGATAAAGCCGAGAACACCCAGCCATATCGTACTGACGATCATAAGAATAATATAGATATTTTCGAGCTTTCCGAACAAGAGGATGGGAACAAGGATGGAAATGATAATGATAACACCCCCCATCGTGGGCGTACCGGCCTTACTGTATTGCCCCTCGATGTCGAGCGCACGGATGGTTTCACCGATTTGTTTCTTTTGCAACTTGTGGATTATATTTTTTCCGAAAAATATAGCGATGATAAGCGCCACAAGGGCGGCCATCGCCGAACGGAATGTCACGAACTGAAACATTCCCGCGCCGGGAAAATCAAATTGATCTAAATATTCGAATAGATAATATAACATGCTATTAATCTGCTAATTTACTAATTTGCTAATCTACTAATTCGCTAATTTGCTAATTTGCTAATTTGCTAATTTATTCATCAATTCATCAACAACTTCCTTATCATCGAAATGATGTTTTACCCCCTTTATTTCCTGATAATCCTCATGCCCTTTTCCGGCAATCAAAATCACATCGCCGGGTTTGGCCAAAGCATAAGCCGTCTTTATCGCTTCACGACGGTCTAAAATGGAAATCACGGCCGACTTTTCCTCTTCGGTGAGCCCGTTGAGCATATCATTCAGAATCTCTTGCGGATCTTCGAACCTCGGATTATCGGAAGTAAACACCACGCGGTCGCTTAACCTCACCGCTTCGCGCGCCATAATGGGACGCTTGGTTTTATCGCGGTTGCCCCCGCAGCCGACAACGGTAATCACCTGCCCTCTTTTGTTCAACACCTCGTGAATGGCATTCAAGACATTGGTCAAAGCGTCGGGCGTATGCGCGTAATCGACAATAGCGGTGATATTACGCGGCGAACGAATGGTTTGAAAGCGTCCCGCCACGGGCTTTAACAACGTCAGGACACGCAACACTTCGTCGCGATCGAATCCCAGCAATAACGCTCCGGCATACACCGCCAGCAGGTTATACACATTGAATACTCCTACAAATTGCACCACCAGGGGTTTATTACTAAACTCGATATACGTGCCGTCGAAATGCTTTTCAACGATGCGTCCCTTAAAATCGACTACCGTTTTTAGCGAATAGAAATATTGTTCGGCTTTTGTATTTTGCAACATCACGCTTCCGTTCTTATCATCGTAATTGCTAAGCGCGAACGACGAAGCCGGCAAGTCATCGAAAAACGATTTTTTCACATTCCGGTACTCCAGCATATTCTTGTGATAATCCAAATGATCCTGGGTGAGGTTCGTAAATATTCCGCCCTCAAAATGCAATCCGTAGACGCGTTTTTGATGGATGGCATGGGAACTCACTTCCATAAAGGCGTATTCGCATCCGGCATCGACCATTTTACGGAGAAACTCATTCAATAAGATCGGATCGAGCGTCGTGTGGGTGGTCGGATAACGTTCGTCGTTTACATAATTGGCCACAGTTGAAAGCAGTCCTGCCGAATGGCCCATCGCACGAACCATATTATATAATAAGGTGGCGACGGTCGTTTTTCCGTTTGTGCCCGTTACCCCTACGAGCGTTAAATGCTTGGAAGGATTGCCGTACCAAGCGGCGGCAATTTGCGCTAACGCGACGGCGCTGTTCTCGACGCGCACATACGTGGCTTTGGAAAAATATTCTTCGATCATCGGCTTGTCGTACACAATTAGTGTGGCTTCCTGCTCGATAGCCTTACCGATGTAGGCATGCCCGTCGGTACAAATGCCTTCGACGGCAATAAATAAAAACCCGGGTTTCACCTGGCGGGAATCGGAAGTGATTCCTTTTATATCGATATCGACATCCCCATGAATGTCTATGACCTTGCATTTTTGAATAAGTTTTTTTGCTTTCATATCGCTTCTCTATTGTAATGTAATACTAATGGTGGTTCCTCTTATTATCTTCTGGCCGGGTAGGAACGACTGCGCGACCACCTTGCCCGCACCGGTTAAATTGACCCTCAAGCCCGACTTTTCGAGTAAATATACGGCATCGCGTGCACCCATCCCGGTTACGTCGGGAACCAATCCTTCCTTGCGCGGCAACGGATTGGGACGATAGGTGTCATCGGCATAAGACCAGTTCACCCATTCGGCCTGTTGGGGCAGTTCTTCCACCGCAAGGTTGAGTTTACGCATCAGCACATGATTGTTTTCCCAGAACCCGTTTTTCACCACCGGCATTTTTTGCAGAGTCGAATCGACACGGCATTCTTCGGGCGATAAGCGGGCGTTTCGGATATAAATTTGTTCGGCAATATTTTTCAACACAATCGCCGTTTGCCAACCGTAGGCCATGGTTTGCGGTTTGCGGATGCCGATGAAACAGGTATATTGCGGGTCGTCGGCGGGAAAATATCCGCAAAACGAAATGTAACTGCCTCCGCCATATCCTCCCCCCGAAGCGATGAGCGCTGTTCCGGTCTTGCCGGCAATCGGAAACAAATCGGATTTGCCCATCTTTCCGGTTCCTTCCTCTACCACGCCCAGCAACATATCTTTCACCTCGGCCAAGGTGCTTTCCTTACACATTTGCGGAGTGATAACCTCCGCTTCGAACTCTTTCACCCGTTTGCCGTTTTTGGTAAATTCTTTTACTAAAAACGGTTTAATCATTTTGCCGTTGTTGGCAATTCCATTATAAAACATCAACATGTAAATAGGAGGTATCTGCGTTTCATATCCGAACGACATCCACGGCAGGGTGGTTTTCGACCACGGATTGCGTTTATCGTCGGGGTAACGTATCGCCGAAGTCCCTTCGATTCCACTGAGCGGCACATCCCACGTAAGTTGCTTCCTCAAGCCCATCCGGTCGATGGCATCGACATATTTGCGCGGTTGGGCGCCATAAGCTTGAACCGCGAGCTTGGCCATAACAATGTTCGACGAGACTTCGATACCTTCTTTCACCGTCAGGTAACCCCGGTCGCGTCCTTGCCGCCAGTAATGGTCGCGCACCCACTTGCCTTTATATTGATACAAGCCGCTGCCCACGTGAAACGAGTCGGTAGGCGTTATCAATCCGTCGTCGAGCGCCGCCATGACCGTCACGGTTTTAAAGGTCGACCCGGGTTCGCCCATATAAGAGAACGCGTTGGGATTTCCCTCGGCATAGCCGCCGTTTTTCATCCGGTCTAAATTGACAATGCCGCGTATCTCTCCGGTTTTCACTTCCATGATGATGGCCGTACCCGACTCGGCATTGGTTTCGATGAGTTTATTACGCAATTCGCGTTCGGCAACATCTTGAATATCGTCATCGAGTGTCGTCACCACATCATACCCGTCCTGAGCCGGTATTTCCACCACATCCATCCATTTACCCTGAATCTTTTGCCGGTTTTTCACACCGTCGACGCCTCTGAGCAGCGAGTCGTATTTCATTTCCAAGCCGCTGGCCCCTCCCTTGGCCAAGTCTTTATACACACTGCCCACCGTACGGGTAGCCAGGTTTCCGAAAGGTTTCTTGCGCGCGTTCTTTTCTTCGGCTATCAAACCGCTCCTGTTCGAGCGTTGATTGAGGAACGGATAGGTGCGTATCTCCTTCAAATCGACATACGATATATCCCGCCGTATAATCCGCACATAACGGGAGCGGAGAGATACCCGCTTGTCGATGCCTTTGGATTGGTTGTTGTGAATTTGACGGTCTTCCTTTTCACGCAGTTTCCACCCGTTGAGAATGACATTTTTATATTGGCCGGCCGAGCGGTCGGGGAATTTTTTCGATAACGCCTTCGAGAGGTCGCCTACATATTTCATCAAAGTGTCTTTCGACATTCCTTCGGCCCGGAAGTCGATGTAAATTCCGTACAACGGTTCGCTGGCGGCGAGCAGTTGTCCGTCGTGCGTAAAGATATTGCCCCGCTTGGGAAGGATCACCCGGTCTTTTATCACGGTCTCCTTCTCTCCCACCTCACGCCATTTTTTGCCTTCGGCAGAGAAGACGACTTTTCCGGCAGAAAAGATGATCATCACGGCAAAAATCAGCAAAAAGGTCACGATAAGGCCATATCTGCCTAAAATTCGTTTCTTGTCATTTACGGGTTCCTGCTCTTTCATTTTTATTTGACCTATTGTATCGAATTACAGCCGCCGCCCATTCCGTCTACCGGCCGGTAGATCTTCGGCATCACCTGTAATTCGTAATTTGCAATTTGTAATTCGTAATTTGTAATTTGCAATTTGTAATTCGTAATTTGTAATTCGTAATTCGTAATAGTCTCCAATCATCATTTTTTTTCTTTCGAATCACTTTTTTCGATGCGGTAGATCGGATCGGTGGATATCGACAAATCGAGCCCCGCATCTTTCACCGCTTTTTCGATTTGCGTTTGGCGGCTGATTTCGGTCAGGCTCGACGAGATGGTGAGCGACTCGTACTTGGCGTCTTTCAATTCCTTTTGAAGACGTTCTATATCCGCCATCCGCTGCAATACCGTATAACGATGGCTGATAAAAACAAATATGATCACCACCAAAATAACGATGAAGCGCATGTTTCGCATCAAGACGTTTTCCGTAAGAACGCTTCCTCCGAAAACATGCACAAACGATTTCCGTATGTGGCCGAAATTAATTTTCATCTTCTTTATTTCTTCTCCGCGATGCGCAGTTTAGCACTCCGCGAACGCGGGTTTACAGTTTGTTCTTCTTCGGAAGGCGTAATAACCTTCCGGTTGATGAGGGTGAAGGGTGTTGCGGCATTTCCGTAGAAATCCTTTACGACTTCCCCCTTAAAGTTCCCCGACTTCATAAAGTTCTTCACCAGCCGGTCCTCCAACGAGTGGTAGGATATGATGCATAAGCGCCCGCCCGGTTTCAGAGCCGATAAGGACTGAACGAGCAGTTCCTGCAACGCCGACATTTCGTCATTCACCTCTATGCGAAGCGCCTGGAATAACCGGGCCAGAATCTTTTTCTCTTTGTCGCGGGCGACAAACGGCTCAAGAACCGTTAAGAAGTCCGTCGTGTGGTTGATTTTTTGTTGCTTTCGCGCCGTCACAATGGCTGCTGCGATGCGTCGTGCATTGTTCAACTCGCCGAAATAGTAAAACACATCCGACAGCTTCTCCTCGGAATAATCATTCAGGATATCGGCAGCGGTCTTTTGCGCCGTACGGTTCATCCGCATATCCAACTCGGCGGGAAAGCGGAAGGAAAAACCCCGTTCCTCATCGTCGAAATGATGCGACGATACGCCCAAATCGGCCAGAATGCCATCAACCGAGTCGATATGATGATAGCGAAGGAAATTCTTTAAAAAGCGGAAGTTCGCCCTCTCGAAAATAAAGCGCGCATCGTCTATACGGTTGGCCAAAGCATCCTCGTCCTGATCGAAAGCGATGAGTTTGCCCTCGCTATTCAAGCGGCTGAGAATTTCCCGCGAATGTCCGCCCCCGCCGAAAGTGACGTCTACATACACGCCGCCGGGACGGATATCCAACCCGTCCACGCTTTCAAAAAGTAATGCCGGAGTATGATACGCTGTCATTTCCATATAACTGTTCTTTTATAACACACCTTTCACTCCATCAAACCCTGCATTTTCTGCGAAAACTCAGCCGGATCCACCAACGGCGTTTCCAACTTTTCTTTAGCCCATATCTCAATGGTTTCGTCCACGCCCAAAAAACGGACATCGGACTGGATACCGGCTATTTGCAAATAACGTTTGGGAAGGAGGATACGCCCGCTTGCATCCATTTCAAGCCTTTCCGCATCCAACAAAAACTGCCGGAAGAGTTGCTGCTGTTCTTTATTCCATTTATTCAGCCGCGTCCGCAACTGTTCTATTTCTTTTTCCCATACGCTTCCGGGATAAAGAACCAGGCAATCCTGAAAAATATCTTTCCGAAGAACCAAAAACTCCTCCCCCTCGCTTTGCAAACGCTTGCGAAAGATAGCCGGAATAAAAATGCGGCCTTTGGCGTCGGTTTTTGCTTCTATATTTCCTAAGAACTGCAACATTCGGAGACTCCTTATATACTTATTGTCAATTAAACGCGGTAAAATTACAAAATTAATCCACTTTCCCCCACAGTTCCACACTTTTTTTTCAATAAAGTTATCAACAACCCCACTTTTTTATGTTACGCGCATGTACGTAGGCATTAATAGACTCGTTCAAAGCTTCTTCAACAGGTTTCAAAACCGACTATATGTAACCGATTTGGCGAAAGCGAGTACGGGCAGAAGACCTTTCTTCATCCAAAACCTGTTTGTCTTTGCTCGACGTCTGGTGATGACCGCCCTTAGGAGTTTCGGCAACGACCGCAGACGATTCGACATCTTCAAAAGCCCGATGTCTTAATTTTTGTCGCAAAAGTATAAAAATAAAATTCCGCTCCTCTATGTGTGCTTTCTTTTATATATTTGCAGCCGAAAAAGATGACATATAAGAAAAGAAAATGAGCGCTAACCCTGCATTTAAAATTGATGTGGACAGCGTCTTAAAATCCAAAGCGCCTAAAATTTACAAGAAGATACCCCGGTTCTTCGTTAATTACCTGAAACGTACGCTCCATCAGGACGACATCAATGGGATTATCGAGCGAAACGAAGACAAAACCGGTGTCGAGTTCATGAAGGCTTTAGTGGATAACGAGTTTAAGCTGACATTACGTATTCACGGTGAGGAAAATATTCCTGACCAGGGAAAATTTATCTTCGCTTCCAATCATCCTCTGGGTGGATTGGACGGTATTTGCCTATCGGCCTATCTGGGCGAAAAATATAACGGGAACATTCGTTACCTGGTCAACGACGTACTGATGCATATTCGTAACCTGCGCACGATTTTTGTTCCGGTGAATAAATACGGAGCACAAGCCAAAGAGTCGGCAAAAGCCATTCAGGAAGCATACCGTTCCGACAATCAAATCATCACATTTCCCGCCGGCTTATGCTCCCGCAAACAAAACGGCAAGATTAAAGACTTGCCGTGGATGAAGAGTTTCGTCTTAAAAGCTATCGAGCATCAACGCGATATTATCCCGGTGCATTTTAAAGGTAAAAACTCGGCCTTCTTTTATAACTTCTCGGCCATCCGGAAGTTTGTCGGAGTGAAATTCAACATCGAATTGGTGTATCTTCCCGATGAAATGTTCAAAAACAAAAACCAAACCTTTCATATTACATTCGGACAACCTATTCCCTGGCAATCCCTTGACAAATCCAAGTCTCCCTCGGAGTGGGCGCAGTATATTAAAGAGATCGTATATTCTTTGGAGAATAACAAAAATGGAAAAAATAATTGATCCGGTAGACAAGACTTTAATCAAAAGTGAATTGACCGTCCAAAAAAGAGTCCGCATAACGAACAAGGCCAATAATGAAATCTATGTATTTACGCACCACGACTCGCCGAACCTGATGCGCGAAGTGGGACGGCTGCGTGAAATCGCTTTCAGACACTATGGTGGCGGCACAGGACTCGAAACCGACATCGATAAATATGATACGATGGACAAGCCCTACCGGCAACTCATCGTGTGGGATCCGGAAAATGAAGAAATTCTAGGGGGATACCGCTTTATCCACGGCTCGGATGTGGATTTCGACGAGAACGGAAAGCCGATGCTTGCCACCGCTCACTTATTGAATTTCTCCGATCAGTTTATCAAAGAGTATCTGCCTTACACGTTCGAGTTGGGACGGTCTTTCGTGTCGCTCGAATACCAATCGACTTTGATGGGGCGCAAAGGCATCTTCGCCCTCGATAATCTATGGGACGGGCTTGGCGCACTCACCGTGATCGATCCTGATATGAAATACTTTTTCGGGAAAGTCACCATGTACGGAACGTACAACAAAGAGGCGCGCAATATGATCCTTTATTTTCTGAACAAACACTTTCCCGATCGCGACAAGCTCGTAACAGCCACTCATCCGCTTGAAACGAATACCGACATCCGGAAGATGGAAGAATTGTTTCGTGGAAGGACTTTCAAAGAAGACTATAAAACGCTTAATAAAGAGGTACGCGCGTTGGGATACAACATCCCGCCGCTGATCAACGCCTATATGAGCCTCTCGCCTTCCATGCGGTTTTTCGGCACCGCCATCAACGACGAGTTCGGCGACGTGGAAGAGTCGGGTATCTTGATTGAAATCAATCAAATCCTCGAAGAAAAGCGCACCCGTCATATCGAATCCTATTTAAGGACCAAACCCAGTCGGCGTTTCCTCATCCGATGGAAACGTATTATTTCGGGCAAAGGATTCAAAAAACCCCGCAAAAGCAAGAAAACAACGAACGGGTAATCATCCGACTTTTTCATACGTCCCTTCGTCTCTGACGAGGGGCGTATTCATTTGTCCGTACCTCCAATCCTTCATCAATCTATACGGATCTTCTATCAATCTCTCTTTTCAATCTCTACCAATCGTTTATCAATGCTCCTTATACCCTGAAAGATGCAATCGTTTGCACAGCCTTGCATAGTTAATTCTCCATTTTTAAAGACATCCCGTCAACAAGAAGCGTACATTTGCAACAAAGGAACGTATGACAATTAAATGAAAACAGTTGTTAAGTAACCTTTCATTTATGAATTACTTAAATCCTTGAAACGTGCTTTAAGAGAATGAATTATTAATCAGTTAATCTTATAAAGTTAGCGACATGAGTGTAAATTCTAAAACAAAAACAAAAACAAAAGCATTCCTGGCAACTATAGTTATCGGGATGTTCATGATGATGTCGGCTGTAGCTCAAACGAGTTCGCCGATAAATGTACGAGGAACGGTAACAGATGCGAACGGGGAGCCGATTATCGGTGCCGGCATTCTGTTACAAGGCACAACGACAGGCGTAGTAACCGATTATGACGGGAACTTTTCGCTTCAGACTCCGGGTGACGGCACCCTGGTGATTTCTTATGTAGGGTATGTAACCCAAACAATTCCCATTCAAAACAGGACAACCATCCATGTGACTCTGGCAGAAGACACGGAATTATTGGAAGAGTTGGTGGTAATCGGGTACGGAACGGTAAAGAAAAATGACCTTACCGGTTCGGTCGCCGCTATTGACGCGACTAAGTTAAACAGAGGACTTGCTACCTCAGCTTCGGACCTGTTGGCGGGAAAGATTGCCGGTGTCAGTATTGTCACGGAAGGAGGCGCTCCTGGTTCTGCTGCAACTATCCGTATCCGTGGAGGATCGTCCATGTCTGCCAGTAATGATCCGCTAATCGTTATCGATGGGGTTCCGGTAGACAACACGACCGCTATTAACGGAATGGCAAACCCTTTAAGCACTATCCATTCAAACGATATTGAGACTTTCACGGTATTGAAAGATGCTTCGGCAACAGCTATTTACGGATCCCGGGCTTCGAACGGTGTAATTATCATTACCACCAAAAAAGGGCAGAAAGGGAAAATGAAAGTTACGTATGACGGGAATGTTTCCGTAAGTACTAAAACGGGAACTGTGGACGTGATGGATGCTGCCACTTTCAGACAATACTTGACAGATACGTTTGGAGAAGGAAGCGCGCAAGTCAACGCATTAGGTAAGACATCTACCGATTGGCAAGATCAAATTTATAGGACAGCCGTCAGTACCGACCATAACATTAGTGCTGCGGGAACTATTTCCGAAATACTACCGTATCGTGCATCTTTGGGCTATACGAATGAAAACGGAATTCTTAAAACGTCCAATTTGGAGAGGTTCACAGGGACATTAAATTTGACACCGAGTTTTTTCGATGATCAACTCAAAGTACAGTTGAATCTGAAAGGAATGTACAATACCAACCGCTTTGCCGATCGGGGAGCGATCAACTCGGCGACACAGTTCGATCCTACACAACCCATTTACTCCTCCGGTTCTTCTTATGGAAACGGCTACTTCATGTCCCTTAAGCAGGATGGAACTCCGATAGACATCGGATTGGCCAATCCTTTGGCCGTTCTTGAACAAAAGCAGGATGAATCTACCGTATATAGAAGTATTGGAAATATTCGACTCAATTATAACCTGCCATTTATTTCGGGGTTGAATGCCAACCTGAATTTAGGTTATGATATTTCCGAAAGTAAGGGAGATGTAACGATAGATGACAACTCACCCATGAGCTGGGTATGGGGAAGTTATAAAGTCGGTTGGGGTGAGAATAGCCACTATTATCAATACAAACAGAACACGTTGCTTGATTTTTATCTCAATTACAACAAAACTTTCAATATCCATCATATCGATTTAATGGGTGGATATTCATGGCAAAGGTTTTATTACAAAAACGAAAATACCTACCCTTATTCACAAGCGATGGCTACCTCTACCGGAGAGCAATATTATAAAGACGGAGATGATTACGCATCGGAAAGTTATGTCATTTCATTTTTCGGGCGTTTGAACTATACGTTGCTGGATCGATATCTGTTGACTTTCACTTTGCGTAATGACGGATCCTCTCGTTTCAGTCCCGATAATCAATGGGGATTGTTCCCTTCGGCCGCTTTTGCTTGGAAAATTGTGAACGAACCTTTTATGGAAAATACCCGGGGAGTTTTATCGGATTTTAAATTGCGTCTGGGATATGGAGTAACAGGACAACAGAATTTAGGGAACGGCGATTATCCCTGGATGGGAAGATATAATTATAGTAAAGCCGGCGCCAATTATTTTTTCGGTAATACCAAAGTATCGCTTATTCGTCCGTTGGCGTATGACGAAAACCTTAAATGGGAAGAAACGGCAACCTATAATATTGGATTGGATTACGGTTTCTTAAATAATCGTATTAACGGAGGTGTCGATCTTTATTATCGTAAAACAACGGATTTGTTGAATACCGTCGGAATTGCGGCCGGGACCAATTTCAGTAACGAATTGCTTACGAATGTCGGCGAGCTGGAAAATAAGGGTATTGAATTTACCGTCACCGGCCGGCCGGTAGTAACGAGAGACTGGGATTGGAACATCAGTTATAATGTGGCATTCAATAAAAACCGGATTACCAAATTAACCATTAACGATGACCCGAGCTATGTCGGTGTGCGGTACGGCGGTATCGACGGTGGTACAGGAAACAGGGCGGCTATCCACAGCGTAAATTATCCTGCCGGTTCTTTCTATGTTCAACAACAGGTATATGATGAGGCTGGCAAACCGATAGAAAAGGTCTATGTCGATCAAAATGCCGACGGATTAATTAATGAAAGCGATTTAATCCAATACAAGAAATCGGCTCCCGACGTAACGATGGGATTCACATCCCAATTATCGTACAAGAATTGGGATGTGAATTTCTCATTGCGCGCCAATATCGGCAATTACGCCTATAACAATGTCCAATCGAACCGCGAAGCTTCGTCAAGTGTGTATGACCCTGCAAATTGGCTGAAAAACAGGGTAAACAGCGCTTCTTATACAAATTTCACTAACGGCCAGTATCTATCCAGTTATTATATTCAAAACGCGTCGTTTCTGAAGATGGATAATATTTCGCTGGGATACCGATTCGACAGATTGCTCAATGCGGTACAGAACGGAAAAGTCTATTTTACGGTACAGAATCCGTTTGTAATTACAAAGTACAAAGGTCTCGACCCCGAATTTACCAATGATGGCATCGACAACAATATTTATCCGCACCCGCGGGTGTTTATTCTCGGGTTAAGTTTAAGTTTTTAATTCTGCAATAAATATGAAAACAATAAAATATAAGATAGTATTAATAGCCGTAATTAGTGCACTGATTACGGGATTCTCTTCCTGCCTCGACGATCTGAATACCGTTCCGCTTGACAAGGAAGAATTGGTTTCCGATATTGTATTCGGAGATGAGATAGGCCCTTATCAGGAATTACTGGCTAAAATTTATGCCGGCTTAACCATCAGTGGTAATAGCGGAGGGGATGGAGATGCCGATGTGGCCGGCGTGGATGGAGGAAGCCAGGCTTCTTTCCTCAGAGGTTTGTGGAATTTACAACAACTACCTACCGACGAAGCCCATTGCTGCTGGATTCAAAATGACGTAGGTATTGGCGATTTAAATAGTATCACGTGGAGCTCCAGTAATGTATTTATCAAAGGATTGTATTATCGCCTGTACTATCAGGTAAATTTATCGAATGCATTTTTGAGGGAAACCACCGACGAAAATCTTTCTTCCAGAGGGGTCAGTGAAGCAGATAAGGCAACCATCAAGACGTATCGCGCCGAAGCACGCTTTCTTCGTGCTTTGTCTTACTACTATCTCCTCGATTTCTTCCGGAATGTGCCGTTTGTAACCGAAGAAAACAAAGTGGGGAGCGAACTTCCGTCGCAAACCCAGGCAACGGACCTCTTCCGATATATTGAAAAGGAATTAATCGAATGCGAACCCGATATGCTCGATCCTTTTGTAGGATATGATACGAAAAACTACGGGCATGCGCACAAAGCCGCCAATTGGGCATTGTTATCGCGCTTGTACTTGAATGCGGAAACCTATATCGGTGAAAAGAAATATACCGAAAGCATAACGTACAGCAAAAAAGTTCTTGCCGAAAACTATGAACTCGATCTGGTATATGCCAATGTATTTAAAGCTGATAATCAGAAGTCGGTAGAAATGATCTTTCCTATCCGATATGAAGGGGAAGATACTCAAACATGGGGAGGAATGACATTTTTATTGTGCAGCACGGTACCTTCCATTATGCAGGCAGAGATAAATGCCGTCGGTGCTTGGCAGGGAAACCGCGCCCGGTCCTCGTTATTCAAGAGTTTCCAAAAAGAAAACCAATATGAGAAAGACAATCGTTTTTCAATGGTTCTTGTAGATAAGACTGCAAATATTGAAATCGTTGATCAACTACTTTTTACCGACAACGGTATTCCTGTTGTAAAATACTCCAACGCAAATAGTGACGGAACTTTACCTGCAAGCAACATCGTGTATACAGATTTTCCGTTATTCCGATTGGGAGAAATATATCTTAATTACGCCGAGGCTGTTCTCAGAGGAGGCGCCGGAGGTGATGAGGCGACAGCGTTGCAATTAGTAAATGACCTGCGTACACGTGCTTATACCACGGCTAACGCCAGCTCGGCTACTATTACTTCCGGTCAATTGAACCTCAATTTTATCCTTGACGAACGAAGCCGCGAATTCTTTTTCGAAGGCCAACGCCGTACAGACTTGGTGCGTTTCGGTAAATTCACGGGCTCCTCGTACATCTGGCCCTGGAAAGGGGCTGCCGCGGAAGGAAAAACCGTTTCGGATATCTATAAAGTCTATCCGATCCCGGCGGACGATATAGGAGCGAATAAAAATCTGACACAGAATACCGGGTATTAATCGAACAACAACTTAAAATAAACAATGATGAAAAAGACATATAGTTTACTGATAGTATTGATTTGCCTCGGTTGTTTCTGGGCATGTCAAGAGGATGACCAAACTGTTCTACAGCAACCGGAGAGTTTCGTGTTGAATACGCCCAAATATGTATCCGGCGTTTATGATTTAAAAAATACGGAGACATTAGAGTTTACCTGTACTCAACCCGACTACGGATTCACCGCTGTAGCGATTTACAGCGTCCAGGTTTCCCTTACGGAAGATTTCAGCGAATATAAAACGCTACCGGGTACACATACTACCGCGAAGATAGAAGTCAAAGGTTCGGATTTTGCCGTGGCTTTGGTTGAATTATTGAAAATAGAAGAAGAAAGCCAGTATCCTACCGACCTGCAACCGGTGTATGTCCGTTTATCCTCTGTGCTTACGGATGACGGAATAGGAAAAGTTTATTCGAATGTGATTACCTTGCCAAAGGTAAAAGGGTATTTTGCGCTTGAGCCGATGGTAATGCCCGAAAATATTTACCTCGCGGGTAATATTACGGACAACTGGAACTGGAACAAAGCGACCGAAATGGTCCCGGTACATAGCGCCGAAGGGAAATTCTGGGCAATACAATATCTGGGCAAAACATCCGAAAATGCCGACGCACAAATCAAATTCAACACGGTAAAGGCCGGGGACGCGGCCTTCGGGTCCAATGACATTACGATCGATGAAAAATCGGTAGATTTAGCCGGAATCACCACGAATGATGACGGGAATATCGTCATCGGGACTCCGGGATGGTACATCGTAGTCGTTACAACGACCATTAACGGGCGCAGCTATGAATATGCCGTCGAGTTCCACGCACCGTATGTGTATCTGCAAGGAGATATCAATGGCGGTAATTGGGGAACTACTGATGCGGCTTATCGGTTTACCGTTCCTGATCTTTCAGCAGGAGCTAGCGCTGAATTCGTATCACCTGCATTTACCGCTCCTTCTGGAGACGGCGGAGTACGCGCCAGTATTGTCTTAGAAGGATACGATTGGTGGAAGACGGAATTCATAGTATTGAACAATAAACTGGAATACCGTGGAGCAGGTGAAGACCAAGACCGTGTCGCCGGTAAAACCGGACAAAAGCTTTACATTAACTTTACCGCTAAAACGGGCAAAATTGAATAAAACAAAACAGAAAATCCCTTTCTATTGCGGGAGGGGTTTTCTTTAACCAACTAAAAAAGAATAGTATGAAAAGAATATATTTATATGGTATGTTGCTCGTGGTTCTCTTTGCGGGTGCTTGCAGCGACGATGTGTACGATCATGAAGCGGCGGCTCCTCAATCGTATCCGCAGGAAACGGAACAATCGGTTGACGGATTTACGTTTGCCTTGGGAGCAGGGGTGACTTCCCCTATCGTTTTAACGGAGGAAGACTTGGAAAAAGCAACTGCTTTGGAAGCTGTTACCACAACTGCTACTCCCGAACTGGCGGAAGGAGCGTATCTGACGTTTAAACTCGAAGCATCGGATACGAAAGAATTCACCTCTTCCATAGAGTTGCCTTCTACCAGTGATAATAATACGGTAACCGTTACTGCACCTGATTTGGACGAAGCCGTAAAAAGCCTTTACGGTAAAGCGCCCAATGCACGTGAATTATACTTACGCGCCAACTATTATATTGTGGACGGAACGATCTCGGTGCTGATGCCCACACCTGTTGTATTAGGGCCGGTAACCGTTACGCCCGTAGCGCCGGTAATCGAAACGGAATATTATCTCATCGGGGATGTAAACGGATGGGGATTCGATAAATTGGATCAATATAAGTTCGACCATAGCGGAAAAGATGTGTATGAAGATCCTATCTTTACTCTTTTAGTGGAAATACCATCCGGATCATATTTCAAAATAGTGCCGAAATCCAGTAAGGAAGCAGGTTCATGGGACGGTGTGTTAGGAAATCCGACAGACGGTAATACCGCACTCGAAGGCGAGTTGATCGTTGAAAAAGCGCAAGCCATGCGGATAGAAGAGCCGGGATGGGCAAGGATTACACTTAATATGATGGAATATACATACTCGATCCAACTTCTGGGCTATACAAAGGACGTCATTTATATGACCGGAGACGCCATTACAAGCTTGCCGGGATGGAAGAACGAGACCGCCCAATTAGGAAACGGCCTGCAAGTTCTTTTTGCCGATAATAGTACTGCCGATTCAAAATATACTTTCACCGCACATTTCACCGGAGGAAAAGCACAGAAGTTCCCGGTTAATGCGGGAGTGTGGAATCCTTGTTGGGGGTATAAGGACGGCGCTTTAGTGCTGGAAGATAATTCTCCTAATCTGTCGGGACCTGCTACTGACGGTTATTATACTTTAAAGTTAGACTTTGGAGCCAAAACTGCCGAATATATGCCTTATACCGGTAATGTAAGTGTCACCTATAATACGATGGGGGTAATCGGTACGGCAACTGCCGGCGGATGGGATGCCGATACGGATTTAACTCAGGTAACCGACCATATCTGGACAGGAAATGCAATCGAACTGAAAGCCGGCGAATTAAAGATCCGCGCAAACGATGCATGGGAGGTTAGTTGGGGACCGGCTTCCGAAGAGGAGCAAAACAGTTCTTTCGGATTAGGTACGACTGCTAATGGAAAGAATATCATAATAGAAACTGCCGGAACCTATTATATCGCTCTGAACGATTTGACGGGACATTACATTGTCATCCCGACATCGGATTTGCCGTAAGCAAGATATCCAATAAAAAAGCGCGGTACACGTACCGTGCTTTTTTAGAATCTGCCAATTGATTTAAATGAATAATGAGAAAAAACCAATTGATTTATTTCAGTTTATTGATTTTTTGTTTTTCTTGCGGACATACAACTACCGAAATCGAAAAAGAGAATAGTTTTGCCA
This sequence comes from Limibacterium fermenti, assembly GCF_041902845.1. Classification (GTDB taxonomy): domain Bacteria; phylum Bacteroidota; class Bacteroidia; order Bacteroidales; family Dysgonomonadaceae; genus Limibacterium; species Limibacterium fermenti. The sequence goes on from NZ_CP159486.1 coordinate 2,847,855, forward strand.
AAGGAGCCGATATCAGTTGGTTGCCGCAGATGGAAGCGAGCGGTTATACTTTTTATAATGATAAAGGTATGCCCGAAGATTGTTTCAAAATCCTCAAAACCCACGGCATCAATGCTATCCGATTACGAACATGGGTGAATCCTTCGGATGATCCGCACAGTGGGCATTGCAGCAAAGAGGAAACGGTGGCGATGGCCAAAAGGGCTAAAGATTGGGGAATGCGGGTAATGATCGATTTCCATTACAGCGACAGTTGGGCGGATCCGGCTAAACAACATAAACCGAAAGACTGGGAAGGGCTTGATTTTGAAGAGCTGAAAAAGGCTTTGTATGATTATACATACGATGTAATGCTTGCTTTAAAAAATAAGGACGTAACACCCGAATGGGTACAATTGGGAAATGAAATTGCAACCGGCATGATTTATCCGGAAGGGCATACCGATAATTGGCCTCAACTGGCGCAATTGCTCAATCGGGGATACGATGCCGTCAAAAGGGTCAGTCCGGAAACAAAAATCATCCTACATGTCGATCAAGGAAACAATAACAACCGTTTTCGTTGGTGGTTCGACAATGCGGAGAAATACGGGGCTAAATACGATATCATCGGAATGTCATATTACCCCTATTGGCTCGAAGGGAGGCCTGACTATACGGAAACTATCGATGATTTAGGCTATAATCTGACCGATATAATGAAACGATACGGAAAGGAAGTCATGGTAGTAGAAACAGGTGGAGAAGATAATCAACCGCAAAATACGTTCGACATGCTCCGTGCCGTTATCCAAAAAGTAAAGTCCATTCCCGACGGAAAAGGATTGGGCGTTTTTTACTGGGAACCTCAAAGTGCCCGTTCATGGAGTCATTACGCATTAAGTGCATGGGGTGACGACGGACGCCCGACAAAAGCATTGGATGCGTTTATCGATTAAAATTTATTTCTTTGAACATTTAAACTCAAAATAAGTAGAATGAAAAAAACAATTTTATTTACGCTTATAGTCATTACTTCGTGTTTGTTGCAGGCACAGGTAACCGACACCATTACATTTAGTACGCGAACGTACGAGTCGTTGGATTCGATCATCAAAAATGAGTACATGCGTATCGAACCGGCGTTCTGGTGGAGCGGCATGGAGGAGACGGAATTGCAATTGATGGTGTCCCGTAAAGATATCGCCGGTTACACACCGTCGGTGTCATCAAAAGATGTCGTTATCAAAGAAACGGTGCGGTTGTCAAGCCCGAACTATCTGGTTATTTATCTGGATATCGCAAACAGCCGGCCGGAGACGTTCGAGTTGTCTTTTACTAAAGGGGAGCAGAAGATTACCATCCCTTACGAACTCAAGGCGCGCGACCCGAAGCGGAAGCAAATAAAAGGCTTCGATTCGTCGGATGTATTGTATTTGATCATGCCCGACCGGTTTGCCAACGGCGATCCGTCGAACGATCACATTCCGATGCGCATGCCTTACAAAGTGGACCGGAAAGATCCGAACGCACGGCATGGCGGCGACCTGAAAGGCATCTCCGACCGGCTCGGTTATCTCGACGATCTGGGCGTGACGGCTATCTGGCTGAATCCGGTGCTGGAAAACGACATGGAAGGCGGCTCGTATCACGGTTACGCTACCACCGATTATTACCGTGTGGATCCCCGCTTCGGAAGCAACGAAGAATATGCCGGATTGATCGCCGACGCGCATTCCAAAGGGATGAAAGTGGTGATGGATATGATCTTCAACCATTGCGGAAGCGATCATCCTTGGATGAAGGATGTACCCTCGAAGGATTGGTTCAACAACCTCGATAAATACGTGCAAACGTCGCACATGAAAGAGGTTTATTTCGATAATTATGCGTCGGAATACGACCGGAAAGCATTTACGGATGGCTGGTTCGTACCGACTATGCCCGATTTGAATCAACGCAACCGCCACGTGGCTAAATATCTTATCCAAAACAGCATCTGGTGGATCGAATATTCGGGTGTGGACGGCATCCGCCAGGATACGTACCCGTACGCCGATTACGATAGGATGATCGACTGGTGCCGGGCTATCGAAAAGGAATATCCCGACTATAACATCGTGGGCGAAGCATGGCTGAATAATCCTATCGGAACGGCTTTCTGGCAAAAACACAGCAAACTCAACAGCGGAAAGGATACGCAGCTCAAAACAGTCATGGACTTCCGCTTTATGGGACTATCCCATTCGGCTTTCTTCGAAGAAACAGGCGAATGGAACGGCGGGTTGCATGGCATTTACGACCACATGACCTACGATTTCATCTATCCGGATATTTACCACGTACTGCGCTTCCTCGACAATCACGATACCGACCGCTTCCTGAAGGAACTGCCGTCGGATTTATCGGGTTGGAAGCAGGGCATCACGTTTCTGCTGACCATGCCGGGAATTCCGCAATTGTATTATGGTACGGAATTGCTTATGCACGGGACAAAACAGAGAAGCGACGGAGATATCCGTCTGGATGTTCCGGGAGGATGGCCGGGCGACAAGCAGGATCAATTCACGGCAAACGGACGCAGCGCCTTGCAAAACGAAGCGTTCGGATTTCTGCAAAAGCTATTGAAATGGCGAAAAGGGAATGCCGTGCTCGCTCAAGGTAAGATGAAGCATTATGTCTTGCAAAAAGGCGTCTATGTGTATGAACGGTATCTGAATGACCAATCGGTATGGGTATTGATGAACGGGACTTCAAAAGAAACCGAAATCGATCTCGCCCGCTATGCGGAAAGCGTTCGCGGAAGACAAACGGCAAAAGATATTCTTTCGGGAAAACAAGTGTCATTGGGAGATAAACTGACGTTGTCGCCCAAGCAAATTTATATATTGGAATAACAAGGCATTCCGGCACCGCAAGGCGTAGGAATGTATGTAACTCATCCGAAAACATTTAGATATTTTGTGGGGACCCGTCGTTCTCGATGAGCGTAAAAAGAGGAGCTGTTTGAGCGAAGCGAGTTCTACTCTTTTAGCGAACGAGAACGATACCGGGTCATAAAATATCGGGAGTCGAGGATGAGTTGCATACATCCCTAATTGATTGGCGAAAAGGGTGCCTCCATTAAAACAAACTAAAAATGAAAAATAAACTATCTATACTTATCCCATTCTTTCTGCTGGCTGTTGCTTGTGCCGAAGATCCCGCACCGAACATCGAACCGGAACAGGCATCGATAGTAATTGAAAATGATGTTCGTTATGCATCAACTCTTCCCGATGCCGATAATAGTCTCACCATTCAATTTAAAGCGACTTCGACTTCTGCCCTTTACGGATATGAAGGCGACCTCTATTTACATGCGGGAGTAATATCGGAAGGCACATGGCTCTATGTTCCCGCGAAATGGGAGACGAATGTGCCGAAATGCAAAATGACCCAAAAAGGTACGAATGTTTGGACGATCACCCTCTCTCCCTCCATCCGTGAATGGTTCGCTTCGGGAGAGACACCCGTCACCAAACTCGGTGTGGTTATCCGCAGCGCCGACGGCACAAGGAAAGGTGTCGATAAAGATTTATTCATCAATGTAACCGACACGAAATACAACGCTTTCCAGCCGGCGGCGATCGTCCGGAAAACGCTTCCGTCTAATGTCCGGCACGGGATCAATATCATCGACGATAAAACCGTTACGCTGGTGTTGTATGACAAAGACACAAACGGCAGTCATAAAGATTTTGCCCATATTATCGGCGATTTTAACGGCTGGAAACTGAGTAATGATGAGAAGTCGCAGATGTTTCGCGACGATGCAGCAAGCTGTTGGTGGATCACGCTGACCGGACTCGATGCGGATAAGGAATATGCTTTTCAATATTATGTGGGAATGAAGGACGGCGACCCGATTCGCCTTGCCGATGCCTATAGCCGCAAAATACTCGATCCCGATAACGACAAATATATCTTATCCACGACTTATCCCAATTTGCAGCCTTATCCCTCGGGAGCAATCGGCATCGCTTCGGTATTTCAAATCAAACCGGATGTTTATAACTGGAAAGTAACGGACTTCAACGCGCCCGATGCATCGGAACTCGTGATCTATGAAATGCTGTTCCGCGACTTTACGTCAACCGGAGATATCAACGGGGCGATGGAGAAGCTCGATTACCTGCAATCGCTGGGGGTAAACGCCATCGAATTGATGCCGGTGCAGGAGTTCGACGGCAACGACAGTTGGGGCTATAATCCGTGTTTCTATTTCGCCATGGATAAGGCTTACGGGACCGACAAGATGTATAAGGAGTTTATCGACGCGTGCCACGAACGCGGCATGGCGGTGATCTTCGATGTCGTGTATAATCACGCCACCGGCGCAAATCCCTTCGCCAAACTCTATTGGAATGCGTCGGCGAACAAAACCGCGGCGAACAATCCGTGGTTCAATGTGGATGCCCCCCACCCTTACAGCGTATTTCATGATTTCAATCACGAATCGTCGTTGGTGCGCGACTTTGTGAAACGCAACCTGCAATTCCTGTTGGAAGAATACAATATCGACGGCTTCCGCTTCGACCTGACCAAAGGGTTTACGCAAAAATCTTCGACAGAGCAAACGGCGTCAAATTATGATGCCTCGCGCGTGGCGATTCTCAAAGATTACAACGAGGCGATCAAAAACGTGAAAGCGGATGCGTACATCATTCTGGAACACTTTTGCGACAACCAAGAGGAAACCGAACTCAGCAGCAATGGCATGATGGTTTGGCGAAACCTAAACAATGCCTACTGCCAGTCGGGCATGGGATATAAAGAAAATTCGGATTTCTCAAACCTCTATTACACGACCTCTTCGCGTCCGGCTAACAGCCTTGTAGGATATATGGAAAGCCACGATGAAGAACGGGTGTCGTATAAACAGACACAGTGGGGAGTAGGAACGATAAAAACCGATCTTGCCACACGGATGGATCAGTTGAAAGCGAATGCGGCGTTCTTCTTTACCGTTCCCGGCCCGAAGATGATTTGGCAGTTCGGCGAGTTGGGATACGACATCTCTATTAATGCCGATCCGACTGGCACTGCGCATGATGATGACACGTACCGAACGGCAAGGAAGCCGGTTAAATGGGAATACGCCAAGGTTCCCCAACGCAAAGAATTGTATGAAACGTACGCAACACTTATAGGCCTGCGTCGGTCGCACAGCGAATTATTCAACTCAACGTCTACCCTCGAGTGGAAAGTATCGGAGAATGATTGGGAGAACGGACGCTTCCTTACGCTCTCTTCACTCGGTAACGCCAAACAGATAGTCGTTGTAGGGAATCTCACGAACACAGCGATGAAAGTCGAAACGGCTTTTCCGAAAACCGGTACATGGTACAACTACCGGATACCATCGGAGACACTTACCGTTACATCCTCTACGGCATCGCTTACCGTGCCGGCGAATGATTTTCTTATTTACACCTCTTTCTCGAAAGAGTGAATAAATAAACGCAAAAAGGCTGTCTCAAACCCCAAAATAGAGACAGCTTTTTTTATAGGTATCATATTCGACCTCCGAATCCGACGTTGGACGTCCACCTCCAGAGGATCAATACCGGACTTCGGAAGTTCGACGCCGGACTACGGAAGTTCAAAATCGGGCTTCCGATGCCCAAAATACGCCTTCGGAGGTTCGACACCGGGCTTCCGATCTTCAATACCGGGCTTCGGAAGTTCAACGCCAGAATTCGGAAGTAGGCGCTCAAACCTTTTAGGTAGGAATGGATCGTATCAGAGGCCTTTTTCAGAAAGATACCTTTCGGCATCGATGGCCGCGCGACAACCGGTTCCGGCCGCTGTTACCGCCTGACGATAAAGCGAGTCGGCCACATCTCCCGCCGCGAAGATCCCTTCGATATTTGTTTTGGTAGTAGGATGCTGCGTTTTGATATATCCAGCATTATCCAACTCGATAAAGTCTTTAAAAACACCCGTATTAGGCGTATGGCCAATGGCTAAAAAGAATCCGTCGATGGCAATATCCACCTTTTCTTCATCCGGCTCCCCCATTCGCTTTACCAAATGAGCCCCTTCCACGCCGTTATCTCCGAAAAGGCCGAGGGTATTATGTTCGAAAAGGATTTCGATCTTCGGATTATTCATCACCCGCTCCTGCATAATCTTTGAAGCGCGCAAAAAAGGTTTACGAACAATCATATACACTTTTTCGGCCAATCCCGCCAAATAAGCAGCCTCTTCGCAAGCCGTGTCTCCGCCGCCTACCACCGCGACTTTTTTCTTACGATAGAAAAAGCCATCGCATGTAGCGCAAGCCGACACTCCTTGTCCGGCATAGTTGGTTTCATCGGGAATACCTAAATATTTGGCCGTAGCTCCGGTAGATATAATAACCGTATCGGCTTCTACCGGGCTCTCGTCATCGACCGTCACTTTAAACGGCCGCGACGAGAAATCAACCGACGTCACTCTACCGGGAAATATTTCCGCTCCGTATTTTTGGGCTTGCTTTTTTAAATCCGCCATTAATTGAGCACCCGTCACGCCCTCGGGATATCCCGGAAAGTTCTCGACTTCAGTCGTGGTTGTCAACTGACCTCCGGGTTGTAATCCTTCGAATAAAACGGGCTCCAGATTCGCACGCGAAGCATAGATAGCCGCCGTGTATCCGGCAGGCCCCGAACCGATAATCAAACAACGTACTTTATTTCTCATTATGTCTATTTTTTAATAGCCAAATATACATAAAAGTATACACATATACACAGACCCATAAAAATTGAGTGTTCTGTTTGAGTCCGTTTGGGCCGGTTTTACACATTGATTTGAAATAAGCCACAACTTTCTCTATATTTGAAGATCATTAACCACTAAAATATTCAATAATGAAAAAAGTATGTGGCTTAGATGTGCACAAAGATAATATATTCTGTGCAATCTACAATGGAGAGAGTCATTCTCAAGTGAAAGAATATGCAACGCTGACCCCTGCAATCTATTCGATGGGTGAGTACCTGCAGTCGGAAGAGGTGGAGGAGGTGGCCCTGGAAAGCACGGGTATCTACTGGATTGCCGTGTGGGACATATTCTACGAGATGGGGTTCAAGTTGACGCTTGTCAACCCGTACCTGATCAAACAGATGCCGGGTCGTAAGAGCGACATCAAGGATGCCCAGTGGATAGCCAGCCTGTTGCACAAGGGCATGATGCGCGGCAGTTTCGTTCCTGCTCCCCTGATACAGGAGTTGCGGGTCTATTCCCGCAAATACGGCAAGCTCAGGCAGCAGGTGACCCGTGTGCTGACGTGTATGGACGCCATCCTGGTAAAGGCAGGTATCCGGGCGAGCAGTTGCCTGAGCAGTATCAGCACGAAAAGTTTCATGGGTATCGTCGAGGCGCTGATAGCCGGATGGACAGACCCGGGCTATCTTGTAAGCCTGGTGTACGGGAACAGGAAAAACAAGCAGAGCGGGAAATTAAAGGAGGCCCTTAGGGGCAATATCAGGGCGCACCACCGCCAGGAATTGTCCTGGGCGAAACAGGAGTATGACATATACCAGTTGCAGATATCGGAATGTCTGTCACAAATGGAGCGGATATGTGGCCTACATTTTGCGTTGCCGGTAAATCTTTTACAAACCATTCCGGGAATAAGCCGGATAGCGGCGATGACCATAATAGCCGAAACGGGTGGGGATATGAGTGTCTTTGAAAATAGCGGCAAGATTGTCGGATGGGCGGGATTGCGCCCGAGGAATGATGAAAGCGCCGGCAAATACAAGAGCACCGCTACCACCAAAGGCAACAAGTACCTGCGTTCGATCCTGGTACAGGTCTCCTGGGCGGCTTCCCGGTCGAAGGGTTCGTTTTTCAAGGAAAAGTTCCAACGCATGACCATGCGCAAGCCAAGGAAAAAGGCTCTGGTCGCCATAGCAAGGAAACTGCTCGTTGTCATATGGAACGTGCTCAAGCACACCAGGCAATACGATCCCCGGCTGGCCCCTGTTTACGATCCGGTGAAGATGAAAGCCCGGCTCGCATATTACAAGAAGGAGTACGAAAAAACAGCGAACATACTGAATATTAATCTATAATACAAGCGTAAAGGCCGGGTAACTTTGTGGTGGCTCAAGACCCCGTTTACAAATAGGCCAATGTCACAGTCGTCCCTGAAACGACCTCAAGAACACAGACCGGGGTTAATGCTGCTCCCAATAAGAGAAGACAAGCCCGCAGAAGAAAATCGCATATCGGAAGGCGTCACCGCGTCTTTGCCTGCAACCTTGTGGGTAGGGTGATTTATGCCTGTATCCAAACATCTTTCTCTATTTAGCTCCATTTTTCTTTGAATATGGGGGGAATTTATAGAAGAAAGGTACGAATATTCCGTTATATTAAAAACGGATATTACCTTTATCTATGATATGTAAACGGAAACGATGCTACCGTAAATCAACTATTTCCACTCCTTTATGGGCGGCTTTATCAAAAATGAAGTCTTGATCGGCAAAACGGTAATTCGCATTATAACGTTCGATATCGATTTTGTTCTTCATACCGTTTCTCATAACGAGTATTACTTGTAAAATCGAATTACTTTGCTTGTCAATAGCGACGGCAATAGAAGTAAAATCGCCTTTTTTATCCGTCGCTTCCATATCGATTACATAAGCCGGCCGGCCGTTCACCGTTTTGGATACCGGCGCTTTAAAGGCATATCCTTTTTTATAAAGGCTCAATAAGGCCAACGGGCTGACGGTCGCCAGTTCATCACCGGAAGGTTGCGACACATAGACTTCTTTGGCATCTTTCGAAAGGACCCATTGAGTGGTTCCATCGTACCAAATATCGGCTGTATTCGTCTCGATCTTAAATTTATTCCCTTTTGCCATCGCTTCTCCTGTTTCGGAAGATTGTCCTCTTCCCTTGGCATCTTCTTGTACAGCCAAAGAAAAAGACAGTTTGACGCCATCCGATGCCGAATAAGCGGCATACGCCCTATCCAATATCACTTTCGATTCATTCGAGGATTGTGCCGCAGCAATCAAAACGACCATCAATGCAACGAAGGTAAATATATATTTTTTCATCTTCTTTCTGTTTTTATAAAAATCATTTCCCTTACGACCTTTAAAACTCTTTTTAGTTTATTCCTAACTTACCCTAACCCCTCTCCCTGCGGGCACTCCTTATACTAAAGGAAGAGTAATGGGACTTGGCTTCCGCAACTGTCCCCTTAAAATAAGGGGACGAGGGCGATAGCCCGGAGGGGATCATACCGCTCTTTAACGGCTTATTGCAAGGAGTCCAACAGTTTTTCAAGCGAATATTCATCCGAAATATATACTTCGCGGGGCTTACTACCCTGAACAGGGCCTACGATGCCGGCGGCTTCGAGTTGATCCATCAACCTTCCCGCACGATTATATCCGATGGAGAACTTGCGCTGAATAAGAGACGTCGATCCCTGCTGATGAACCACAATCAAGCGTGCCGCTTCATCAAAGAGAGTATCCCGCTCATTCAGATCGACCGATCCGACTTTCTCTTCCCCATCCGGCAAATCGACTTCCGGAAGCGCAAACGCCGATTCATAGCCTTGTTGCTGCCCAATGTATTGCGAAATCTCTTCCACTTCGGGCGTATCGACAAACGCACATTGAATACGGATAAGATTGCTTCCCTGCGAGAAAAGCATATCTCCCCGCCCGATCAACTGATTGGCGCCGTTCATATCGAGAATCGTACGCGAATCGATTTGCGAAGTCACACGGAAAGCGATGCGCGCCGGAAAGTTCGCTTTAATGGTACCCGTAATGATATTGGTGGTAGGACGCTGCGTAGCGATAACCATGTGTATGCCTACCGCACGCGCTTTCTGCGCAATACGGGCTATCGGCATCTCTATTTCCTTACCGGCAGTCATAATCAAATCGCCGAACTCATCGATAACCACTACAATATAAGGAAGGTAACGATGCCCGTTCTTCGGGTTCAACCGTCTTTTAATAAACTTATCGTTATATTCCTTAATCGTTCTGACATGCGCCTTCATCAACAATTCATAGCGGTCATCCATCTCTTTTGTAAGCGAATTAAGCGTCTGCGTCACTTTGGACACATCCGTGATAATCGCCTTTTCGGCATCGGGTAGTTTCGCCAGATAATGCCTTTCGATGGTCGAATAAATATTGAATTCAACCATTTTCGGGTCGATCAGCACCATCTTCATTTCGGAAGGGTGCTTTTTATACAGCAAGGAGGTGATGATCGCGTTCAATCCGACGGATTTTCCCTGCCCCGTAGCGCCGGCGACCAATAAGTGAGGCATCTTTGTCAAGTCGAAGATAAAGACATCGTTCGTAATCGTTTTTCCCAACGCCACCGGAAGATCGTACGTACATTCCTGAAACTTCTTGGAAGAAATAACCGATTGCATCGAAACGATTTGCGGATCTTTGTTCGGCACCTCGATGCCGACCGTTCCCTTTCCGGGAATAGGCGCGATAATGCGGATGCCCAAAGCGGACAAACTAAGAGCAATATCATCTTCCAGATTGCGGATTCGCGATATGCGCACACCGGCTTGAGGCACTATTTCATAAAGGGTTATAGTCGGTCCGACCGTCGCTTTGATGGAAGTGATTTCGATTCCATAATTCCGCAACGTACGGATGATCTTATCTTTATTTTCATTCTGCTCCTTCATATCGACCTCCCGATTCTGTGTTTGATACGTTTTCAGCAAATCCATGGTGGGGAAACGGAAAGAAGAAAGATCTTTCTTCGGGTCATAATCTTCCATGGGTTCATCGTCCGGATTGGATGATAACGAGGCATCCTCCTCAACAGAACCGGTCTCATCCATTGGTTCGGGACTTTCGGGCTCCAGAACGGGCTCTTCGTCTTTCGGAACGATTACTTCGAAGTTATCCATATTCCGCCGTTTCTGCTCAAATTCTTTTGCAAACGGCGTTATCTCTTCTTTTTCAGGTAAAAAAGAAGATTCGTCCTGCGGCTCATCTTCCGGTATTTTTTTATCCGGAGAATGAGCAAAAACGGCTTTTGTTTTCTTTAAAAGCCTCTGAAGAAAGGACGGTTCTTTTTCGCGGGCGTCTTCTGGAGAATATTCTTCTTCCGAGGCCGCATCCTCATCTTCCGGAAAAGATTCCTCTTTCGGATTATTCCCGAATGTGGATTTTCCTTTGATGATCGTTTCCTGCATTTTATACATGGAGTTTTTTTTGAAAATCACCACGATAATCACGATGCACAAAACAATAAGAAGAAGCAATCCCGGCCAACCGATACTACTTTCCAGAAAAGCTTCTATCCGGTTTCCGTGAACACCGCCCCAATTTATATGGCTTGTAGGAAATAGTTTTCCTAAAACAAAGGCGCTGGCTATAGATCCTCCGATAAGGATCAATGCCGAAGAAAGTAACGTTTTGAAGAATGACAAATTAGAGACGTCCATCAACCGCATACCCAAATACATAATAAAGAGGGGCACAATAACGGAAAAGATACCGAACCACCCGTTCACCATATATTCTGCGATAAAAGCACCGCCAACACCTGTCCAGTTTTGGACTTCCAGCGTTTTATCCCGTATCAACTCCCAAAAGGATTTGTTCAAAACCGCACTTTGATCGGCGGCCCCGGTAAAGAAAAAAGAAATAATGGCCAACAACATAAAAATGCCGATGAAAGCAAGAAGTACTCCAAAAATGAAATGCACTCTTTCATTTTTGAGAAACTCCATCCATTCCTTTTTTTGATTACGGGGTTTTCCGTTCGCTTTTCGTCTTACTCTCTTTTTCTTTATTGTCGCCATAGTAGAAAACAACTTCTATCGCCTTATGTAATAGAAGTCAATGAAACAATTATCCTATTCCGTGCAAAAGTACGAAAAAGATAGGAGTTTTAACGGGCACGCAACTTATTTTATCTATTGATTCTTTCTTATCGGGGGTGCTTTATCAATCAACACCCCCGACAACACCGGTGTAAGGATGAATCCGTCGCTATTTCTTTTTATTCCCTACGAGATAAACCCCTCCGACCAACGCAACCAACGCCAGTCCGAGTTGCACATAAGAAGTCTCTTTTGCTCCCTGATCTTCCGCTCTGAGTTCGATACCCAGGATGTTTACGGCTTTAGAGCTTTCCTGTAACCCTGTAACACCTAAATAACCCAAAAATAATGCGCCTGCAATAAGAATAATACCGATACCTGTTTTCATTTTGTTCAAATTATGAATTGTTTATGTCCTCTGTAATGATTCGTTGGAATGAGTTTCATCTGTCAGATTCACTTTTTCTTTATGAATTGTTGACACCGAAACGTTCTCCTGCTCTATTTCAACCGTTTTTGTAGCAACGGCATAATCATCGGGAAATATTTTTCCGCCTTGATTATTCGCCCAAGCTTTCGTAAATTCCGCTCCGATATATATAATGATGGAAGAGTAATATATCCACGTAAGCAGTATAATGATAAATGCTGCGGCACCATATACCGAAGTGACATTCCGTGTGCCCATATAAAACGAAATAGCATATTGGCCAACAAGAAACAGGACGGTCGTAACAACCGAGCCTACCGCCACATCCCGTAACTTGATTTTAGCATCCGGCAGCACTTTAAACATCAACACAAATAAGACCGATATAACGATTATATTCACCAACATCCCGACACCCTGAAAAAGAAGGGCTGTCACATCGGGGAAAAATGCCGATAACCGATCGCTCAATCCGGTAATAAGCGTCGAGAAGAATAAAGTCACTAACATCAGAAATCCTAAAACTAAAATCATAGAAAAAGAGAGCAGTCTGTTCTTCAAATACAAAAGCCATCCTTTCTTCGGTTTGGGCTTAATGCCCCAGATGGTATTGAGCGATGTTTGAATTTCGGCAAAAATAGCGGTTGCACCGAATATCGTCACACCCAAGCTTATGATGGTGGCTAAGGAAGACGTATCCGCAGCCGAAGCATTGTTGAGAATAGACTGTAATTGTACCACGACGTCGCTCCCCAATAAAGGAGTCATGCGGCTATACATTTCGGAGGCGATGTCCTGATGAAATATAGCGCCGATAGATACAATCAACGTTAGAAAAGGGATCATCGCAAAAATAGTCGCATACGCCAGCGAAGCACTCAATTTGGTAACCTTGTCGTCGGTAAATCCTTGAATGGTCAGCTTAATGATATCGAATACCGATTTGAACGTAATTTTTGCAGGAAGCTCCGTTTTTTCCATAAATAAGGGATTGATCAATATTTACTATACAACAAAGCGGGGAGCCGGTTTGTTCTCTCCCTTCAATCTTCCAACAATCTCCCATCAATCTTTTATCAATCTTTCATTTGCCTTGTAATGCCCCTCTACCGACAATACGAGAACGGTTACCGTCTCATCATGAATATCATAAATCAGTCGATCTTTTCCGCCGATCCTGCGGGAATAGGTTGCAGAATTACCCGAAACGAGAGGCTCCGGGTGTCCTATTCCACTTCTTGGGTGTTCCATGATCTCATCTAATAACTTCTCCAATTTTTTGTAAAGTACGGGATTTGACTTCTTATACTTGGCTACTACTTTGGATGCTTCCTTTGAGAAATAAATCCTATATATCATAGAGAATCTAAGAAACGATGAAGCTCTTCCTTTGTTTTGCACGAAATGGCTTTACCTTCCCTATATTCTCTTCGGCCTTCTTCGAGTCTTTTCTCGAGTTCGGGAGTAATCACAAAGTCGCTGTCATCATCGACAGGAGTAAGTTTGTAGGCCTGTTTCCGGCCACGTTTGAGAATAATTTGCGCCCCGCTATCCGCGAGATCTAAGTAAGCCTTCTGTTTTTCCCTAAATTCTCTACTTGAAATTTCTATCACTCGTTCCATAATCAAAAAATTTAATTTGCACCGATTGCCGTACAAACGTAAATAAAAAAGAGATACTGACCAAAATTACTCTCCGATCTTATCCAGCGAAAGATTATCATCTTCTATCGGAGACAGTCTCTAATCTTCGTGTCCTCCTCCATGCAACTCTGCGTAACCCCATCCATCTGAAAGCGAAAAGCCCGCGAATCACTTCGCAGACTTTTCTTGTTAACACAATCTTCATGAAACAAACTACACTATCGAGTTGATTGCAGAAAGATAATCAGGTTCCTGTGCAATCTCAGGAACCAGCTCTTTATATGCTATCTTCCCTTGTGGGTCTACCACCACTACGGCTCTAGCCAATAATCCCTTCAAAGGACCATCGAGCATGAAAACGCCGTAATCTTTGCCAAATGCAGTATCGCGGAAAGTGGATAATGTGACGACATTATCAATACCTTCTGCGGAGCAAAAACGTCCCGAAGCAAAAGGCAGGTCGGCCGATATGCCTAATACCACTGTATTATTTGCGGAAGCGGCTTCTTTATTAAAGCGACGCACGGATGCGGCGCAAACACCGGTATCCAAACTCGGGAATATGTTTAGAACGACATTCTTTCCCTTAAAATCGGATAACTTCGCTTCCGACAGATCACTTTTCACCAATGTAAAATCGGGAGCCTGAACACCTACCTCCGGCAAATCGCCACTCGTTTGCACGGGATTACCTTTAAATGCAATTTTTGCCATATCAAATATCTATAATTATTATTTTTCGTTGCTTAATAACACCTTATCATTTGTAACCAATTCGTATGCATTAATTACACAAACTAAACAACAGCGTTATACAAATGTTCATTCCCGATTCTTATTTAACTTTTATCTCGATTCTTTTCTTTCATTTCTTCTTTCAGGTATACAGCGGTATAGCTGTCGGAGTGCGCGACAATGTCTTCAGGCGTTCCCGTAGCCAGTATATTTCCGCCTTTTTCTCCCCCTTCGGGGCCCAGATCGATAATATAATCGGCCGATTTTATAATATCCATGTTATGTTCGATGACAATGACCGTATTTCCCTTTTCGACCAACTTGTTGAGGACGCCAAGCAACACCCTGATATCTTCGAAATGGAGTCCGGTCGTCGGCTCGTCAAGCACATAAAGCGTATTGCCGGTATCCATGCGTGAAAGCTCCGCAGCCAATTTCACCCGTTGACTTTCACCTCCCGACAAGGTGGTCGACGATTGCCCCAATCGGATATATCCTAATCCGACCTCTTGCAACACTTTTATCTTATGTAGAATAGATGGAATATTTTCGAAAAACTCCACGGCCATATTGATCGTCATATCCAGCACATCGGCTATCGATTTGCCCTTATAACGTACCTCCAGCGTCTCACGGTTATAACGCGTGCCATGACACACCTCACAGGGCACCATCACATCGGGCAGAAAATTCATCTCGATGGTTTTGTATCCGTTCCCTTTACAGTTCTCGCACCGCCCGCCTTTCACATTAAAAGAGAAGCGCCCGGGTTTGTATCCGCGCACTTTCGCTTCGGGCATCCCCGCAAATAGATTCCGTATATCGGAAAACACACCGCTGTACGTAGCGGGATTCGAACGCGGGGTGCGGCCTATAGGCGATTGATCCACACTGACAATCTTATCGACATGTTCCACGCCTTTTATCGATTTATAAGGAAGCGGGTCTTTTATCGAACGATAGAATTTCTGACTCAAAATCGGTTGTAGCGTTTCGTTAATCAACGTCGATTTTCCGCTTCCCGACACGCCGGTCACACATATCAGCGTACCCAAAGGAAACGATGCCGTCACATTTTTCAAATTATTGCCGGTAGCGCCCTTAATCGTTAAGGTATTTCCATTCCCTTTTCGGCGCTTCTCCGGAAGATCTATTTTCAGTTTTCCGTTCAAGTAATTCGATGTGAGCGTATTTTTCTTCAGCATTTCACCGGGCGTACCGGCGAAAACCACGTCCCCACCCTTCCGTCCGGCAAAAGGGCCCATATCCACAATATAATCGGATGCCAGCATCATGTCCTTATCGTGCTCCACGACAACGACCGAATTTCCGGAATCGCGCAGTTTCTTCAACGAATCGATCAACCGGTGGTTATCCCGCTGATGCAACCCGATACTCGGCTCATCCAATATATACAAGACATTCACCAGTTGGGAACCGATTTGCGTCGCCAGGCGTATGCGCTGGCTTTCGCCTCCCGACAGCGACGAAGAGGCGCGCGAAAGGGAAAGATACCCCAATCCGACATCCAATAAAAATCGCAGGCGCGATAGAATTTCTTTTTTAATCTCTTCGGCAATCAAACGCTGCTTTTCCGATACATGCGTATCCATATCGACCATCCAATCATACAAATGACGGATATCCATATCGGCCAACTCAGCAATATTTTTTCCGTTTATTCTGAAATGCAATGCCTCCTTGTTGAGCCGCTGCCCATGGCATTCCGGGCACACGAAAGTGGTCACGAACTGATCGGCCCACTTTTGGGCAGAGGCAGAGGCTTCATCGTCCTGCTGCATTTCGATATATTTGACCACTCCTTCATAAATGACCAAATAGTTTGAATTACCCAGCGACTCATTCTTTATCTTCAGGCGCTCATTCGTTCCATACATGATTTCCTCGATGGCTTCCTGCGGAATATCTTTCAGCGGGGTCTTGAGGGTCACTCCGTATTTTTCACAAATAGCGGCTATTTGCCAAAAAATAAGACTGCTGCGTTCTTTTCCCAAGGGAAGAATGCCCCCTGCGGCAATACTAAGGGCCGGATTGGGAATAATCTTTTCGATATCGATTTGTTCGACAATACCGAGGCCTTTACAACGCGGACAAGCGCCTTGCGGCGAATTGAAAGAGAAATTGTGCGGTGCGGGTTCGTTGTAGGACAATCCGGTTGTCGGACACATCAACTGCTTGCTGTAATGGCGTACGTCGCCGCTATCGGCATCTTCTATGAGAATCAACCCCGAACCTTGCTTCATGGCTACACGCACGCTGGCCTTAAGCTTGTCTTCAAACTTGTTGGAGACGGAGAGTTTGTCAATTAATATTTCGATGCTATGGTTTTTATACCGATCGACCTTCATGCCGGGAAATATTTCCTGAATCTCGCCATCGACACGCACATTTAGATATCCTTTTTTACGTATCTGCTCGAAAAGTTCCTTATAATGCCCTTTACGGTTCCGCACCACGGGGGCAAGGATATAAATCTTTTTACCGATATACTTTTCCAGGATCAGTTCGACAATCTGTTCTTCGGTATATTTCACCATTTTCTCGCCGGTATTGTAGGAATAGGCTTCACCGGCGCGGGCAAAGAGCAGCCGCAGGAAGTCGTAAATTTCGGTCGTCGTTCCTACGGTCGAACGCGGATTCTTGTTGGTCGTTTTCTGTTCGATGGAAATAACCGGGCTGAGTCCCGTGATCTCATCGACATCGGGACGTTCCATTTTACCCAAAAATCCGCGCGCATAAGCCGAGAACGTTTCGATATAACGGCGTTGACCTTCGGCAAATATGGTATCGAAAGCCAAGGATGATTTTCCGCTTCCGCTCAGGCCGGTAATCACCGTGAGGGAATCACGCGGAATCTGAACGTCTATATTTTTAAGATTGTGTACGCGCGCACCGTACACCTGAATAAATTCTGTTTCAGTCATATTTATTTTTGCACCCACCGCGAATCGTGCACCGGATATTTTTCACCTTTCCGATAATACAAACTCTCAGCCGTAGGGACGAGCAAGAGGTAACTTTTACCGATTTTATTCGTCAGCTTGTCACTTCGAAGCCACGAATTAAAGTCTTTCAGTTGGGCATACGTCACGCCGTTTTGTTTGGCAAAGGCAATCAAATCGGGAATAGAGCCCGAAACGTTGATTTCTTTAAACCGGATAGGGCGATATAATTGGTCGGGACGAATAACGAACCCGTATTGTTGAGGATCTTCAAAAATCAGTTTGACGGCAAGCATGCGGTAATAATAACGCGTGGTTTCTTCCACCAGCCATAAATCGAGCGCATCGTCCGCCGCCTGACGGCTCAATTCGTTCGTAATCCTCGCCTGACCGCCATTATAAGAAAGCAACGCCGCACTCCACGATCCGTATTTACGGTAAGCGCTTTTCAAATAGCGGCAAGCGGCAAGAGTGGATTTTTCTATATGGTAGCGTTCATCCACCTCCAGCGATACTTCCAATCCATATTGGGTAGCGGACGAAGAGATAAACTGCCACAAGCCGGCGGCGCCGGCCGAAGAAACGGCACGTGGGTCGAGGCTGCTTTCGATGACCGCAAGATATTTCAAATCATCGGGCATTCCCTGTTGTTTCAGAATAGGCTCGATGAGCGGGAACAGGCGGTTGGCCCGTTTGAACAGCAGCAGCGTGGTGGAGTGGAAATAAGTGAAACTATTCAGTTCGCGATCCATCCGCTCATGTTTATCGTAGCGATCGAAGACGATTTTTTCACCGGCAAACACCATTTGCCCGGGAATAGTTACCGAAGCCGCCATCGACAGTACCTGCGATTGTCCTTCTTCTATCTTTTGCGAATCACTCCCCGATAGGCATACCCATAAAATGGTTACCAGCACAGCCGGAAGGAGAATAAGAGGGAGGCTTTTCTTCATCTTCATATCTTCAGTTATTAATCTATCCTATTATACGGTTATCAGGAAAACAGCCGCTCGATACCGAGCCGGTTATTGGAAGCGACGCACTCGCTTACCTCGATTCCCCTATGCGAGAATAAGGCAATGCGGCCAGTGTTTCGGCGATCTTATCTACCGCTTGCTGAATAGGCTTGGAAACCATGGAGCGGAGAAAGGGATTGATGTCGGCTTTGAACGTTACTTTCATCTTCGTATCTTTCTCTTCTTTCTGAACGAGTTGTATCCAACAATGAGCTTCAAAAGGCAAATTCTGCGATTGAAACTTAACGAACTTATTGGGCTCTCGCGTAACGATCAAAAACGTAACAACCCCGATTGGTTCTACATGAAACGAAAAGCCATCGCGATCGAAAGTAAAACCGGATATCTTGTCTTCAGGTAATTGATCTTTCACCCATTCCAAGTTATTCATATCCGACAACACCCGGAAAATATCGCCATCGTCATAAGGAATTGTTTTTACATCACTGGTAAATTCCGTCATTTTTTCAATCTTTTAGTCGAATCGCCCCAGTTCTTGGGATCTTTGCGCCAGTCCTGCAACGTTTTCAATTCCGATTCATCAATGTAATCCGTAAGAAGCGCTTCGTCCAAAATGGCATCGTAATTCGACAAGGTTGTCAACTCCACGCGGGCTTCTTTCATATTTTGTTGTACAACGGGAAAATCATACGTGAATACCGCCACAATGCCCAAGACATCCGAACCGTCACGCCGCACGACCTCCACTGCCCGCAGACTGCTCTGACCGGTAGATACCAAATCTTCCACCACGACAACCTTTTGCTTCGGTTTCAAATCCCCTTCGATGAGGTTTTCCAGACCATGATCTTTGGGTGCGGAGCGGATATAGACGAATGGCAAACCCAGCGTGTCGGCAACCAATGCACCGGGGGCGATAGCTCCGGTAGCCACTCCTGCGATCGCTTCGACTTGAGGATATTTTTCCAGTATAAGGCGGCAAAATTCCACTTTGATAAAATTCCTTATGGCCGGATAAGACATTAACTTTCTGTTATCGCAATATATAGGCGATTTCCATCCCGATGCCCAAGTAAAAGGATTCGAAGGCTGCAATTTTACGGCCTTAATTCTTAAAAGTTTTTCCGCTGTTAATTTCTCTAATGTACTCATGTTGCTTTTTGACTTTACTCCGAATGAATCACAAAAATAGTACTTTTATGCCGATTATGGGAGCATTTTGGAAACTTTTTGTTTTAAACAGCTTGACCGATAGCAAGAACGCTGATTTTCAGATCGACACACACCGCCAAAGCATGAGCGCATGCTTCAATAGTAGCGCCGGTAGTCAACACATCATCGACTAACAGCAAGTGTTTACCGGCAAATTGTTCCGGGTTGTTCACACGAAAAATATCCTCGACATTTTTCCACCGTTGTATTTTCGAACGTTTGGTTTGGGTGGAATTATATTCGACACGCACCAGATTACCGGTAAGCACGGGTATGGATAAGACTTCCGATAAACCGTCCGCAATGATTTCCGCTTGATTAAATCCGCGTTTGGTTTGTTTTTTCGGGTGCAACGGTACGGGAACAATCCCTTCGAGTGGCGCAAAAAAACGACTGCCATACAATTCTCTACCGCAAATACGCCCTAAAAGCAATCCGATTTCTTTCCGTCCTTCATATTTAAGCTCGTGAATCAGCGGGGGCAACATTCCTCCTTTCGAATAAAGACAAAACGTAGCGATACGGACAAACGGGAAACGTCCGGACATCAACACTTCAGCTTCGTTGCCGGGAATATCAAAATTATGGGTGCGTGGCAACCGGTAAAGGCAATCGAGACAAACGCCCTCCTCCCCGGACACCAATTTCTCACCACAGATTAAACAAGTGCCGGGGAAAAATAATTGAAGAAGATCTTCAAAAAGACCATGAATCGTCCTTATTATCATCGTCTATTTGCATTTTATCGAAACAACGAAGAACGTCGTCCATGGGAAAACCCCTGCCGAGAGCAAAACGGATAACTTTCGACCGCTTCTCATAGACCGATTGGGCTTTTACCGTTCTCCATTTTTTTTCGAGTAACGGCTGCAACGATTCGAGGTCCGCCCCGTCGGGAAGTTCCGAAAAAGCAGCCTCTATTACTTCAGGAGATATCTTTTTTTGTTTTAAAGCCATTTCGATTTTTCTTTTCCCCCATTTGTTGAGATACAGTTTATCGCGGATAAAACCACGGGCAAAACGGCCGTCATCCACATAAGATCTTTTCTGTAACTTAACAAGTACGCTCTCTATATCCTTGTCAGAAAGATTCAACTTCCGCAATTTCCGACGGATATCCTCTATACAATATTCATTACGGGCACACAGACGCGCCATGCGTTGCCATGCTTTCTCTTCCGTAATTATTTTCTCCTTATCCTCCATCGTTCATCGTTCATCGTTCATCATTCATCGTTCATCGTTCATCCCTCATCATTCATCCCTCATCCTTCATCATCCTTCTTTTCTTGCGAACACCATCCGGTCATTTCCTGAAAGATCTTTACGCAGACAAACGTCAATAAATCCTTTTTCGGAAAATAGAGCCATGACATCGGAGCCTTTCATGCGATTTATCTCCATATAAATCCCCCCCTGTGGAAACAGCAACGCCAGCGCTATGTCCGCCAGACGCTCATAGAACAGCAATGGGCGAGAGTCCGGCACAAAAAGAGCCCTTGCAGGTTCATAGCAAAGCACATTCGGCTCCATTTCTCGCTTTTCCGATTCCAACACATACGGCGGATTGCTCACAATGACATCAAATTGTTCTTTTTCGACAAACGAACTGAAAAGATCGTGTTCTGAAAAGCGGACAAAAACCTTATTATTAGCGGCATTTTCCTCAGCGACGTCCAAGGCGCGAGAAGAAATATCCCAAGCCGACACCCGCGCTCCCGCTATTTTTTTCGCCAGTGTTACCGCTATGCAACCGCTTCCCGTACCCACATCCAGAATAGAAGGATTGGGTTTCTGTTTATCCGTTATAATCCACTCCACCAGTTCTTCCGTCTCGGGGCGCGGAATCAATACGGCAGGAGTAACCAAAAACGGTAAACCATAGAACTCTGTAGTTCCTAAAATATATTGAATAGGCTCATCATTCTTCAATCGCCCAACAATATCATCCACAACAAGGTGTTGGGTATTGGATAATTTGTTAATTTTGCGAGTTAGAATTTCTAAAGACGATATTCCACAGACTTTCCCGAGAATGAGGCTTACATACGTTTTCACTTCTCCCGGGGAATAATGGTCGCCAAGTTCTTCTACAATATAATCGATGATGTTTTGCATTACGACTGATATAAAAAACAAAGATAACTAAAATGGGAATAGACGAAAAATATATGTTCCGTTGTCTTCAACTGGCAAAAAAAGGAGAAGGATACACCCGTCCCAACCCCATGGTGGGTGCGGTGATCGTTCACAACGGAAAGATTATCGGCGAAGGATACCATCGGAAATATGGAGAACCGCATGCCGAAGTAAATGCCGTCCGATCCGTCAAAGATCCGTCGTTATTGCCTCAATCGACTCTGTATGTGTCGCTCGAGCCTTGCTCGCATTATGGAAAGACTCCGCCATGCAGCGCAATGATTATTTCCCATAAAATTCCCCGAGTAGTTATTGCCGTAACCGATCCGAATCCCAAAGTCGCCGGGAATGGTATCCGAATGCTTCGGGAAAACGGGGTGGACGTAACGGTAGGTATATTGGAAAAAGAAGCTCGCGAATTGAATAGATCCTTTTTTGTAAATCAGCTCTATTGTCGTCCTTATATCATCCTCAAATGGGCACAAAGCAAAGACGGCTATCTCGACAGGCATCGCACATCACACGAATCAGCTCCTCCGGCTATGCTTTCCAATACGCTCACCAGCATACTCGTTCACCGAACCCGTACGCAGGTACAAGGCATTATGGTCGGCACCCGTACGGCATTGCTCGACAATCCGCAATTAACCGCTCGAAAGTGGTACGGCTCCAATCCCGTAAGAATCATAATCGACCGGGAGAATAAAATTCCTGCCGATTTCCGTATATTTCGTCCCGACGCACCCACCCTTGTGTTCACCGAAAAAGCTCCGCCTCTCAGTCCGGACAACAAGTTTGTCAAGTACATCGAACTCGATTTCTCAAAAGATATCCTTATCCCGTTATTGAAGGCAATATACAAAGAAAACATCTATTCGGTGTTAGTGGAAGGAGGCGGTCATTTATTATCCTCTTTCATAGAAAAACAGCTTTGGGACGAGGCTTTTATTGAGATTACCGATACGGCCCTTCAAGACGGCATTAAATCTCCTGAAATTCAAGGACAAGACATCGATATTCAAAAATATTCAGGCTCGGTTCAAATTCATTTAAAGAGCAAAATAACTCGAAATTTTCTTTAAATAACTATTTTAATGCGGTTAAAGCGAAAAATCTTTCTACTTTTGCATAACTTAAATGCAGTGATTTATATTTTTTTGAAACAAATGACATCAACATATCTTTCTTGGGCGTCTGTTATCATAGGAGGCATTTTACTTTTTTCCTCCTGTCTCAATTCGAACAATGCCAATATTGACAAATCGAGCGATGCTCAGGTTTATGCTTTGGCTTTATCGTCTAATGCCGACTCAACGGGAGTTTTATCGGCAGCAGAATTCACCATTGACCAAGTCGGCAAAAAAATATTCAATCGGGATTCTTTATCGTATCTCTTTGCCGTAGATAGTGCGAAGCTCACCCTTTCCGCTTCAAGCACCTACAGCCCATTCTCCCAAATAATCCTGACATTAAAGAATCCCGACAGCACCTACAGTTGGAACGGAAAGGATTCCATCCCTCCTCTGAGGCTCTCTTCCATCATTACGACAGCGCAAGACGGAATTACGACGAAGCCGTACGATTTCAAACTGAACATCTATCAACAGGATCCCAACATCCTCACTTGGACTAAAGTGACGGATAACTATTTAGCATCGTCTGTTTCGGCTCAGAAAACGTTGGCTATCGGGAATACGTTTTTCACCTATTATGTTTCGGGGGGAACCCTCAAAGGAGCATCAACCGATGCATCCGGAGGAAAAAACTGGACAGAGATTGATATTGTCGGGTTACCCGCGGGCACGACCCCTGCGATGATCACAGCCGCCGGAAAAGGCGCCTATGCTCTGGGGACGGATCAAACCGTTTACTTTACGCCTAACGGGGCTACGTGGACGAGTGTGACAACCTCCTACCCCGTTAAAGCCATATACGGTGATCTCCCTTTAACCACGGGCAAGACGATTCTAACGGTAATTGATGATGAAGGGACGTTGAAATTTGCCGAGACCGAAAATTTCGCGGCTATTCAGGTTTTAAATACGATCAAATCGGCTTTTCCCATATCGGCTTTTTCAACGGCGCAAGTGAATAATCCGACTGTTTTTTCAGCGAAATATATTGCCGTTTCAGGCGGATTACGTAGCGATAATACAGCGAATAATGCCAATTGGCTTTTACAGCGCAAAGGCGAAACAATCGAAGCCATTGCGACGGAGACTTCTTTTTCGCAGCAAGGAAGCAGCATTTTCTTTTATGACAATAAGTTATATTTGATGTCATCCGAAAAAGAGAATGGTCAAAATATTCTTTATAACTCGAATTATGGATTGAATTGGACAAAGGTTGGAAAAAACCAAACTTTTGATCCCGAATTTACATATAGGACCCAGGCATCGGTGATAACAGATGCTGAAAATTACATTTGGATATTCGGCGGAGTATCCGATGCTTCTCAACAACTTGTTGAAGTGTGGAGAGGCAGGCTCAATAAATTGGCCGGTGAATAAGCAGTTCATCGCTATATTATTAGTCAGCGCTTATTCCAATATTGCTTTTGCTCAAGAATATAAGTATGAAATAGGTGGAGGGACAGGCGCATCGTTTTATATGGGCGATGCCAATAAGTCAGCCCCCTTTTTATATCCCGGATGGACGGGTTCGGCTATCTACCGGTATACGATAAATTTTCATTGGGCCGTTAAAGCAAATGCTTCGATAGGACGTTTATGGGGAAACACGGATCAATCCGGCAACCGTTTTCCTTTTGAAAAAGGAACTTCCTTTAGTCGGAATTTTGGAGAGCTTGGGGGACAAATGGAATTTAATTTTTTCCCTTACAGCGACAAATATTCTTATTTGGGAACGAAGCCCTACACGCCCTATGTATTAGTGGGCGGTAGTGTGACGATGACGACAATAGAAAATAGTCCGTCCCTTTCCGTCGCGATTCCGTTGGGGATCGGATTTAAATACAAATTAAAAAACAGATGGAATGTAGGGGGTGAGTTTTCTGTAAAAAAATCGTTGGGAGACAAGCTGGATGTCACTCAAAAAAATGCCGGATGGGACTTAAACGGCCCGTATGGTATTAAAAGCAGTTTTCTGAAGAATCAGGACTGGTATTTGCAAGCAATCTTTTACCTGACATGGGAATTCGGATTACGAAGCGATCCCTGTCATGGTATGTAATAAAAATAGGTAATTAAAAAAATGTCATTACTTGGCAAAATTGATAAGGCACGCATTCCGGAACATATTACCATTATAATGGATGGTAACGGACGCTGGGCGAAAGCTCGGGGGCTGGAACGGGTAGAAGGGCACAAGCAAGGGATTACGGCTTTACGGGAAGTGGTAGAAGCGGCCTCGAAAGTGTCGGTAAAATACCTTACCGTATATGCTTTTTCCACCGAAAACTGGGATCGTCCCAGCGAAGAAGTAGATGCTTTAATGGAATTGATTGTCTATGCCGTAGCCAAAGAAACACCCAGCTTAATCGAAAACGGCGTGCGGGTAGCCAGCATCGGGGATTTAAGCCGGCTCCCCGTTAAAACACGACAATCATTGCAGGATTGCATGGACAAAACCGCCCCCGGAAACGGGCTGACTTTGGTGTTGGCCTTAAGCTATTCGTCGAGATGGGAACTAACGGAGGCGGCCCGAGCCATTGCCCGTGATGTAAAAAACGGATTACTGTCTCAGGAAAGCATTACCGAAAAGCAACTGTCGCGGTATCTGACCACCTATACGCTCCCCGACCCCGACCTGCTTATCAGGACGGGAGGCGAAAAGCGTATCAGTAATTTTTTGCTTTGGCAACTGGCCTATTCCGAGTTGTATTTCACCGATACGTTTTGGCCTGATTTCGGAGAAGAAGAATTATATGCCGCCATCTTCGACTATCAACAGCGTGAAAGGCGATTCGGTAAAACAAGCGAACAAGTAAAAAGCAAATAGTAAAAGATCCAACAATATATCAGCCGGTAATATATACTTATCGTAACGAAAAAATTAAAATGTTAAAGAAAACATTCTATTTAGTCATCGCACTTACATTCTTTTTGCAGATATTTTCTTTCGGGCAGGTTGTTCCTTCGGGAAACGCCCTTCCGTTTGCAAAAGATAGCATAAACAAACTACCCGTTAAGGATGAATTGGTCGTCAACTATATGGGAACACCCAAAAAGTATATTATCGCCGATATCGACGTGACGGGGGTGGAAGGAACCATGTATGAAGACCAAGAATTTGTATTGGTCGGTTTTTCGGGATTGGCCAAAGGACAGGAAATACAAATACCCGGCGACGACATTTCCAATGCCGTGCAACGATTTTGGAAACAGGGCCTGTTTTCGGATATCAAAATAGTACAGACTAAAATAGACGCTGACAGCGTATGGCTTGAGATACGCCTTACGGACCGTCCACGGGTAGCGGACATCCAATATACGGGGATGAAAAAAAGTGAACAAAAAGACATCGATCAGAAGATACAAATGGTGAAAGGAAATCAAATCACTCCCCACCATATCAATCGGGCGAAAGAAGTCATTAAAAGTTTTTTTGCGGAAAAAGGCTTCGGTGAAGCGGACGTGAATATTTTACAACATCCGGTGCCGAATCAAAAAAACCAAGTCATTTTAGAAATCGCCGTCGATAAGAAAGAAAAGCTAAAAGTCAACCGCATCAACATTGAAGGGAATGAGGCTCTCACCGACAACCAACTGAAATGGGCGATGAAGAAAACCAATGAAAAAGGAAAACTGAGAAACCTCTTCAGAAGTAAAAAGTTTGTGGATGAATTGTATGTGGAAGATAAAAACAATCTTATCACCAAATATCACGAAAAAGGATACCGTGACGCAGAAATTCTTAAAGACACGGTATATAAGCATGACGACAAAAGTGTGAATATAGACTTAGTTGTAGAGGAAGGCCCGTTGTATCACATCCGGTCTGTCAATTGGATCGGGAACACGCAATTCAATTCGTTAGACCTCGACCGGTCACTCAATATGCATTCGGGCGATGTCTATGACCAAAAGAAGTTGCAACAACGGCTTAAATCGGACGAGGATGCAGCCATCAATATTTATCAAAACAACGGTTATTTGTTTTCGGACATCGATCCGGTGGAAATCAACATTGAAAACGATTCTGTGGATTTGGAGTTACGGGTAACGGAAGGTCCGAAAGCAACCATCAAGAAAGTAATCATTCAAGGGAACGATCGATTATACGAAGACGTCATCCGTCGCGAATTACGTACGAAGCCCGGCGAGGTCTTCAGTAAAGATTTGCTGATCCGATCCATCCGTGAAATTGCCCAGACCGGACATTTCGATCCGGAAAACCTACAACCGGATGTACAGCCCGATCCGGAAGACGGGACCGTAAACATCGGTTATCCGTTGACCTCTAAAGGGAATGACCAAATCGAATTCTCTGCCGGATGGGGAGTAACGGGTCTGGTAGGCAAACTCAGCTTAAAACTGAATAACTTCTCGTTAAAGAATATGTTGAATCCGAAACTATCCAGAGGGATCATCCCTCAAGGAGAGGGACAGACATTGGTGCTTAGTGCACAAACCAACGGCGATTACTACCAAGCCTATCAGTTTTCGTTTATGGAACCGTGGTTCGGAGGAAAGCGCCCGAATAACTTTTCGATAAGCGCTTATTACTCCCGATACACCGGATTAAACCAAGACTATTACAGCAACAGCATGTCGTCTTATTACAACCCGTATATGTACAGTTCGTATGGCGGTTACGGCGGCGGTTACGGAAACTATGGCAGCTATTACCAAGATATGAGCCAATTTGCTTACGACCCCAATCAGGTTTTCAGCATCATCGGGGTTTCGGTAGGGTACGGAAAGCGGCTTGAGTGGCCCGACGATTACTTTTCGCTGCAAGGAGAATTGGGTTACCAACGTTACAACTTAAAAAACTGGACGTATAACTATTTCCCTTTTCAAACAGGCTCCAGCAATAGTTTGACATTAAACTTGTCCCTTTCGCGGAGTTCTATCGACAATCCGCTTTACACGCGTACCGGATCGCAGTTTTCGTTGAGTGTAACCGCAACTCCGCCTTTCTCGTTATGGGACGGAAAAGATTACAAGAAGATGGCTTACGCAGACCCGGCAAAATATACGTGGAACGAATATCATAAATGGAAATTCAAAGCCCGTACATTTACACCGTTAACGCCGTTAACCGTAAAAAGGACGCCGGTTATCGCCACCAGGGTCGAATTCGGATTTTTGGGCGACTATAACTCTTCTAAGCAAACGCCGTTCGAAACATTCGATATGGGAGGTAGCGGAATGACCGGTTATACGACTTCGTTTGCTACGGAAATCGTGGCTTTACGCGGTTATGAAGAAAACTCGGTAGGCCAACAGGCAAGGGCTTATTCGCGATTCGGAGTGGAACTCCGCTATCCGTTCATCTTAGAACCCAATTCCACCATATACGGACTTGCTTTTGTGGAAGCCGGTAATGCATGGTTGAATCTGAAGAACTTCAATCCGTTCGATTTGAAACGTTCGGCGGGTGTAGGCGCCCGTATTTTCCTTCCGATGATCGGATTATTGGGGATCGACTGGGCATACGGGTTCGACACGGTTTACGGAACGGGTGCACGGGAAAGAGGCGGCAGCCAGCTCCACTTTATTATCGGACAAGAGTTTTAACATTGTTTATTTAACGGCCTGTAAACGATTTAGCATTTGAGCCGTCTTCTTCTTTGTAAACAAATAAAACATAGCATCATTATGAAAAGAATAATAGCAATTATCGGAGTATTTATGGCTTTAGCCGTGAGTGCAGGTTATGCACAGAAATATGCCTTGATCGATATGGAATATATCCTCAAGAAAATACCGGCTTATGAAAGTGCCAATCAACAACTGGAAGGGATATCCAAACAATGGCAGAGTGAAATAGACAAAGAAACCAAAGCGGTTGACGAACTCTATAAGAAGTATCAAGCCGATTTAGTCTTTTTAGCGGGAGAAGAAAAAACAAAACGCGAAAACGAAATCGTCACCAAGGAGAATGCCATACAGAGCCTCCAAAACAAATACTTCGGCCCGGAAGGAGAGCTTTTCAAACGTCGTGAAGCATTGATAAAACCGATACAAGATAACATATACACCGTTGTCAAAGATATTTCGACGGCTTCCGGATATATGCTTGTAATCGATAGAGCATCGGCGACGTCGGTCATTTTTGCTTCACCCGGCATCGATATCAGTGATGAGGTATTGTCCCGGTTAGGTTATTAAAAATAAATCGCTATCTTTGCACTCTATTTTAATGAATTCACTAATATAATTATTACAAAAGAACGAATCATGTTGAAAAAATTATTGATCTTATTCCTAGCAATAGCTCCCGTAGCAGCCATTGCACAAGATGTGAACATCGCCTATATCAACGTTCAGGAAATATTCGCTGCGATGCCCGAAATATCAGGGATTGAAACCCAATTGAATACCAAAAGAGAAGAAGTTACCAAAAACGGACAAGCACTCGTTGACGAGTACAACAAAAAGGTCGAAGAGTTTCAAAAAACGGCTGCCACGGCATCCGAAACGGTGAAAGCCGACCAACAAAAACAGTTGGATCAAATCAACGAACGTTACCAGCTCTTTGCACAAAACAGTCAAAAGGAAGTGGAAGAATTGCAACAAAAACTTCTTTCCCCGGTATATAAAAAGATTAATGATGCTATAAAAGCTATCGGAGACGAAAAAGGATTTGCCTATATCCTCGATATCAGCAGCATGCCCAGTCCGATTGTTTATAACAATCCCAAAAATACCGATGCGACTCCTCTTGTCAAAACAAAATTAGGCTTGAAATAATTCAAGCCTCCAAATCAAATCATATATAAATAACCGTGGGCATCGCAGGAGCGATGCCCACGGTTATTTCTTACAAGCCTTTAATGACTAACAGCGGCGTATCGGAATGGAATAACATACGGCGGGTAATCCCCGGATTAAACATTTTCGCAAAAATATTTCTCCGTGAACTGGATAATGATATCAAATCAATTTGCTCGTCCTTCACAAAAGTCTCAATCGATTCTTCGAGGTCGTCCGAAGGATCGATTAGCTTATACGCAATCTCCATATGCGGATAGAGTCCGGAGAGATGCTTCTGGATACCCGATAATTTAATTTCGTCCCATACATCCTCTTTCTTGGTGATATGCGCTAAATAAACCTTTACGGAATATGATTTGAGAAATTCCGCCATTATTTCGAACGCTTTCAACTCCCTTTCCCTGAAATTGGTAAGAAAAAGGATATGCTTCATTTTAGCCAAATCGCGATTAGCAGCCTTTTCGGGAACGGCAAAAACAGGCACTTTACTCCCTTCGAACACTTCGGCCGTCACACTGCCGATCAAATCAAACTCTTTTGCATTTTTACCTTGGGTACCCATTACAATGGCACGGGGACGAATCTTCTTCGAATAGGAAATGATTTCTTCTTCGGCAATCCCTTCGACTAATACAGAAGTATAAGCGACATTGGGTAACACACCGGACGTAATTTTTTCATCGATTTTTCCGATTAGTTTTTTCATTTCCGCCTCCGTTTTCTGGCGGGTATCCCTGTAGATGTTGGGATCCGTGGAATGCAAAGAAAAAGAATCACCAAAAGGTACGGAACCTAAATAAAAAGGCGTAAAAAAGACATGCATCAGCTTGACACTCGATTGCGTATCACGGGCCAAACGAAACCCAAACTCACATGCTATCAATGAATACTCCGAAAAGTCGACCGGTACGACTATTTCATCCTTCACTTCAGGAGAATCCTTGGATTCAGAATCGAAATCTGTTTGTTCGATGATCTCAAGAGCTCTCGGCAAATCGGACTCGTTAATACGGATGCGCACATTTTCCGGCACCACCGGCTGGATGAGATTAATACTATGAATAACCGTGGGTATCCCTTCCGATTCGAGGATTGATTTCAGAATAACCGCCTTGTCATAGGTGTGAATGGCAACGGTTACTAATTTACCATCATTATCGGGGGTTTGTTGTTTATTATCTTCTTTTTTCATATCCTCTTCTAATTAACTGATTAAATAAAAACAGGTCAAAACCCAATATTTGCATAAAACGATTCTATGAAATATTGGGTTAGCAAAAAACTTATTCTCCTTGATCAGCCTCCATATCGACGGATGCCGGCTCGGGGTAATCTTCAAGCCCTAAAATCTTCAAGGCCCTATCAAAAATGGTCGTATCATCAAGAACAACGATACCACCATCCGGTCCCGGTTCGATGTGAATCCCCACACTCTTACCGTTCTTAAAATTATATCCACCAAAATAGTTTCTTACAGTTTCGGGTTCTACACCTAATTCCTTCGCTATTTGGTGGATCGTCCCGTCGGGCAGTTTGTCTTTGAGAGCCCTTAATTCGTTGAAAGTAATTGTTCTTGCCATGGTTGCTTTACTTTTATATGATTAGTAATATAATGAATAATTATCGTGCCGTAAACATACTGAAATTTTCAATGATAGACAATTATTATGAGATATATTTACGAAAATGTTTCATTTTATATCTATAACAAAGTTAGTGTGGTAAAGTTGACAAAAGAGGACTAAAAATTGCAACAATGCCGATATAAGCGATCATGCAAGCGGCCAGTATATTAGAATTCTCGTGATAATAAAAAGGTTGATTCTGCTCCGACAGCAGAGCCGGAACCTTTTGAAAAAGCCACTTTCTTCGAAGATATCGAAAGAGGACGAACAAACAGAAAGCGAGGAGACATCCGAGAACCAATCCCCCGATAATATCCGAGATAAAATGGACGCCCAAATAAATACGGGAATAACTGTTCAGCGCCGCCCAAAAAAGAGTGGTGAAAGTAATCAAACGACTCTTGTAGAGCAACGCTAAAAAAGTCGCCATCCCGAAACTATTGGTCGCATGGCCGGAAACAAAGCCGTAGCGCCCTCCCCGATAATCGTTGACGATATCAACCAGATATTGAAAATCGGGATGATGAGTCGGCCGCAAACGCTGAAAGAGCGGCTTGAGAAAGCCGGAAGAAACCTGGTCGCACAAAACAACCAGCAAAATAAAAAAAACGACTGTCAAGAAAGCTTCTTTCCTCGGTACTTTATAGAAAAAAAAGAAAAGAAGCAGCAGAAAAAGCGGAAACCATACGAACCGACCGGTAACGGTCCACATCAAATTATCCATCCAAACCGATTCGCTGCCGTTTAAGGCTATGAACCACTCACGTTCCAAGGGCAGAAGTTCCTCTATTACTTTTTTCATATAATTTCCACATTTTCTTTCGGAGTCCAGCCCACGCTTCCATTCTCGATCTCCACTTCAAACCAGTTTACATCGGTATTGGTTATGCGCACTTTCGCCCCTTCGTGCAGCAAAAAGAGTTCATTGCTGTCGGCATCGGGCGAAGCCATGACGGAAGCCGAACCGGTCATTACAATTCCCGTTTCACGATGAATCAACTTATTTTTTTGACCAAACGAGAAGATATTCGCCGCCACCACAAAGATAAAAACGGGAATCGCCGCATAAAAGGCAACCTTCTTCACCCACATTACCCGGAAGAAAAGAAACGCGCCCAAACAAACCAGAAAAACCAGAAAACACACAATGCCGATCACCGCCCACGTATTGGAACTAAACAGATTTTGAATGCCCGCTATCCAATTGGACAAGAAGAAGCTTCCGGCGGGAATGATGCGATCTTCGGTACGCGTACGGGCAAAACGCAGATTGTGACGGATATCCCGGTCACCGGGATCCAGCAACAAGGCACGCTCATAATTGAGTATGGCCTTTCCCGTTTGGTTATTACGGAAATACGCATTCCCCAGATTGTAATATATTTCGGCCGATTCTTTGTCCTGCGCCAAGCCTTGCGAGGCCAGTTGTTCATACAATTCAATACTCTTCTTATAGTCCTGCCCCCTGTATGCCTGCGAAGCCTGCTCGGCGGTTGTTTGCGCCCTCAGGCTAAGCCCAAGAGAACATCCTATTATCCATAGAAAAAAAGTATATTTGAAAACGTCCATATTCGCTTGCTATTGAATTATTTTTTCTTGAGTTTACTTTGCATTTCGCTGATCGCACTCACCGTATCGGCATATATGTCATCCATCTGGGCATTGCTTTCGGCGGGGGCATAACGGGCGAATTCGCACGTATTGAGAATCTGCATAAAACGCCCAATCAACTTGTCATCGATGCCATAGTTCGACAACTCCGAATCGATGTTGTCCTTCGATAAGTTTGCCACCGGAATCGAAAGCTTGTCGCTAAAATACCCCCATAATGCCCGGAGGATTTCCTCATAGAAGCTTTGTTTATTATGATCTTTCAAATGCTTCTCAGCGGCTTTCAACCGTTTCACGGCCACCTTATTCGCTTTTTTGGTACGCATTAAGGCGACGTTGGCGTTTTCTTTGGCCCGTTTGCGGTTCAGGCTATATCCAACAATAAACAACAGGAAAGGAATAAGATACCACAACCCATAAGCAATGGAGCCGGCAAAGAAATTCGTTCGGGAATGATACGCAGGCTCATTCGTTTTCAGGAAACGGATATCCTGCTCGACCTTTACATCCTGCTGGTTTACGAAATTGCCGACCGATGCTTTCGAAGGATCGCCTTTCTCGACCTGCACGGTATAAGCCGGCGAGGTAAGGGTGCGGTAAGCGCGGCTATTCATATCGAAATACGCAAATTCGATAGCCGGTATCGTATAACTGCCTTCAGAGCGGGGGATGGCTAGATATTCAATGACTCTTTTACCGGTAAACCCATTCGTTGTAACCGTCAACGAGTTGTTTACCGTGGGATCATAGACTTCAAAATCGGAAGGAAACTTCACTTCGGGATTCTTAATCAGCTTGAGATTTCCCATACCGGAAATCTCGAGTTTAACGGTCACCGGTTCATTGGCTTTCACTTTCGCGGGAGTGATGGTTGGCGAGAAGGTAAACGTGCCGACGGCTCCCGAAAAGCTTTCGGGCTTGTTAGCCGGAAGAGCCGAAACATGGATGGTAACGGGATTGGTGACCATCGCCTTCTTCACATCGACCATGACTTCCTGCGATCCGAAAAAGGTGGAAACGCGACGCCCCGAAGGCGCTGAAAACACCATTTCCAAGCGGCCGCTGGGGATGGTTATCGGGCCGGACCGTTGCGGGAAGAGTAATGTCTTGCGAAGGTCGGCCGTATAATAGTTCTTACCGTTGTAGTGCTCCATTTTGAGCTGTTGATTGGCCGGGATGTCGATTTCTTCGACCATAAAGCCCTCGAATTCGGGAAACTGTATCTTCCCGAAATCCACCACATTCAACGTTGTATACAAGCGGAAAGTAACGGTGAATCCCTCCTGCTCATACACCTTATCTTTCGAGAGGATCGCACGGATAAACGCATCTTTCGCCGACACGGTGCCGGTAGCCGCCGCTCCGCCGTTATCCTCAGAAGGACGGGAATCATTGCCGGAAGAAGACTCGTCGGCCGGAAGGACTTTTATATGCAAGGAATTGGACCG
This sequence comes from Limibacterium fermenti, assembly GCF_041902845.1. Taxonomy (GTDB): domain Bacteria; phylum Bacteroidota; class Bacteroidia; order Bacteroidales; family Dysgonomonadaceae; genus Limibacterium; species Limibacterium fermenti. The sequence continues at coordinate 2,882,390 of NZ_CP159486.1, forward strand.
ATAGGTACTTCCGTCGACCGTAATGCTTGCCGGGTCGATGGTATAAGTTCCTTCTTTGTCCGCCATCAAAATATAGGTATAGGTAAATGAACTTTCGGAGCTCGATTTACCGTTCACGATACGCTGGCTGAAACTGCTGGAAACGGTCGGGCCGAAAAGAATATCGAATCCCTTAATGTCAGGCAGCCGCAAGTCTTTTCCCTCCTTGTTCAAGACATAGCTCAAACGGAATTGCTGCCCGGCTTCCACCGCAGCGGGCGCCGATGCCTTGAAAGTTACCTGCGCATGCACCCCGGCATACGCCGAAAGGCCCATGCATACTAAAAAAGCAATCGTATATAACTTCTTGAAATAACTCATCTGCAATATATTCTCCTGAGGATTACCAGTTCTTGTTTTGTCTTCTGTTGTCTTCGGCCTGTTGCTTGCGCTCTTCGGCCTTCATGCGTTGCACCTTTTCCTGCGTTTCTTTCTCGTCTTGTTCGATCGCCTGCAACATCTGGCGGGCATTGTCGCGGGACATTTGCTCCGGCTCGTTTTGTTCTTCGGGACGCTTCTGCTTATCCTGCTGGTCTTGCGGCTGGGGCTGTTGTTGTTGATCTTGATTCTGTTGCTGATCCTGCTTGTCTTTGTCTTGTTGCTGATCTTGGTTTTGCTGTTGATCCTGAATCATCTTTTGCACCACCGCCAGATTGTAACGCGCCTCGTTATCTTCGGGATTCAACCGAAGCGCCATTTTATAGGCTTCCATCGATTTCTGCAAATCTTTTTTTTGCAGCGTGGCATTGCCGATGTTATGGAAGGCAGCCGACCTGTTAACCGGGTTTTCCTGTTCGATCGATAAATAATGATTCATTTGCGCGATCGACTCATCCCATTTTTTTTGTTTATACAACGTATTGGCTAAATTATAATTCGCCTCTTTCGACGCCGCATTTTTTTCAATCGCTTCCTGATAAGAAGTCGCGGCATCGGAAAACTTTTGCTGCTGATAAGCCTTGTTTCCCTTGCGTACGCTTTTGCGCACGTCTTTCTGCGCCGAAATCGCCACAGGAACGAGCAGCAATAACAAAAACAAGCCGTATTTTATGCTAAACGTTTTCATTTGAATAACTTGATATTTTTGAATAACGGATTTTTCTTATCATAAATAAGAATTTCCACGACCAGCAATGTCAATAATACCCACCCGAAGAGCGGAAACTTCTCATCGTATTCGGAATAAGACAAACTGGTCGAGCTCTTGGTTTCCAAACCGTCCAACTGCGTTTCGAGAGCCCGGATAGCCGTACTGGTATTGTCGGCCAATACGTATAACCCTTTCCCGCTTTGCGCCGTTTCGATACACATCTGTTCGTTCAGCCGCGAAACCACCACGTTTCCTTCGTTATCGGTCATGAAAGAATTGCTGTAAGCCGAGGTGGGTACGGGCGATCCTTCGGCCGATCCGATACCGACCACATTGACCATGATTCCGGCTTCGGCAGCTTGCTGCGCCGCCTTCAACGCATTGCCCTGATGATCCTCCCCATCGGTGATCAGGACGATGGCTTTGTCCACTTCCTTATCGGTCGAAAAAGAACTCACGCCCAAGCCTATTGCATCGGCCACCGCCGTACCCTGAACGGGAACAAGACTGGGATCGATGGAATTGAGGAAGATTTTAGCCGACTGCGTGTCGGACGTTAGCGGCATTTGTACGAACGCCTCTCCCGCAAATACGATGAGGGCAATTTTATCGTTCCGGCGCACATCGATGAGGCGCGACAAGATTTGCTTTGCCCGTGAAAGCCGGTCGGGCGACACATCCCTGGCAAGCATCGAGTTGGAAACGTCGATGGCGATGACCAATTCAATCCCCTCTTTTTCGACCGTTTCGACCTTCGTGCCGAACTGCGGGCGGGCAGTCATGACGATGCCTACGCACAATGCGGCAAAGATAAGCCAAAATTTCAAATAAGAACGCTTCAGCGATAACTCCGGCATCATCTTTTTCAACGTCGAAAGTACGCCGAGCTTCTTCACATCGTTCCGTTTCTTTATATTCAGGAAGATATACAATGCCAGCAACACCGGCATCGCCACAAACAACCACAAATATTCAGGATTTCCAAATCTAAACATATATTTTCTCCCCTGTTACGGTATATTTCTTAACCATGTCCTACGTAAAAGCAATTCCACCACCATCAACGCCAAGGCAAGCAGCGCGAAAGGCAGGAACAGTTCCTGCCGGCGCGTCACGTTCTGCACGCTGATTAAATATTTTTCCATTTCGTCGATCTCGTGATAGATATTGCGCAAGCCTTCGGTATCTTCGGCACGGAAATATTGCCCGCCCGTGAGCGCCGCAATTTCGGTGAGCGTCTTCTCATCGATATCGACCTGCATGTTCTGCATGCGGATGCCGAACGGCGTTTGCACCGGTGTGGGAGCCATTCCTTTGGTTCCGACACCCACCGTATACACCCGGATGCCGTATGAACGCGCCAAATCGGCCGCGGTGAGAGGAGCAATCTGCCCCCGGTTATTGGTTCCGTCGGTAAGCAAAATCACGACTTTCGACTCCGATTCGCTATCTTTCAACCGGTTGACCGCATTGGCCAAGCCAAGCCCGATGGCCGTTCCATCCTCAATCAAACCGAAATCCACATCATTCAACAGATTGAGCAACACCTTATGGTCGGTGGTGAGCGGGCACTGTGTAAAACTTTCGCCCGCAAAGATAACCAGTCCGATATTGTCGTTCTGGCGGTCGGTAATAAACTCGGCCGCAACCTTTTTGGCCGCCTGTAACCGGTCGGGCTTCAAATCCTGCGCCAACATCGAGCCCGACACATCGAGCGCCATGACCATGTCGATACCCTGCGTTTCGGTTTCTTCCCAACTGTTTACCGCCTGAGGACGCGCAATGACAATAATCACCAACGCAATACTGATCATCCGCAGCACGAAAGGCAAATGACGCATATACACCTTCAGTCCGGGACGGATTCCCTTAAAAGCATCGGTCGATGCCAGTTTAAATGACGCCTGCGTTTTCGACAGACGAATCACATACCATACCGCCAAGGGCAGGATCAACAATAATAGATATAAATATCCGGGGTGTGCAAATTCCATCATTCTTCTGTCTTTTGAACCTGTTCGTTCTGAGAAACACCGTTATCGCCTTGCGCCTTCAACGCGTCCTTGTCGGGAACGGGATCGGGCTCTTTCGTTTGATTGACGAAGAAATACGCATTCATTATGCTTAAATCGTTTTCGTCGGGATACGGCTTGTATTTCGCAAACTTCACCAAGTCGGAAGCCGATAATACCTGTTTCAGGTTTTCATATACCGAGTCCGATTCGGAACGTTTGCGCATTTCGTTGAGAATTTCGCCCGAAGTCATTTCCATCGCCTTTATATCGTACCGTTCCTGAATATACACACGCAAGATATCGGTCAAGTCCGTATAAAATTCCTTCTCGCGCCCCTGCTGCCATATCTTCTTCGCTTTCAATTCGTCGAGCGATCGAATGGCGCGCACATGCGGCGGGAGTACCTGCGGCGGCGTAAAGAAATAGCCTTTTTTCTTTTTCTTCAATACCAAGTAGATGATTAGGCCGATCAAAGCCAAAAGAACCGCTACTCCCAATACGATCCACACGATCCACAGATAGTCGGTCCAAACGAAAGGAGGCTTCTGAATCGGTTTTATATCATTTAACTGAAGCTGGTTAAAATCGATGGAATCCGTCTGTCCGGTGTTCATCTTTTCCAGATAAGCCAAGGTGGAATCCGACAGTTCGGGCGAAATGACTTTCAGTCCGAAAGAGTTGGAAAAGATGGTATCGGTTCCGTCAAAAACAGACATCGAAGGAATATGGTACAAGGTGGAGTCGAACGAGGTGATGAGATATTTAAAATTCAACGTCATCACATTGTTCTCGATGGTCGTGTCGGGGGGAAGCATTGTCAACACCTCGATGCCGGGCACGATTTCCGACTCGAACACCGGAAACTGGATCGATTTGTCCTTGGGCGTAATCACTTTCAGATTGATGAGCGCCTGCTCGCCGATCGTGATCTCGGTAGGTTGTACGGTAGCCTGCACCGACACTTTCTGCGCCGGCGCCGATGCCACGTACAAGGCAAAAAACAAGGCCATAAAAACAGCCGTTTTGCCGATAAGCGTATATTTCTTTTCTACTATCAATTTCTATCTTCTTTGTTGAAAGAGTTGCAACAACGATTTCACATAATCATCTTCGGTCGAGACCGACACACTGTCGACCCGGCTCTGCTTAAAAGCGACATCCATTTCGGCCTGACGCCGCGTCCACCAAGTGCGGTATTGTTCGCGCGTTTTCTTCGACGAGGTATCGATCCACGTATCCTTGTCGCTTTCCGGGTCGTGTACTTTCATGAGCCCCACGCTTTCCAGGCGGGTACTCAACGCGTCATAGACCTGAATGGCGACCAAATCGTGCTTGCGGTTCGCAATGCGCAGCGCATGCTTATAGTCGTGCGAATCGATAAAGTCCGAAATCAAAAAGGCCGTACAGCGTTTTTTAATGCCGTTGGTCATATAGCGCAGCGCCTGATCGATTTCCGTTCCCGAACTCCCGGGGGTAAAACCGAGTATCTCGCGGATGATGAACAGGATATGCTTTCTTCCCTTTTTAGGGGGAATAAACTTTTCGATTTTATCGGTAAAAAAGATGACGCCGATCTTGTCGTTATTCTGAATGGCCGAAAAAGCGAGCGTGGCGGCAATCTGCGCCACCATATCGCGCTTGACGATGGACGTCGACCCGAACGATTGGCTTTCCGACACGTCGATGAGCAACATGACGGTAAGTTCGCGCTCTTCTTCAAAGACTTTCACGTACGGACGGTTGTAACGCGCCGTCACGTTCCAGTCGATGTCGCGCAGGTCGTCGCCATACTGATATTCGCGCACTTCCGAGAAGGCCATACCTCGGCCCTTGAAAGCCGAATGATACTCCCCCGCAAAGATATTGCGCGACAGTCCCCGAGCTTTAATTTCAATATGCCGTACTTTCTGAAGTAATTCGGATGTTTCCATTTTCTTTACTGTTGATTAATCTCTCACAAATAATCTCAAAACGCATCTCTTTATCTGCATTTATCAGCCTTATCCGCGAGAAATATTCTTCCACATTACCATTCATTCTCTTTTACCTTCATCCCGCTGGCGCAGACCGTTTCTGTCCGTTATCTCCCCTTCGCGTAAGAGGAGCGCCCGAAAGGCGAAGGATTATTTCCTTCATACATCACACATGATACATCATACATCATAGATCATCCCTCTTATTACGGAACCTCTACCTTATTAAGAATTTCGCTGATAATTTCTTCCGAAGTCAAGTTGTTGGCTTCGGCCTCGTAGGTAAGTCCGATACGATGACGGAGCACATCGTGGCATACGGCGCGGATATCTTCGGGCACCACATAACCGCGGCGTTTGATGAAGGCATACGTACGCGCTGCAAGCGCCAGGTTGATGGAAGCACGGGGCGAACCGCCGAAACCAATCATCTCCTTGAGGTTGGCCAATCCGTATTGGTCGGGGAAACGGGTGGCGAACACGATGTCGATGATGTAGCGGCTTATTTTTTCGTCGATATATACTTCGCGAACCACTTTGCGCGCATCGAGAATTTCATCGACGGAAATCACCGGCCGTTCGATGGTTCGGGGTTCGAATATATTCTGTTGGACGATTCGTTTTTCTTCTTCTTTGGAAGGATAGTTGATGACTACCTTCAGCATGAAACGGTCTACTTGCGCTTCGGGCAGCGGATAAGTGCCTTCCTGCTCGATAGGGTTTTGCGTCGCCATCACCAGGAACGGATTCGGCAGCTTATAGGTTTGCTCTCCGATAGTCACCTGACGTTCCTGCATGGCTTCGAGCAAGGCGCTCTGCACTTTGGCCGGAGCGCGGTTGATTTCATCCGCCAGCACGAAGTTGGCGAAAATCGGTCCGTGTTTTACCATGAACTCTTCGTTGCGCTGGCTGTAGATCATCGTTCCGACTACGTCGGCCGGCAACAAGTCGGGCGTAAACTGAATACGGCTGTACCGGGCGTCGATTAACTGAGCGAGGGTTTTGATGGCAAGGGTTTTTGCCAATCCGGGCACCCCTTCCAACAAAATGTGTCCGTCGGATAATAATCCGATGAGAAGCGACTCGACCAAATGCTTCTGCCCGACGATCAATTGATCCATTCCGGTGACGATGGTCTGAACGAACGTGCTCTTACGTTCGATTTTATCATTTAATTCTTTAATATCAACTACTTGACTCATATTTACTGAAAGTTATAATGTGTAGGTCTGTTTTCGACATACAAAATTAGAAATGTTAAATCTGTTTTGTCATTATTTGCCGTTAAAAATGTTTAAGTTAGACGGATTGTATCGGTAAAGAACGTAAAAGCAGGGATATTTTCGAAAATGTTGTCCTTCGGGAAAATTCCTACGACAACAGCAGCTCATTTCTCCGCCGCAATCCGTATGAATACGAAGCTTTCAAAAAAACCCGGGCACACCGTCGTATCAATACGAAGCCTTCAAAAAAATCCGGGCACGCTGTCGTACCAATACGAAGCCTTCAAAAAAACCCGGGCACGCCGTCGTACCAATACGAAGCCTTCAAAAAAACCCGGGCACGCCGTCGTATCAATACGAAGCCTCCAAAAAAACCCGGGCACGCCGTCGTACCAATACGAAGCCTCCAAAAAAACCCGGGCACACCGTCGTACCAATACGAAGCCTTCAAAAAAACCCGGGCACGCCGTCGTACGAGTACGAAGCCTTCAAAAAGATCCGGCACACCGTCGAAGCCCTACGGCGGCTTCAAAAAAAAAGTCGACCGCTCCTTCCGTCATCGTCGGCGGACTTCCCCCGATCGGCGTTCAAGCGCATTTCAAGTCCATTGCGAACACCCGGCAAAAGCGCTCTTTAATCTTGTCCGACAGTTCATCGAAATCGACTTCCGCACCCAGTTCCTGCTGCATAGACGTCACGCCTCGGTCGACAAATCCGCACGGATTGATCAGATGGAAATACGACAAATCGGTATTCACGTTCAGCGCCAAACCGTGCATCGTCACATAACGGCTGGCGCGTACGCCGATGGCGCAAATCTTACGCGCCTTCCGGGGATCGCCGGCATCGAGCCACACCCCCATCGCCTTTTCGTCTTTCTGCGCGTGAATATCGTACGCTTGCAACGTCTCGATCACCACATCTTCCAACATCGAAATATATTGCTTAATGCCGATACCGAACGCTTCCAAATCCAATATCGGATACACCACCAGTTGCCCGGGCCCATGATACGTAATGTCCCCGCCGCGGTCGATGGGGAAAAAATCGATTCCCCGCTGCTTGCACGTCTGCTCCGTAATCAACAAATTATGTTTATCGCCGTGCTTGCCTAACGTAAACACGGGTTCATGCTCACAGAAAAGAAGATACTGTTCCTGCGGAAAGGTTTCGTTTCTTTTGGAAGCAACGAGCTTTCCAAATCGTTCTTCCTGATAATCCCACGCTTCCTTATAGCGGATGCGGCGCAGGTTTTGAAAAATCACGTTACGGCTCATTTTTCAGACATGTTTTTCGGCGTGATAAGAAGATCGTACCAGCGGGCCGCTTTCCACAATGTCGAACCCTTTGGCGAGGCCTTCTTTGCGGTAGCGGGCGAACTGCTCGAGAGGCACATATTCATGCACGGGCAAATGATGGGAAGAAGGCTGCAAGTATTGTCCGATAGTCAACACCTTGCAACCGGCCGCAAGCAGGTCGTCCATCGTTTCGAGCACCTCCGGCTCCGTTTCGCCCAGTCCGACCATAATGCCCGATTTGGGTTTCACCGCCCCGCTCGCAGCAACGATGGAAAGCGTTTGCAGGCTTACATCGTATTTGGCCCGGCTTCTGACCTTCGGCGTCAAGCGCCGGACAGTTTCCATATTATGGGAAATGATTTCCGGTTTGGCGGCAATCACTTTTTCAATCAACTCCTCCCTCCCGTTGAAATCGGGAATGAGCGTCTCGAGGGTCGTTTCCGGATTCTTTTCCCGCACGCGCCGGATGGTAAACGCCCAAAAAGAAGCGCCCAGATCCAGCAGATCGTCGCGGTCGACACTCGTAATGACGCAATGTTTCAGCCCCATTTGCCGGATGGTATCGGCCAGGCGGTCGGCTTCATCCCAATCGATGGCGTGCGGCTTGCCGGTGATGGTCGCGCAGAATTTGCATGAACGGGTGCATATCTCCCCCAAAATCATAAAACTGGCCGTGCCGTTTCCCCAGCACTCCGACATATTCGGGCACTTTCCGCTAAAGCAAATGGTGTTTAATCCTTTTTTATGTATAATATCCTTCAAGGCAAAATACTCTTTCCCTTGCGGCAAGCGAATTTTGAACCAATCCGGTTTTCTTCGTATCGTTGTATCCATAAGTTTAATGTCGAATGTCTAAAGTCGAATGTCGGCGGTCTTCAGTCATCAGTCGCCGGTCACGAACCTCTAATCCCCAACCGCCCGTCTCCATCCGACAAGACGCAAATATACGATATTTAGAGGAACGACAAAAGATAATAGATAAAAGATATAATATATAAAGAAGCAAGACACGCGCCAAACGGCATTAGACATTAGACCTGAGACTGGAGACCGGTGACCGGTGACTGGTGACCGGAGACCGGAGACTGAAGACCGGGCACTTCCCTTCAATAACTATTTTTAATTCCCGTCCGGCTCATTTATGATAACAGATTTACTATCTTTGCGCTCGATTCTTGAAAGCGATAGTCTATTTTGGATTTTAAACTACAACATACCGATTTACAGTCGAAGGCCCGGGCAGGAATCATCACCACCGATCACGGGGTGATTGAGACCCCCATATTTATGCCCGTGGGTACCGCCGGCAGCGTGAAAGCCGTGCATGCCACCGAACTCGAAGACGATATAGAGGCGCAAATCATTTTGGGCAACACCTATCATCTGTACCTTCGTCCCGGATTGGACACCTTGCAGCAGGCGGGGGGCTTGCACCGCTTCAACAGTTGGCGCAAACCCATCCTGACCGATAGCGGCGGATTTCAGGTCTTTTCGTTGGCCGAAAACCGCAAACTCACCGAAGAAGGCGCCGAATTCCGTTCGCATATCGACGGCTCGAAGCATTTCTTCACGCCCGAAAAGGTCATCGACATCCAACGCATTATCGGCGCCGACATCATGATGGCGTTCGACGAATGTACGCCCGGCGACGCGCCTTATGACTATGCGAAACAGTCGCTTGAGTTGACGGAACGATGGCTCGACCGCTGCCTGACCCGCTTCCGCGAAACGGAATGCCCTCACGGATACCGCCAAACGCTCTTCCCCATTGTGCAGGGATGCGTGTATCCCGATCTGCGCAAACAGGCGGCTGAAAATGTGGCCTCGAAAGGCGCCGACGGCAATGCCATCGGCGGACTGTCGGTCGGCGAGTCGACCGAAGAGATGTACGAAATGATCGACATCGTGAATGAAATATTGCCGGAAGATAAGCCGCGCTACCTGATGGGCGTGGGAACACCCGCCAACATGCTGGAAGCCATCGACCGGGGGGTGGATATGTTCGATTGCATCATGCCCACCCGCAACGGGCGCAACGGACAGCTATTCACCAAAAACGGAATCATGAACATGCGCAATCAAAAGTGGAAAAACGATTTTTCCCCGATTGAAGAAGACGGCGCTTCGTTTGTCGACACCCGATACAGCAAAGCCTATCTGCGCCATCTGTTCAACACCGGCGAAATCCTGGCCTTGCAAATCGCTTCCATCCATAATCTGGCCTTTTACTTGTGGCTGGTGAAAGAGGCGCGCCGGCAAATCCTCCAAAATAACTTTCCGGCATGGAAAGCTTCTATGATTGATACGATAATGCGTAGACTCTAACAGGTACAAATGAAATATTTGAATGTAAAACGAATCGATTGGTATATTATAAAGAAGTTCCTCGGAACCTATATCTTTATGATTGTCCTGATTATCTCCATCGCTGTTGTGTTCGACATCAACGAGAAGATTGACAAGTTCATGACGAACAATGCCTCGCTGAAGGAAATCATTTTTGATTACTACCTCAATTTCATTCCGTATTATGCCAACTTGTTCAGTCCGCTTTTCGTATTCCTCGCCGTCATTTTCTTCACCTCCAAGATGGCGAACAACTCCGAAATCATCGCCATTTTATCGAACGGTATCAGTTTCAAACGCCTGATGAAGCCCTACATGATGGCTGCGAGCGTGATCGCCATCTTTTCTTTTGTCTTCGGCAGCTACGTGATTCCGCCGGCCAACGCCAGCCGCATCAATTTCGAGAACACTTACGTCGATCCGAGACAGCGCAAAGTGGGCGACACCGACATCCAATTCAAAGTCGGCGAAGGCTCCATCGTCTATTTCAGCAGCTTCGATATCCCCTCGAGTACGGGTACGAACTTTTCGATGGATCATTTCGACAGCCTGCAACTCGTTTCGCGGCTCACGGCAAGAAGCATCCGCTACGACTCGTTGTACCGCTGGACCATTCAGGATTACCAAATCCGCAACTTCGACGGACTGCAAGAAACCATCACCAAAGGCGAGTCCATCGACACCACCATACAAATCGTCCCGAACGATTTCATCATCGCCAAAACCGACCAGCAAATGATGACCTCCCCCCAGCTCCGCCACTATATCACCAGTCAAAAAGAGCGGGGAATGGGTAACATTCAGGCTTTTCAAATCGAATATCATTCGCGAATCGCGTCGGTGTTTTCGGCGTTTATCCTCACCCTTATCGGCGCCGCCCTGTCGGCCCGGAAAGTGAAAGGCGGAATGGGGCTCAATCTGGGCATCGGCCTCGCGTTGAGCATGGGCTACATCCTCTTTATGACCATCAGTTCGTCTTTCGCCGTAAAAGGCGGCATGAGCGCTTTCGTGGCGGCATGGATTCCGAACATCTTCTTTACCGCCATCGCCTTCTATTTATATAAGAAAGCGCCGAACTAAAGGGAAACACGGGAAAATAAAAGGCCCCTATCGCGAAGCATTATCCGCTTCAGCATTTATCGCACAAAGTGTATTTTTTTTACTACCTTTGCATCCTGATTTTCTATAACGTATAAATTCGTTCGTAATGAGTAGCAAATTTCCGGAATATGATCATTTGGATCTTTCAGAGGTAAACAAAGAAGTGTTGAAGGAATGGGAAGAAAAGGACGTGTTTAAGAAAAGTCTTGAAACACGTCAGGGACATCCCCGGTTCGTATTTTATGAAGGCCCCCCGTCGGCTAACGGCATGCCGGGCATTCATCACGTTATCGCCCGTTCCATTAAAGACATTTTCTGCCGCTACAAGACCATGAAAGGATTCTATGTCAGCCGTAAGGCCGGATGGGATACCCACGGGCTTCCCGTGGAACTCGGCGTAGAGAAAACGTTGGGCATTACCAAAGAGGATATCGGCAAAACCATTTCGGTGGAAGAATACAACAACGCCTGCCGCAAGGAGGTGATGAAATATACCAAAGAATGGGAAGACCTTACCCGCAAAATGGGCTATTGGGTCGATATGAGCGATCCGTATATTACTTACGATACGCGCTACATCGAAACGCTTTGGTACTTGCTCAAAGATCTTTATAAAAAAGGATTCCTCTATAAAGGATACACGATCCAGCCTTACTCGCCGGCCGCAGGTACGGGACTGAGCACGCACGAACTCAACCAGCCGGGCTGCTACCGCGATGTGAAGGATACCACTTGCACGGCGCAGTTCGCCATCAAGAACCCTCTTTCCGAATGGACGCAATTCGGCGATCCGTTCTTTCTGGCATGGACTACCACGCCCTGGACGCTGCCTTCGAACGTGTTGCTGGCGGTGGGCCCGAACATCGATTATTGCGCCGTACAAACGTACAATTCCTATACGGGCAAACCGATGACCGCCGTTTTGGCAAAAAGTCTGGTAAACGCCTATTTCCCCGCGAAAAATGCGGAGCTCCCGCTGGAAGATTACCGGCCGGGCGATAAACACGTGCCTTTCCGTGTGCTGGATAAGACATGGAAGGGATCGGAAATCGCCGGCATCGGCTACGAGCAACTGATCCCTTGGGTAAAAGCATCCGATAACGCTTTCAAAGTGGTGACGGGTGATTTTGTGACGACCGAAGACGGTACGGGCATCGTGCATATCGCCCCCACATTCGGCGCCGACGACGCGAAGCTCGGAAAAGAATACGGCGTACCCGGACTCATGATGACCGACAAAGACGGCAACCAACGCCCGATGGTCGACCTGAAAGGAAAATATTTCAAGCTCGAAGATCTCGACCCGCAATTTGTCCGCGAGGGTGTGAACGTCGATCTCTACGGCGAGTATGCCGGCCGTTATGTAAAGAATGAATACGCGTCGGAATGGAAAGAAGAAACCAGCCGCCCCGACGATACGACGCTCGATATCGACCTCTCCGTGATGCTGAAGCAACAAAACAAAGCTTTCCGCATTGAGAAATATGTCCATAATTATCCGCATTGCTGGCGTACCGATAAACCGGTGCTTTATTATCCGCTGGACAGTTGGTTTATACGGGCTACCGCCTGCAAAGACCGCATGGTGGAACTGAACAATACCATCAACTGGAAGCCGGCATCGACGGGCTCCGGACGTTTCGGTAAATGGCTCGAAAACCTTCAGGACTGGAACCTGAGCCGAAGCCGTTACTGGGGCACTCCCCTACCCATATGGCGCACCGAGGACGGGAAGGAAGAGAAATGCATCGGTTCGCTCAAAGAACTGTTTGAAGAAATGCAAAAAGCCGTTCAGGCCGGAGTCATGACGGAAATTCCTTGGAAAGGGATCGGGCTGAATGCCGCCTCGGAAAAGGAATTTGATAAAATAGACCTTCACCGGCCGTATGTCGACCAAATCGTATTGGTGTCGGACAGCGGCAAACCCATGCATCGCGAATCGGACCTGATCGACGTATGGTTCGATTCGGGAGCGATGCCCTTTGCTCAGGTTTTCTATCCGCATATCCCCGAAGAAGAGTTCGCGCAAATCTATCCGGCCGACTTCATCGCCGAAGGGGTCGATCAGACCCGCGGATGGTTTTATACGCTCCATGCGATTTCAACCATGGTGAAAGACAGTGTGGCATTCAAGAATGTCGTATCGAACGGGCTCGTGCTCGACAAGAACGGCAACAAAATGTCCAAACGATTGGGCAACGCCGTCGATCCGTTTTCAACCATCGACAAGTACGGCTCCGACCCGCTGCGCTGGTATATGATCACCAATGCTTCGCCGTGGGATAATCTGCGTTTCGATATGGAAGGCATCGAGGAAGCCCGCCGTAAATTCTTCGGCACGCTCTACAACACGTATTCGTTTTTCGTGCTGTATGCCAACGTCGACCAATACCGCGACCAATACCCGTCCATTCCGGTAGCACAACGCCCCGAGATAGACCGCTGGATATTGTCGCTGTTGCATTCGCTGGTGAAAGAGGTCGATGAAGCCTACAACACCTACGAACCCACCAAAGCCGGGCGCGCGATCGCGGATTTTGTCAACGACCATTTAAGTAACTGGTACGTGCGCCTGAACCGTAAACGTTTCTGGGGCGGGGAAATGGACGAAGATAAATTATCGGCCTATCAAACGCTGTACGAATGTTTGGTAACGGTTGTCAAACTGATCGCGCCCATCGCGCCGTTCTACTCCGACAAGTTGTATCTCGATCTCACCTCGGTTACCGGCAGCGAACGATTCGAGTCGGTCCATCTGGCCGATTTCCCGGCAGCAAACGAAGCCGTCATCGACAAGGAGCTCGAGCGGCAAATGTACTTGGCGCAAGCCGCATCCTCTATCGTCTTGGCGTTGCGCCGCAAGGTGAGCATCAAAGTACGCCAACCGCTATCGAGAATCATGATCCCCGTCACCGACGAAACGCAGAAAAGGGCTATCCAAGCAGTGGAATCGCTCATCTTAAGCGAGGTGAACGTAAAAGAGTTGCACTTTGTCGATTCGGCGAACGAGATGCTGGTGAAACGCGTAAAACCCGACTTTAAAAAGCTGGGGCCGCGCTACGGCAAGATTATGAAACAACTGGCCGAAGAGATCCGGATAATGAGTAAAGAGAAGATGAACGAACTGGAAAAGAACGGATCCATCACTTTTGAAGTGGCCGGACAACAAGCGGTTATCACCCTCGACGATGTGGAAATCATTTCGGAAGATATTCCCGGATGGCTGGTCGGCAACGAAGGAAATCTGACGGTTGCCCTCGACATCTCCGTGACCGACGAATTGCGGAACGAAGGTATCGCCCGTGAACTGGTCAATCGTATCCAGAACCTGCGCAAAGCCAAAGGGTTCGAAATCACCGACCGGATATCCGTGCTTTTATCCTCCCATCCCGGCATCGATGAGGCCGTAAACGCCAACGCCGCTTATATTCGCGGACAAGTGTTGGCGGACAGTATTGAAATAACAGCCGAAACGCTCGAAGATGAAATAGAAATCGATGATCAACCTTTAACGATCCGCATCCGGAAAAAGAATTGAACAGGGTCGTTTTATAGTTGAAGGTATCGGTTTTATATGTATATTTGCGCAAAAATACACCGGTGAACAATATAATTCCACCGGTTGTTGTATTTGACATTACATTTCTGTTGCTTTTTATTTACAAAAAGTTGATAAACAATCAGCATTATGAACGAGAAAACGAGATATACGGATGAAGAACTGGAAGAATTCCGTTCCATCATTAATGAAAAGTTAGAGGTTGCCAAGCAAGAGTATGAAAACTACCGGGCTGCGGTAATGAATGCCGACGGCAATGATACGGTAGATACCTCGCCTACTTTCAAAGTAATGGAAGAAGGCGCTTCGACCCTGTCCAAAGAAGAAGCCGGAAGATTGGCGCAACGGCAGATGAAGTTTATCCAAAACCTTCAGGCCGCACTCGTGCGCATCGAAAACGGCACGTATGGCATTTGCCGCGAAACAGGCAAGCTCATACCCAAAGAACGGTTACGTGCCGTGCCGCATGCTACGTTGAGCATCGAAGCGAAGGAGTCTAAAAAGAAACGATAACCCGTCCGATGCATTATAATTTATATGAAGAGTACGACACAAAAAGGACTTACGGCGATAGTGGTAGTCTTTCTGATTTTGCTGATAGACCAACTTACGAAAATATGGGTCAAGACTCATATGTCGCTGCAAGAATCGATAAAGATAACGGACTGGTTTCAAATCTATTTTGTAGAAAATAACGGGATGGCATTCGGGATAGAAGCCGGCGGTAAGCTGTTTCTTTCTCTTTTCCGCATTGTGGCCGTCATTTTTATCATCATTTACCTCACACGCCTTGTCAAGGGGAGCTACAAGAAAGGCTTTATCGCCTGTGTAGCCCTTATTTTGGCGGGAGCTACGGGAAATATTATCGACAGTGTCTTTTATGGAGCGATTTTCGATGCGAGTTATCCCGGACATGTGGCATCCTTCGTCCCTTTTGGCGAAGGATATGCTTCGGTGCTGCACGGGAAGGTCGTAGATATGTTTTATTTCCCCATAGTGGAAGGAACATATCCCGACTGGATACCGTTGGTAGGAGGACAAAACTTCCTGTTTTTCCGGTTTATCTTTAACGTAGCCGACTCGGCCATCACGGTGGGGGTCATTGCATTATTGGTGTTCTACCGGAAAACATTTGCCCATTCCTTATTATCGAAAGAAGAAAAAGAACGTCTCGAAAAAGAGAAAAAAGAAAAAGAAGCGATCGGTGAAGCCTAAAATTCCTGCATATCTGTTTATTGCGTTAGCGTTGTTGGCACTGCTTTTCTCTTGCCGCAATCGCCCTAAAGAAGTACTGAACAGAAAGAGCATGGAAGGACTCATGTACGACGTATACATGGCCGAAGCCCTAATAGAAAACGATTATCAAACTTTCGACACGCCCGAAAAGAAAGAGGCGTTCCTGCAAAAGATATTCGAAAAACACCAGGTAACACAAGTCCAATGGGATTCGTCGCTTGCATGGTATGCCGATCGCATCGATGTTTACATGAAGATGAACGACTCGGTAAAAGCTCGCCTGCAACGAAAACAACAAGAGTTGGACGCATCCATTACGCAGCAGGTGCAGGCACAGCAATTCGAAAGTCATAGCGAATCACCCTCTTATATTCCCCACACGTATGCTTTCCGGCGTATCGGTTCGGGAAGCGGTTTCCGTTTCCGTATCGATTCGGCTGAAATCAATACGCGTTTTACCAATCCGACGCTGGAGTTCCGGTATAACGTTATCGGGATCCCCGACGACGTACAAGAAGCCCCGTTACAATCCATGCTCATTCTGGAATATAAAGACACCACCCTTTATAAACCTCAGCAAATCACCCAAAACAAATCATACTCTACGCCGGTATCAAGATACATAGACGGCGATACCCTGACGCGCATCAGCGGTTTTATTCATTTAAAGAATACTTGGCGCCGCTTACGTTATATTCAACTATATAATATAGGATTGGGAAAGAATGATATTCCCGGCCCCGAACCGATGCCGCCGGCGGAAATGAAAGAGACAGGACAATAGAGAGACAGAGAGACAAAGGGACAGGGAGACTGGAGACTGGGAGACAGGGGGGCAACATTCGGGATGCTCCGCAGAATAGTGGCGGACGCCGATAGTGCCTCCGGTGATAAAATGATTGACAAAACCCTAACAATATTTACTTACTAAAACAAATCAAATTAAAACCAATGGAAAGAAAGAGAGTTTACACATTTGGTAACGGCGCAGCCGAAGGACGATCGGATATGCGTAATTTACTCGGCGGTAAAGGCGCCAATCTTGCGGAAATGAATCTTATCGGCGTGCCGGTACCTCCCGGCTTTACCATTACCACTGAGGTTTGCACCGAATATAATCAATTAGGAAAAGACTACGTGACCGGCGTCTTGAAAAAAGAAGTCGAACACGCCGTAGCCGGTATCGAACGCCTTACAGGCACCCGCTTCGGTGATAAAGAAAATCCCTGCTTGTTATCGGTACGGTCGGGCGCCCGCGTGTCGATGCCCGGAATGATGGATACCGTCCTCAACTTGGGACTAAACGATGAGGCCGTTCAGGGTATCGCCGTCAAATCCGGCAACGAACGTTTTGCCTGGGACTCTTACCGCCGCTTTGTACAGATGTACGGCGACGTTGTTCTGGGCTTGAAGCCGGAGAGCAAGGACGACATCGATCCGTTTGAAGAAATCATGGATACGATGAAAGAGGTAAAAGGAATCGAACTCGATACCGATCTGACTGTCGACGACCTGAAAACGCTGGTTAAACAATTCAAGCAAGCTGTTAAAGAACGTACCGGAAACGATTTTCCTTCCGATCCGTGGGATCAATTATGGGGCGCCGTATGTGCCGTATTCGACAGTTGGATGAACGACCGGGCCATCCTCTATCGTAAGATGAACAATTTCCCCGAAGAATGGGGCACGGCGGTGAATGTGCAAGCGATGGTATACGGCAACATGGGTAATACTTCCGCCACCGGCGTAGCTTTCACCCGCGACGCCGCCACGGGCGAAGACCTCTTCAACGGCGAGTATCTTATCAATGCTCAAGGCGAAGATGTGGTAGCCGGCGTGCGTACTCCTCAGCAAATTACCCTCGAGGGCTCCCACAGATGGGCCAAGATGCAGGGCATCAGCGAAGAGGAACGGGCGTCCAAGTATCCCTCGCTCGAGGAAATCATGCCCGAATGTGCCGCTCAATTGATCGAAACGCAACAAAAACTCGAAGATTATTTCAAAGATATGCAAGACCTCGAGTTTACCATTCAGGACGGCAAACTTTGGCTGCTGCAAACGCGTAGCGGTAAACGTACCGGAGCCGCCATGGTAAAGATCGCGACCGACATGCTTCACCAGGGTTATATCGATGAGAAAACCGCTCTGAAACGCTGTGATCCGGAGAAACTCGACGAATTGCTTCACCCGGTATTCGATAAAAAAGCGTTGGCCGATGCGCACGCGATTACGCACGGATTGCCTGCTTCGCCCGGCGCAGCTACCGGACAGGTGGTATTCCACGCCGATGAAGCCGAAGAATGGGCTAAAGAAGGCAAAAAAGTCATCTTATGCCGTATCGAAACCTCGCCCGAAGACCTTCGCGGGATGGCTACCGCTCAAGGTATCCTCACGGCACGCGGCGGAATGACTTCCCATGCGGCCGTAGTGGCCCGCGGTATGGGCAAGTGCTGCGTATCGGCTGCCAACAACCTGTCGATCGACTATAAATCCCGCAAAATGACCATTAACGGCAAGGCGCTCCTCGAAGGGGACTGGATTTCTCTCGATGGCACTACGGGTAATGTATACGAAGGACAAATACAAACCGTCGACGCCGAGCTCGGCCCGGATTTCACCGAACTGATGGAAATCGCCGACAAATATACCCGTATGGAGGTACGCACGAATGCCGACACACCGCATGATGCCGTTGCCGCGCGGAATTTCGGGGCAACCGGTATCGGATTGTGCCGCACCGAGCACATGTTCTTCGAAGAAGACAAAATCGTCCCCATGCGCGAAATGATTCTTGCGAAAGATGAGGAAGGACGACGTCGCGCGCTCGAAAAACTACTTCCCCTTCAGAAGAAGGACTTCAAAGGTATTTTCACCGCTATGGACGGCTATCCGGTGACGGTGCGCCTGCTCGATCCGCCGTTGCACGAATTCGTTCCGCACGATGAGAAAGGACAAATGGAGATGGCGCGCGTCATGAATATATCGTATGAAGACATCCACGAACGCGTAGAGAGCCTTTTGGAAGCAAATCCTATGCTGGGCCTTCGCGGTTGCCGCCTCGGCAATCTCTATCCCGAAATCACCGAAATGCAGACCCGCGCAATCATGGAAGCAGCCCTCGAATTGAAAAAAGAAGGCATCACGGCTATTCCGGAAATTATGGTTCCGCTTACGGGTATTGTCTATGAGTTTAAAAATCAAAAGGAAATCATCGAACGAACGATTCAACAAGTCTTTAGCGAAAACAGCGACTCCATCGACTATAAGATCGGTACGATGATCGAGATACCGCGTGCGGCGCTTACCGCGCATAAGATCGCCAAGGAGGCCGACTTCTTCTCATTCGGCACCAACGACCTTACGCAAATGACATTCGGGTACAGCCGCGACGACGTGGCTAAGTTCCTGCCGCTCTATCTCGACAAGGGAATCCTCAAGCAAGACCCGTTTGCCGTTCTCGACCAAAACGGTGTCGGACAGCTCGTGAGCATGGCCGTTCAGGCCGGCCGATCGGTACGGCCGTCGCTTAAATGCGGTATCTGCGGCGAACACGGAGGAGATCCTTCATCGGTGAAATTCTGCCATCGCGTAGGACTGAACTATGTATCCTGTTCTCCTTTCCGAGTGCCTATCGCACGACTTGCCGCCGCACAGGCCGCCATAGAAGGATAATATATGACAGGGAGACAGGGAGACAGGGAGACAGGGAGACAAGGAGACTGAGAGAGAGGGAGACCGGAGACTGTTAGCTCTCACCGGCAAAGGTGAAAGAATTGTCTCCCGTCTCCCCCGTCTTTAGACGTTAGACATCCGACCTTAGACTTTCATTTGCAATTCGTAATTTGTAATTTGTAATTTGTAATTCGTAATTCGTAATTCGTAATTTGTAATTCGTAATTGCCTTTCCCCTATTTCGCGGTTTTCACCTTATAAGAACATCGAGCTTTTCCGTTAGCCAACGCATTGAGTTTGCCATTGACCATCCGCTTGCGCAACGGCGATATATGATCGGTAAATAAGATTCCGTCGAGATGATCGTACTCATGTTGAATACAACGGGCTGCATACCCCGAAAAGACCTCCTCGCGCTCCTGTCGGTTTTCATCGATATAACGGATACGCACCGTATCGGGGCGCGTCACCTTTTCATGCACACCCGGAATACTCAGGCATCCCTCTTCCAGGGCCACCGGTTCACCCGACCGCTCGATAATATGCGGATTGATAAACACCTTCTTGAAATCTTTGAATTCCGGATGCTCGTCATCGGCTACCGGCGTCAGGTCCATGACGAAAATACGATCTTCCAGTCCCACTTGCGGAGCCGCAAACCCGATACCATCGGCATGATACATCGTTTCGAACATATTCTCGATCAGTTTGTCCAGATCCGGATAAGTTTCCGGATCAATATCTTGAGTGACTTTCCGCAGCACGGGAAGTCCGTAAATATATATAGGTAAAATCATATAAAAAACATTAATTCATTCTCATTCTCCGGCTTTCCATATATCCTTGCAGGATGATGACAGCGCTTATTTCGTCGACCAGCGCTTTATTCCGGCGGTCTTTCTTTTTCAGCCCCCCCTCGAGCATAGCCTGATGCGCCATCGCAGAAGAAAAGCGCTCATCGTAATACTCGATGGGAATATACGGATAGAGCTTGCGTAAACGATTGACAAAAGGCTCGACCCGCTTCATGTTCTCAGATGCTTCATTATTCAATTGCTTGGGTAATCCCACGATAATCGTTTCGACTGCTTCCTTGCGAAGATAATCCGCAAGGAAATCGAACAACCCTGTCGTTTCCACCGTGGTGAGTCCGTTGGCAATCAGTTGCAACGGATCGCTCACGGCGATACCCGTACGCTTTTTACCATAATCGATGGCCAGCAACCGTCCCATATATTAAATATCGAATGTGCGCCTGCGCAATTCGAAATCGCGGCCCAAATATTTTTCCCGCACTACGGGGTTGGCAGCCAACTCTTCGGCCGTACCCTGAAAAAGCACCTTTCCTTCGAAGAGCAGATAGGCTCGGTCGGTAATGCTTAACGTTTCATCCACATTATGATCGGTTATCAGGATGCCGATGTTTTTATATTTTAACTTGGCGACGATCGACTGAATATCCTGGACGGCAATCGGGTCGATACCCGCAAAAGGCTCGTCGAGCATAATAAACTTCGGGTCGATAGCCAGACAGCGGGCGATTTCGGCACGGCGACGCTCGCCGCCCGACAGCCGGTCGCCGGTATTCTTACGCACTTTCTGCAATCCGAACTCATTGAGCAGGCTCTCCATCTTTTCAACCTGTTCTTTAGGGGATTTATTCGTGAACTGCAAAACCGATAAGATATTATCTTCGACCGACATCTTACGGAAGATCGAAGCCTCCTGCGCCAGATACCCCACCCCATATTGCGCCCGTTTATATACGGGGAACTTGGTGATATTCATCTTATCGATAAAAATAGTCCCTTCATTGGGAACAATCAGTCCCACCGCCATGTAAAACGTGGTGGTTTTACCCGCACCGTTCGGTCCGAGCAATCCCACAATTTCCCCTTGTTTCACATTGATGGAAACATGATTGACCACCGTCCGCTTGCCGTATTTCTTCACCAGGTTTTCGGTACGAAGCATCGATATTGGCGTTGCTTCCTGCGAAGACCCCTCCTCAACAAGCGTCTGTTCTCCTCCGGGAGGTACGGGTATTTCCTCTGTTAGTCCGTTCATTATCGCTCAAAAATTTGTACAAAGATACATCTTTTTTAGAGAACAAAGACAAAAGACGGGAGACAATCCCTTCACCCTTGCCGGCGCGATTCTCCGGTCTTCGGTCTCCGGTCATCGGTCTCCAGTCATCAGTCATCGGTCTCCAGTCATCGGTCTTCGGTCTCCAGTCTCCAGTCTTCGGTCTCCAGTCATCCATCATACTTCATACTTCATACTTCATACTTCATACTTCATACTTCATACCTCATACCTCATACCTCATCCTTCATTCCTTCCGTCCCCGACAATGACAGAGGCGCAGTCCATCTGTCCGTCGACCGGAGGATTCAATTTACTTACGCAGACTTCCAGTTGATCGATGACCGGATAGGCCGATGTTATCCGGCGGTAGATACGCCCGGCAACATGTTCGAGCAATTTCGACGGCTGCTCCATCTCTTCTTTCACCAGACGGAAAACATCCGCATAACTCACCGTGTCGTTCACATCATCGCTCCGGCAAGCAGCCGATAAATCGGCCGACAACCGGATATTCACGATAAAATCATTTCCCGTCACACGCTCCTGCGGCATCACGCCATGATAAGCAAAAAACCGCATATTCTCCATTCGAATAGATGTCTTCATTGATTTTTCCTTGCGTTTAGTCGGTCAAATGTAAGAATATTTCTTTACATTTGCCGTATTATAAATAAAACAAACGATCGTATGAAAAAAGAACAAATAGCCGACAGATTATCGGCATTCCGGAATTTCATGGCGGAAAAGAACCTGAACGCGTTCATCGTTCCGAGTACCGACGCACATTTAAGTGAATATCCTCCCACGGCATGGGAATCGAGAAAATGGATCAGCGGCTTTACCGGATCGGCCGGCACAGCCGTTATCACCCGCGATAAAGCCGGCGTATGGACCGACTCACGCTATTTCCTGCAAGCCGAAAACGAATTGGCCGGTACGGGCCTCGACCTCTTTAAAATGGGGCAGGCCGGCACGCCGGATATGATTTCGTGGATCATCGAACAGACAGGCAAAGAGGGCACCGTGGGTATCGACGGACTCGTATTTGCAGCTTCCGAAGCGGAGGCGTTGAAAAAAAGACTCGATGCAAAAGGCATTCGCCTCGAAACGGCTTTCGACCCGTTTGCCGAAATATGGGAAGGACGCCCCGAACTGCCTAAAAACAAGATTTTCGCTCTCGAAGAATCCATTACGGGCGAATCGACCCGCAGCAAAATCGGCCGCATCCTCGGCGAACTAAAGAAAGACGATGCCGACGGATTGATCGTCGTTACGCTCGACGCGATCGCCTGGATTTTCAATGTCCGTGGAAACGACGTGGAATACAATCCCGTGGCGGTGGCTTACGCTTATATCTCGGAAAAAGAAACCGCGCTGTTTATCGATCCGGATAAACTGACCGGCGAAGTTGCCGACACCCTTCATTCGCAAGGCGTCACGCTGAAAAACTATACGGATATTTTCGACTATATCGCCTCGCTTCCCGAAGGAACGCGCGTAGGCGTTACCGGCAGTAAAATCAACTACAAACTCCTCCAAACCATACCGGACTCCTGTACGGTCGTTCCCGTTCCGGCCATCGTCGACCTGATGAAGAGCCGGAAGAATGAAACCGAACTCGAAGGCTTCCGCAATGCGATGGTGAAAGACGGCGTAGCGCTCGTCAAGTTCTATATGTGGCTCGAAAAAGCTGTTCCGGAAGGCAATGTAACCGAAGTGACCGTAGAGGAAAAACTACGGGAATTCCGTTCGCAGCAGCCGCTCTATGTAGGGGAAAGCTTCGGAACGATCGCCGGTTACGAAGGCAACGGGGCCATCGTGCACTATCATGCCATACCGGAAACCGCGGCCAAAGTGAAACCCGAAGGCTTGCTGCTGATCGACTCGGGAGCCCAGTTCCGCAACGGAACGACCGACATCACACGGACCGTTGCCGTAGGGAAACTGACCGACCAAATGAAAGAGGATTACACCTATGTATTGAAAGGGCATATCGCTCTCGCAACCGCCCTCTACCCGGAAGGTACGCGCGGCTCGCAACTCGACATCCTCGCCCGCAAAGCGTTATGGGATAATTTGCTCACCTACGGGCACGGCACTGGGCATGGCATCGGCCATTTCCTGAATGTACACGAAGGGCCTCAAAATATCCGCACCGAAGAGAATCCTACCGTATTAGAGCCCGGCATGGTTACTTCCAACGAGCCGGGCGTGTACCGTACAGGCCAATACGGCATCCGCATCGAGAACCTGATCGTTACGCGCGTGCACAAGAAAACGGATGACTTCGGCACATTCTATGATTTCGAAACGATTACGCTTTGCCCCATCGACACGAAGCCTATCGTGAAGAAGCTGCTGACAAAAAAAGAGATCAAATGGCTGAATCATTATCACGAACTGGTTTTCGACCGGCTTAAGAAACATCTCAATAAGGAAGAGAAAGCTTGGTTGAAAGATAAAACGAAAGCAATATGAACGGAGGTTGGTAATTGGAGGTTGGAGGTTAGTGATTGGAGACTAATGACTAATGACTAATGACTAATGACTGGTGACTGGTGACTGGAGACCGGAGACTGAAGACCGATGACCGAAGACGAGGAAGACGGGAACTCTTATTTCCAATCTCCAATCTCCAATCACTATCCTCTTAACAATAATAATTATGGCACTTATTAAATCAGTCAGGGGGTTTACCCCCGAAATAGGAGAAGACACGTTTTTGGCCGATAACGCAACGGTTGTCGGCGACGTGATTATGGGAAAGAATTGCAGCATCTGGTTCAACGCCGTGCTGCGCGGGGATGTCAACTCTATCCGCTTGGGCGACCGGGTGAATGTGCAGGACGGAGCCGTTATCCACACGCTTTATCAGAAGTCCGTTTCGATTCTGGGCGACGATGTGACGGTAGGACACAACGCCATCATCCACGGAGCAACGGTCGAGAACGGCGCCCTTATAGGCATGGGAGCAATCGTGCTCGACCATGCCGTCATCGGCGAAGGATCCATCATAGCCGCAGGAGCCGTTATACTTTCGGGCACGAAGGTCGAACCCGGCAGTATCTATGCGGGCGTTCCGGCCAAGTTTGTGAAGAAGGTCGATCCCGAACAATCGAAAGAGATGAATCAAAAAATCGCTTCCAACTACCTGATGTATTCGAGTTGGTTTAAATGATGCTGCGCGATATAGGCTGAGCGGAGCCGATACGAGTTTCGCCCGATAATGTTCGCTACGCTCACGATAGGCCTCCGTCGATGGGAGGTTGGAGGTTAGTGATTGGGGACTAATGACTAATGACTAATGACTAATGACTAATGGCTAATGACTAATGGCTAATGACTAATGACTAATGACTAATGACTGGTGACTGGAGACTGGTGACCGGATAAACGAAAAAAGAGATAAAAATTTTGTGAATACGTTTGAAAATAATATCTTTGCACCGTTAAACGAAAAGGGAAGCAGGAAAAACGGCTTCCTTTTTTATTAGTTATAGCGAATATGATCGAAAAAGCGGCTTTTACCTATCACGTCGAAGAGTTTCTGAAAGAGAGCTCCAGCTATTTGGTAGATGTAATCATTGCAGCCGGCAACAAAGTAACGGTAGAAATCGATAATGACAACGGAGTCCATATCGAAGAGTGTGTTGAATTGAGCCGTTATCTCGAATCGCAATTCAATCGGGATGAAGAAGACTTCGAATTGATCGTCACCTCCTTCGGCTTGACCTCGCCTTTCAAGTCTTTACGTCAATATAAAAAATACGAAGGAAAAGAAGTGGAAGTCCTGACCAAAGACGGGCGAAAATTATCGGGAATACTTTCTTCGTCGGATAGCGAAGGCTTCACGCTAACCGTCAAACGGAGAGTGAAGCCCGAAGGAGCAAAGCGCAAGATAGAGATCGAGGAGGATCTCCGTTTCGTATACGAAGAAATAAAACAGACAAAATACTTAATACAATTCAAATAAAGATATATGGGCAAAAAGAAGGAAACCATTAGCCTAATAGATACATTCTCTGAATTCAACGAATTAAAAAATATCGATAAGGCGACCATGATCAGCGTGCTGGAAGAATCGTTCCGCAGCGTGATCGCCAAGGCCAACGGTACGGATGAGAATTACGACATTATCATCAATCCCGATAAGGGAGACCTCGAAATATGGCGTAACCGGCAGATCGTAGAAGATGATCAGTTGAAAGATCCCAATCTGGAGATTACCCTCTCGGAGGCTCAAAAGATCGATGAGGACTTCGAGGTGGGCGAAGAGGTGACCGACGAATTGTCGCTGGATCATTTCGGACGACGCACCATCCTGAATCTACGTCAGACACTGGCCTCAAAGATTCTGGAACTCGAAAAAGACAACCTGTACAATAAATATAAAGAACGGGTGGGCCAAATCGTATCGGGTGAAGTGTACCAGATATGGAAAAAAGAATTGCTTTTGCTCGACGATGAGCATAACGAACTCTTGCTGCCCAAGACGGAACAGATTCCAAGCGACTTTTTCAGGAAAGGAGAAACGGCGCGCGCGGTAGTGGCACGGGTGGAGAATAAAAACAATAACCCGAAGATCATCCTGTCCCGCACCTCTCCGGTATTTCTCGAACGGTTGTTCGAAATGGAGATTCCGGAAATTGCCGACGGACTGATCACCATAAAAGGGATCGTCCGCATCCCGGGTGAAAGAGCCAAGGTGGCGGTAGAAGCTTATGACGACCGCATCGACCCCGTAGGCGCCTGTGTGGGCATGAAGGGGTTCCGTATCCACGGCATCGTACGCGAGTTGCGAAACGAAAACATCGATGTGATCAACTACACCAACAATACATCGCTTTACATACAACGGGCACTGAGTCCGGCAAAAATCAACTCCATCACGTTGAAAGAAGAGGAACATCGCGCCGAGGTATTCCTCAATCCCGAAGAAGTATCGTTGGCGATCGGTAAAGGCGGGGCGAACATCAAGTTGGCCTCCATGCTCACCGGATATACCATTGAAGTATTCCGTGACATCGAAGGAGTCGACGAAGAAGATATCTATTTGGATGAATTCCGAGATGAAATCGACGGGTGGGTTATCGACCAACTGAAACGCATCGGATGCTCCACCGCGAAAAACGTGTTGGCTATGGACCGCGAACGGTTGATAAAGGAAGCGGATTTGGAAGAAAGCACTGTTGACGAAGTATTGGCTATCTTGCGCTTTGAATTTGAAGGGGAAGACGAACAGGATGAAGAATCCGACAACGGACACGATATAGAACCCGCCACCGAAGAAAATTCGGAAGAGGATGTACAGGAAGATGCCGATACGGACACCGAAGAGGTGAAAGAATGAGGTCTTCGCGTAGAATAAACAGAGAGTAACAACGCTACATAAAACCATATATAGAGAAAAGAATAACAGATATATATGCCTATAAGACTAATAAAAGTATCTAAAAATTTGAATGTAGGAATCAACAGCCTGGTTGAATTTCTGCACAAAAAAGGTGTTGAAATAGAAGCCAACCCGAATGTAAAAATCGAGGATGACCACTATGATATGCTGATTGCAGAATTCGGCAAAGACAAAAAGATCCGCACGGAAGCGACCGAAACACGTGAAAAACTCCATCGAAAAGAAGATAACCGCGAAACGGTAGCCATAGAAGGGTATGAGCTACCCGAACCGGCCCTGAAAAAGAAAACGGAAAAAGAAACGATAAAGACTGAAATACCCAATGAAATGAAGCCGCACTTGAATGTCATCGGCAATATCGATTTGGATAATTTAAACAAGAAAAAATCGGACGTAGAAGACGCGCCTCAATCTCAACCCGAACCCGAAGTGGAAGAGGAGAAAGAAAAGGAAGAAAAAAAACCGGCCGAAACACCGGCGGAGCACTCCGTTGAACCGACCGCCGCCCAAGTTGATGCGCAAGAACCGGAAAGGGACGAAAAAACCGAAACGATACAAAACGAACAACCGACTCCCGAAGAAATAATACCGGCGCCCGAAAAAATAACGGAAAAACCGGAAATACCGCAAACTCCCGAACCCGAGCCTGTAAAGGAAACCATCGTTCCGCCGGCAGAGGAAAAAAAGGAGGAAAAGAAAGAGGAAAAAGCCGAAGAGCTCCCCTCGCCCGATGAAACGCCTGCCGCCGAACCGGAAAAGGCCGAAGATTCTCCCGTGGAAAAAGAAGCGACTCCGGCGCCCGAAGAAAAGGAAGAGCCACAACAAGAGGATAATCATAAACAAGAAATAGAACTTACCGAGGTGGAACAACCTTCCCAAGAGAAGACGGAACAAAAAGAGCCGGAGGAAATCTTCCGGATCCATCAGAACAAGCCTGAAGCGAAGATTGTCGTAAAAGGGACAATCGATCTGAATTCCATAAACGATAAAACGCGCCCTCCCCGCAAATCGAAAGCGCAGCGCAAAAAAGAACGACTCGAACGCGAGCAAAAAGAACTCGACAATAAGAAGTTGAGAGACGAAAAAGTGAAACTGCTCAAGAAAGAGGCCATCGATGAAAATAAAAAGAAGGGGGCCGATGAAGGCGACGGCGCGGACGCTAAAAAGAAAAAGCGGAAACGTATCCGCACGGGTAAAGTCAATATTGAAAAGCCCGGCAACCTCGACGCATCGCAACGCGGCGGCGAACGGAAGTTTTTACTGAAAAAACCGGTAAGGGCCGAGATTAGCGACGATGATGTGCAAAAGCAAATAAAAGAAACATTAGCCCGCCTGACAGAGAAAAAAGGAGGAAAAGGCGGCGCAAAATACCGCCGGGAAAAGCGCGAATCCATGGCTCAGAAACATGAGTTGGAGAAAAACCAGCGCGAGAAAGAAAGCCTCATCCTGCAATTGACCGAATTCGTGACGGCAAACGACTTAGCCAACCTGATGAACGTTCCGGTGACGGATATTATCTCCACTTGTATGAGTCTCGGAGTGATGGTGGCTATTAACCAACGCCTCGACGCGGAAACGATT
The DNA here is from genome assembly GCF_041902845.1 of Limibacterium fermenti. GTDB lineage: Bacteria > Bacteroidota > Bacteroidia > Bacteroidales > Dysgonomonadaceae > Limibacterium > Limibacterium fermenti. The sequence continues at coordinate 2,911,024 of NZ_CP159486.1, forward strand.
AATATTGTAGCGGAGGAATTCGGGTTTAAAACGAAATATGTCAGCGCCGACGTCATCGACGTGCTCGATGAAGAAGAGGATGATGCGGAAGACTTGAAACCCAGGCCGCCCATCGTTACGGTAATGGGACACGTAGACCACGGTAAGACCTCGCTGCTCGACAATATCCGCAAAACGAACGTCATCGCAGGCGAAGCGGGCGGTATCACCCAGCATATCGGCGCATACAACGTACAGTTGAAAGACGGACGCAGGATTACGTTCCTCGATACTCCCGGCCACGAAGCCTTTACGGCGATGCGGGCGCGCGGAGCGAAGGTTACGGACGTGGCAATCATTATTGTCGCGGCCGACGACAACGTGATGCCTCAAACGGTGGAAGCGATCAACCATGCGGCCGCCGCCGGAGTACCCATCGTGTTTGCCATCAATAAAATCGATAAACCGGGAGCCAATCCCGACAAAATAAAAGAGCGGCTTGCCGAAATGAACTATCTGGTGGAGGAATGGGGCGGTAAATACCAGTCGCAGGATATCTCCGCCAAGCAGGGCATCGGCGTGGAAGATCTGCTCGAAAAGGTATTGCTCGAAGCCGACTTGTTGGAGCTACACGCCAATCCCGACCGGGCAGCCAAAGGCTCCATCATTGAGTCGTCGCTCGACAAGGGACGCGGATACGTCGCCACGGTGCTGGTCGAAAACGGCACTCTCCGCCAAGGAGACATCCTGCTGGCGGGAGCTTACTTCGGCCGCGTCAAGGCAATGTTCAACGAACGAAACCAACGCATCGAAGAGGCGGGTCCTTCGGCGCCGGCCCTTGTATTGGGACTGAACGGCGCCCCGCAAGCCGGCGACAAATTCAATGTCCTGGAGTCGGAGCAAGAAGCCCGCAGCATTGCCACGCGCCGCGAACAGTTGCAGCGCGAACAGTCCATCCGCACGCAAAAGATGCTTACGCTCGACGACATCGGCCGCCGCATCGCCATCGGCAACTTCCAACAATTGAACATCATTGTGAAGGGAGACGTAGACGGCTCCGTGGAAGCGCTGTCGGATTCGCTCATCCGGCTTTCAACCCCGCAAATCGAAGTCAATGTCATCCATAAAGCCGTCGGACAGATATCCGAGTCGGATATTTCGCTGGCCGCCGCATCGGACGCCATCATCATCGGGTTCCAGGTGCGTCCGTCGCTCAATGCGCGCAAAGAGGCGGAGAAAGAAGGCGTCGACATCCGTCTGTATTCCATCATTTACGATGCAATCGAACAGGTAACGGCGGCTATGGAAGGAATGCTTTCGCCGGAAATCAAAGAAGAGATTACCGGGAATGCCGAAGTGCTCGAAGTCTTCAAAATATCGAAGGTGGGTACGGTTGCCGGTTGTATGGTAAGGGACGGAAAGATAAAACGTTCGAACAAAGTACGGCTTATTCGCGACGGAATCGTTATCTTTACCGGCGAATTCGAATCGCTGAAACGTTTCAAAGAAGATATAAAGGAAGTATCTTCGGGATACGAATGCGGTATCACCATCCACAACTTCAACGATATCAAAGTCGGCGATGTGGTGGAGGCGTACGAAGAAATAGAAGTGAAAAAAACGTTGTAAAACGTTTTGATATTAGTTTGTAACCAGTTGACATTGTAATTTTATATCATCCTACCTTGATGTCGGTCGCATCTGTTACCACACGTAACAGATGCGGCCAGAACACACGGAAGGATAATTACAATCGCCAACTCGGGTTACGGGGATTCAAAATTTAAGATTCGAGATTTAAGATTATAAAACAAAACGGTTATGACAAGAAAAATGATCTTTAGCCTTTGTGTATTTATTTTTTCGCTGAGTGTGGCCGCTTTTTCACAGGTAACGCCTGTCACGGTTGCCTATGTTAATACGACCGAACTCCTGAACGCATTACCCGAAAAGGAGCAAGCCACCCAACAACTGACGGCCTTAAGCGAAAGCTATAAAAAGGAATTGGAAGTGATACAAAACGATTACAACAAAAAGTATTCGGACTATATCACCTATCAGAGTAACCTGGCGGAGAACATCAAGTTGCGCAGAATGCAGGAACTTACTGAACTGGAAAAGCATATGCAGGAGTTCATGCAATTGGCTCAACGCGATATCGAAGAACAGGAAAAAGTGCTGTTGCAGCCGCTGAAGCAAAAGATAACCGATGCCATCCGCATCGTCGGAATCGAACAAAACTTCACGGTGATCTACGACCTGGCGAATCCGGGCATTGCTTTTTTAGCTCCGTCGGCTGTCAATGCCAATCCTTATGTAAGGCAGAAGCTGGGTATCCGGTAAGAAGACAAGGAGACGGGGAGAGCGAGGGACAAGGAGAAGAGATAGTGCTTCGCGATTGGGGCTTCGCCCGATACGCCTTCGGCGGATAAGGTTGCGCGATAAGGGCTGTAAGCCCGGTATGCGAACTCGTGGCTCATGGTTTCTTAGGATAATATGACAGAAAAAAAACAATCACTACCGGTAAACGGCGCAATAGGCGTTTTCGATTCGGGATACGGCGGCCTGACCGTGCTCTCGGAAATAAAGGCCTTATTGCCGCAATACGATTACGTCTATTTGGGAGACAACGCACGGGCGCCTTACGGCGGTCGCTCATTCGACTTGGTATACCAATTTACGCTCGAAGCGGTACAGTGGTTCTTCGCACAAGGATGCCCGTTGGTCATTCTAGCCTGCAACACAGCTTCAGCGAAAGCGCTGCGAACCATTCAACAGATCGACCTCCCCCATATCGATGCACAACGCCGTGTGCTGGGAGTGATCCGGCCGACGGCTGAATCGGTGGCGCAACTCACGCATAACGGACACGTCGGCGTGTTGGGCACGGAAGGAACCATACAATCGGAATCGTATATAATGGAAATCCGCAAGTTGCATCCGCAACTGACCGTTACCGGCGAAGCTTGCCCCATGTGGGTGCCGTTGGTGGAAAACCGGGAATACGACAAACCCGGGGCGGACTATTTCGTACAACAATATATCGAACGGTTGCTGGAAAAAGATCCGCAGATCGACACGATCATTTTAGGCTGTACGCATTATCCGCTCTTATGGGATAAAATACGGCGCTTCACGCCCCAAGGAATACAACTGATGTCGCAAGGAAAGTACATCGCGGAGAGCCTGAAAGATTACCTGCGCCGCCATCCCGAAATGGAAGTCCGCTGCACTAAAAATGCGACGGTCGATTATTATACCACCGAATCGCCTGAAAAGTTCCGGCGCTCGGCCTCCCTGTTTTTACAGGAAGACATTCACGCACAAAAAGCACTAATGGAATCTAACCGATGAATTGGCTCGATTTTACCACCGGCGTATTTTTACTGATTGCCTTGATTAACGGTTACCGCAAGGGATTGATCAACCAGGCGATCGTATTGGCGACCGTCATCTTGTCGGCTGTTTTCGGAGGGAAAGCGGCGAAGATGCTCCTGCCGGAAGTGACGCGGCTGATCGACGTGGCGCCCAATGTCGCGCATGTGCTCTCGTACGTGTTCGCCTTTATCGGTATCGCTATCGTCATTTCACTGATCGGCAGGCTGATCGAAAGGTTTATCGAAGTCATCCATCTGAGTTCCATCAACCGGATGTTGGGTAGCGTGCTCGCCGTCGCCAGCACGATGGTCGTACTGAGCATTTTCTTAAACCTGGTCTTGATGCTCGATACACAAGAGAATGTTATCAAAAGCAAGACCAAGGAAGAGTCGTTCTTTTTTAATCGTGTGGAAGCGGTAGTACCGGCAATCGTTCCCTATCTCAACAAAGATGTGTGGGAGGAATATATCCCCGAACGATACCGGAAAGAAGTTGAAAAAAAGTATGAAGTATGAGGGAGGAAGGAGGAACTGCTCATCCATCATACATCATACATCATACATCATAATTGATTATACATGAGAATTCATCGCGAAGGAAGGAAACAGGTAATAGGGGGATTGGCAGGCATGGCCTTGCTGAATGCCGGGTTATTTTATTTCCTCTCGTCCCTTGTTGTGCCGGTCATAGTCCTGTGCCTGTCATTGTTCGGGGCCTATACGCTCATCTCGTTCTACAAGGAGCCGCACAAACCGGCGCCGCCACGCAGGGAGGGATATATCAATTCGCCCAACGACGGCAAGGTGGTGGCTATCGAACGGGTGTTCGAGAAAGATTTTCTGCAAACCCATTGCATACAGATTTCCGTATATATGACCTTTTTCAACGCCCATTCCAATTGGGTGCCCGTCACGGGAAAGGTAACGCACGTGTCTCACCGAGCGGGCAATTATCATCTGGCATACCTTCCCAAGTCGAGTTGCGAGAACGAGCACTCGAACATTGTGATCGTCCCGCCGCAAGGACCGCCGATCCTCACGCGTCAGATTGCGGGCGCTTTCGCCCGAAGGATTGTCACGTATCTTCACGAGGGACAAGAAGTCATAAGCGGCGAACCGTTAGGGTTCATCAAATTCGGCTCGCGCATGGATGTCTTCATCCCCGAGGATAGCGAAGTGCTGGTCAAGATTGGCGATCAGGTGCGGGCGAACAAAACGTACCTGGCACGACTAAACAATGCACAATGGACAATTAACAATGGATAATGCACAATGCCGGTGACCGATGACTGGAGACTTGTGACTGGAGACCGGAGACCAGTGACTGGAGACCAGTGACTAAAAACAAACAAAAATGAAACATCTTCCGAACATACTTACCTTGAGCAACTTGTTTTCGGGATGCATCGCTACGGTGATGGCTTTTCAAGGGGACTTTAAAGCGGTGGTGATCTGGGTGATCGTGGCGGCGGTATTCGATTTCTTCGACGGCTTTGCCGCACGCTTGCTGCACGCGCCCTCGGCGATAGGCAAAGAACTCGACTCGCTGGCCGATGTCATCAGCTTCGGACTGGCGCCGGCAAGTGCGGTATTCGTATTACTGCGCGACTTTACGCTTTACCCGGCTTTCGTCGCACCGCTGGAAACGATCATTCCTTACGCGGCTTTCCTTATTCCGGTGTTTTCGGCCTTGAGGCTGGCTAAATTCAACATCGACGAACGGCAAACAACCGGCTTTATAGGCCTCCCTACTCCCGCCAACGGACTGTTTTGGATAAGCTATTGCTTCGGCGTACAACCCCTGGCCTACCTGCATCCGTCGCTGTTCTATTCCACTATCGGCTTTATCTTGGTGCTCTCGCTCTTGATGGTCGCCGAAATACCCATGTTCTCCCTGAAAGTGAAAAAGCTGCGCTTGAAAGGCAATGAGCGGCAGGTATTGCTCATTGTCTTGACAATCGCCTTTGTCGCCCTTTGGGGCATTATAGGCATCGCTTGGGGCATGCTGGCCTATATCGCCATCTCCCTGATGACGCAATCATACAGGGCGGAGAATCGTTAAATAATCAAAAGCATTGATCTGCATTCTATTATTCATTGTATCTTTACTCTCGGATAACTGAAAACTTAAAACAACGATATGGGATTTATACTTAAAATTATCTTATTCTTTATTGTCATCTCCTTTCTTTTCAGGGCTTTTTTCGCATGGGTTTCCCATATTGCCGGCAAAAAGAGTACGCCTCCGGGCACGCGCCAACAGAGCCGCCCGTCGCCCTCCGAACCCGAAACGCAGGAAGAGCGCATCATCTCTTATCAGAAGAAAAGTTTCGAAACCACCGAAGCGGAAGATGTCGACTTCGTAGAAATAAAGGACCGAGACAAAGAACAATAGAGCCGAGATGTCGTTGCGGACTTAACCCGCAGGCCCCTGATAAAATGACATTACTTCACCTATTCCTTTTTCATCAAATCGGTAAAAAACAGTTCGCGGTATGACTCTCCGATGGCAATTTCATAATCCTCGATAAAGACATCGTTGTTATCGAACGAGTCGATATGCTCCTTATTCACAATAGACGAACGGTTAACGCGCAAAAATACACGTTGAGGTAACAACTCATGAATACCCTTGATGTTCAACCGGGTGATCAGCCGCCTGTTTCCTGACTTCGACACTTTTAAAACTCTCTTTTTATAACCATCTCATATTTATATATTTGCGTATTTTGCGACACCAAAATGGGTGTCGCAAGCAAGAAAAGTCCTAATTTTGCGGTATGTATGTACGCAAAAAACGAAACAGGTCGGGCAGTACCAGTGTTGTTATCGTTGATAAAAGCACCGGCAAAATCCGTTATTTGAAAACAATCGGTACCAGTTCTGATGAAAAAGAAATTGAGATGTTTTATCAATCGGGCAAAAAATGGATTTCCAAGCAAGTTGGCGTGCGTGATATGTTCCGGGAAGCGCAACGAAAAGAAGAGGAAAAACAAGTTACCGAACATCTTTTGAGTAATATTGAAAACATCTTGCTTAATGGAACTCAACTGATACTGAATCAGGTTTTCAAACTTATTGGTTTTGACTCCATAGATGATGAGATATTGAAGCATTTGGTTATAGCACGACTGTGTCAGCCTTCAAGTAAGGCAGGTACGGTTGATTATCTTCAGTCTTATTTTGACGAAGATATTGAATTGCACAAGATTTACAGGTATCTTGACAAATTATACAACACACAGCAGGATAAGGTGCAAAGAATCAGTGTAGCGCACACTAAAAAGATTTTAGGAGGTGCCATTGGGCTTGTGTTTTACGACGTAACCACGCTCTATTTTGAAACGGATGAGAGCGACGACTTGCGGGAAAGGGGCTTTTCCAAAGACGGTAAACACGCCCAACCGCAGATTGTTTTAGGTTTGTTGGTCAGTAAAGGCGGCTATCCGTTGAGTTACTCGATTTTCAATGGTTCTCAATACGAAGGACGAACAATGATTCCAATCGTAGAAGATTTTGTGAAACGCTTCGATTTGGAAGATTTTGTGGTTGTAGCCGATTCGGGATTGATGAATAAAAGCAATATCTCTCTTTTAGAATCAGGCGGCTACAAATACATTATCGGGGCAAGGATAAAGAATGAAAACGAAGAAATCAAGCAATGGATTTTATCGTTGAAAAAGCAGGACGGACTATTTCATGAACTTGTCAAGTTGGCCCAATCACGCTTGGTTGTGGGTTATACCGACAAACGGGCAAAGAAAGATAAATATAACCGCGAAAAGGGAATAAAACGCTTGAAATCAGCCTGTAAAAGCGGACAGCTTACCAAAGAAAACATCAACAAGCGCGGTTATAACAAGTTTTTGGAAATATCTGATAATGTAAAAGTTTCAATCAATCAAGAGAAAATCATCGAAGACGAGAAATGGGACGGTTTGAAAGGTTACATCACCAACACAGACCTGCCTGCAAAAGAAGTTTACGAGCAATACAGCGGGCTGTGGCAGGTTGAAAACGCGTTTAGGGTAACTAAGGGCAAAATTGAGTTACGACCAATGTTTCACTTTACCCATGAACGGATAGAGGCGCATGTTTGCCTCTGTTTCGTGGCATACAAGGTTTATAAGGAATTGGAACGAATATTGAAAAACAACAATATAGGCTTGAGTGTGGATAAAGTTTTGAATATTTCCAAAACAATTACTACCTTGAAAATCAGGTTGCCACTCAGTGGCGAAACGCTTACCAAAACCATGCTGCTGACAGCTCGGCACAAGTCTATCGCCCGATTGTTCGACCCTGATTTCTGGAAAATCGGTTAGGGTGTCGCATTGTCGAAGTCAGGCGAAGCGGAAGATGTCGACTTCGTAGAAATAAAGGACCGAGACAAAGAACAATAGAGCCGAGATGTCGTTGCGGACTTAACCCGCAGGCCCCTGATAAAATGACATTACTTCACCTATTCCTTTTTCATCAAATCGGTAAAAAACAGTTCGCGGTATGACTCTCCGATGGCAATTTCATAATCCTCGATAAAGACATCGTTGTTATCGAACGAGTCGATATGCTCCTTATTCACAATAGACGAACGGTTAACGCGCAAAAATACACGTTGAGGTAACAACTCATGAATACCCTTGATGTTCAATCGGGTGATCAGCCGCCTGTTTTGCAACTGAATAACGACATAGTCCTTCAATCCTTCGATGAACAGGATTTCGTCAAACCGTACTTTAAAAAAACGCCGTTCAGACCGGATAAAAATGTGGTGTTCTCCAGTATTTTCCACCGCAGTCCGCTGTTCCTCGGCCATCAGCAGTTGATGGTAGCCGATGGCTTTATCCACAGCTTTACGAAAGCGTGTTCCATCAATAGGTTTTACAAGATAATCCACCGCATCCACTTCGTAACTGTCGACGGCATATTCGGAAAAAGCGGTAGTAAAGATGACCAGAGTCTGACGGGGAATGCTGCGGGCAAACTCCAAGCCGTTGACACCCGACATTTGAATATCCAGAAAGACTAAATCCACCGCATGGTTTTCCATAAACAGTGAAGCCGATTCGGCGCTGTTGAACTCGCCAGTCAATTCCAATTGAGGAATCCCAATAAGGCTCTTTTTTATTCCGATGCGGGCAATGGGCTCATCGTCAACAATAATACACTTCATTTTCATCGAGTTTAATCTGTAAATTCACCGTATACACCGTCACTCTATCTTTAATCGTCAAGATGTAACGTTGAGGAAACAACAATTCGAGGCGGCGTTGTATATTGGCCAATCCCAAGCCACTACTCTCATGAGCCACAGAACAAATCCGCTTGGAATTTTCACAAACAAAATGCAGACCGCCTTCAATCCAATCGAACGAAAGGTGCACATAGGCTTCCATCCCATCTGTATTATGTTTTACGGCATTTTCCACAAAAGGGATAAAGAGCAAAGGAGGAATACGGACTTCTTCGGGTAGGCTTTTTTGCTCGACGGTATAGTCAAAATGATCACGCCGTGTTTTTTCCAGCTCCAGAAAATCCGTCAGAAAGGCGATATCGGAGGCCAACAGCACATGGTCGCGGCCACTGTCTTCAAATTGATAACGCAAAAGGTCGTCAAGGCGGGAAAGGATATGGGAAGACAAGCTGGGATTTTCTTCCGCCATAATATTTGCGTTGTTCAACATATTGAAAAGGAAATGCGGATTGATTTGGCTTTTCAGATATTGCAATTCCGACTGCAACGCGGCGGTTTGCAACTCATTTCTCCGATGCCCGTAACGTAACCAATAGCGGAAGAACAAAGCAGCCGAACTCCCAGCAATCAACAGGCCAATGGAAAAGACCGACGAAAACAATGTGAGCAAAATCGCCGATATATCGTGTCCTCTTACCGGCCCTTCAGAATCCTCAAACAGCGATTGTATCACGACGGCGATTAAAAGAATGACAGCAATTAAGACTATGACCGAAAGGAGATATCTCACCATCTTATTTTTTATGAGAAACCGGGGTGCCAGCCAATATATATTGATATACACCAACAAATTGATGATAAAATAATACCCTATCCATCCGTAAAACCGCCCGGAAGAGAAATTGACATCTCCGAATCCGTCAATCAAACTACTGAAACTAATCAGAAGAATCATTCCTTGCAACAACACATGCCGAAGAAGCCGGTTTCGTGGATTCAAGAGGAAATCGCTTATTCTAAACTCATGAGTGTCAATCATTATTTTCCAGTTTAAGAGTGATGGAATCTGTGTCGTAATTCAAGCAGTAGACCTCGGGATAGAGCAATTCGATACGTTGCCTCACCGGTTGCAAAGCGGAAGTGTCGGTGCTGAAATACGCGTTCTCCAACCGGCAGGTAAACTGCAGGCCATCGCCTGAATGCTCGAAAGATAGATGTATAAACGGATTCTCTCCTATATGGATATGCTCTACGGCATACCGGACAAAAGGCATGAACAACAAAGGGGGAATCCACATCGGCTGCATGCTTTCCTCCACCTGTACGGAATAATCAAACCGACAGGAACAGATACGTTCCAATTTCAAATAATCGGATATAAAATTCACTTCGGCTTGCAACAATACTTTCTCCCTTCGGCAATCATATAGTTGATACCTTAACAATTGACTGAGCTGAAAGAGTATTACTGAAACCTTGCTGGAATCGTTCTGCACCAGGTCGGAAGTCAGCCTAAGGACGGCCGAAATAAATGCAGGATTAAGTTGTTCCTTAAATGTCCGTATTTCGGTTTGGACTTTCTGTTTTTCCAATTGCGCCACCTCCTCGCGCTCATTGTTCCATTGTCGTAACAGCGCGGTGGCCGAAAGCCCGAATAGGCAAATCATATTTGTCAGAAAAAAAGAGAAGAAATCTCCGATACTACCCGGCTTCAAATGACTTAAATAGTATGTGGGGGATAAGCCGAGATAGAGAGCGAGTTCCTGTGTAGTCTGCAAAAAGACAAAGATAAAAACCACCCCCGAAAGCAGGAAAATATATTTCGAATACTTTCCCTTGAACAGATAGTGCGGCAACAGATAATATAAGTTGAGATAGGCCACCGCCAAATAAACCGCGAATATACTCACCACAAAAAAGATCCACAGCGGCAAGGAAATACCGGGATAGAGTTGATAACAATGCACCTGTCTCCCTAACGCGATAATAGCCAACGCGAATGCCAACAATGCATGACGCCCCACCCTGAACGGCTTACCGAACAGGAAACGATACACAAAAGATATTGAAGCAATTTCCGTATTCATTACAATCTTTTATTCTCTTTTTTTGCGTTATCACAAGCTTGAGCCACCATTCCATCGGTTGTGTCCGCCCTGCCGTTCCTCCAAAAGTACAGTATTTTTCCCATATAATCTTTCTACTATCCTGTAAATTATTCGAGGATTGCGGGTCAATCCCTTTATCCTCTCATCTTAAAATTCTATCTTATAACTGATATTGACCAACGATGTCGCACGCATCTTCGGTTCTATTTGAAGGGTTTTCAGATTATATTCGTGACCGTAATACTCCTTGCTTTGCGTCAGATTAATTCCTTTCACCGCAAACTCATGTGCCGTTCTTTCCATATTCAATTTATAACTAAACGTATAATGGGCTATGAACAATGGTGCAAACTGTTCGGAGTACGCTCTCGATTCGTCGTAATGCATGGTCTTGCCGGGATCACGGAGCGACGCCTCTTCATCCACCGGCGTATAACGGTGGCCGCCCTGCACCGTCAGCCGGATGTTAGCCCCAAGAATATGTTGCCGCTTACGCCCGAAAATCCATTCTTTGCCAATCAATCCATTCACAATATAGCGGCGATTAAATTTCGTATCGTGCCACACACCGTTGCCGCCACGGTATTTCGAATCAAACACCGAGCCGGTAATCATGTAATACAATCCACGACTTAAATATTTTTCAAACGTGATATCAATACCGTAGTTGCGGCCATTACCTTCGTTTACTAACACATTGTCCACATAAAAAGCGCTCCGGTTCAGAACGGAATACGAACTGTCGGCAATGACGGGCACATCATACAGATATTGGAAATACGGTTCGATACGCAGGTTCTTGTTCTCCGACAGTTTATAATTATAGGCGAAGGTAAAATGATGTGCTTTGGTGAAATCGAGGTTTTTATTGGGCAAGCCGTCGTTTTCGCCTTTCACAAAATAGGCATTCAACCGTTCCATTTGGCTATGCAAACCATAACCAAAGGCAAAAGAGGATTTTCGGGAAGCTTGCCACTTAGCCCCCATGCGCGGCTCAATCGTCCAATGCCGGTTAAGCGTAAGCACCTGCGCATTGAGGCCGAGGGTGACCGTAAAACGATTCGACAGCATAACCGACGAATTGGTATAGGCCGATGCCAAATACGTGTTTCCGTTTGCTTCCGCCACATTAACCATTTGGGCATTATAATCCGGCGACGCATCAACACGCATATCGTATCTCAAACGGGAAACAGTCAGTCCTGTCTGATGGGTATGCCACGAGGCGAACTTATGATTGAGCGATGAGGTGAGAATAACATTACCATAGCGCATAAAGGCATCCCGGTAAGGCACGGGGTCGAGCTTCCGGTCATATATGTCAGCATAGGTCTTGAGGTGCGAATAGGTATATGCAAATGTCGTCTTCCACAGCGTATTCGAGCCGAAGAAATACCGGTATCCGGCTCCCGCCGCCATCGTTTTTTGATTGGCCGACGACAAGATACCGTCATCCGCATATTTCCAATCATCTACATCTTCCAGAATCGGCTTCACTTTATCCTTCAACGCCGTTCCCCACAGGGAAAATACTCCGGCTTTGGAGGTAGGAAAATTCAGTTTGAAGTTTAGATCCTGATAATCGAGTGTTCCGCCGACACTAATTTGAGGAAAGATCTTACCCATCAACCCCGTGGTGGAATAGCGGTAATTAACGATATATGACGAGTGGTGTTTGCGGCTGATGGGGCCTTCCGAAGCAAAGTCGATGCCCAATATTCCCAGTTGGAACGTATGTTCGTATTGCCGGTTGTTTCCGTTGCGGAGTTTCATATCGAAGACACCCGAAAGGGCATTGCCATATTCGGAGGGAAAAGCGCCCGTGAAAAAGTCGGAATTACCTAACACATGACTGCTGAGTGAAGATAAAATGCCACCTCCCAATACCGATATATCGGAAAAATGATTCGGATTGGGAACTTCCACATCTTCCAGCCGCCATTGCAATAAATGCGGCGCATTGCCGTGAATGGAAATGCCGTTGGTGGTCATCCCGGCTGCTACGCCGGCGAAAGAGCTCACCAACCGGGCAGGGTCATCCATACCTCCGGCGTAACGGGCGGCTTCTTCTACGCTCAACATCCGCCCTCCGCTCAACGCCATCTTATTCATCGGTTGTTCCTTGTTGACACTCGGGCGGACAACCACTTCCTCCAACTGACGAATATTTTCGTTCATCGAAAAGGAGAGCACGGTTTCTTTCGCCGAGGTAACCAATATCTCATGTAACTCCGTCGGGTCATACCCGGTCAGAGAAGCCTTGACGGTATGTCGTCCCAACGGAACTTTTGTCAATTCGAACTGACCATCATCACCGGTCACGCCCCCTATTGACGATAAATCGACCAATTGGACAGTGACATAGCCTAGAGGCACCCCCGAAGCACGGTCGGTCACCGTCCCACGGATAGTTTGCGTCAGCGGTTCGTTTTGCGCCGCAAGAGTCAGCGATAGAAACAAAATTGCAAGCAATAAAAAAAGACTCTTTCTCTTCATCATTTCATTCTTTGTTGATTATTCATGGCCTAAAAGTATAAAGATTGATACTATGATCCTTTAAAATGAGACCAACCGGGCAATTTTGTAGACGGAAAGACAATTTTTCGGCCGTTTGTCAGTTACTATATAGAAAGCGAGGGCATCGCCCGGAGCGAAACCCTCGCTATAGAAAAAATGATGCAAAGATTCAAACCGCTATTCATAACTGCCTTCATTCTGCTGCACGCCGCCGCGGCTATAGCCCAATGGGATGCGCCGCTCTCGCAATACTGGGCGGCAAAGACCTATTACAATCCGGCATTCGCGGGCGAAACGGCGAAAGGCAGAGCTTCCGCCTTTTATCGCTATGAATGGAGCGGAATAGAAAATGCACCGAAGAAGATCATCGTAACAGCCGATATGCCGCTTTCGTTCCTCAACCGAAAGCACGGTGTCGGCATGGTATCGGCAACCGAAAATTTAGGAGACCTGCGCAACGCGATGTTGGCCGTGCAATACGCCTATACACACAAGACGAGCGCCGGCGAATGGAATATCGGCGTGCGCGCGGGCGTATACGACTTGAAGTACGATGCGGGAAGCATTCGCCTCCTGGCGGACACGATCGCCGGAAACGGCAAACCGGCCTTGGAGGCGAATACGGCAGCGGAAAAAATCTTCGACCTGCATGCCGGCATTTCCTATACGGGCAGGCGCTTCTTCGCGGGATTGTCGGTGATGCATCTCAACCGCCCGGCATTTTACGCTTCGCCCGACTCACTGTCGTCAGCCGGCGTTACAGGCGATTCGGCGCGCGCGGTGATTCCCCGTACATTTAATTTGATGGCCGGATACAATATAATCCTGCCGAATCCGTTATACGAATTACAACCGATGGTGTGGGTTCTTGCCGGCTTGGACGAAACGCAGGTACAGGCAACCCTGCGCGCCGTGTATAAGAAAAAGTTCTCGGCGGGCGCTTCGTGGCGGTCCCGCAACGGATACGCGTTCTTCGCCGGAGCTGTGATAAAGGATATTGAAATGGGCTACGCTTACGAATGGCATACCGCCGGCATCGGGCGTGAAAGCCAAGGCTCTCACGAAATCGGCATCCGCTACCGCTTCGACGTCAACGCGAAGGAACAGCGGCCGGCGCAAAAAAGCATCCGGATATTATAATTCGCTAATTTGCTAATATGCTAATATGCTAATATGCTAATTCGCTAATTCGCTAATTCGCTAATTCGCTAATTAAAAAAGATATATGAGAAAGATAATTATTCCGATCGTATTGGCCGCAGCGCTTTTCTCGTGCGGCAGGCGGGGTATCGTCAGCACTACGGGAGGCGAACTGACCGGCATTCCCGCCGGCAAGGTATGGGACGAGCCTACGCCTTACAACATGACGCTGGTCACGCGCGGCGCCTATCGCATGGGCCCCGCCGATGTCGATTCGCTCTGGGGCTTTACGATCCCCGCCAAAGGGGTTTCGGTCGACAACTTCTGGATGGACGAAACCGAAATCACCAACTCGCAGTACAAGCAATTCGTCTATTGGGTGCGCGACTCCATCATCCGCGAACGGCTCGCCGACCCGGCGTACGGCGGCGATGATATCTATAAGATCACGGAGGATGAATACGGCGATCCCGTCACCCCGCATCTCGACTGGAAAATCCCTATCCCCTGGACGCGCAACACGGAAGAAGAGGAGGCCGCCATCAACAGCGTATATACCACCCATCCCGTCACCGGACAAAAGATGCTCGACGCCCGGCAGATGAACTTCCGCTATGAATGGTTCGACGCAGCCGAAGCCGCCAAACGTTCCTATCGCCTCAATGCCGCCGAACGGAGCCTCAACACCGACCGCCCGGCCGATCCCGCCGAAGTGATTCTCATCTCGAAGGATACCGCTTATATCGATGCCGGCGGACGCATCGTCAACGAAACCATTACCCGCCCGTTGAACAGCCTGTACGACTTCGTCCACACGCGCATCGTCAATATCTATCCCGACACCACGTGCTGGGTCAACGATTTCCCCGACGCCAACAACGAATATTATATGCGCAACTATTTCGCGCATCCGGGCTTCGCACATTATCCCGTGGTGGGCGTGTCGTGGGAACAGGCCACCGCTTTCTGCGAATGGCGCACGATGTTCCTTCAGCGGAGCATCAACCGAAAGGAGGTTGCTATCGAAAAATACCGCCTTCCCACCGAGGCGGAATGGGAAATGGCTGCGCGCAACGCCAACTCGAACAACAAATATCCTTGGGATTCGGATGCGGTGACGGCCGAGAATGGCTGCTACAA
The DNA here is from genome assembly GCF_041902845.1 of Limibacterium fermenti. Lineage (GTDB taxonomy): Bacteria > Bacteroidota > Bacteroidia > Bacteroidales > Dysgonomonadaceae > Limibacterium > Limibacterium fermenti. The sequence continues at coordinate 2,926,479 of NZ_CP159486.1, forward strand.
CGCCAACTTCAAGCCGGGCGAAGGAGCCTATGCCGCCGACAATCACCTGATTCCCGCAAAAGTGCGCAGCTTCAACCCGAACAACTTCGGACTCTTCGACATGGCGGGCAATGTAGCCGAATGGACGTCCACCTCCTACACCGAATCGGGCAACGAGCGCATGAGCGACCTCAACCCCGAATACCGTTATGATGCCGCGCCGGATGATCCTTACACCCTGAAAAGAAAAGTGGTGAAAGGCGGTTCGTGGAAGGACGCATCGACCTTTATCCGCTCCGACATGCGCGACGAGGAGCATCAAAACCGGGGGCGGTCTTACATCGGCTTCCGCTGCGTACGAACGCAGATCAATTTTTCCAATTCAAAACGATAAACCAACCAAGCAGATCAGTCACGTCATGCATACAGACAATAAATTCAAAAACAGACTCGAGCGTTTTCTCAACACCGAACGGGGACGCCGTTTCATCAACTACGCTTACAGTTTCGGCGCCGCCATCGTCATCCTCGGCGCCATGTTCAAACTGCTCGCTTTCCCCTTCGGCAACGAAATGTTGTTCATCGGGATGATCACCGAATGCGGGGTCTTTATCCTCTCGGCCTTCGATACGCCTCTCCGAGACTATGAATGGGATCATGTGTTTCCGGCGCTGGCAACCAACGGGGACAGGGAGACTCAGCGACAAGGAGACTTGGAGACAAAGAGACTTGGAGACTTGGAGACTGGGAGACAGAGGGACAAGGAGACAGAGGGACAAGGAGACTCAGCGACAAGGAGACTTGGAGACAACGAGACAACGAGACTTGGGGACGCAGGAACAGTATCTCCCGGTCTCCCAGTCTCCCCATCTCCCAGTCACTCGGTCTCCCAGTCCCCCGGTCTCCCCATCTCCCAGTCCCCCGCTCTCCCAGTCTCCCCAGTCTCCCCAGTCTCCCCATCTCCCCATCCCCCCGTCACCCAGTCTCCCGGTCACCCGGTCTCCCCGTCCCCCGGTCACCCCGTCGCGCCTGCCCCCTCGCCCGAATTCGAGCGTTACGCGGCGGACTATTCACAGCAGATGGAAGCGCTCAACCGCAACATCGCGGGCTTGAACACGATTTATGAAATTCAACTCAAGAGCATCAGCGGGCAAATCGATACGATCGAACACATCAATAGCGGCCTCAACCGCATCAAGCATCTCTATGACGACAGCGTGCCCGACAGCGCCGTCTTCCGTCAGGAAACCGAAAAGATGACCGCACAACTCAAAGAACTCAATCAGGTCTATGCTCGCCTTATCGAAGCGATGACCGTCAATATGGGAAATACGGGAAACACTCCCCGCCCGAATGCATAATTAGAAAATGGCAGCAAATAGTCCGAATTCTCCCCGCCAAAAGATGATCAACCTGATGTATCTGGTTTTCATCGCGATGCTTGCGCTCAATGTGTCGGCGGATGTGTTGAACGGCTTCGACAAGGTGGAAGACGGCCTCCGTGCATCGACCGCCAACCTTTCCGAACGCAATACGCTAATCCTCGACGAGCTGGGCGCTTACAACGACCGCAACCCCGACAAGGCGGGCGAATGGTACGGCAAGGGGCGGCAGGTACGCGCCATGAGCGACTCGCTCTCGACTTACATCGAAAGCCTAAAGGTACGCATGGTGCAAAAAGCGGATGGTAAAAAAGGCGATGTGACGCATATCAAAAAACGCGATGACGTGGAAGCCGCTTCGGTCGTCATGCTCTCGCCCATCGACGGGCAAGGACGCATCCTGCGCGAGGCCGTCGACGCTTATCGCACCCGCATCGCGGCATTTCTGCCCGACAACGGCCGGAAACGGCTCATCGAAAACAACCTGGACACCGGCGCAAAGGGCGGCAAAAGTTGGGAGGCTTCGCTATTCGAACATATGCCCGTCTCGGCGGCCGTGACGCTGCTTTCGAAACTGCAAAACGACATCCGCTCGGCCGAAGGCGAAGCGCTCGACAACCTGTTGAGCAGTGTCGACGTGGGAGACTTCCGCGTCAACCGGGTGAACGCTTATGTGATCCCCGAGTCGGACGTGGTCATTCAGGGCGGCACGTACAACGCGCGCATCGTCCTCTCGGCGGAAGACTCTACCAAATATCCCGCCATCAGGGTGAACGGACGGACACTCGACGCCTCGCAAAAGGGCGTCTTCAGCGCATCCGCCGGCAGCGTCGGGACCTTCCCGGTGGAAGGATACATCGAACTGCCCAACGCCGACGGATCGGTGTTGCGCCGCACGTTCCAAAGCCGTTATACCGTCATCGAGCCGATGGCCACCATCGCCCCCGTGTTGATGAACGTATTGTATGCCGGCATCGACAACGAAATAAGCATCTCCGTGCCGGGGTTCGCCCCGCAGGATGTGACCGCCACCATGACCAACGGCACCCTCGCGCGGCGGGGATCGCTCTGGGTGGCGCGCCCGTCGGCCGTCGGGCAAAACGCCACGGTATCCATTGCCGCACGCACCGGCTCGCAATCGCGCACGCTCATATCGAAAGAGTTTCGCGTACGCGCCCTGCCCGACCCGACGCCCTACATCGAATATACGGATGGCAACGGCAATCCGGCGATGTTCAAGGGCGGCGCTTTATCGAAAGCGGTATTGATGAATGCGGACGGCATTAAGGCGGCGATTGACGACGGCATCCTCAACATCCCGTTTCGGGTGAAGAGTTTCCGTACGGTGTTCTTCGACTCGATGGGCAACGCCATTCCCGAAGTATCGGACGGCAGCCGCTTTTCGGCGCGGCAGAAAGAACAGATGCGCCGTCTTGCGCGCGGTAATTATTTCTATATCTCGGGCGTGATGGCTTCCGGTCCCGACGCCACGGAACGCGAAATAGCCGTCATCGAAGTGAGAGTAAGATGATTATTGATGCGCTGAGATGCTGATGGGATGAAGGGATGAAATTGGTTGTAAGATATATGAAAAGAGAATAAACTCCTCGTACTTTTTATAATAAATAGTATCTTTACACGGATAAAATAAAAAGATTATGAATATCTCAGTAGATTTAAGAAAAAGAGTATTACAGTATGTCGATTCGGCAGACAATCATCTCTTGCGCATGATGGAAGCCTTGGCTGTGAGTTATCACGAAGATGAATCAGAAGACGAATTGACCGATGCACAAAAAGGCGAATTGGACAAAAGATTGCAAAAATATAATGAAGGCAAAATGGTGTTTCAGACTTGGGAGGAAACGCAAGCAAAACTCGACCGCATTTAATGAAACACCGTTTATTAATATCAGAGGAAGCCTATGAGGATATTGTGCAGGCTATCCTTTATTATAGGGGTTTGTCTTCAAATGACCTTGAGAATCGATTTAAACAACAGTTGAAAGGAGGTATAGATTATATTTCTCTGCATCCGCAACATTTCGCTATTAAATACAGGCAAATAAGGATATACAATTTAAGAAGTTTTCCTTATTAGATTCATTTCTTATTAGATGGACAAACAGTGAAAATATTTGGTGTTTTCCACGGAAGAAGTAACCCGGAATCATGGAAAGAGCGACTCAAAAAATAGACCGAAGAATATAACCTCTAACGGGATTCACAAGGTGTATTTATTGTGAAATTCCGTATCATATAATTCGCCGAGATGTTTGAATGACCACCGGGCAGATTCGTTGAGGGGAAGGCATTGTTGGGGAATATCTTTCTTGGTGGCCGATATCGTATACAGTTCAGCGGGCTCATTGACGGACGATGATTTTCTTCTTCAATGATTACGGCGCAGGATGAACGGAGTAGAGCTAATAACTCTTTCCCTCGGGACTATGTTCGTCAATAGTGATTTTATATGTCGACATATCGATTTTAATTATTTTGTAAACATACAAAGGTAAGAAGATAAAAGAACAGATAATGAAAAAAAAACGTATTTTATTCATCCTAAGCGCCGTCGCCTTCGCAATGGTTTCGGTATGTAATAGTTGGGCGCAGGAAACGGCGCAGGATATCCTGAACCGCCGCAGCAACCAAACCGCACAACCCAACCGTGCAACCGCCGCATCGGGCATCCGGGCTCGGCAACTGAACAGAGGGCAAGAAGACATCCTCGACCGCGCAAAATGGTCGCGCATCATCTACCGTTATCTCGACTTGTCGAAGGAAGCCAACGCCCCTCTTTATTATCCGCTTACACCCGAGGACGGGCGCATGAATCTCTTCTCGATGATTTTCCGCCTTCTGCAGGACGGACAGATCAAGGCGTATGAATATCTCGACGGCAAAGAACTGTTCACCGATCAATATACGGTCGATTTTAACGAATTCCTCGACCGCTTCGATATCTATCATACGGTAGAAAACGGGCGCCCCGTGGTGAGTGATGTGGACATTCCCGCCAACGAAGTACAGGGATATTATCTAAAGGAAGCCTATTATTTCGAGACGGGGACGTCGAACTTCCACCGCGTGCCGATCGCGATCTGTCCGGTCATCTTCCGCCAGGGCGATTATGATGCGCAGACGGTGCGTTACCCGCTCTTCTGGATTCCTTATGCCGAAATCGCTCTCTATGCCTTGCAAATGCCTCTGATGACCTCGAGCCTCAACAATACGATGAGCGGCACGGTGGACGATTTCTTCCGCAAGCACGACTATGACGGGGAAATCTATAAAGCGGCCAATCCTCGTAACCTGGCGATTTCGCAATACACTTCCACGCCCGAAGAGGTGGCACGTGAACGGGCGAAAATCGAACAGCAACTCCTCGAGTTTGAAAAGGGTCTATGGAAAGAGGAACCCTATGCCTCCGCACAACAAGCGAAGCAACGGTCTTCCAAGAGACAAAGCCGGAAAACCGGAAGCGGTTCTTCATCGTCCGCCTCTGCGCAAACCATGCGCGACCGGAGGTACTGAAATGAGCGATGAACGATGAGCGATGAACGATGAGCGATGAACGATGAACGATGAACGATGAACGATGAACGATGAACGATGAGCGATTTGCTCTTGACACAGAGACCGGAGACCCGTACCCATCTTTGGCGCAAGTCAGATTATTTATAGCCCGACTTCCTCTATCAATGCCTTTATTTCATTTGCCGTAATGGTATCCCGCTCGCTCTTGTCGTAAATATAAAGCAAGTTGATTTCACGTTCTTCCGGATTCACGATAACCGTCACGGTGATCACTCGCGCGCCGTGGCTCTTGCCGCGCCCTTTGCTGCCGACAGCCATACGCACTTTGCGGATGCCGTTGCCGAGACTGACTCCCGCCTCGGGATTCTTGAACAATTCCTCCTGCAATATCTGAAGATCTTTTTTTAAAGAAGGATATTTTTTACCGAGTCGTTTGACCTCTTTTTTAAAAGGAGGATTGATAATAATACTATAACTCATCGATCAATTCTTGTAAAGTTTCTCCTTTTCTCCCTGTGCGTTGGCGCTCCTTCATCTCTAAAAGCCCTTCGCGGATGGCGGACAGGATCTCTTCTTTGCCGATGGTTTCTTCTTCCTCGTCAACGGCGGGTTTCGGGGCGGATTGCCCGGCGGTTTTTACCAACGTCTTGACGGCCTTTTGAAGGATGCTCGGATTGTCGATGCTGATCAATGCATGGATGCCTGCCAACTTAAGGGCATTCATATCTGTCTCGTAAGCCGCTTGCGGTTCAGACACCTTATTCGTTTCTTTCTCAACGGATTCATTCTGCTTTTTCGTTTTCATTTCTTTCTATACATAAAATGGTTAATCGTCACAAAGGTATCGTATTTTCCGGAAGAAAAAGAAAGCCGGAAGAAAAATAATCACGCAAATAGTTGGCGGTTTCAAAAATTGTTCCGACCTTCGCCGTGTAATCCGGATGTTTGTGTCCCGATAATATGAATGAACTTCTTTTATATGATAAAAGGGTGTTCATCTATCGTAACGGACGTGAGGTCCATGAGAATCGTATCCCATCCGTCCCCATATTGCCCGCCTTAGACAGCACCTTAACGGCGACCCCGCGCAAAGGGCTTTTCGTATGCCGGAAACCTGCCGCGACCCCGCACAAGAGGCTTTTGCGCTTCCAAACGACATTCATAGACCTCGATAAGGAGGCTTTCCGTTTTCAAAACACCTCTAGAGGACGCCGCGAGACACCTTCCGCACTTCAAAACACATCTTTCGACCCCGATAAACCTATTTTTGACCTCGAAAATCCATTTCCCGACCTCGATAAACGTGTTTCGGGACTCCGAAATGCATCTATTGACCCCGGTGAGGCGTTTTCGACCCTCCGAAGGTGTCTCGCGCGGGTCTTCAAAGCGTTTTTCAACTCTTGCAGCCCGTTTGTAGAGATCGGCCGTCCGGTTTCATTTTTCCGGCTTTCCATCGCCGGGGTGCACGGGGAAAACATAAGACTTCAAGAGCCGGTAATGGCCGGCGTTACATAGTGTATTAATCAATTAAATGGATATAAAATGGAAAAGATTATCAATTTTGGCTTAGGCAAGCTCAACAATTCCGAACATATCGGATTTCATTCTTCTGTTTCTTCCTTCATCCCCACCGCAAGCCCTGAAAAAATCGGGGCCGAAACCTTGGCGGATCCTTACGGGCAGGCTATCGATGCCGAGCAAGACCTGGTGCATCGCGGCACAGGCAGTTCTACCACGGCGGAAAAAGACGCCCTGGAACCCGAACGCGATGACTATTGCTCCTATATTATCAGTGAAATCCTCAACGCGGCCCGATCGCCAAATTCCGCCAAACGCGACGCTTACACGGCATTAGTGCCCGTCATCAGCCCCTATAAAGGCCTCGCCTCGCGGCCGAAGAACCAGGAGACGGCCGACATCAAGGGGATGGTGCTCGACCTGCGCGCCCCGGCCCTGGCGCCTCACATCGCGGCTGTGGGTATCGGTACGGACATCGATGCGCTGGAAACGATAAACGACAGTTACGACCAATGGGAAAAGCAAACGGTGCTCGACAAGCCCGCAGCAGCCGATACGGCAGCCAAACGCAAGGCGATCGACAAACTTTACGGCCAGATTACCCAACGCGCTTATGCCATGGCCGTGCTTGCCACAGCCGAGCAGCCCAATGCAGAGGCTAAGGAGTTCGTTTCGAACGTCAACAACCTGATCCAACGAACCAAAACGCTCTACAACCAACGCATCGCGCAACTCAAAGCCGACCGGACAAAAAAGGAGACCGGAAAATAAAGGCCTTGTGAAAGGCTTTGTGAATCTCTCGTTAACGGAGGGTGTCGTTAGCGGCACCCTCTTTTATATAGTCATTGCGCTTTTATTCACGCCCAGCACGCTTCGCCCCGGGCTTTAAGTTCCCCGATATAACGGTCAGTTGCAACAGCCATATGCTCCATTTCATATTCTTCAACAACATCCGAAACAAGAGTCAGTTCTATCATATTTTTATCTGTAGGCGGAAGCGCTCATCCAAGCCATCCTGCTTTCGGGCATACCATTGTTTCGCAGACAATAAATCATTCTTAACCTCGTCAAGATAGAAAGCTGCGTATTTCTTCATCTCCTCTTATTGAAAAAGCTGATCCGGCGGATGCAGCCGTCCGGGATGCTTATTGGCTGTTTCCAGACGTGTGTCAATAAAATCCTTTTCCCATTGGGGGAGATCGCCGGTGATCTCTTCAACGTCCATGGAAACTCCATCTTTATCTTTTAATATCTGTGCTTGTATCATAATTCCAATAAATTAAGAAACTGTTTAAATTTCTTACGAAGTCTATATTTGAAATTCTTCGCCTTCAAAAAGTTTCTTTTTTGTATTCTTCTTCCTTTTATTTGGCTCAAATAGCCCGCTATTATCGTCAAAACAAGAAAGAATACTCCTAAAAAATAATTCTTTTTGAAGCAGCGAAACAAATTTAAACAGTTTCTAAGTCGTTTTGCATGATCGGGCATCATTCAAACAAGTTTGATTTCTGCTCCCGCCTAACGAAATAGTTTTTGAATGTGTAAGGCAATCTCGATGAATCGGGACAAGTGGAGGATAGGGCTCGAAAAGGGGATTCATCAGCACATCAGCACATCAATCTTTCTGTCCGATACCCTGATGGTCGAAGCCGTAAGAGGCCAAATCTTCTCGGTTATAGATATTCCGTCCGTCAACCACCAAATGAGAACGCATAATCTTCTTCAGAATATTCCAATTCGGCAGCCGGAACTCTTTCCACTCGGTGGGAACGATCAAGGCATCGGCCTCGTTGGCGGCGTCGTAAATATCCGTGGCATAGTAAATGTCTTCCTGCAAATACTTGCGCGCTTCTTTCATCGCCGCGGGATCGTAAGCCCGCACGTTCACACCGGCCTTCAGCAGGCTCCGGATAAGAGTCAGCGAGGGGGCATCGCGCATATCGTCGGTTTCGGGTTTGAACGACAATCCCCACACGCCAACCGTTTTGCCCTTTATATCTCCCTGAAAATAACGGCTGAATTTATCGAACAAGATGCCTTTCTGCCGGTTGTTCACTTCTTCCACCGCTTTGAGTACGCCCATCTCATAACCGGCCTCCTCGCCGGCTTGAATGATGGCGCGGATATCTTTCGGAAAACAACTCCCGCCGTAACCGCAACCCGGATATAAAAAGTATTTACCGATGCGCGAGTCGCTGCCCATGCCGCGGCGCACCATGTTCACATCCGCTCCGAGGCGTTCGCACAGGTTGGCGATGTCGTTCATAAAACTGATGCGCGTGGCCAGCATGGCGTTCGAGGCATATTTCGTCATTTCCGACGAAAGGATATCCATAAAGATTACTCGGAAATTATTCAACAGGAAGGGGCGGTAAAGCCGGGTCATCAGGTTGCGCGCCCGCTCGGTCTCAACGCCGACCACAACGCGGTCGGGACTCATAAAATCTTCCACCGCAGCGCCTTCTTTCAAGAACTCGGGATTCGAGGCCACATCGAAATCGAGGTCTTCCGCGCCCCTCAGACGCATGCGTTCCTTTACCTTTTCGCGGATACGGAAAGAGGTTCCTACCGGTACGGTGCTTTTGGTCACGATCAACAGCGGCGTATCGATATGGTCGCCGATGGTACGGGCGACTTCAAACACGTACGAAAGATCGGCATTCCCCTGCTCGTCCGACGGCGTACCTACCGCAATAAACACAATTTCCATGCTGTTCAGCACCGACGGCAGATCGGTGGTGAAATGCAGACGGTCGGCTTCGTAATTCCGCAGAACAATATTCTTCAATCCCGGCTCGTAAATCGGGATCACTCCGTTTTTCAGCCCTTCTATCTTTTCGTTATCGATATCGACACAGGTGACATCCACCCCCATTTCGGCAAAACACGCGCCCGACACCAGTCCCACGTATCCTGTTCCAACAACGGCTATCTTCATACAATCTCGTTACTTTATATTGATTTCAATTTTTTCTTCAGATTATTGACGGGATACAATACGGTCAGCCCGCAAATGACGCTCACGATGGCAAAGACGATGACGACATCGGTAAAGCGGACAATCACCGGATAGGCATCCACGACATACGCGCCCGGCGTATCGCTCAGACGGATCAGCCCGAAATGCTGCTGCAAAAGGCATAATGCCAGTCCCAAAACAATACCGGCGATGATGCCGATAAGCGAAATGAGCCATCCTTCATAAAGGAATACGTGCAAAACGAGAGAATCGGGAGCGCCCATATTCCGGAGGCTTTTGATATCCTCGGTTTTCTCTACGATAAGCATCAGCAGCGACCCGACGACATTAAAAACGGCTATCAACAAGATGAAGGCAAGGATGAGGAACGTCACCCACTTCTCGATTTGCAGCATGCGGTACGACTCTTTTTGTTGCTCGTAACGGTCTTCGACCAGATAGCTGTCGCCCAGCGCCCGCTCGATCTCCGATTTCACCTTTTTCACCGATGCCCCGGCCTGTAATTTGATATCGAGCGACGACACTTCCGTTTCGTAGCGCAACAACTCCCTGGCCAGTTGAATGGGAATGATTGCCAGTTGATCATCGTATTCGGGTTGGTTCAGGCTGAACACGCCCCCGACAAATGCCGATCCGATGGTGAATGCCGACGAAGGATTCGCGAGGTTCACCCGCTCATCGCGCTTCGGGGAATAGATTTCTACCGGATCGATGTAACCGGCGCGTATGCCCAACGTCATCGCCAAACCCGCCCCGATACTCGTATAATCGACCACATCTTCGCGTAAGCGAAAATCACCGTCGATCAGAATGCGATCCATATCGGCCAACAGGCGGAACTCTTCCGACACTCCTTTCAAACGGACCGGCACCTGCCGGTCGCGGTAACGGAAAAGGGCGTTCTCTTCGAGCGATTCCGAAATCATCCCGATCCCCTCGACTCGAAGGGCCCGTTCGAACGGAGGCGTATGATAATCGAAAACCTTGCCTTGCCGGGCGGTGATTTTCAGTTCGGGATCGAACGCACTGAACAATCCTTCCACTACCCCGCCAAAGCCGTTGAAGACCGACAGCACGCACACCATCGCCATGGTGGCAATAGCTATGCCGCACACGGAAATGATCGAGATCACATTGATCGCATTGTGCGATTTCTTCGAGAAGAGATATCGCCGGGCAATAAAAAAGGATAAGTTCACTGCATCGTTTTTTTAGGTGTTGTATACCGGGGGCGTTGCTTGGAGCGACATTCTTTGTAACGCTTTTACTTATCGTCTTTCAATAACTTGTCGATGTTCTCGATATAATCGAGCGAGTCATCGAGATGGAAATTCAGATCGGGGATTACACGTAACTGCTTCCCCACTCTTTTACCCAAGTCGTAGCGCACCGCCTTCACGTTCTCGTTGATATTCGCCAGCAACTCCGCTCCTTTATCGGACGGGAAGATACTCAAATAAGCATGCGCGATGCCTAAGTCGGGCGAAACACGTACATTGGTCACCGAAATGAGTACGCCGTGCATCTTTTTGGTTTCGAGCAAAAAGATCTCGCTCAGTTCTTTTTGAATCAAGCGGTTTATTTTTAACTGTCTGTTTGTTTCCATCGTCTATCTTTTTTTCGTATCAGCGTCAGTCCGTCACGAATAGGAAGAATCACCTTCTCCACGCGATCGTCGGCCGCCAACTTCTCATTAAATTCCAAAATTCCTTTGGTCTGCCAATCGTTGTTTGGCGTCTTCTCCAGCACCTTACCGCTCCACAACGTGTTATCGACCAGAATATAGCCTCCGGGTAACACTTTGGGAAGAATCAGTTCATAATGTTCCCAATACTCCCTCTTGTCGGCATCGATAAACACCATCCCGAAAAAATCTTTGGCAAAAGCAGGAACAATCTTTGCCGCATCGCCGATATACAGGCATATCCGACCGTCATAAGGCGATGCGGCAAATGCTTCGCGGATAAAATCCTCCATCTCGTCATCCTTTTCAATCGTATAAACAAACGAAATGCCGGTTAATCCCTCTGCGATACACAAGGCGGAATATCCCGTGTAGGTTCCGATTTCGAGTACATTTTGCGGACGAATCATCTGCGTGAGCATTTTCAAAAACCGCCCCTGCAAATGCCCCGATAGCATGCGCGGATGCACCAGACGGATATGGGCTTTGCGATAGAGATCGCGAAGCCATGGCGGCTCCGGATCGCTATGCGACAAAATATATTCTTCCAATGAATCGGTATCGAGCATGCCATTCGGCTTTATAAGGTGAAATCGGGCAGATTATATTTGTCTTTGGCTTCCAGAATCTTTTCCACCTCGCAGATATCAAGGTACGTTGTTCCTCCGGTTTCCCCGAAACTGCCGCCCAAATAAGCCACCCGATCTTCCGGAAGCAATAAGCCTTCGTCCATCAGCTTTTTGATGGCATATATATAATAAGCCCGGCGGCTCTCTTTCGTATTATCGATTCCGCGCCCCGGTTGATGTTCGGCCGTAACCCCGTAAGACAATGCCAACTCCCTCGCCAACCGCTCAGTGGTGGCAATCGCAAACACCGGGCGCCGTCCCCTGAAAGCAGCCAACACACGTGCCGTACGGCCGGTATGACTGTCGGTAACGATAGCCTTCGTGTTGAGGCGGGAGATGGACTTGACCGCTTGTTTAGCCATGAATGTCGTCACTTCCTTATCATCGTCTTCGTCATAAGGAACGGGAATATCGTTTTCCCTCAGTTTCGTCTTTTCCGCCTCATAAGATACTTTTCTCATCGTCCGCACCGCCTCTACGGGATATTTGCCGTAAGCCGTTTCGCCGCTGAGCATGATGGCATCGGTACGATAATAAATCGCATTGGCAATGTCGGTGATTTCCGCACGTGTAGGACGCGGATTCTCAATCATCGAGTGCAGCATTTGAGTCGCGACGATGACCGGCTTCTTGTGATGGATAGCCAGACGGATCAATACCCGTTGTATGCCCGGTATTTTTTCCTGCGCCACCTCGATACCCAGGTCGCCGCGCGCCACCATGATGCCGTATGCCGCATCGAGAATCTCGTCGGCATTGTCGACGCCTTCCTGATTCTCTATCTTCGCGATAATCTTGATGGGGCTTTTATATTCGTCGAGGATACTTTGCACTTCCAGAATATCTTCCTTGCTGCGGACAAACGAGTGGGCAATGAAATCCAGATCATGCTTGACGGCCAACTCGATAAACTTACGGTCGCGCGGGGTAATGGTGGGCAGATTGATGCGCACCCCCGGCACATTGACGCTCTTACGGCTTCCGACCACGCCATCGTTCTGTACCACACAAAGCAAATAATCGGGATGCACTTCCTTCACTTTCAAGTCCACTTCCCCGTCATCGATGAGCAGGTCTTCGCCTTCTTTCATCTCTTGGGCGATTCCTTTGTAAGAAACGCAAATCACTTCCTGGTTGGATATCCCGTCGGGATCTCCTATAATCTTGATGAGTTGCCCGGTAGTCAACTCGATGGGTTTTTCCGCTATGGTGGTCCGTATCTCAGGACCTTTCGTGTCCACCAATAAAGCAATGCGGTTGGACACAGCCCGCACGTTGTTGACGATTTTTAGAAAACCTTCTTCGTCGAGGTGGGCAGAGTTGAGCCTGACCACGTCCATACCTTCTTCAAAAAGTTGTTTGACGAATGGCACGTCACAGCGCTTATCGGAAATAGTCGCTACGATTTTTGTCTGTTTAAACATATCCTTGTTCAGTTATGAGTGATGATTTTGAGTACGAGTCGTTATTTTTAACAAAGCCTCTGTCGCCAAGCGATACGAATCGGTTCCGAATCCGGCAATCACTCCGGCGCAAACAGGCGAGAGCAGCGATTGATGACGGAACGATTCGCGCGCATGCACATTTGAAATATGCACCTCTACGACCGGCGCCGGCACCGCCTTTATGGCATCACGCAGAGCAATGGAGGTATGCGTATATCCTCCGGCATTCAGTACGATACCGTCGCTTCCGAAACCGGCTTCTTGAATCTTGTCGATCAGTTCGCCTTCTATATTCGATTGGAAATAGGAAAAATCCACGTGGGGAAATTCGGCTTTCAACGTCTCCAAATAATCGACAAACGACTCTTTGCCATAAATATCCGGCTCGCGCATGCCCAGTAAATTCAAATTGGGACCGTTGATAATTTCGATCTTCATATCAGTGGCTTGTTTTTATGGGCAAAGATACAATTTTACCCCTTAAAAACATATCTCCCGTCTATTTATTTTTCTCCCGCCTAACGGCTTCCCGACATTTGACGGGTAAAAGAACGCCCTCTCGCGGCGCAAGTCCCTGACTTGTTCCAAACAGGATGCAGGGACATGAATAGGAAGCGCCGGCGGGAAAGCGGCGCAGCAGAAACGAGCAACCGTTGATTATGAAAGAAGCGAAGACAATGCCTGATCGAGATCGCCGATCAGGTCTTCCGTATCTTCCAATCCGACGCTGAAACGGAAGAATCCTCCGGAAAACTCTTCGGGGAATAAATATTGACGTTCGTCATCGGGGCCCAGAAAAACGATAAGGCTTTCATCGTGCCCCAGCGATACGGCCGAAGTAATAATTTTGAGGCGGCTGATAAACCGGTTGTGTCCATCCGCATCCAGCTTAAGCCCGAAAGCGATCATTCCCGAAAATCCGGGATGCATCTGACGTTTGGCTATCTCATGCCCCCGATGACTTTCCAAGCCGGGATAAGCCACGAAGCGCACCAACGGATGTTCCGCAAGAAAACGCGCAATGGCCAATCCGCTCTCGTTATGCTGACGCATACGAAGCGGTAAAGTAACGGCTCCACGCATAATCAACCAGGCATTGAACGGACTGATAACACCTCCGACATTCACCATGGCTTCCGCACGGATTTGATCAATCCGTTCTTTTTTTCCCAGCACGGCACCGCCCATCGCATCGCCATGCCCGTTAATGTATTTGGTAAGGCTTTCCACAACCAGATCGGCCCCCAACGTTGCCGGAAGTTGATTGTAGGGAGAAGCGAAGGTATTGTCGACCGACAACAACGCTCCGTTTTCGTGGGCGATATGCGCGATAGCCTGAATATCGGAAATATTGAGTGTCGGATTGCCGGGCGTTTCGATATGAATCAATTTCGTATTGGGACGAATCGCCCTTCTAACGGCATCGACATCGGAACTGTCGACGAGCGTAGCGGAAATCTGATATTTTTCCGGCAAGTATTGAGTCAGCAACCGATAAACCGCAATGTACATCACGTTGGAAGAAACCACATGATCACCTGAACGCAAGAACGTAAAAAAAACGGCATGCAATGCGGCCACGCCCGAGGCCAACACCACCGCATCTTCCGTCTGTGAAAGTGCCGCCAACTTTTCTTGCAAGTAACGCTGATTAGCCCCTCCGTTGCGGGTATATAGCGCCGTGCCGGCATCGCTCCAGTTCATTTCCGCCGCATCATAAGGCAAGGCATAACTGTTTGCCATGGTGATAGGACGGCGAATCGCCCCGGTTTCTCCATCCACTTCATTCCCTGTGTGTATACTTCGGGTTGCAAATCCGAATTTTGCATCGATATTCTTTGCCATAATACTTTTTTTGTTGATGAAATACAAAGTTAGGATTTTCTCTGAAAATGAGAAATAATTAATAACTTGCGAAGCCCCATCAAGCAAGTAAACCACAAGTTATCTTGGATACGACTCCAATGCAAAGTACGGTTCCGGTTTGCTTGTAATGAAATACTTGGTTCCTATGAGACCTTATAGAAGATTATCATTGTTTAAAGCATCCGGGCTTGATGAGGCTTTTATTTATTCACAAGTTAAAACTATGGCAAAGAAAGCGAAAAAAATCAAGACAAACAAGGGATTGAAATTGGAAATCGTGAATCCCAATTCGGCGGGTATCGATGTTTCTTCCACCGAAATGCAAGTATGTGTCCCGGAAGACCGGGATGGAGAAAACAACCGCCGCTTCGGCACGTTTACGCAAGATTTACACCTTATATCGGATTGGCTTAAAGCCTGTGGCATTGAAACCGTCGCCATGGAATCCACGGGGGTGTATTGGGTCCAACTCTACATGATACTGGAATCGGAGGGATTCGATGTGTTGCTGGTCAACGCCAAGGCCATCAAAAATATCAGTGAAAAGAAGACCGACCGGGTAGATGCCGAAACCATCATGGTCTTGCATAGTTACGGGCTTCTGAGAGCCAGTTTCCAACCCCAGAACCATGCCCGGCGCATCCGCAATGTATCGCGCCACCGTGACGGGTTGTTGAAAGCTTCTTCGCGGGAAGTGCTCCACATGCAAAAGGCCATGGAATTGATGAACATCAAATTGGGCAATGTCATCAGCGATATTTTGGGAAAATCGGGACAGGAGATTATTCGCGCCATTCTGGCCGGGGAACGCGATGCCCGAAAACTATCGGCTTTGGCCGATCCCCGATGCAAATCTCCCAAAGAAACCATCGCCAAATCCCTGCAGGCCAATTGGGACGAAGACCTGCTGTTCATGCTCAAACAAAGCTATGAACTGTATGTATATTACCAAAACCTGATGAAGGATTGTGACAAGCAGATAGAGGGCATCCTGCAGGAGTATCTCAAAGACGTTAAGCCCGAAGAAACTTCCAAGCCGGAGCAAAGGGCGAAAAAAGCAAAAGCTCAAAAGAATGCCGTCACGATAGATATCGAAAAGCACGCGATCCGATTATGGGGTGTCAACGCGATGCGCATACCGGGTGTCAGTGAAGCGGCCCTGTTGCGGTTGGCCGGTGAGCTGGGACACGATTTTACCGATAAGTTTGACTCATACAAACAGTTTTGTTGTTGGTGTAACCTCACACCCAACAACAAAATATCGGGAGGAAAACTCCAGTCCAGCAAAATTCCAAAGCGCAAGAATCCTGTTGGACAAATCCTGCGTTCTTCGGCAAACTCCCTGAAAACAAGTAAAACGCCCTTAGGATATTACTTCCGGCGTATACAGGCAAAAAGCGGTTACTTGCCGGCTATTATCGCTACTGCGAACAAATTGGGAAGAATACTCTATACAATGGTTAAATACAAGGTCGAGTTTGATGACTCTTTTACCCAAACCAGCGAAACCGAGATACTTAGAAGAAAATTGATTAAGACCCAAAGAACCCTCGAAAAACTTCAAAATCAAATCAAAGAATGCGGATGAGATGGTTTGTTATATAGAAGATAAAATCAAATTACCATACGCCCAAGAACTTTCGACGAATAAATTTACCCTTTCGAATGTTCCGTTTGTCCCGTCTTACATACGATCTTATCTTTTTGATCGTTCACCGGGGGCGTTCGTACGTTCATGTACTATTTCGCACCATCGATTCATGACATCATACCGTTCATTTACCATTTCATATCGTCAGTCCATGACATGTTGGCGGAGATACATAAGAACAGCCTTTCCCTTTATACCATTCTCCCTGAGATAGAGGCTTACTTCATCCTATTTCAGTCTATTAAGGCAATCATCAATTGCAAAAATTCCGATAAATAATTACCGATGAAAAAATATACCGGAAAAGATATTACATTACAAGAAAAGTTAATACCTTTGCTGGCGTAACGTAAAATCGTTATGTATGTTGATTTAAAATAAAGCGTTTTAGATATTATCCCCCGTTGAAATCTGGACAATTTCAAGACAAATGGGATGATAGCAACAAAATGCTCCACGTCATATATGGCGTGGGGCTGTTGCTTATCTATTTGTCAGGGCGTCCAGATCCTCAACAGAGATAAGACTAACAGTTCCCACGCCTCTTTTATTATAATCATGCTGACCTTGAGGAACGGCGAGGCTTTAATCAATGGAAATTGATAAAATTATATTGAAGTATTATGAAAAGGTATTTTTTAGCTGTTCTTTTTGCAGGATTGCTGGTATGGAGTTGTGAAAAAAAAGACGATCCTGTAGTCACAAGTATTTCGATACCGAATGAAATCACCATGGATATCGGTAGTTCAAAAAAGGTTGAAGTAAAACACGTACCGGCCGATTTACCCGCGCCTGCTTATGAATGGCAGACCTCGGATGCGGAGATTTTTACTGTGGATAATAAGGGAAACATTCAGGCATTGAAAGTAGGAGAAGCGACATTGGCGGTAAAAGCGCCGGCATTGAATTTATCGGCATCGGCAAAAATCAAAGTCGTACCTATTCATGCTACGGGAATTACTTTATCGCATAAGGATGTTGTTATGGAAATGACGGATCAGATTAAGATTCAGGCTACACTGGCACCGGAAAACGCAACTAATAAGAAAGTTATTTGGAGTAGCGGAGATGAAAAAATCGCTCAAGTCGATCAAAACGGAACGGTGACGGGCATGATGACTGGAAAAACCGTGATAACAGCAAAAACAGAAGATGGAGATTTTACCGCACAATGCAATGTCACGGTGAATTTAAAAGGAATTAAGTTGTCAATGAACGATATCGAATTAGCTTTTCCTGATGCCGCGGAAGTCATTCATGTATTGTATTCGACGAACAATGAAGCGTATCTCGAAGCAATCTGGAGTAGTTCCAATCCTTCGGTTGCGACGGTTACAGGGGATGGAAAAGGAACCAATAGCGCCCTAATTAAAGCAGTCGCCGAAGGCGAGGCGGTTATAACGGCAACTTCCGCCGACGGATCAAAAACAGCGACTTGCACAGTAAAGGTGGTTAAAGTAAAAGTTCAACAAGTTAGTCTTAATTACTCATCTGTATCCTTACTTCCCGATGAAACGAAACAATTGTCGGCAATTATATCTCCCACAAATGCTTATAATAAAGGATTAACATGGGAAAGTTCCAATTCTTCCGTTGCGACCGTAACACAGGAAGGATTGTTAAAAGCTCATCAACTCGGTTCTGCGACAATGACGGTAAAATCAGATGATGGCGGCGCTTCTACCACATGTTCCGTGCTAGTGCAAGATATAACGTCATTCATTTCATTATCATTTCGAGGCAGCGGTGGTGTTATTATTAATGGTTTTGTAACCGGAGATTTGTATTCTGAAATCACAAATAACAGCAGTCAGGCTATAGAGTTAACTTCATTATATATCTACGATGGGTATAGCGGTAAGTTGGTAGGATATTCAACCGACCCTTCAAAGTTAGGAAATCTTACTGCCGGCAGTTCTACTAATTTGGGAATGAAGTTTAATTCCGTATATTATCCTATCTTCAAATGGAAGTTTAAATGGAATAATCAAGAATATGAGGTGCAACATCAATATTCATCGAGTTTGAGATCAACTTCCTTAAAAGGCAAAAAATTGAACTTGATAGATGGAATAGGCAAATAGATGGGAGATATGGAAACACAGTTCAAATTTATCAATATAATTATATGAGAAAAACAATTATTTACATGGCGGCAGCAATTGGACTGCTGCTATGTTTTTCATCTTGTAAAGATGATTCCGGCTTGCAGTCGCAAGTCGATGAATTGGACAAGAGGGTGAAATCGTTGGAAACGCTCTGCGCGCAGATGAATAGCAACATTTCTGCCTTGCAGGCGACGTTAACTGCTCTGCAAAACAATGATTATATAACGGGCCTGTCGGAAGTGAAAGAAGGAAACACTGTCATTGGGTACACGCTTACTTTTGCAAAAAACGGTGCAGTAACAATCTATCATGGCAAGGAAGGGAAAACTCCCTTAATCGGGCTAACGGTCGCAAATGATGATAAGTATTATTGGACGTTGAACGGAGACTGGCTTTTGGACAGCAAGGGCGCTAAAATAAAAGCGCAAGGAATAGACGGTGAAAATGGAACGACTCCACAACTAAAAATTGAAAATGATTACTGGTATATCTCCACCGATAGCGGAAATACTTGGATGCAATTGAACAAAGCGACCGGCGAAAAAGGGGAAAAAGGAGATTCCTTCTTTGAAAGCGTAACGCAAGATGAGGCGAATGTCTATCTGAAACTCATTGATGGTACACTGATTACCCTGCCGAAAGAAAAGCTTTTAAGTATTTCTTTCGCCGAACCGGCCGACATATCCATTACGGCAGGCGCTTCCAAAACACTCGATTATTCCATTACCGGAGCAACGGGCAAGACTGTTGTGAAAGCGCTCGGCCAAAACGGATGGTCTGCAAAAGTAACTCCGAAGACAAACGCTACCGGGACGATCACCGTAACGGCTCCCGATCCGTTGATAGAAGATGAAATTCTGGTGTGGGTATATGACGGCGAAACTAAAACGATCATGAGTAGCCTAAACTTTATAAAAGGAACCATTAGCGTGGCTTCCAATGCCTATTCCCTGTCCGAGAATGCCGGTACGCAAGAGGTTGCGGTAAATACCGACATCGATTATACGGTGTCTATCCCTGCCGAAGCGCAATCATGGCTGTCATTATCGAATACCCGTTCGGCAATGCGTACCGAAACACTGACCTTTTATATTGCGAAAAATCCCGGGCTTACCCGTTATGCGACCGTCTCTATAAAGAACAATAGCGGAAAGACCTTGCAGACGATCGCTTTCGAACAAGCAGGAGGTACGATCGTACTAAATGTTGCTACTCCAGGCACACTATCCTCCTTGCTCACCTCTCAACAAAAACAAAATCTGCAGACTTTAACGGTATTGGGAACATTGAACAATTACGACTTTCTCTTTCTTTCCGAGATGGCTTCGCTGGAGACACTGGATATGTCGGCGATTAGCAATACGGAACTACCCGCTGGACTATTTAAAGACAATAAAAGAATAAGGGAAGTCAAACTGCCTGATAAACTAACAAGCATTCCCGATAATTTATTCCGCGAATCCTCAATTCAAAAATGTGTAATACCCGATGGAGTTACTACTATTGGAGAGTTTGCTTTTTATTATTCGAATTTATCAAGGGAATTGAAGTTGCCTGTATCGTTAGTCACTATAAGTAATTTTGCTTTTTCTCTTTGTTATTCGTTAACTGGAATTTTAAAATTACCGGAAAGGCTAAAAACGATAGGATATTCAGCCTTTCAAAATTGCGAAGGATTTTCAGGCAAATTGATTATCCCCAACTCTGTCACCTCTATTGACAATAGTGCTTTTAGTGAATGCTCCGGATTTACAGGAGATCTTATAATACCGAAAAATGTCACATCAATTGGCAACGGTGCTTTTAATGAATGTACTGGTATCGAGAAGATATATAGTAAAAATTCCATACCCATTTATTTTAATTATTCAAATAGCATATTTCCTAATAGTAAATATCTGGGGGTTCCAAAAGGATCAAAAGAAGCCTATCAAGAAGTCCCGATTTGGAGAGATTTTATTATTATTGAAGAAGTCGATTTCGATGCTTTAGGTTTATAATTGTATGCAATAGAAAACTTCTCCCAAACAGACTTATCCTTTGCAATTAATTTAAAAACTGATTAATTATGATTCAAGCACTGCTAAAAAATAAATTAAAAGATTCTTTTACCGACCCACACTTCACTCCTTCAGAAGATAGTTTGACCTCGTCGATTATCGGCATGTTGCAGTATTTACCGGATACCGTATTTTGGCAACTGCTTCGAAGCAGTTGCGGCAAGCAGTCTAAAATACCAAAAGAAATTGGTGAAATAAAATCGATCCAATTTTGGGAGAAAATGACTCCGGATGGTAAACAAAATTCACGCTATGTAGAGCCTGATGTGTGGATAGAGGCGGAGAAATTCGATGTGATAATCGAGGCTAAAAAAAGAGACTGTCGGGGACAGTGTGTTGATCAATGGAAAAAGGAGATTCTATCATTTTCCAGTGAAGTCAACAATATTAATAAAACACTTATATTTATAGCTTTAGGAGGTAATATTCTTTTGCAAGATTGTACCTTATCAATTGGAAGAAAACAATATAATGTCTATACATCCAGTTGGTACAACCTATTGCATGAGATTAGCAATTATGCCGAAGACTTGACACTAAAAAGTCAGCCAGAAGGCACCAAGGCCATAACAAGATTATTGAATGATATTATAAGTGTGTTTAGCAAACACGGATATGTTGATGTAAAATGGTTATCGGATTTGCAACCTATCCACTTAAATAATAGAAGTGAAGAAGCCATTGCTTCCTTACTTGAGTTTGATAATAAACGTATTTTGCAGGATTTTTACAACTCCAAAAAACAAATAACAACTAATAATATATTTAAAATATGGAAACTAAAATAGAAGAATTCAACAATGCTTTATGTGATGTAAGAAAAGCATATCGATTAATTTATTCCTATCAGTCCAGAATGCTTGATCTGGCATATTTTATCAAATCTAAACTAGACTTTCCTTCTTTTCTGGGATTTAAACACTATTCGGAGCCCATCGTTCAAAAACGTAATGGGGAGCTAAGAATATGGAATAATATGTGGGCATGGGATTTCCTTTATTCCTATATGTTTGAATACGATTTTGAAAACGTCCTTATGGAAAATGGGGAAGAATACGGATTAAGCATTATCCAATATTCAGATACTGGTTTTTTCGAGAGCAACGGAATTGATAGGCTAGACATTGATTCATTTGCAAAAGAGGACGAATCCGGCAGCAAATTATTGTTTATTCTTGAAGTTAAGCCCAAGAAAAAAGAATGGATTTGGAATATCGAAGAGTTGATATATAATAAAGAATATGCCACAATGCAACATACCCGCTCAGTGCTAAATTCGGAAAAAGGGAATATACAGATTCTTTATTCTTTCCCTTTAGATCGTTTTTTGAACGAACAAACATCTATTGATGCTTTAGAAGAGTTTATAAATTTCTGTCACGAAAATAATATAATGGAACTTTCTATTATATAGGATAGGCATCTATTTCGGGAACTTTCCTCTTCTTTCTACCAAAAGATAAGAATTGAATTTGGTGGATGCCGCTCAACCAGTCGGCATCCGCTTGTTATTTCTTGCGCTATATGAATATATTCATGACAATTTCCCAAGAATACCATAATCGAAAGAATTCGTTCTACTTCGGGTTCATTTACATATTAACGTGAGTTCTTAAATCCGTTTAAAGTTTTCAGACCTTTCCTCAATAATCGTACTCAATATTTGCATTTCCCGCTGTGAAACACCAATTTTAGTTGCTACAGCCCGCCAATCTTTCACCACGGCAACAACTCCTGAAATGATTTGTTCAGCCACCTCACGACTCAACATATATTGCTCGCAAGCATCAAGTAGGATAGTTAAGTCGGCTTTGTTGGTAGCGGAAGATATCAGCAAGCTTTGATATTCACTCAAGGTTGGATTCATATCGTAGGCAGGAGAAAGGGTCCAACCTTTGGCTGTCAGGAGGAATGCGTGATTACGGAAATGATCATCGCTATTGCCGATGCAGATATTGAATGCTACACGGCGATACAGTTCTTGAAGATTTCCTTCGACATTCGTGCAGCTTTGCAAAATAAAATCAACGATATCCAAATAACCATGGCCGGTAGTTGCATTGTCGCCATCGTTCAGTCCCAATAAGGTCATGGAGGATGCAAAGTGTATACGCCGGCCATCTTCCGTTCGATCGAAACGACGAGAAAGGAGCGTATGATATTTATCATTCGTTGAGATAACTTTGGTAGTTGCAGCATTGATCCCGGCTTTTATAGCAAGCAAGTGACTTAAATGCTCCCATAGTCCTGTATCGTGATCATCTTTACGGGATGGGAATTTGGCAATATACAATACCTTATCCAAATCTATCACGCTTGCCTTGGGACGCGATCCCCCCAACGACGAGCCGGGTTGAACGAGTTGGACAATCCATTTCTTATCGGGTAGTAAATTTTCCTCTTCGCTCTTCTCCACCTCTTGACTAGCCGCTATCAATTCTCGAATATCAGTCAATGGCGGAATGCTGAGAGTATCGCTTACATTCATGTAGTCGCCATCGATGCTTTCTTTAAAACGAAAGCCTCCCATTCGGGAATAATCGTCAATGCCTGTCAGATAGTCGAATGACGATAACCGACGAACGGGGCGTTTCTCCTCTCCTGCCAAGATTTGCTCTCTGCGATTGAGCAATGTGCGTCCCCAACGGTCGGGAAAGGCATCGGAAAAGCAACCGAAAATATCCTTATCCGGCTGAGTATATTGCTGTCCGGGATAGCTGTTCAAGTCATCACTTAAAACTATACTGCCACGTCTTTTCAGCCACTCATCGTTGAACTTAAACCCATAGCTATCCGAACCGCGAAGTGATTCGTAACTAAGCTCTCCGATAAGCTCAACCGCTTTCAGCCATTCAAAATCAGCGTAAACAAACAACTTTTTCATCGCTTATTCTTTTTTAGATGCGCGTTCTCTATTTTTCAAATTCAAATCCTGCAACGCTTTACCCAATGCATCTTCTTTGGCAAGCCACAGAATATCATCCTCCAATTGCAAAGCATAGAGCACGCGCAAGTAAATACCGATAGCCACCGTGGGAGCGCCTTTTTCGATACGTGATACCGTTAAAGGCGAACAGGTCGCACGTTCCGCCACCTGCGACACACTTAAGTTCCTACGAAGCCGGGCCAACTTAATTTGCTCTCCTACGACTTGCATCTTCTGTTCTAATTTACGGGGTAATTTTGTACCTTTTGTATTCTTTGCCATACGACTAACCTATCATATAATATGCGAAGATAGCCCTTTTTCTTTATTATATGATATCTTGACAAGATAAAAATATCAGGTTAAAAAAAGCGATCAACCCGAAGGCTGATCGCTACGAATATACTCATTCAGTAAAAGTTTACTTTTCTACATCGGCTGTTTCCGTCACCACATCATTGTCTACGGGAGGCATCGAGTAGTCGACATTCGCCATGCGCTGATAAGAGCGATAGCGCCATTGTGCATTTTCTTTCGCCGCCTTAAAGAGCTCATCGGCTTCTTTCGGAAACGATTTTGTCAACGCCGTATAGCGCACTTCTCCATGCAGGAATTCGTCGAACTTGGTCCAATCAGGCTCTTTACTATCGAGGCTGAACGGGTTCTTACCTTCGTCTTCCAACTGAGGATTGTAACGCCACAAGTGCCAATAACCGCATTCCACCGCTCTCTTCTCTTCATGTTGAGCGCTACCCATACCCTTTTTCAATCCGTGACTGATACAAGGCGAGTAAGCGATAATAAGCGACGGCCCGTGATAGGCTTCGGCTTCTTTCAACACTTTGAGATAATGAGCCTGATTAGCGCCCATGGCTACCTGAGCCACATACACATACCCGTAGGTGGTCGCAATCATTCCGAGATCTTTCTTACGGATACGTTTTCCGGAAGCGGCAAACTTAGCCACCGCAGCAATAGGTGTTGCTTTGGAAGATTGCCCGCCGGTATTGGAATACACCTCGGTATCCATTACCAACACATTAATATCCTGACCGGTTGCCAGTACATGATCGAGCCCGCCAAAGCCGATATCATAGGCCCATCCGTCACCTCCGAATACCCAAATAGACTTCTTCGTCAGATATTTTTCGAGAGAAAGAATTTCCTTAGCGAGGTCATTTTCCACCCCATTCAGCGAAGCGAGCACTTTATCGGAAGCTTCTTTCGACTTTTGCAAATCATCTTTTTGATCGATCCATTCCTGGAATAATGCTTTTTGTTCGTCGCTAAATTGGTCGGATTGTCTTGCCTGCGACATCAAATCCTTGATACGGTTGCGCATGCTGGCTTGAGCTATGACAAATCCGTAGCCGAACTCCGCATTGTCTTCAAACAAGGAGTTCGCCCATGCCGGGCCTTTTCCTTCTGCATTCTTCGTATAAGGAGTAGAAGGAGCGGAAGCGCCGTAAATAGAAGAACATCCGGTGGCATTGGCAATCATCATCCGGTCGCCATAAAGCTGGGTGATCAATTTAATATAAGGAGTTTCTCCACAACCCGAACAAGCGCCGGAGAATTCAAACAACGGTTGTGCGAACTGAGAATTCTTCACATTCAGCGATACATCCACCAGATGAGCCTTGCTGGTAACATGATCGAGCATGTAATTCCAATTGTCCTGATTTTCGTATTGCGTGGTGATCGGCACCATTTCGAGCGCTTTCTGTCCTTTCTTACCCGGGCACACATCGGCACAGTTACCGCAGCCCAAGCAGTCGAGCACATCCACTTGAATATGGAATCCCATTCCGGCGAATTGTTTTCCCTGAGCTTTCAACAGATCTACACCCTCGCCCAATCCTTGCTGTTCATTTTCGTCAAGAACAAACGGACGGATGGTCGCGTGAGGACACACATAGGCGCACTGGTTACACTGGATACAATTCTCGGCGTTCCATTCAGGAACGAAGGTAGCCACACCCCGTTTTTCGTAAGCCGAGGTACCGTGTTCCCACGTACCGTCCTCTCTGCCGGAAAAGACCGATACGGGAAGATCATATCCTCTCTGCGCATTTATCGGACGAACCAGCTTTTGGATAAATTCGGGTGCATCGTCTTGCGATTCGGCCACCGCATTCAAGGTTGCCCATTCACGGGGAATTTCGACCTCCTCCACTTCGCTACCCCTGTCGACGGCAGCATAGTTCATTTGAATAATATTCTCCCCTTTCTTACCATACGATTTCACGATGAACTTCTTCATCTGTTCCACCGCCAGTTCATAAGGAATAATATTGGATATTTTAAAGAACGCCGATTGAAGAATGGTATTCGTACGGTTACCCAACCCTATTTCGGAAGCGATGCGCGTAGCATTGATAATATATAATGTAATGTCGTTCTCGGCGAAATATTTCTTCACATGATCCGGCAAGTGCCGACCGACTTCTTCCTTGCTCCACAAAGAGTTCAGAAGGAACGTTCCCCCTTTCTTAAGGCCACGCGTCACATCATACAAATGCAGATAGGCCGGTACGTGACAAGCCACAAAGTTAGGCGTATTGACCAAATAGGTAGAACGGATAGGGTTATCACCGAAACGCATGTGCGAACAGGTGAAACCGCCCGACTTCTTCGAGTCGTAAGCGAAATAAGCCTGTACATACTTGTCGGTATTGTCGCCGATAATTTTAATGGAGTTTTTATTGGCGCCCACGGTACCATCGGAACCTAATCCGTAGAATTTAGCTTCGTAGGTTGTTTCGTCCATGGAAACTTCCGGAATATGAGGCAACGATTTAAACGTCACATCGTCGACAATCCCGATAGTGAAATCGTTCTTAGGCAAGTTCATTTTCAGGTTGTCATACACCGAAATGATTTGTCCCGGAGTCGTATCTTTCGACGATAATCCGTAAATACCTCCCACGATAAGCGGAGCATCCTCCTTGCCATAGAAACAATTTTTTACGTCGAGGTATAAAGGTTGTCCGGTAGAACCGGGTTCTTTGGTACGATCGAGCACCGCAATCCGTTTGGCCGTCTTGGGGACAACCGACAAGAAAGCTTCGGCTTTGAAAGGACGATACAAGTGAACAGCCACGACACCCACCTTTTCGCCATGGGCATTCTTATAATCCACTACTTCGCGGATAGTTTCGGTTACCGCACCCATCGCAATGATGACCCTGTCGGCTTCGGGATCGCCGTAATAATCGAACAATCCGTATTTACGTCCCGTGACAGCGGCCAATTTTTCGAGATATTTCTCGACCACCCCGGGAATCGCTTCATAAAACGGATTCGCCGCTTCACGAGCCTGGAAATAAATATCGTCGTTCTGAGCCGTGCCTCTGGTTACCGGGGCATCGGGAGTCAGAGCCCTATCCCTGAAAGCTTTCAATGCATCCTGGTTTAAAAGAGGAGCAAGATCTTCGTTGGTAAGCGCTTCGATTTTCTGTATTTCATGAGAAGTACGGAATCCATCGAAGAAATGAAGGAAAGGAACACGGCTTTCGATGGCAGCCAAATGAGCCACAGCAGCCAAATCCATTACCTCTTGTACCGAGCCGGTCGCGAAAAGGGCGAAGCCGGTAGGGCGAGCAGCCATCACGTCTTGTTGATCACCGAAGATCGACAACGCCTGGCTTGCGATTGCGCGAGCGGCCACGTGAAATACTCCGGGCAATAATTCACCCGCAATTTTATACATATTCGGAAGCATCAGCAACAAGCCTTGCGATGCGGTGAAAGTCGATGTAAGCGCACCGGCCTGCAACGAACCATGCAAGGCTCCCGCAGCTCCTGCTTCCGATTGCATTTCCTGTACCAATACGGGCTGCCCGAAAAGATTTTTCCTTCCGGCAGCGGCCCATTCATCTACGTATTCAGCCATTGTAGACGAGGGTGTAATGGGATAAATAACAGCCACTTCACTAAACATATAGGCTATGTGGGCAGCTGCCTGATTACCATCACAGGTTAAATAAATTTTCTCTTTTGCCATAATTGTATGATACTTGTTATTATTACTTTTACCTTTGATATTCCTGATTGAAATAGGATGTAATGTGGTCATTACGAATCGGGATACGAAATTACTACAAAAATACGGAACGGACAAATGAATGCGCCCTTTTTATTATAAATAGAAAAAATCTATCCATCATAAAACACCGCCGATTACAAAAAATATGTTAACTTTTAATCTTTAACGTGATAATAGTGTTATTACAATATCACCGGATAACCGAGAATGTCGCTCCGAGCGACGCCTTCGGTGAAATAATAACAAAAAAACCCAATGAAAATAATTATTATATCAAACCGGCTTCCGGTAAAAATCGAAAAGAAAAACGGGGCTTTCCGCATCAAACGCAGCGAAGGAGGATTGGCTACAGGACTCGGTTCTCTGGAAACCAAAGCGGAGCAATACTGGATCGGCTGGCCCGGCATACATGTAGAAGATGAAAAAGAAAAAGCGGCCATTACCAAGCGGTTGCACAAAATGAATTTTCATCCCGTGTTCCTATCTCCCGAACAGATCGAGAATTATTACGAAGGATACAGTAATAATGTTTTATGGCCATTGTGCCATTACTTTTTTTCCTATATCGAATACAAGGCGGAATACTGGAAAATGTACCAACAGGTGAACGCTCTATTCTGTAGCGAATCGCTTCCTTTTATCGAAGATGATGACATTGTGTGGATACAGGATTATCAATTGATGCTGCTACCCAAAATGATCCGCGACGAAAGAGCCGGCGTGAGTATCGGCTACTTCCATCACATTCCTTTTCCTTCGTACGAACTGTTCCGCGTGCTCCCCGAAAGAGAGGAGGTATTGCAGGGATTGCTCGGAGCGGATCTCATCGGTTTTCACACACACGATTACATGCGCCATTTTATGAGCGCCATCTATCGCGTACTGAATTTAAACAGCGACCTCGATGAAATCAATTTACAAAACAGAGTGGTCCATATCGACGCATTTCCGATGGGCATCAACTACGAAAAATATCACCAGGCGCCGACTCTTCCGGCCGTGGAAAAGAAAACCAATTCCCTGAAACGCAAACTCGGCAATCAAACGAATATCCTTTCGGTAGACCGCTTAGACTACAGCAAAGGTATTCTGCACCGTGTGAACGGGTTTGCCCAATTTCTGGAAGAACATCCGGAGTATCACGAAAAAGTATCGCTGGCGATGATTGTAGTCCCCTCACGCGATACCGTCGACCGGTATGCCGAACTAAAGACGAGTATCGATCAAGCCATCGGCAGCATCAATGGCCGCTATTCAAAGCCGGGATGGACGCCGGTTCATTACTTCTACCGCAGTTTTGCGTTTGAAGAGCTTATCGCCCTGTATCATATCGCCCAAATAGCCTTGGTAACCCCTCTCCGCGACGGAATGAACCTCGTCGCCAAAGAATACCTGGCAACAAAACGCGAAGAAGCAGGCGTACTGATATTAAGTGAAATGGCCGGAGCCGCCATCGAACTTTCCGACGCCATCATTATCAATCCCAACGACACCGAACAAATCGCCACGGCCATCGTGCAAGCACTCACGATGCCGGAAGAGGAAAAGCGAAAACGGTTGGATAAAATGCAGACACGCATTTCTACACAAACGGTAAAAAAATGGGCGAATGATTTTGTCACGGAACTCGAAGAAATCAAGATTCTCAATAAGGAAATCGTACAGAAGACGGTACGCTTGCCGCAACTCGAACAAATCAAGGAATGTTATGATCAATCCACATCCCGCCTGTTGATGCTCGATTATGACGGTACGCTCGCCCCATTCGTGAAGAATCCCGAAGATGCGGCGCCATCGCCGGAGTTATTGAAAGTGGTGAAAGAAATGACCGCCGATACAAAAAACACTGTCGTCATTAACAGTGGGCGCAATCACTCCATTCTCGATAAATGGTTCGCAGGAATCGATTTGGACTTTGCAGCGGAACACGGCGCCTTTTACAAAGAGAACGGAAAATGGCATGAAACCATTCGGAGAAAAGAGTTGTGGGATGACGAAATAATGAATATCATGCGCCATACGATCGATAAAACACCCCGCTCGCACATGGAAATCAAGGAGACTTCGCTGGTATGGCACTACCGGAACGTCGACATGTGGCTGGCCGAATTACGCCAAAAGCAACTCATCAATGCCTTGATCGGACCTTGCTCGCGACTCAACCTGCAAATCGTTCCGGGTAATAAAATCGTCGAAATAAAACCGTCGGAATATAACAAAGGAAGCGAAATCCAGCGGCGCCTAAACAAAAACACCTATGATTTTGTCTTGGCTATCGGCGATGACACCACGGATGAAGATATGTTTCGGGCGTTGCCCCCTGATGGCATCAGCATTAAAGTCGGCAACTTCTCCACGGTCGCCCATTACCGGATTCCGGCACAAGCTGGGGTACTCCCATTTCTGGAGAAATTGATAAAAGATTGAGGAGGATTGAAAAAGATTGAGGGAAGACTGATAAAGATTGATAAAGATTGCCCTTGTTCCCTTCGACTATCGGCGTTAGCCATTATCACGCACAGCGTTTATCGCCGAAGGCCCTATCGAGCGAAATATCCCAATCTCCATTCTCCAACCTCCAATCTCCATTCTCCATTCACCAACCTCCAATCACCAACCTCCATCTTACGGCTGTATAAATTTCGACAACTGTTTTTCTTCGGAAAACAACACGGCGGTGTTGATAAATGCCAGATGCGAATAAGCCTGAGGGAAATTGCCAAGCTGGCGTTTGGTTTCGAAATCCAAATCCTCGCTGTAAAGGCCCACATGATTCGAATAAGAAATCAACGATTCGAAAATCTCTTTCGCCTGTTCGCGTTCGCCGATGACATAAAGCGCTTCGACCAGCCAAAACGTACAAATCGTGAACGCCGAAGAGGGTTTTCCGAAATCGTCTTCGGCTTTATACCGATACATCAACCCGTTATGAAACAAGTTTTCCTGAATGACCTTGACGGTGCTCACGTAGCGCTCATCGGAAGCTTCGATAAAACCATAGAATTCCATGAGCAACAAGGACGAATCGCAATCGGCATTTTCATAAGCCTGCGTAAAGCAGTGCATTTCTTCGTTCCACCCTTTTTCATGGACATCCTTTTTAATAAGATCGGCTTGTGCGCGCCATTTTTCGGCATAGAAATCCTTGTTGAGCAACTCGGCAATACGCGATGCCCTGTCGACCGCCACCCAACTCATCACCTTCGAGAACACGAAATTCAATTCCCTTGTACGGAACTCCCAAATACCTTGATCGGCCTTTTGCCATACGCGTAATACCATCCGCACCATATTTTTCACAATTTCCCAAATCTCCTCCACCTCATCGAGCGTGCCGGGAAAGTACAGATAGTATTTATAAATCACGTCGAGCAAATATCCCAGCGAATCATTCTGCACCTGATGGTAAGCCGCATTGCCGATACGCACCGGCCGGGAGTTCTCGTATCCGGCCAAATGAGGCAAGACCTCCTCGGTGAGCTCGCGTTCGCCGCGGATACCGTACATGATTTGAAAGACATCGTCGCGCGACTTCAATATGCGTTTTACAAAGCCGATGAACCGTGCCGCCGTATTCTTATGCTTCATAAACAACAACGTATCGATGGACATGGAGGCATCGCGCAGCCAACAAAAGCGATAGTCCCAATTGCGTGTTTCGCCGATACTCTCGGGAAGGCTGGTGGTCACGGCCGCCAGCATAGCGCCACTGTTTTGGTACGACATCAACTTTAATATCAACAAGCTGCGTTTAATCATTTCGCTGTATTGCGTATACTCCCGAGAACGGTTGATCCAGTTGAGCCAGTAGACCTTCGTGCGCTCGTAATCCAGCAGGACGCGATTGTTGTCGATGGTGACCAACTTTTGGTTGTAGGAAAGCACAAAAAACTGATGGTCGGTAAGGGTGAACTCTTCGCCGCTAAGCACCCGGTTAAAATCGACACTGGTATACATATATATCTTATCTTCGGAGTCCTCCACGGAGTACGTTTTGATGTAGGTCTCGAAGACATCGTGCTTCACCGCTTCGCGCGCATAATTGATTTTGGGATCGTACAAGATGCGCACCTTCGGGGCTCCACGGGTCACCCGGATATAACGATGTATTTCGGGAGGCATATAATGTTTCTCTTCGTTGGTACGGTAACGGGGCATATAGTCAAAGACGGTGAAAGCGCCTTCGGGAGCCTCGAAGCGCGTGGTAAGGATATTGGTGTTTCCCAAATAGGTTTGCGTAATGGTATAAGCCTCAGACACGCCGAAAGCGAAGCAGCCCCCGTTTTCTTCGTCGAGAAGTTTGGTAAAGACCGACGGCGAATCAAAATCGGGCAGGCAAAGCCAATCGAGGCTTCCTTCTTTCGATATCAATGCCGCTGTCCGGCAGTTACCGATGATACCATAATCGAGATTTTTCATTTGACTGTTCATTTTAATTATTTTGTACAACGGTTGCAAAGATACGTATTCCGTTCCGTAGACACAAGAAAAGGGCTGGAAAGCGGTCTTCAGTCACCGGGATAGAGTCTAAGGCCTAAGGTTTAAAGTCTAAAGTCTTTATTACCGGGTCTTTCGGCACTCAACCTTTCATTTGTCATTTGTAATTTGTCATTTGTAATTTGTAATTTGTAATTGGAATTATCTTCCTCTTTGCTCTTTCTTCTTTTAATTCGTATCTTTGCACTCCACATAGAAGAAATGATTTATGCAAATGGATACAAACCCTACTCCCGATTACATTTTCGAGACCAGTTGGGAAGTATGTAATAAAGTGGGTGGTATATACACTGTTTTATCGACAAGAGCGAATTCACTCCAAAAGCTATACAAAGACCGTTTATTTTTTATAGGCCCCGACATTTGGGAAGGGCGCGACAATCCGTGGTTTCAAGCCGATAACACACTCTATCCCGCCTGGATCGAGTACGCGAAAATCCATCAAGGGCTCGAGATTCGCACCGGCAGATGGAATGTTCCCGGACAACCGATCGTATTTCTGGTCAAGTTCAACCGGTTTTTCGAGCAAAGGAATAAGATATACAGCGATATGTGGGTGGATTTCGGTGTCGATTCGATGCCGGCTTACGGCGACTATCACGATTCGTCGATGTTTGCTTACGCCACCGGCCTCGTTATCGAAAGTTTCTACCGCTACCATCAACTCGAACCGTATCATGTGATTGCCCACTTCAACGAATGGATGTTGGGCATGGGAGCGCTGTACATTAAGAAAAACGTGCCGAAGATCGCCACGGTTTTCACCACGCACGCCACCTCCATCGGACGGTCGATTGCCGGAAACAACCTCCCCCTTTACAACTATTTGAAAACGTATAACGGCGACCAGATGGCCCGCCAACTAAATATGACTTCCAAGCACTCCATCGAGAAGAAAGCCGCACAGAATGTCGACTGTTTCACGACGGTGAGCGATATCACGGCGCAGGAATGCGCCCAGTTTCTGGAACGACAGCCCGATGTGGTCACTCCTAACGGCTTTGAGAAAGGGTTCATCCCTAAAGGGAATGCCCACCGCCTTGCCCGGAAGAACGCCCGCAAAATACTGCTCGGCGTGGCCGAAAAGCTTTTGGGATATGCGCCCGATACGGATGCTCTGCTGGTAGGCACGAGCGGTCGATATGAATACAAAAACAAAGGTATCGACGCGTTTATCGAAGCCATGAACATGCTGCGCAAAACGCCTCAACTGAGCAAAGACATTATTGCGTTTATTATGGTACCCGCTTGGATAAAAGGTGCGCGGGAAGATTTGCGACGCCGTATAAAAGGAGAAATGCCGTCCCGGAGAGCCTCTCACCCCGGCGACCGCTTTATCACGCACGAATTGCATCAACCCGACAAGGATATGGTGATGCAACAGATCCGCTCATCGGGCTTCACGAATGAAGAAAACAACCGGGTCAAAATCATCTTTATTCCTTCGTACCTGAACGGAAACGACGGCATATTCGATGTGCCCTATTACGATCTGCTCATCGGGCTCGACTTATCGGTATTTCCTTCGTATTACGAGCCTTGGGGATATACCCCTCACGAAAGCGTGGCTTTTTCCATCCCGACGATCACGACGACTCTGGCCGGTTTCGGTTTGTGGGCTAAGAAACAAGGCGATAAAGAAGGTATGGACGACGGCATTGAAGTGATCGGCCGCGACGACAGTAACTTTCAGGAAGTCGCCAAAGAAATAGCCACCCTTGTCTTCGACTTCTCGTTGAAAAGCGTGGAACAAATCAATGTGCTGCGGCAAAAAGCATCGAAATTATCCGATAAAGGGGACTGGCAACACTTCATCGTGTATTATGAGGAAGCTTATCGCAAAGCGTTGCATAATTCTTTTATTCGATTGTCGAAACCTTATAAACTTAACGCCGATTAAGTTGTTATATTTGTCGTGAAAAGACAAAAACCTTTAGACATTAGACATTAAGACAATATAAATACAATGATCATCAAATCAAGTTATTCAAATACGCCTGTATGGCGAGATATTCATGTTCATGCTATCCTTCCGCAAGAGTTGCGTCCGTTAGAAGAAATCGCTCATAATTTATGGTGGGTATGGAACGAACAAGCCAAAGACCTGTTTGAAGATATCGATCCGAAGGGATGGGATAAGAGCAACCGCAATCCGGTTATCCTCCTGCAAAACCTGCAATCGGAACGAACCGAGGAAATCGTAAAAGATGCGGAATTGATGGACCGGATACACCGGACATACGATGCCTATCATGCGTACATGCAGGTTCCGCACAACAGCAACCGCCCCAGCATCGCCTACTTCAGCATGGAATACGGCTTGGCGAACATCTTGAAGATTTATTCGGGAGGATTGGGCATTTTAGCCGGCGACTACCTCAAAGAGGCCAGTGACAGCAACGTGAATATGACCGCCGTCGGATTCTTATACCGCTACGGTTATTTCACCCAAAGCCTTTCGGTGGACGGACAACAAATCGCCAACTACGAAGCGCAGAACTTCGGCAATTTGCCTATCCGCCAGGTGAACGACGAAAACGGCCAGCCGCTGATTCTGGAAGTGCCTTTTCACGACCGCATCATCTACTCGAACGTATGGAAAGTAGCCGTAGGACGCATCAACTTGTTTTTGATGGACACCGACTTCGAACGCAACAGCGAATATGACCGATCCATCACTCATCAATTGTATGGCGGTGACTGGGAAAACCGCATGAAGCAGGAGCTCCTGCTCGGCGTAGGCGGCATTCTGTTGCTCAACAAACTGGGTATTAAAAAAGATGTCTACCACATGAACGAAGGACATGCCGCCTTTATCAGCGTGCAGCGGTTGCTCGACTATGTGGAAAGCGGCCTGAACTTCAATGTGGCGCTCGAACTGGTACGCGCGTCTTCGCTCTATACGGTGCACACTCCCGTACCGGCGGGCCACGATTATTTCGACGAGCCGCTGATCGCCAAATATATGAAACCTATCATCGGAAAGATCGGCATCCCCTGGCAACAGTTCATGGACATGGGGCGCGAAAATCCGGGCAGCAACGAAAAGTTCTCCATGAGTGTATTCGCCCTGAATACCGCGCAGGAAGCCAACGGGGTAAGCGAACTCCACGGGAAAGTATCGAAGGAAATGTTCCGGCCCGTGTGGAAGGGCTACTTCCCCGAAGAGTTGCATGTGGGATATGTTACGAACGGCGTCCATCTACCTTCGTGGGCAACATCGTCGATGAAAGCTTTTTATGAAAAGCATTTCGGCCCGAAGTTTTATGAAGATGAAGGGAACTTCGACCTTTGGAAAAAGATTTATCAGGTGAGCGACGATGAGATATGGAAACAACGCATGCACCTGAAAAAGAAACTGGTCGATTATATACGCGAGGAGTTTAAAGAAGGATGGCTGAAGAACCAGGCCGACCCGGCCCGTATTGTGAATATGCTGGAGGAAATCGATTCCAACGCGCTGCTGATTGGTTTTTCGCGCCGTTTTGCCACTTACAAGCGGGCACACCTGCTGTTTACCGACCTCGACCGACTTTCGCGCATCGTCAACAACCCGAAGCATCCGGTGCAGTTCATCTTTGCCGGAAAAGCGCACCCGGCCGACGGCGGCGGACAGGGACTGATCAAGCAGATTGTGGAGATTTCGCGCCGCCCCGAATTCCTGGGAAAAATCATCTTCCTCGAAAATTATGATATGCAGTTGGCCAAACGCCTGATTTCGGGGGTCGACATCTGGTTGAACACCCCTACACGCTTGCAGGAAGCTTCGGGTACGTCGGGCGAAAAGGCGGAAATGAACGGGGTGCTCAATTTCTCGGTTCTCGACGGATGGTGGTACGAAGGTTACAAAGAAGGTGCCGGATGGGCGTTGACGGACGAAAAAACGTACGACAATACGGCGTTTCAAGACGAACTCGATGCATCGACCATCTACTCATTGCTCGAAAACGAAATTATCCCGCTGTACTATGCTCACAACAGCAACGGCTACTCGCCCGAGTGGGTGCAATATATCAAAAAGTCCATCGCCGAAATCGCGCCGCACTTTACCACGCGCCGCATGATGGACGATTATTTCGCCCGCTTCTACCACAAGCTGGCCGACCGTTCGAAGACATTGCACGAAAACAATTTCGCCAAAGCCAAAGAAATCGTGGCCTGGAAAGAAGATATGGCCTCGAAATGGGACAAATTCGAAGTGGTGAAACTCGATTTCAACCCGAATCAACAGGTTGACTTCAACGACACCAACACACAGACTTACGGCACGGTGGTTATCGACAAAAAAGATATGGCGGGCACACTCGGCCTGGAATGCGTAGTGGTAAGCAGCGACACGACAGGGAAGATCGAGTTTTTGGAGAAGTATGAATTCGATTTGGTGAAAACCGAAGGTTCCCTGCTTTATTTCGAAACGCATAAGGCGCTCAACGACCCGGGTACGCATCAATACGGACTACGGGTATATGCCAAAAATCCCGACCTGCCGCACCGCATGGATTTTGCATACATGAGGTGGATCGGATAAGGGAAGGGATTGAATGAAGATTGACGCCGAATGACGGAATGATTTTTCGCCATTCGGCGGATTTTTTCAATTAAATGTATCCGGGTCTGAATAATTTATCGTCTATCACTATCGGAACATACGGTGTTATAAATATTGAGCAATCATATGATTATTATTTATATATCGTACAAAATAAACGATTTCTCCATTATGACGGAAGATATTAAAAAAGGCATACCAAGCAGTGTTTTTATTCCGTTTAAACAGGACATAATACATCCCCTCTCCAAATTTATTGAAATAGTCAGGGGCAATCTTCGCGGTTTGATAAGGCAATTCATTTTTAATCGCTTCAAATAATTCATCAGTGTATTTAATAGCCGCTTCTTCAAAACCAAAATACTCTTTATCATACAGGACATTGGATAGTTCGAGAAGATAATCTACAACCTCCGGCAGTATTACCACTTTCATCTTTATATGTTTTCTCCTTCTCGTTTTTCCTTAAATATTTTTCTAAGTCCTTTTTGAACTCTTCCCTTAGCTTCATCTACGGATATAGCCCGGTGAAAATCTGTCGGAACCTCTTCTGATATTTCAATTCCCCGAATATGATAAAGGCGATCGATTGCGTCCATTTCAGCATCGGAGATCCCAATTTCATTGTCTTCGATATGGCTGGTAAAATGGATGCGCATCTCTTTTAACATTAATTTCACTAAGTTGCTCTGCCTTTCATTTCCGGGTGTAATTATTATTGTTTCCATATTCGCTTGTCTTTATTTTTGGTAAATATATGCGATATTTTTCTTTTATCCAATACCCGTAACGATATTTATGACTATAGCGGGTCGCCTTCGATGGAGATAATCAACAGAGGGGTTATACTTAGGATACTTTGCGGACAATCATATTATTTTGTTTCCTCCTGTTTTAGGAATCAGTTTTTTCGGTTTGTCGTCTTCGCCTTTCTGTCCTTCGCGATGCGAGAGTAATTCGTGGTACCGTTTGCGGACAACATTGACGGCGGTGAGCAGCTTATCCCATTCGGCATTGTCGGAATAGGCGTTGGCCAACGTGTAGATATAGTTGAACAACGTTTTATTGGCATTCTGAAGTTTGCGGCGCAATTCTTTGCCTTCGGAGGTTTCCTCAACGGCTTTCAGGGCGCGGCTGTCTTCTTCGCTCGCACGGTAGCCATTGTTGGTGTTGCTTATGCCGTCAAGCTCGGGCGTCATCGTCAAGGTGACAATGGCCGAAGCATAGGGTTCCTTGGCGCTGTCGTTCAAAAAATTATCGGTCGCGTTGGTTTGATTCTTCGGGTTCAAGTGCGGAATGTCGCGATGGAGGCGCCATAGCGGGAATAAATTATTGTAGGCAGCTCGTTTAGCCGGGTCCTCGTCGAACTCGTAATAGTGTAACTTACGTCCGAACCGGCTGAAAGCCCGGTCACGGAGGCGGTCTTTCTGTTGCAGAATTTCCGTGTACGGATCTTTATCGGGATTGCGCGTAGCGACTTCAAACGGATCGACGTTATCTTTTACATCCTTCACATAGCGTTGAAGGGGGATATCGGTGGTAAGAAGTTCCACACCGGATTTTTCGATATCGGTTACCGTTTCGCGCGATAAACCGACCAGCTCCATCTGTTGGAGTTTTGTCTGAGAAAGGGTTTGTAATGCTTTCATTTTCGAGAAAATTAATACTACATCAATTCAATTTTACTAAAAAACAAAATTTTTGAGGATGTTTCATTCATTCTCATGCTTTCAAAAAGGGTTGGCGGGGGATAAAAACAGTTTTAAGAGCCGTCAAATCGGTTTTTCGGAATTCAAAAGTACTTTTTAAGGTTGAAAAATCGGTTTTTTGAGGTTTGAAAATGCTTTTAGGCTGAAAAAATCGGTTTTTTGACGTCGAAAAGCAGTTTTCCGAACCGTCGTATCGGTTTTTTGGGTCAAAAAGTACTTTCTGAAGGCTTCGTATCGATTTTTCGATATCCAAAAGTACTTTTGATGCTCAGCGGAAGAGTTTGCCGGAGATTTTTCCGTTTATTCCGGACTTTTCCATCTGTATTCCAGAGAGCGTTCTGCAAAATTAAGGCATATTTTGATCAAAAGCAACTAAAAAAACATGTTTTACAACATAAAAAACAGGAAAGGTAAGCATAAACCGCCCTCCAAGATAGAGACATCTAACCGATCATCCACTTTCCCGTTGCAAGAAAAATTGCTAAATCCGATGAGAGGGTTGCCAATACAAAAAGAGGGCTTTGACTGACAAGAATCCAAATGAATTGAGATAAAACAATCGTTACCAATCCTCCTCCATGGCTCGTTAAGGCAATAAGCGTGTTAAGGCAATAAGCATCCAAAACGACGGATCGGCAAATGATGGAGGGCGTCCGGAACTATGCGCCCGCCCTCTCTGACTTTTTCGACAATCCGGAGGCAAAGAAAAATATTCCGGGATATTCTACGGATAATTCTTTTTTTTATACCTTTGAAAACGTATAATCTAAATTTCGGCTTAAGTCCAAACCGAAGGAACCATCAAGAAATAAGCGTTACATTTAGAAGCTGTTCTGAAAACTTTATTTCCTGACGGTTCCGAAACAATACAAAACGCGGAAAGGCGAAATACAGCATATAAACCGATCCGGAAAAACGGCAGAAAAAATGCAAAAAGTATCTATCTCGAACTATTCATTCAAAAAATCTTTGCCTCAGGAATTTCAAATTCTCGAGCTGAAACAACTCTATCGGAACAGCAGCCGCGTGATAACCAAAATACATCGTTCCGAATTTTACCATATCATTTGGTTTCAAAAAGGAAAAACACGCCACATGGTAGATTTCGAGGAAATAGAAATTGAACCGGACACCGTATTATTTCTTAATCAGCATACCATCCACCGGTTTGCACAAGAAGGCGATGCGGAAGGAAAGGTAATCCTGTTTACGGATAATTTTTTTTCCAGATCGCAAGATGATGCCCGGTTTCTACAAAGCAACTTTCTGTTTCAGAATCTATTTTCGGTTTCATACATTAGCCTGTGCCGCCAAAAGAGCACGTTTTCCGATATCATAGACCTCATGATAAATGAATCGAAACAGGAAAACAGCTTTTTCCATTCCGAAATCCTCCGGCATTATTTGCATTGCATTTTGTTGATCGTGGAACGTGAAATGCATACCCGACAGGACATTGAACAGTACAAAAGCAAAGAGGTGGAATATGTGCATCTGTTCAGTGATTTGCTTGAAAAACATTTTCATACGCAAAGGACAGTCCGTTTTTACGCCGGAGAAATAGGAATAACCGTTAAGAGACTCAATCAGGCGACAACCAAAATCATAGGCAAATCGCCAAAAGATATCATCATCAATCGAATTATACTGGAATCCAAAAGGCAATTGGTTTTTTCCAACCGGAATATCAAGGAGATCGCTTACGGGCTGGGATGTAACGAACCTACTAATTTCATTAAATTCTTCAAAAAGCATTGCCGCGCTACCCCCTGCGAGTTCAGGGAAAGGTTTCCTTCAGCCTAAAAGTATCATCTAAAGTATCATAATTACCTTTTCCGGCATTTCAGGGTTCCATAACTTTGCGATATTCATTTTAAATAGTAGTATAATGAGTTATCAAAACGAAACAGCAGAATTGGATTCCCTTTATGCATCGGCAAAAGAGGAACAGAAACACAGTAAGAAAACGTTCTTGGTATGGGCCGGCGGCGATGCCCCCAACCAGCAGGACGCGTTGTATGCCCAATTCAAAAAAAGATTTCCGGGCATTGATATTGAAATTATCGTCGATTTGTCGAAATACCACGACATAAAGGTGTACGAACAGTTGAACAACGGCTATTTGGAACCGGACGTGGTGATGTTGCAAACAATGAACGATTTTGAAGATTGGAAGAAACTCGGCGTTCTCGAGCCTTTCAAATCGCAGGGCTTTCCTCACATCAGGAAAGGCTATTCCGATCCCGAGGGACATTTTATCGGCGGATTTATCTTTGCTTTCCTGCCGCAATATGCTAAGGAAGGCGTAAAGGTCGCGCCCAAGAACTACAAAGATTTTTTGGCCCCCGCGTTTAAAAACAAGTTGGTTTTAACTCCTCCCCACGATGACGATGCCGTGTTGTATGTGTTTGACCATATTATCAAAAAATACGGCGTGGAATTTCTGCACGAGTTAAAAGCTCAAAATCCCGCTTTTGTAAGGGGAACAGCCGCTCCGGCCGCATTGGTAGGACAAAAAGGGTTTTTGGGAAACATCGTAGGCTATCCCACCTATCCGCAACAACCGTCGCAATCGTTTATTCCGGAAGATGAATTCTTTATTACATGGCCGCAAAGAGCTGCTATGTTTAAACTGACCGAACGCAAAGCCACCGCACGATTGTTCCTGGCGTATCTGGCCAGCTATGAATTCCAATCCTCCAGAGGATTTTGGTCGACCCGTACCGACGTTACGGAATTGGGCGGATTGCAACCTATCGAGAATTACAAGAATACCGATCCGCTTGATTTTATCGAATGGATGAGAGACCGCAAGCATATCCACGAATTGCGCGTGCTTTTCACCGGAATCTTCGGCGAGGTTAAAGGGGAATCGCCTTTAAAAGACCCGAGTTTATTCAGAGTATATTACAATACGTTATAACATTTTTTACGGCTATTCTTCAGCGGGCGGTCTTTTGACCGGAGTTCGTTAGAGAATAGCCGTAAATGCGTTGATTCCCCTACGGATGCCCGTCTATCGGATCATTCGCAGGAAAACTCCCCTCACAACATCGCCGCCGATTGGCGGATTTTGGCGAGGCGGCGGGAAAAATCTTTATCTTTGCTTGCAACCTGCAAATTATATTTAAGTTGCAGGCGCATCAGGGAATCTGCCGGAACATCCAAAGCTGCTTCGAAAAGCATCGCGGTGGTCGCGGTTACCGGACGCCGTTGATTCAATATATCGTTCAATATTTTATAGGATATTCCCATCCGGGCTGCCAGTTTCTTTTGCGAAATACCCCGGTATTCTATCTCATCTTTCAATACCTCGCCGGGATGCGTAGGCGTAAATCCAAATCCAATATCTGACATAATTTTTTATTTATATATAATGATTCGACAACTCCATTATATTGCATATTGTAACAACTGTTTCCGAAACAACCTTAGTTGTTTTGAATTCAATGCGGTATTGGTCATTCACACGTACAGATTCCAAACCGTTTTTATCATCTTTCAATTCCTCGTAATGCAATGCATTATAACGGTATAAGTCCTCCGTTTTGGTAACGGATTCAAGTATATCGACCGTCTTGCGATACTTTATAGCTACGTAGGGTTGAAAACGGTGTTTTTTATCCTTGGTTTTACCGGTTTCGTACAATTCCCGCAAATACTCCTTTTCAAACTTTATTTCCATTTCGTTTCCGGATACATGTCACAAAGGTAGATATTCTTTTTTATTCCACAAAAAAAGTGGACTGCATTCTTCTTACACATTATATTCCTGTTTTCCTCAGTTTTTGTAATTAATCTCTATTTTTACAGATAAGTCTCTGAAATTCAATTATAGGTTTTCAAAATTGGGTGACCCGGCGTATGTTTGTAGGAATGTTTGTCAGAAAAAAGAAAAATAAGAGCGGGGTCATTAGTGTCCAAATCATCGAGAAGCGAGCCGAAAAATCTGTTTTAATTAAAACCATGGGGAGTTCAGCGGATCCCAACCAAGTTGACAGGTTATTTGAACAAGGGCGGTTGTTATTCGACAATACGCCGGGCAGCAAGTCCTCTTATTCGAAGAAGACGAACAAGCCGTGGTTGAAAAATATTTCTCAGCACTTCAATCTTTTTGCCTGGTTGGTCCCGAACTGTTGTTGGGAAAGATCTTTTACGAAATCGGGGTTAACCGGATAAAAGACCGTTTATTCCGCCACTTGGTCATCGCCCGTTTAGTATATCCGGTAAACAAGTTAAGAACAGTCGATTATCAGGTAGAAATCAAAACACACCTCTCAGATAAGCTCCACACAAAACTTTACCTGGACAAGGACGAGCAAAAAATTTACTAAAACTTTTCAATATCAATTTTGCGTGACCCGGCTAGGAAAACAGGTGAATATCCCCCCCTTGCTTTCTAAAGCAATTTACAAACTTATAGCAGATATTCTTCAAATACAAATAATAAAACATATTCTACAGCATACGCAGAGTGTATTCTTTTTGAATCGCAAAACATAATTCTTACTTTTTTAGGGTTGCCATTGTCGTTTTCAATTTTAAAATATCTCTTGTTTTCTCGATTTTTGCATCAACATCCAGATGAAGTACACTCTTGATATCACGCGAGGAAGCTCCAATCAAAAATTTATAATTCCCCGGATCTATCACCCATGCTGAAGCTTCCTCATCATAAGAAGCCAGATCGCCGACATTCACGGTCAGGGTTACTGTAACAGTTTCATTGGGTTTCAATTCTCCGGTTTTGGCAAACGCCTTCAATTCTTTTTCGGGTTTATCCATCTTGCCGTTATTGGGAGCAGAGACATAAAGTTGAACCACTTCCTTACCCACAAACTTACCTGTGTTTTTTACATCGACGGAGATTGTATATACACCATTATCAATCTTCAATTTGGGATTTGTATATTCAAAAGCGGTATAAGAAAGCCCATAACCAAACGGATATGAAACCTGTTTGCCGAAACTATCGAAATAGCGATAGCCGACAAAAATATCTTCTTCATACTGTGTATAATCCACATTCTTTACCGAAGTCCTCTTGTCAGCCTTATTTCTCACATCTATATCCGCTTTTACATCCATCGGAAAATTAGCAGAAGAAGCGACATCCGTCAAGTTATCCGGAAAAGTCATCGGTAACTTACCCGACGGCGAGACATTGCCTTTTAACACGTCTGTGACACTGTTTCCACCTTCCTGGCCAGGCTGCCAAACGATTAAGATAGCATCCGGCAAGTTCTTCCAAGAAGCGGTTTCTATCACACCTCCAATATTCAAGATCACAATCACTTTCTTTCCGGCTGCATGGAAAGTTTTACAAACAGACTGTAACATCTCATACTCTTCTTTATTCAGCTTAAAAACACTAATTTCACGATCGACAAATTCACCGGAAGTACGTCCCAAGGTAACCAATGCCACATCCGATTTGGCCATCTGCCCGGCTAATCCCCCTGCTGAAGGAACAAGTTCCGTAGGGCGTGGCACCGGCATGAATCTGGAAAAGGCTCCGGAGGAATCGAGAGCATTCTTCTTATTTTCGGAAGCAATATGTTCTTCGTAGGTAGCTTTCAAGGACTCGTCGACCTCATAACCAGCATTTTTCAAGCCGTCCAGTAAAGAAACGGTATAAGCCCGATTCACATTCCCCGATCCAGTACCTCCTGCAATAAAATCATAAGAAGTACAGCCGAAAAGGGCTATATTCTTGATATTTTCGTCCAAAGGAAGAGTTCCGTTATCATTCTTCAACAAGATCATTCCTTCCGTAGCCGACTGGCGGGTAACAATTGAGTGTGTTTTCAAATCGGGCTTATTGGAATAGTTGT
Source organism: Limibacterium fermenti (assembly GCF_041902845.1). GTDB lineage: Bacteria > Bacteroidota > Bacteroidia > Bacteroidales > Dysgonomonadaceae > Limibacterium > Limibacterium fermenti. The sequence goes on from NZ_CP159486.1 coordinate 2,970,884, forward strand.
ACTCCTTAAAACGAGGACTCTCTATAATTAGTTCAAGGATACGTTTTACATTCCGATCGAGTACCGACACGTCTAGTTTTCCGGATTTTACTCCTTCCACAATCATATTGTACTGCTCAACTTTACCCGGTTGAAGTATATCGTTACCCGCCAGCATTTGGGCTATTGCATCTTTCCCTCCAAACCAGTCGGTCATCACCGCTCCTTTAAATCCCCATTCATCTCGTAGTAAAGTTGAAAGAAGCTCCTTGTTTTCAGAAGCATACACCCCATTTATATAATTATATGACGACATTACAGTCCGTGGCGACGATTCCTTTACAGCGATTTCAAAACCTTTCAAATAGATTTCCCGTAAAGCACGGGGAGTGACACGAGCATCATTTTCCATACGATTGGTTTCCTGATTATTGACTGCAAAATGTTTGAGGGAAGTTCCGACTCCATTTCGCTGTATACCTCTGACATAGGCCGCAGCAATCTTGCCTGATACGAGCGGATCTTCTGAATAATATTCGAAATTACGACCACACAAAGGATTTCGCTGGATGTTCAAGGCAGGCGCCAACAATACATCCACGCCATATTCCAAAGCCTCATTACCGATAGATTGACCAATTTCTTCCACCAATTCTTGATTCCAAGTAGAGGCAAGTAAAGTACCGATAGGAAAATGTGTACAATAATAGGTGGAAGAATCTCCGTCACGTATAGAATCGATGCGTAAACCAGCAGGACCATCCGCCAATACAATAGCCGGAATTCCCAGACGCGGAATGGGATAAGTAGTGCCTGCCGCCCCGGGTACTAGCTTCTGAGTGCTGCCGATAACGGCACTGTCGCCCGAAGTCTCCGCCATTCCGGTTCCAATTACCAGATGAACTTTTTCCTCCAACGTCATGGATTTGATTACATCATCCATAGAATCTTTGCCTAACTGGGGGACACTGTGATTACAAGCATTTAATGTACTTATGATAAGTAAAATATAAAACGATATTCTTTTCATCATTGAATTAACTTTTGTTTATTGAAATATTTTCTGCGCAAATAAAGTAAGATAAATACGCCAATTACGCCAAATATGTCCTCCGTCCGTCTCCATATATTCATAATTGTATCCTTTGGCATCCAAATACTTCCGGTAATCTTCGTTCGACTTATAAAGGAAATCCTTTTTCCCGATGGCAATCCAATAAAGCTTAGGAGCCGCCTCAAATAAGCCCGCTATTTCTTTCTCCAATATCGGATCACTTTCCAGCATCTCCATATTTGTTTTTTTAGGGTCGTTGCCTCCTAAAAAAATAGCAGCGGAAAAGAGCCCCACATAATTGAACATGTCGGGATAACGCTTGGTGGTAGCGAATGAATGACCTCCTCCCATGGAAAGTCCGCAAATCGCACGATTTTCTTTCCCTTTCAACGTATGATAATGACTTTCAATATACGTTACAATATCGGGGAAACTTTCATCCATAGATGCTATTGCTTTAGAAGCTTCATGTTCCATAAAAGAAGGTCTATACATGCCTTTAGACCATTCACCGGGAGCAGCTTGGCTATTGGTATTTCCATTCGGCATAACAACAATCATGGGTATTACTTTACCTGACGCAATTAAATTGTCCATTATCTGGACAGCTCGTCCTAATGTAATCCATGCATTTTCGTCACCTCCTGCACCATGTAACAGATATAATACCGGATAAGGGGTACCTTTATCATAACCGGCAGGCGTATACACCGTCATCCTTCGTTTCATTTTCAGAGTGGGACTGTCATACCAAACCTTGTTAACATCGCCGTGGGGAACCTCATTAACACTGTAAAGGTACCCTTTATCTCCCGATTCTTTCTTTACAATAAAAATATTCGCGTAAGAAGCGATATCGCGGCACATATATACATTGGAAGGATCCAAATAATCCATTCCATCGACTCGAAACTTATAGGAATAAAGTTCGGGAGATAGCTTTTCGGTTGTATAACTCCAGATGCCGTTTTTATCTTCCTTCATTTCTACAAAAATGGCTTGCTCCATCTCTCCCATAGGTGTTTGAACATTTACATTCGTCAAAAAATCACCTGTCAGTTCTACTTTAATGGCCTTAGGTGCGTAAAGACGGAAAATGACCGATCCATCCATATTCACTTCAGGAGAAAGAATGGAGCGTCCTCCGAATACGGCTTCTTGTGTGAATCCATTCGCAAAATAGAATATAGCACACACAAACAAATTTATCGTTTTTTTCATTTTCATTGTATAATAAAATTTATGGAAATATCTATTCGTTGCCGCGAGTTTCTCCAGACGTTACGGATTTACCCTTCTTTATTCCTTAAATAATTTAGGAACAAAAACGGAAAGATATGTCCGCCAGCACGTCCACACATGACCGCCTTCCGTCTCTAGAAATTCATACTTCAAACCGAGTTTATCCAAACGAGTACGAAAATCGGCATTCGCTTCATATAAGAAATCATCTCTTCCAATACCTATCCAATAGAGTTTCATACCATTGGCAATTTGCTTCTTAAGCGTTTCTTTGAAGTTTCCATAAACACCTTTATCTTGTCCTGGACGTTCCATAACCGCCGCAGAAAAAAGTCCGACATAGTCAAATGCATTTTCATAATAACGAGAGATATGCATGGCGTGGAAACCACCCATAGAAAGGCCGGCGATAGCACGATGGTTCTTGTCGGCTTGTACACGATAGTTCGCCTCTACAAAATCGATAATCTCGTGGAAATTTTCTTCGAAAGCACCGTCCATAGTTCCTTCTTTCAAATGGATCGGTTTATAGAAACCCCAACTACTTTCACCAGGAGCGGCTTCCATGCCGGCGTGGCCGTTAGGCATAACAACAATCATCGGCACAGCCTTTCCTTGTACAATCAGGTTATCGAGGATCTGAGTCGCACGTCCGAAAGTAACCCATTCATCTTCATCGCCGCCTGCTCCATGCAACAGATAGAGCACCGGATATTTTTTATCACCGGATTGCTCATAACCCGCCGGTGTAAAGATATTGATGCGGCGATCCGTCTTCAAGCCATCGGAGTGGTACCATTGATGAGACAATGTGCCGTGAGGCACCTTATTTACCTTGTATAAGTCTGCCTGTCCATTTCCGACAATGAAAACATTGCTTAGTGTAGCGAAATCACGATAGACATAGACATTATTGGGATCAAGGGTAGGTACGCCATCCACCATAAACTGATAACTGTAGAGTTCCGATTTCAACGGTTTCGTCGTATACGTCCAAATACCTTCGGCCTTTTTTGCCATATCGATAAGCCCTGCGCCCACCATTCCGCCGATATGTTGTCCCTCTGCCTTTTCGGCAAAGTCCCCGGCTATCTGCACTTTCCCGGCATCGGGAGCCTTAAAGTTGAACGTGACTGTATTATCGTCGTGCACAATCGCCGACTCTATATCCTGTGCAACAAATAGATTCTGTTGGGCAGACACTTGCATTCCACAAGCTGCCATAAACAATATTGCTAATAAAATCTTTCTCATTTCTTTATTATATATTAAAAACTAGTCATTCATTTATTTAGCCACCGTAATAATCAGGCGGTGGTAACGGTTCATTTGGGGTATTCCATTGTCCGTAACTTCCATAATCAGATGAATCGTATCACCCGGTTTGGCATCGGCAGGAATGGTAAGGCGGGTGTCGGAAGAAGAGGGATCATCAACAGATACTTTTCCCCGATAGGTACCCGCCGACACATACTGCCACCATTTCACCGTAACTTTATCTTTATCGGGATCGGTTACGGCATAGCGCAATTTCAGTTGTTCTCCCGGTCTAGTGCTCATCGCGAGCCCCCCCGTGATAACCGGTTCATGGTTCGCATCGGCGTAGTTGGGAGTAACCGACCATTTAAAGCGGGCTGCCAAACCATTCATCACCGCCGGGGTAAAGTCAGGTAAAGGATAGTGCTCAGCCCTATACTCCATCTGTTTCATACGCGGAAGGTTGTTTACAGAATCCGGAAGAATCGTTCTGCCGCCGCACCAACCGCCATAAGTGGGTTCTTCATGGCCACGCAGTCCGTTATCGATTAGGTTTAGGTAACAATAGGTATCCCCTTCAGCCAAGAATGAGCCTTTCGGTTGTATCCCCGTCCAGACGATATAGCCCTGTTTTTTAAGATCTTCAATCGTATAACCGGACAATCCGAAAAAATCGAATTTATCACTTTCAACCATCTGCTTGCCGTCACCCCATACACGATACATTTCGCCGAGAGGCCCCTTACTGCTGATATTCTCTTGCATCCACTCCGGAGAATAGAATACCTGATTCTCTTTGGAAGCCCTCAATTGGGCATTGTAAGCCAATCCTACCGCCATGCCTCCCATCTCCATCTGCACGAGCTCCGGCCAAAAAGGTTTAATGTATCTAGCATACGTATCGTCCTGATCACCTGAAAGAGAGAGAACAACCTTCTTTGCAATTTTTTCTTTGATCTCTTTCCAAGAATGGGTATGTTCATAAATATCCTGAATCGATTTCAACGCGCGGGCAATGGTGCTGGCACCTCCCCAAGCGTTTATAAATACAGGATCCGGACATTTGTCAAGTAATACGGATTTAATCAGTTCTGATCCCGGAGTATCTTTAGATATATCGCCATCAAATTCAATATTGCCGATACGCACTTTCGACTTTAAATATTCAGGAGTAGGATAAGAAGGAGCATGTACTTTTAGGTTAGGATATACTTTTCCATACGCTTCCACCGCATCATCAATAAAACGTTCATTGGGATCCCAGCGCCAACTTTCCATTGGTCCGTAATCTATTTCGTCCCGAGAATATTCACGTCCGGGTACATACCATTTTGTACCATGCCCATCTCCTTTCCAATGGAATTGACTACTGGCATAAATCAACCCTTCTACACGGAAATCCGTACTGAAAAGTAAGAAACGAATTAGCGAGTTCAAATCATCAAGTTCCGGATCACATGTAATGATAACACGGGGGCGGGACGGACCTTCAGCAGGCTTCTGTTGAGCATTCGCCCAACCAGGCAGAGCTGTAAGAAGGGCAGAGAGCAATAAGCATTTAAATTTAACCATACTATCCATATTTATTTGTTCATTTGCATTTACTAGTCATTGTGAATATTCTAAAACAAACAACAAGAGGACCCATTACCATCCAGGATTCTGTTTCATATTCTTATTAACGTTCATTTCGGTGGCAGGGAACGGAAGTAATTCATGCTTTCCGGTTTTAAAACCCGCAGAAGCATTTTTTTGTTCATTCCAACTCACACGACCATCTTTATAGAGAGCCGGTCTTTCCCGACCTCTCTGGGCCAGCACTGTCGCCGCATCCCCCCAACGAATCAAATCCTGATAACGACAACCTTCCATCCAGAGTTCTAGGCGTTTTTCTTTCTTAATATCATCCATTGAAACACTTACCAAAGCCGACAATCGGGCACGGGTACGCACTTTGTTTACACATTCAACAGCTTCAGTAGCACTGCCAGCCTGAAGATTTGCTTCAGCTGCAAGCAACAACACTTCGGCATAACGCATGGCTCGGGCATTGTTAGGACAACGCAACCAATAGTAATTGATAACATCTTCTTCATAAACCCGATATTTCCAACTGAAATAGCCAGCATTGTCAGGCATATAGGCAATCGCTCCACTCAATGAAATCCCCATATCTTCCATTTGCTGATAGGTTTTAATAGAAGCATTCAAGCGATAAGTATCTCCCATGCCGACAAATGCATCGTAACTCTCTTTTGTCGGGTTGAAGAATCCCCAACCGCCATGAGAATATATTTGAGTCGGTTCATTAAAAGAAAGCATATCTCCCCTCCAATGTATATATACCCAAATCATATCACTCATGATACCGGTAGCATTGTTAGCGTCGTAAACATAGTTGCTTTCAAACATGCTTTCACAGTTCGCTTCCCCCTTTGTTGTCTGGATATTTTCAAAATCAGTATAAAGTGCATATTTACCACTGTTGACAACAGCATTAAGCGTAGCAGCAGCATCATTATAGTTCTTTTGATACATATAGGCCTTTCCCAACAATGCTTGCGCAAACTGTTTAGTAATGCGGTAAGTAAAAGCATCAGGATTCGCTTTTTCTTCCAAATTACCACTCTCGATAGCTTCCGTCAAATCTTGGTTGACCAATGCCCACAAAGCATTCGTATCACCATTCGCTTGAGCATATTCGTTGGAAGCCAAAGGATGATCTACCAATGGAGGAGTACCCCAAAGACTGATCAGTTCTATGTAAGACATCGCGCGGAACACTTTTGCTTCCGCACGTGCGCGAAACTTAATATCGGAGTCTCCTTTAACATACTCTAAAACAATATTGGCAGCATAAATCACCTTGTAAAGATTGGTATATAATGTCTTGATATGGGAAAAATCCGAATCGAACGTATAAGTCGATAAAAGTTGAGCACTTGCAGCCGTCCAGCTTTCGCCGGCCGAGTAACAATCGTCCGAGAGGAGATTCTTTAACCAGAATGCAGATTGATAAGTATCTTTCCAACTACTATAACACGCTATAATCGCTTCCTCTGCATCCGCGTCTGTTTTATAAAAATCATCCAAAGTATTTACACCATGCTGTGAGATATCCAAGTAGTCCTCACAAGAGAAAAAAGCAGTGTAACTAATGACCAATATGCTTAATAAGATATGTTTTGTTTTCATATTTTCTTTTAAATTAAAGATTAGAATGATACGTTTAAACCAAATACGATCTTTTTACTGGAGGGATAGGACCCCATGTCCAATCCCATCGCATTACCTGTACTGGTAAATTCCGGATCAAATCCTGGATAACCAGTAAATGTAAAAAAATCATCCAAAGAACAATAAACACGAAAATTACTAAGGTAGGTTTTTTTCAAAAGACCTTTAGGTAAAGTGTATCCTAACTGAATTTGTTTAATCTTGAAATAGGAACCATCAAATACAAATTTGGAACTCTTCAAATATTTATCATAATTACTGGGATTAGAACGAGCATATTTTGAATTTTCACCCGTTTTTGTCCAACGTCCATCATAAAATTCTTTTATCGTATTTGCTTTCATCCGGGAAGTACGGTTATAGCCGATGAATACATCATTTCCGTGTGAACCTGAACCAAAGGCTGTAAAATCGAATCCTTTCCACGCCATTGTCAGGGTCATGCCATAAGTAAAATCTGGTATGGCAGAACCGATTTCCGTCTGATCTGCATCTCCGATAATACCATCATCATTCAAATCCGAAAATACAGGATCGCCCGTTTGAGGATCGATGCCGGTGCAATTGTAACCGCGCATATACCACATCGGGTACTTCTCTTCAAAATAGTTTATTACACCAATGCCCGAACTGGTTTCACTGGCGATACGTTCCAAAGTTTCATGCAAATATGTTACTTTGTTTTTTAACGTTGCAATATTCGCTTTTACACTGTAGTTGAAATCTTTAATATTATCACGCCATGATAATTCTAATTCAAAACCGCTATTCTTAACATTACCAGCATTCATAGGTGAAACGGTATTGCCTACAATTAAGGAAGGAGTAATGCCGGTTACAATCAAGTCTTTCGTATTCTTTTCATAATAGTCTCCACTGAAACCCAGACGATCGTTCAACATACGAAGATCGACACCGACGTCAATCTGTTCGGAAGTTTCCCACTTCAAATCATAATTTCCGGTTGCTGAAGGTAATGAGCCGATCTTATAAGACACGTCGCCAGCCATGGGATAATTGATCTTCGACAGAATGGTTGCATCATACATATAGTCTGCCAAACCTGCAACACTCCCATTCTGTCCCCAACTTGCACGCAGTTTTAAGTGAGACACAGGTCTGACATTCTCCATAAACTTTTCATTGGAAAGGAGCCAACCTGCAGATACGGCGGGAAAATAACCCCATCGTTTTTGTAAAGGCAAAATAGAAAGGTCGGCAGCATCGGCACGAAGGGTGAATTGAACAAAATATTTGCTTGCATAGTCGTAAGATGCTCGTCCGAAATAAGATAAATTGGCATATCGGCGTTCTTCACCTCCGCTTACGGCGCGGGTTGCAGTGCCCGTTTGATAAGCAAAGTATGCATAATTGGGATTCAGTTTGGTAATCCCCAAATCAAGCTTATCCCCGGAACGGCTGCCGTTAATACCGCCTGTTACTCCGAAGGAAGTGTTAGAAGAGTAAGACATTCCAACCATAGCGTTTACGTTGTGTTTATCGGCAAACGTCCGGGTGTAGTTCGCAAAGTTTTCCCACTGCCAGTAAGTAGCGTTAGAACTCGAAGCATCTACAGACACATAGTCTTGGTAAAGATCGGAGCAAGTAATATTAGGCATTACATAGCCGTAAGAATTGTGGTAAGCATACCGATACCCCAGACGTGAAGTAACAACAATCTCCTTTATAGGATTAAAATCCAGATAAGTAGAACCACTAAATACAAAACCGTCTCTCTTAGTCAGGCCACGGTCTCTCATGATGTATGGGTTGATATTATTGGAGTCGCCATAAGGAGAGATGGAATAGTAATCTCCATTAGCATCCTTAAGTAAAGTATGCCCTGCGTTCCTATAACCGATCATCGTATCGGGTAACTTCTCAGGGGAATAGGTTACGGGAGTTAATGGGTCCAGTTGAATGGCAGATAACATGAGAGAATTCGTTGCAGAGGCTTCACTCACAGACTGCACGTGATACCGGGAGAATGTGTTATTTGTAGAAAACTTTAACCAGTCCTTTATTTTATAATCAGCATTCACCGTACCAGTAATACGGTCAAAAACATCCTTATTTCCTATAATCGGCCCATTATTGTTCAGGTAAGAGAGCGAAGCAAATAGCGAACTGATTTCATTGGCATTCTGGAAATTAATGTTGTGACGCTGCATCATGGATGCTGCAAACGTTTCGTTCATCCAGTCGGTATCGGTTTTACCATCCCAATACCGGTCTATTGTTTCCTGAGGAATAAGATTCCCTTCCGTCATATAGTTGATATATTCCCGTGCATTCAAAACTTTTGGAGTAAGCCCCAAACTCTGGGATGACAACTGAAAATCATACGTAATCCGGCTAATTCCTTTCTTTGCCTTTCTGGTGGTAATTAATACCACGCCGTTACCAGCCTGGGCGCCATAAATAGCAGCGGAAGCAGCATCTTTTAAGACTTCTATACTCTCGATGTCATTGGGATCCAGATTACTGATATCAGTAGTACGCAACCCATCCACAACATACAACGGATCCGAACTGGCATTACTGCTATAACCACGAATACGAATAGATGGATTAGCTCCAGGAGCTGCTGATGAAGAAATAACCTGTATACCAGCCGTCTTTCCTTGTAAAGCTTGTTCCACATTAGTAATGGTTCGATTCTGTATATCTTCTGATTTTACAGAAGTTATAGATCCCGTTACAGAACTTCTCTTTTGTACACCATAGCCAACTACCACAACTTCCTCTAAAGCTGCGATATCTTCTTTCATCGTAATATTGATTATACTTTCAGACGCAGTTCTTTCCTGAGTAATATAACCAATGTAAGAATAAACAATCATTGCACCTTCATGTACCTGTAAGGAATAATTGCCCTCAAGATCAGTCATCATACCATTTGTAGTACCTTTCTCAAGTACATTTACGCCAATCATCGGTTCATTAAGTTCATCAACAATTTTACCAGACACGACTATTTGTTTTTGTCCAAAAACAGACGTCATGCCTACCAAAAGGAGGAATAGTAAAGTCATTAGACTTTTCTGTCCAATTTTTATTACAATCGTTTTCATTTGAAATAATTTTGGGTTAATTTTAAATTAAATAAATCAGTTAGAAAGGGTTATAAACACTAATCCTATTACAAACATCACAAACATAGTTGCAATTAGAGGTACAGTACCCTTGGGGGCGCCTTTGAATTCTTTCCAAACAAAGAAACCCCAAACCATCGCTACGACAGGCGATGCATTACTCAACGCATAAGATATGGCAGGATTGGCAGCCCCTGATCCCATAAAGCTGACGACCATGCCACTCATCCAAATAAAACCGCCCAACATCCCTATGAGGTGTGTGCGAACATCACCTTTCAGATAATCTTTCATTGTTACCTTATGCCCTTGTACCGGATGGTTCATTGCAAAGGTGTTGAAAACGGGAGTACTGATGAGTACCCCTACAGCGAAACAAAATACACCCATATAGGGAGTTAATGTCCCTGTTCCGCCAGTAATATATTGCGGATCAATGGATTTAACCACCAGCCCATAAAAGAACATGATAGACAATCCCGCAATAATAGCCAGCAAAATGCCTTTTTTGGGCGTGGATGCCTTGCTGGCCGACATCTTTCCATAAGCTTTACCACAAATATAGATAGCAGCCACAATGATTACAACGCCTATCCAAAGCAACGCTTGGTTACCCGGATAAACTTCTCCTGCAAGAGAAATAAGTAAATAATTAAAGATAATACCGCCTATCCAGGCCAAACCGCCGCCAATAGGGAACCCTATCGACATACCGGCGACAGCGATGGCTGCTGTAAGGAAGATGTTGCCAAAGTTCCACACGATACCTCCTAACAGAGCATATTTAATACTGCCCCAGTCCATCGCTGCAATATCTTCAAAGAAAGTACGTCCTTCCTCTCCCAAACTACCCAATGTTAAGGCTCCCACGAGAGCTGTTACAAAAAGGCCGACGGTTAAATCCCAATAGAATAGCTCGAAACTCCAGTTTTTCAACGCCACCATTTTCTGTGTGTTGGCCCACGAACCCCAGCAGAGACAACAATAGACACAACATAAAATAGCTAAAAAATAATTATCGACAAGTACCATAATTTCTATTTATTTTCACGGTCTAAATCTCTATTCATGAACATATAAATCCCATCCCAAATAGTTTTCGATGGCCTCGCTTACAATATCTTTGACATCGTTTCGAACCATCGCTACATGATGTTCAAAACCATTTTTGCAAATGTATCTCATCAAAGTCTGTAAATTGTTTACTTGGGTAACGGCAATACATCCGTCCATTCCGTAGGGATCATCTGTAATCTCACCCGTACCTAAATAAGCTTTGATGCAACCTTTCGTATCATCAGTAGAAATACGGAAAAAAGTAAAATCTCCTTTGCTCACCTTGCCATATACCGCACCAAAAGTATTTATCTTGCCGAGGGTACGTCCCAAAACACCCAACGTTCCAAGTCTTAAATCATTGCTAACGAAAGATTTTGGGAAATTGCCACAGTGAGTACATACGCACTTATTGCGATCTTCCGCAAAATTGTTATTCCAATCGAGCAATGCAGAGGGTTCTTTTGTTGCCAATGTCAGGGCATACATGGAAACTGCTCCCGCGATATCGACCTCGCAAGCTGCGGGAAGTAGCTTTTCACTCAGCATACTCATTGTGACACACGCAGCACAACCATAATTCTGCTCCAAAGAATCCCAACATTGAATCGCAACAGCATCTATTTGATTGACTTCAATCCAGCGTTCTACGGCTACTCCGAATTTACCCTGCAGTACTAATTTGTCACTATATTCGTCCGGCACCGTTGCATAATTCCGAATTTTCTTCAACTCATTCTGTAAATCAACATCGGTATCTTCAATCTTACGGGCTGCTCCGAGAATCTCGGAGAGATCAACCGGTACGACGGTAATTCCACTCTTCTGCAATAATTTCTCCGAAGCGCGTACCGTCTGAAAACCGGCCGGACGAGTACCAATGGCTCCTATTCGGGCATGCCGCAACCCATTTACAACACGGCAAATTCCCGCGAATTTATTGATATCTTCAGCCAATAAATCAGAATAAATCGAATACGTATGCAGACTTGTATTTGTAAAAGGAAGACCATATTGATACAAGTTATTACAAACAGAAATCTTACCACAGAAAGCATCTCGACGATTGTCTAGATCGACTTTATCATTTTCATCATCACAAGCTTGTACCAAAATCGGAACATTCAAATCGGCAACACTGATAGCATTGATAATGCCGATTTCAAACCCGAAATTGGGCAACGACACTATAATCCCATCAATATATTCACGGTTTTCACGAAATAACGCCGCACACATCAGTCCATCTTCCCGTGTTTCAATACTGCTACTGCCCGTAGGTGTAGCATCTTCCGGGAGAATTACATAATCATAACCTTCATCCGTAATAGTCTTCAGCAACTGTTTACGAACATCTTTAGCTAACTCAGAATTAAAATAAGCTCGTGTCCCGATAATTATACCAAAACACATTTTTCCATTGTTTTTCATCTTTAAAATATTATTTAGTTTAGTATTCTATTCACAGCTTCATGCCAACCTACATCTAATACTTCTACCTTCTTCTTATCCATTTTAGGGGAAAAGTATTTTTTGGAATTAAACAAATTGGCTATATCCTTAAAATTATTCCAAATATTGCGGGCTAGTCCATTCATAATGACGGCTCCCAAAACTGAGGCATTTTCTATATCAGAGCATCTTATAGTTGTCTGTAATATATCAGCTTGGAATTGCATCAATAAATGATTTTTAGTCGGTCCTCCATCCACTCGGAGTTCTCTCAAAGATATACCGGCCTTATCGGACATCAGACTTACCAAATCTTTAATCTGATAGGCTATCGATTCAAGAGCCGCACGCAGGACAATATTTTTTTCGGTCTTCAAAGTCATTCCCAAAATAGCCGCTTTTGCATCTGCACGCCACCATGGAGCCCCTAACCCTGCAAATGCAGGTACAAGGTAGACTCCTTGGGTATCTTCAACTTTTGATGCTAACTCTTCTATTTGGTCAGGAGAATCAATTAACTTCAAGTTCTCAACAATCCACTTAATGGTAGCGCCTGTACAATGGATATTCCCTTCGAAAGCATAATAAATTTTCCCTAAAGCAGCGAAACCAATAGTAGTAACCAGCCCTTTTGGAGCTACCGCCGGGGCTTCTCCAATATTCAGCATAATAGATGACCCTGTACCGTAAGTTGCTTTACCCAATCCTGCTTCAAAACACATCTGGCCCACTAAAGCTCCATGAGAATCTCCTATAACTCCTGCAATTTGAATTGGGTTTTTAAACAAATTATTTATTGTCGTTCGACCAAAGACTGAATCACAGGCCATTATACGAGGCATCATGCTGCGGGGAATAGTGAATAATTCAAGTAATGTGTCATCCCAATCCAATGTGTACAAATTAAGAAGTAGTGTTCGGGAAGCGTTTGTATAATCTGTTAGATGTTCTTTACCTTCTGTCAGTTTCCAAATCAACCAGGAATCAATTGTACCTAATAGCAATTCTCCTCTTTCGGCCATTTCACGTGCATCCTTCACATTATCGAGTATCCATTTTACCCCACTTGCAGAAAAGTAAGGATCGAGCAGCAAACCGGTTCTTTCTTGAACAACCTTATCGTATCCCCTAGCTTTTAGATCTTTACAAATATCGGTACCACGCAAACATTGCCAAACCACGGCATGATATATAGGCTTTCCGGTATTCTTGTTCCACACAACCACCGTCTCGCGCTGATTAGTTATGGCAAGGGAATAAGTACAATTCTCTTCTCCTTTTTCTTTTATCAGACAAGCTATCGCTGTCAGGACATTCTGATAAATCTCTTCCGCATCATGTTCTACCCATCCTGTTTGAGGATAATATTGTTGATGAGGTATATCCACCTCTCTTAACAACACAAGCTCCTCACTGAATAATACAGCTTTTGTGGTAGAGGTACTTTGATCTATCGCAATTATTTTTTGTCTCATAATATTAAGTTTTTATAAACAATGGGGTATTCCAATTAAGAAAGTCTAAGGCAGCATTAAAAATGCCCGTTTTATCTAATCCGTAATAGGCGAAAATTTCAGAAGATTTAGCATGTATCACATTCTCATCGGGTATGCCTATGATTTTAACAGGCACAGGCGTTTCAGAAATAGCCTCCGTGACAATGCTTCCTAATCCTCCGCATTGACTATGCTCTTCAACGGTAATAATCTTCCTCGTCTCTGCGGCGGCCTTTAAAATGACATCTTTATCATAAGGTTTAATAAAAGCCATATCTATTACACGAGCTTCAATGCCTCTTTGGCGTAACATGAGGCCGGCCTGATAAGCATGATAAACAGTTTCTCCTGTCCCTATAATTGTCAAGTCATTTCCACCCAACAGCGTATTAGCTTTACCAAATGTAAACTCGAAATTATCATCTTCATAAACATCAGGCACAGCAGCACGTCCCACTCGAATATACACGGGTTCCGAATAATTGGCCAACAGTTCTACAAGTTTTTTAGTCTGACGTGCATCACAGGGCATAACCACATTCATTCCGGGAAAAGTGCGCATAACGGCAATATCGTGCAAACTGTGATGTGTAGCTCCTAAAGCTCCATAAGCAACTCCCCCGCTTACTCCTAATAATTTTACACTATTCTGACTATATGCCAAATCAATTTTAACTTGCTCCAAACTACGAGTCGTATAAAAGCAAGCAGGTCCGCACAAAAATACTTTTTTGCCGCTATGAGCCAATCCAGCAGATATACCGACTGCATTCTGTTCAGCGATGCCGCATTCCACAAATTGCAATGGCAATTCTTTTGCGAACTCATCGAGCGTCACTGACCCCCTCGCATCAGTAGTTACAGCCACAATCTCTTTGTCTACACGGGCTAATTTCAGTAAAGTCTCTGTGAAGACTTTTCTACAAGCTATCATATTGATTTACTATTTTCTAAAACAATAATTCTTTCTGTTATTTCTCCTATTGCTTCTTCATATTCCTCGGCAGACGGAACCCCATGATGCCACTTAACAACACCTTCCATATAAGAAACTCCTTTCCCTTTAGTCGTGTGCGAAATCAATAAATGAGGTTTATGATTTGAATAGTCTATCGATTTTAATGCTCTGACAATATCTTCAATATTATCTCCATTCATCTCCTTCACATCCCATCCGAAAGCCACCCAACGTTCAGAAATATTTTCTAAAGACAAGACCTCTTCTGTTGGCCCACTAATTTGCAACCCATTACGATCAATGATAGCGACTAAATTATCTAACTGATAGTGATGAGCTGCCATAGCGGCTTCGTAAATAGACCCTTCGCCCTGCTCCCCATCTCCCATCAGCACATAAGTCTTATACGTTTTTTGATCCATTTTTGCAGCGAGGGCAATACCTGCACCAACAGATAGTCCATGCCCTAACGAACCGGAATTTATTTCAATGCCGGGGATATCTATCGTAGGATGTCCGGCAAGCACCGAACCGTATTCTCCTAATGTATCCACAATATCAGAAGAGATAAATCCTCTAGATTCTAGAGTTACATATAATGCTTCTACACAATGCCCTTTACTCATGATAAAACGATCTCTATTAGGATCATTTGGAAAATCGGGATCTATATTCATCATATAAAAGTAAAGGACAGTTAATACATTCAAGCAAGATAAATCACCTCCTATATGTCCTGCCCTTGCTTTATATACAACCTCCATTAATCTTTTGCGATTTCTTTCAGATTGTAATTTCAAATTTTCTATTTTCACAATTACTCTTTTTTATTATTACTCCTGCAAAGAAAATAAACAAAAACAGAAAAACAAAAGAAAACGACAACAAACACAATATTTTTAGTATTTATTAACCTAAACAAGGGCACAAAAGGCAATTTATGAGTAAAAAAAAGAGAAACCGAAATAAAAAACAAATACAACATTATTCAATTAATAAGATGAATATAAAACTAATAAAATATTTTATCCATGATATATCCATTTAAAATCAAAATAATATTTTTGTTTACTTTTGAGTTCTTACGTTTAACACCCAACCAAAAGCGATGAGTAGTTTTAAATCTATTATAATAAATCCGAATACCTTCTCCTAATCGGCTGAAAAAAGATACAGGAAATACTCAAGAACAATCTTTTACATGCTGTTAACTGAAAATTATCAACCACTAGCAGTTAAGTCACAGACTGTTACATATACGCATAATTTGTGATAAAACAATATTGCATAATTTCTAAAACCCTCATGTTTATTTTCGATTGTTTTCGATTTTAACTAACTTTGCATTGTTATTTAAATAAGAAGGGAATACTCAATTCGAAATAATATGAAGTATTCAAGAATACACTACAAAATATAATTCATAAGTAATATGGCACTTAATCAACGAAGAATAAAAATTTTGAACTTAATTCGTGAAGATGGACATGCAAAAGTTCAAGACTTGAGCAAAATTTTTAAAGTAACAGATGTAACGATAAGACAAGATTTAGAGGTTCTGGAGAACATGGGGCATATCCAAAGGGAGCATGGGGGAGCTTTTTTAAGAGATGTCGGTTCGTTTGCTAAAACAGGAAAATTATTTAATCAAACATATATAGAAGAGAAAAGAGAAATTGCAAAAAAAGCAAGAACTTTAATAAACGAGGGAGAATGCATCATTTTAGATTCCGGCTCTACAACGACCGAAATAGCTAAACTTTTAATAAATTACCAACATCTGACTGTTATAACCAATGCTTTAAATATAGCATTGATCTTGGGCGAAAATCATGGCATAAATTTAATTGTAACCGGTGGAGAATTTAAAGCTCCTACCCTTTCTTTAACAGGAAAAATGGCAGCAGACTCTCTTAAAGATGTACATGCGAATAAGTTATTTCTAGCAACTGCCGGTATTTCTGCGAACATGCAACTCACATATCCGAGCTTAAGCGATTTAATGGTAAAATCGGCTATGATAAAATCTTCCGATGAAGTTTACCTTGTAGCAGACTCTTCAAAAATAGGGATCAGCGCTTTTGCCAATCTTGGCTCCATATCGCTTGTTAAAGCGCTTATTACAGATAAAAATATTTCTAATGAGTATATTGACAAAATAAAAGAAAAAAACGTAGAAATCTTATATCAACAAAGTGCTAATCTTGGCTAATAAACAATTAGAACCGTTTGCTTTTATTTTTTGCAAAAAAAATGATTTCAGAGGATCGTAATCTCATGTATTAATGATTCGTTTATCTGAATTTTCAAAACTAACAAATTAAAAAAATAATCTTCTCTATTTTTGACATGAATTCAATTTATTATTTCATATCTCGTATTCATAATCAAATATTTTATCTTTAAAAGACTGCTTCCATCCGGCTTCCACAGAAATTCCTCAATGCTTCACCATCTTCATAGATCTTTTACGGACCAGTTCGTAAAGCATTGGCGGATTTTCGCAAGACGCCGGGAAAAATCCTTATCCTGACTCGCAACCTGCAAGTTGTATTTGAATTGCAGGCGCATTAGAGATCGGCAGAAACATCCAAAGCTGCTTCAAACAGCATTGCAGAGGTTATGGTAACAAGACCTCACCCGGATATGGGTAGCTCTAAAACCAAATTAAGTTTTTGACATCGCCTTTTCTATTTATAATGATTCGACAATTCAATTATAATACATATTGTTACCCCCGTTTCCGAAATGACTTTGGTCGTTTTGAATTCAATTCAAACTTTATTTCCATTTCGTTTCCGGATACATGTCGCAAAGGTAGATATTCTTTTTTATTCCACAAAAAAAGTGGACTGTATTCTTCTTACAATATATATATTGTACAGCATCTCCATCGATATACGGTATAATACAACGCCCGGCAAGTTCCAGGTACCTGCCGGGCGTAAAAGTAAGATTATCCGTCAAACCGTTTTCAACGGCTAAACGGGGATTATTTCAAAGCCAACCGTACGTCGGCTACATAAGCCCTTTCGCTGTTTACCAGCACCGGATTAAAGTCGGCTTCAGTCAGTTGCGGGAAGTCCGCCGCCAACTGCGACACTTTGAGGAGCACGTCTTCGAGCGATTCGAAGTTCACGCCCTTTTCGCCGCGCGCGCCGGACAACAACTTATACGTTTTAATTTCTCGGATAACGTTATGCGCATCTTCCTTGCTCAACGGCACCAAACGGAACGCGATATCCTTCAGAATTTCCACATAAATACCGCCCAACCCGAACATCAACAGTGGGCCGAACTGTGCATCGCGTTTGAAACCGATAATGATTTCCTTCGTGCCTTTCGGAGCCATTTGCTGAATTAAACATCCGGTGATATGCGCATCGGGGCGCATCTTAGCCGCCCTTTCGGTTACTTCGGTGAACGCAGCGCGCACCTCGCCGGCATTTTTCAATCCGACTTTCACACCGCCCACATCGCTCTTGTGCGAAATTTGCACGGAAGCGATTTTCAATACCACGGGGAAACCGATCTTTTCGGCCGCGGCGGCAGCTTCATCGGCAGTGGTCGCCAAATCCGAAGCAAGCGCCGGCATGTTATACGCTTTCAATATTTGTTGCGCCTGATATTCCACGATTTCAGCGGCTCCGGTCTTTACGGCTTCTTCCACCACGGCGGCAGCTTTGGCTTTATCACGTTCGGGAACCACATACGTCATTTCTTCACGTTCTTTCCACTGCGCGTACTTATACATCGTTTCGATGCTTTCGATAGCCGGTTCGGGGAAAGTAAAGAAAGGCACATCGGCATTCTGGAACATCTTTTCGGCAATAGAAATACGTTCTTTACCCATGAAGCAGGGGAATACCGGTTTATCGGTCTTTTTAATCGTATCGATCAACCCTTGGGTGATAGCCTCGATATGCTCGAATGCCGTCGATGTGGGAGTCAAAATAACCAACACGGCGTTAAACGAATCGTCGGCTACGATTTCTTCCAAAGCGGCCTTGTAAGCGGTAGCGGTAGCATCGCCACCGATATCGAGCGGATTGCGGAAGGAAGCGTAGGAAGGAAGCACTTTTTTGAGGCTTTCAATCGTTGCGGAAGCGGGTTGCACCATCTTCAACGATGTTTTCTCGCACGCGTCGGTAGCCATGATGCCGGGGCCTCCTGCATTGGTGATGATCGCCAGATTGGGACCTTGCGGCAGACTGGCTTTCGAGAACGCCTGTGCCAAATTAAAAAATTCGGACATGGATTGTGCCCGAATCACGCCTGTTTGCTTAAAGGCAGTCGAATATGCATTGTCGGCTCCGGCAATCGATCCGGTGTGAGAGGCGGCCGCTTTGGCCCCTGCCGAAGAAACACCGCTCTTCACCACCACAACCGGTTTTTTACGGGTTACCTCTTTTACTTTTTCAATAAATTTTTGTCCGTCGATGATGTTTTCCATATATCCCATCACGACGCTTGTATCAGGATCATTTCCGAGATACTCGAGGATATGGCTTTCGTTCAACACAGCTTCGTTACCTAAACTGATGAACTTAGAAAAACCGACTTTTTCGCCCAACGCCCAGTCGAGGATAGACGTAAACAGCGCACCCGATTGCGAGAAGCACGAAATACGGCCGGGTAAGGGTTGTCCGGGAGCGAACGTAACGTTTACCTTATCGCTCATATTGATGAGACCTAAACAGTTCGGACCCACCAATGCGATATTGTTCTTAATACACAACGCTTGAATTTTCTTTTCAAGTTCGGCGCCTTCTCCACCCACTTCCTTAAATCCGGCGGTGATGATAATCGCGCTTTTCACTCCGATTTTGACCAATTCTTCCATCGAACCCAATACGAACTGTTTGGGTACGGTCAATACAGCCAAATCAAGCCCGTGAGGCAAGCCGGCGACGTCCTTCACAACCGGACGGCCTAAAATTTCTGTACTTTTGGGATTAACCGGAATAATTTTGCCTTCATAACCGGCATCGATTAAATTCTGGATTACGGTATTACCGATTTTCCCCGGAGTAGCTGACGCTCCGATAATCGCCACAACTTTCGGTGCGAATAAAGCATTAAGATCGTATGATCCTGACATAATAATGTTCTCCTTAATTTTTTTTAGTTGGTGAAGTGGGGGAAAGCGTTAAGGTTTCACTCGCTTCACGATTCGTTAAAATCAGATTATTAATTGTTTTGAATTTTATGACCGTAAAGGTACGAAACAAATTTTGACTAAAAAAATATTTGTTGTTTGTTTTTCCTTGAAGTTACCTCATTAACAGGCTTATTATGAGCATTAAAAAGATAAAAGAAAATAGATTTCGTATAGCGATATGTCGAATTTAACAGATACATGCATAACAGTCTGTAAACAAAAAAACGTTCTATTCAAACGAATAGTAACGTTCACAGAGATAAATAACGCCAATATGTAAAATCAAAAAAACGACGTCCGCTTAATCCGGCTATCGGAATTATTGATGCACAATAGCCATCAGCAATCAAACATCCGCTTTCAACGAAGCCTTATCGCGAAGCGCATCGAACTTGATATTTCGCACATTGTCTCTACTTTTTATCGATGGCGTCGCTCCGGACAACACCATCCGGTCAGGAGAGTTATTATTTCCTTTCAAACCGATTTTCGATTTTCAAATCAGGAATATATCTAAAGTCTCTTTCATTATCCGTTACCAATGTAAATCGGTTTGCAAGCGCCGTTACCCCGATGATCAAATCGAATTCGTCATGCATGGGCGTTCCGTTTTTTCTCAATAGGACTTTGATTTCGGCATATTTTCTCACTATTCCATATATGGGAACAATGGATAACCCTTTCACAAAAGCATCCACTGATTGATGAGATTTTTTGGATTATCACTATTTTCCGCTCCATATCATAATTCAAACACGGTTAATTCGGAAATAAAACAATTTGCGACTCCTTTTCCCCTGATTATCTCGTCCAATTTCAACATTCCCCGAAGAAAAAACACACAAATGTTCGTATCGAGTAGATATTGCATGCGTTTAAAATTGTAGGCCCTTTTCTCTCTTTTTCAGGTCTTTCTTTAGCGATTTAGCCAATCTCTCCAGCAATTCGATTTTACTTGCAGAACTTAAACCATCGAAAATTCCCGAATAAGTCTCTACAATATATTTTTCTGCGTTAGCCATCTTCTTTCTAATTCTGATTTACTGAACCGATACAAAGCTATGCATTCTTTATTAAATCGCCAATTGTTTTCGTATCACTCCGTTGTCATGCGTAGTCCGTTACCGGGGAGGCTATAAAGGAGTCCCGATTCCTCCCGCAGCGTCTTCCATTTTACGGCGGATTTCGTCGGTGCAGAGGTTTCCGATGCTTCCGGCATGCGTATGGTGTACGGTCCGTTCCGCGTGAAAAGTTCCTCTTTGCACCTCTTCGCCCACCTGTTTATAGGCATCGCGGAAAGGAACGCCCCGCAACACACGGCGGTTGACCTCTTCCACGGTGAACAGATACGCATATTTCGCATCGGAAAGGATATCGTTATGAACGGAAACATGTTCGAGCATGAAATGCGTCATTTCAAACAGCCGGTGTAATGTTTCCAACGCAGGGAACAGCACTTCTTTCAAGAGTTGGAAATCGCGGTGATATCCGTGAGGCAGATTGGTCGTAAGCAGGGATATTTCGTTGGGAAGACTTTGCAACCGGTTACTATGGGCGCGGATCAGTTCCCACACATCGGGGTTTTTCTTGTGCG
Organism: Limibacterium fermenti; assembly: GCF_041902845.1. Classification (GTDB taxonomy): domain Bacteria; phylum Bacteroidota; class Bacteroidia; order Bacteroidales; family Dysgonomonadaceae; genus Limibacterium; species Limibacterium fermenti. The sequence goes on from NZ_CP159486.1 coordinate 2,992,465, forward strand.
GCATGATACTCGAACCGGTCGTCAGGTTATCCGGATACGAGATGAACCCGAAGTTCGGCGACAGGTACATGCAATTGTCCGCAGCCAGTTTATTGAGGGTGGAAGCGAACGAAGCCACGGCGTAGGCCAACGTGCGCTCGGTTTTACCCCGCCCCATTTGCGCGGCGATGACGTTGTAACTCATCGTAGAGAAATGCAGCTCACGGGTGGTCATCTCACGGTCGAGGGGAAACGAACTGCCGTATCCCGCAGCCGAGCCGAGGGGATTTTGATCGGACGTCTTCCATGCTGCGCTCAGCACATACATATCGTCGACCAATGTTTCGGCATACGCGCCGAACCATAGTCCGAACGACGAAGGCATGGCCACCTGTCCGTGCGTATAGCCCGGCAGTAAGACGTCTTTAAACCGTTCGCTCAACGACTGTAGCAGCGCGAACAATTCCAATGCCTCGTCTTTCATCTTCCGTATTTCATCCTTGAAAAACAGCTTCAGGTCGACCAATACCTGATCGTTTCGCGACCGTCCCGAATGAATTTTCTTCCCCAGTTCGCCGAATTTTTGCGTAAGGATCGCCTCCACCTGCGAGTGAATATCCTCGGCATCCTCATCGAGGCGGAAGTTACCGTTATCTATTTCGCGCAGGATATCCTGCAATCCGCCGCGCAATATTTTTTCTTCTCCCGCTTCCAGTAAACCGATTGCCGTAAGCATTTTAATATGCGCCATGGAGCCGAGCACATCGTATTTTGCCAGGCGCAAGTCCAGTTCACGGTCTTTACCCACCGTGAACGCCGAAACCAGTTTGTCGGCATCGTAGCCTTTATCCCAAATTTTTGCCATAAGTCTGTTTCATTTCTTATAAGAGCGAATGCTTCACTCCAAACAATACCCTCACTTTATTTAATAAGGCCGGATCAATATCTCGGTAGGGATATTCATTTTTTGTGTAAATTACGGATCATATTTAACGACAACTTCCTTTTTCGGTTAAGGACTTCGCTTGTACGACCTTTTTGTCCGATAATGTTTGCCAAATCATTTTGCGTGTATCCCATCTGTTCCATTTTAAACTTAATGGCCTCGATGGGATCAGGGAAATCGACAGGAAAATACTCTTGTTCGAATTGATCGATTAAAATACCTAATACTTCCAATTCATCTCCTTCGGCCGTGTCGGGTTTTGCGTCGAAAATCTCTTCAAGCCTGTCTAACGCTTTTTTATAATCATCTTCAATTTTTATCCGTTTGATATTCATATTAAACAATGTTTGCGTCAATATTATCATATTCGGAATGAGTTCCGATAAATCGAATCCATATGAGTTGGTAATCGTAGTTGATTTTTATAATTAACCGGTAATTATTCCCTTTGATATTAAAAACGACCCTATTACTTTTTAAGATACGAGCATTGGGGTAATCCGCTTTTAATTCATTATGGCACCTCCACTTTGCCTTGCTCGTATCATGAAACCATGATTTTACGGATTGTTCGGAATCGGAATGTTTTTCCCAAAAATCACGGAATGTTTTCTTTGCTACGATTCTCAAGTTGAATTTTTTACAAAGGTAATTACTTTTCCCAAATCGGGAACATCTAAAGAAAAACATTTTCAATATCCGGTACGTTCATACCTCATACTTCATACCTCATACTTCATAATCATCTTTTCGTATCCTTCGATTCCCGCGCGCAATTCGTCGATCAGTACAAACTCATCGGCCTGATGCGAACGGCTCGATTCGCCCGGTCCCATCTTGACGGCCGGACAAGTCAACCGCATCCAGTCCGAAGTCGTGGGTGAAACATATGTTTCCAATCCCAACTTTTCAACGCAGCACAGCAACGGATGCCCCGGCGGCGTGGCCGAACTGCGGTTGGTGAGCGAACGCGCCTTCAGCGTACTCTTTACCTTTGGTTGTAGAATCTGCATAATCTCCGGATTGGTATAGCAATCAGTGGGGCGGATATCGACCACAAAACGGCACCGGTCGGGCACGACATTGTGTTGCGTACCCGCTTGAATTTGGGTCACGGACAATTTTACATCGCCCATCACCGGCGATCGTTTTTCGAACCGCGTTGACCGCATCGTTGCAATATCTTCCAACGCGATATAGATGGCGTTCACGCCCTCGTCGCGGGCCGCATGACCGCTTATTCCATGCGCCTCGCCGTCGATGACCAGCAATCCGCGCTCGGCGATGGCGGCGCGCATGCCCGTAGGCTCTCCTACAATCGCACAATCGATCGCAGGAATCGCCTCCGTGACTTTCCGTATACCGTTTACGCCCGAGTTTTCTTCTTCGCACGATAACACCAGCAGCAGATTAAAGGGAAGCTGCGTTTTGTAAAAATGTAAAAACGTTTCCAACAGGCACACCCCGCTTGCGCCGGCATCGTTGCTGCCCAATCCGTAGACGTGCGTTTCGGAGATGGGCGGATTAAACGGATCGAAAGTGTAGCTTGACGCAGGGCGCACAGTATCGAGATGCGAATTCAACATCAGCGTCGGTTTGCCCGCATCGAAATGCGGTTGCCGTACCACCAGGTTATGCACGATCTGTTCCGAGGGGATTCCAAAACCGGACAAGTAGCCGCGCAGGTAATCGCTCCGTTCTTTTTCTTCCCCCGAAAAAGAAGGTATCGACACCAACTTGCGAAGCAATTCGGTTGTTCTTTTTATCGATGAATTATTCATAAATAAGTCTAATGTCTAATGTCAAAAGTCTAATGTCATTGGTCAACGGTCGCCAGTCAATGGTCATTCTCTAACCTCTAACCTCTAACCTCCAATCTCTATTCTCCCTTGACCAGCCTAGTTCCTTTTCCGTTTAATAAATTTTTCGCGTGAAGGATAATCACTTCCGACACGCCCTGCTCGATGGATTTGAACGAATTATCCATTTTAGGGATCATACCGTCGGCAATCACGCCTGCCGCGCGATATGTCAGATATTCCGGTTTATCGATCGAAGGAATCAGGGTGTTTGCGTCATTCACATCTTTCAGGACCCCTTCCTTTTCAAAACAATAATACAGACGTGTCGTATATGTCGAAGAAAGCGCTGTGCCCATCAGGTAAGCGATGGTATCGGCATTCGTATTAAGCAACGAACCCGCCTCATCGTGCGTAATGGCACAGATCACCGGTGTCAGTCCGCTCTCAAGCAACCGCGCCAGTACTTCCGTTCCGATCCTTTCCGGTTCGGGATCGCCGGCAAAGCCGAAATCTATCGGATGAGGAGAGCGTTTCTTGGCCGGGATGATGTTTCCGTCAGCCCCTGACAGTCCGATGGCATTGCATCCGAGTTTCTGTAATAACGCCACGATACTTTTGTTGATCCATCCGGCATACACCATCGTCACGATTTTCAAAGTCTCCGCATCGGTAATGCGGCGGCCTTGAAGCATCTTCGGCTCGAGACCCAGTTGCCGGGACAATTTCGAGGCCATCACCCCTCCCCCGTGAACCAGCAGTTTCCTTCCCGGCAGCTTTTCAAAATCCGACAGGAACGCCTTCAGCGTTTCGGGATTATCCACCACGTTTCCCCCGATTTTTACGATTGAAACCGCCGGTTTATCCTTTTCCGGTAACATATCCTCTTCCATCCATGTAATTCATAATTCATAATTCATAACTCATAATTCATACTTCATCCCTATTTCAATATTTCTTTCAGCACCGTTTGCGCCGACACCACACGATTGGCCGCTTCGGGGATAACGATCGACTGCGGACTATCGATGACCTCGTCCGTCACGATCATATTGCGCCGGACCGGCAGGCAGTGCATGAAATACGCATGATTCGTCAACGCCATTTTCTGCGCATCCACCGTCCACGAACGATCGGTCGACAAAATTTTGCCGTAGTTCGGATCCCTGTAGGCAGCCCAGTTTTTGGCATAGATGAAATCGGCCCCTCGATAGGCCTTTTCGCGATCGTATTCCACCGTGGCATTACCGACAAACTGCTCGTCGAGTTCATACCCTTCGGGATGGGTAATAACGAACTCATAATCGGTAGCGTTCATCCACTCGGCAAACGAGTTAGGAACCGCCTGCGGCAGTGCGCGGGGATGAGGCGCCCACGTGAGTACCACTTTCGGCCGGAGAGTCTTCTTGAATTCCTCGATCGTGATAAGGTCGGCGAAACTCTGCAACGGATGCCGTGTCGCCGCCTCCATGCTGATGACCGGTTTCCCCGAATAACGGATGAACTGTTCCAGAACGACTTCGTTATAATCATCGACCTTGTTGTGGAACTGCGCAAAAGAGCGCACGCCGATGATATCGCAATAAGCGCCCATCACGGGAATGGCTTCCAACATGTGCTCCGGCTTATCACCATCCATCACTACACCTTTCTCCGTTTCCAACTTCCATGCACCCTGATTGATATCCAGCACAATGACATTCATTCCGAGATTCAGCGCCGCTTTTTGCGTGCTCAATCGGGTGCGCAGGCTCGAATTGAAAAATATCATCAATAGGGTTTTGTTTTTTCCCGATTCCTGATCGGCGAAGGGATTTTCTTTCACATATTTCGCTTTTTCCAAAGCCGTTTTCAGATCGCCGATGTCGTGTACAGAGGTAAACTTCTTCATTTGTTCGTATATTTTGTAAATTCATGAATAAACATATCGACTTCTTCTTTCGATATCGTCAGCGGCGGAAGCAACCGCATAACATGGTTCTTCGCTCCGCCGGTGAAGATATGCCCTTCATAAAGCAGCCGGTCGCGCAGTCCCGCATATTCGGGCTGTAATTCTACGCCGAGCATTAATCCGCGCCCGCGAACCTCTTTGATTCCCTTGCAAGCAGATAGTTTTTCGAGCAGATAAGCGCCCATTTTCGCTGCGTTTTCGACTAACGATTCGTTTTTTATCACATCCAACACAGCGATAGCGGCAGCGCATGCCAGATGATTCCCGCCGAAGGTTGTTCCCAACATTCCCTTCTTCGCTTCAAACGCGGGAGAGATCAATGCCCCGCCAATCGGGAAACCGTTACCCATGCCTTTGGCTGTCGTAATGATATCGGGACGGATGCCGGCATATTGATGAGCAAAGAACTTACCCGTACGTCCGTAACCGGATTGAATCTCGTCGAGGATAAACACAGCCCCGTACTTTTTGCAAAGCCTTTCCAGTTGGATGAGAAACTCGTCTTGCGGCACCAAGATACCGGCCACGCCCTGTATGCCTTCGATAATCACCGCCGCCACATCGCCCTTTTCCAACTGTCTGGCAACCGCATCGATATCGTTAAGAGGTACGAAAGTCACTTCGTGTTTGCCGTTGAACGGCGACTGAATCGCCGGATTATCGGTCACCGCCACGGCACCCGATGTGCGTCCGTGAAAAGCGCCCGAAAAAGCAACCACCCTCTTTTTGTTCGTGTGAAAAGACGCGAGTTTCAGGGCATTCTCGTTCGCCTCGGCGCCCGAATTGCAAAGGAATAGCCGGTAATCGGAATAACCGCTCGCCTCCCCCAGCCTCTCGGCTACTTCGGACTGCAAACGATTCAATACCGAATTGGAATAAAAACCGATCTTCTCTACTTGCTGCGAGATAGCCCGCACATATTCCGGATGCGAATGCCCGATGGAGATCACCGCGTGCCCCCCGTAAAAATCGAGATATTCGGTGCCGGCGGCATCCCATAACCGGCATCCTTCAGCCCGTACCGGCTCGATATTCCATAAAGTATATACGTCGAATAAATTCATTTCATTTTTATTTTAATAAGTCGACAGTCTCTGGTCGCCAGTCGCCGGCAGCCGGTCTAAAGTCATCCTTCATAGTCCGTTAGATTTTAGACCTCTGGCTTTTGACCTTTTGCATTCATCGTTCATAACTCATCATTTGTAATTTATAATTCGTAATTCGTAATTTGTAATTAAAACCCCGTCCCTTTCAGTTTCAATCCGGCGGTTTCGTCCAACCCGAACAGCAGGTTCATATTCTGAACCGCCTGTCCCGATGCTCCTTTCAGCAAATTATCGATAATCGATGTGATATGAATATAGCCATTGTGAAACTCCACATGCACGAATCCTTTGTTCGTATTTACCACCTCTTTCAAACTGATCGGTGCATCGGACACAAACACAAAAGGCGAACCATTGTAGTATTGCTTGTATAAATCGATAACTTCTTTTTCATCCGCTTTCGCAGTCCATTTCGTATAAACACTCGCGAATATCCCGCGGGGGAAATCACCCCGCATCGGCACAAACTGAATCGACGGAAGCTCCCGGCTACCGGCTGAAGCCAATGTATGACGTATTTCCTCCAAGTGTTGGTGCGTAAAGGGTTTATAAACGGATATATTATTATCTCGGTAACTGAAATGCGTAGTTTCGCCGGGCTTCTTCCCCGCCCCGGTCGATCCCGTAATAGCATGCACATGGATATCGTCCCACAATACATCGATCGAAGCCAACGGAAGCAATGCCAGCAATATTGACGTGGCGAAGCATCCCGGATTGGCGACATTTTGCGCCGTACGAATCTTCTGTTTATTCAACTCGCACAAACCGAAAACAAACTCCCGCTCGCCAAAGAACGGATCGTTCCGGAAATCGTTTCCCAAATCGATCACCTTGCACGATACCGGCACATCGTGCTCTTGCAAAAACGCACGCGACAATCCGTGCCCCAGGCAAAGAAACAACACATCCGGCCGGCCGATGGCATCGGTAAAGCGCAAATCGGTTTCGCCTAACAAATCGCGATGTACGTCGCTGACCGCCTGCCCGACGGAAGTCGTGCTCACGACCGACTCTATCGTAACGTCCGGATGGTTAACCAATATACGCAGCAGTTCTCCCGCCGTGTACCCGGTACCGCCCGCAATACTTGCTCTAATCATTATCCTTATGAATCGTATAATATATTTTCAACGGATTAGCCGTTACTTTGGTGAAACCGACCACATCCTGTCCCGAGAACGATTTGTTACTCTCGCCGTATTCGCCGAACGCCGGATTCATCAGGTCATAGACGCTTTCACATCCCAATACCGCAAAATGATACGGCCGCAATTCCACTTGTACCTCGCCGGTAACAAATTGCTGCGTATCGTCCAGAAACGTTTCGATATTGCGCATCACGGGCTCCAGATACAATGCTTCGTGCATCAACTGCCCATACCAATTGGAGAGTTGCCCTTTCCAATAAAGCTGTTGTTTGGTAAGGATATGTTTCTCCAACAAATGATGCGCCTTGATAAGGATAAGCGGAGCGGGAGCTTCGAAAGCCACACGCCCTTTGGTACCAATAATCGTATCGCCCACATGCACATCCCGTCCGATGCCGAATTTGGAAGCCGTACGGCGTAAAAAATGAATCAATTCCACGGGCGACATTTTTTCCCCATCGAGCGACACGGGTTCTCCTTGCTCGAAACCAATGGTTAGATGCTTTACGCCTTGTTCGATAACCTGCGAGGGAAATGCTTCCTCCGGAACGACTCCTGATGACTTTAACGTTTCCACGCCTCCCACGCTGGTTCCCCACAAACCTTGATTGATGGAGTATTTCGATTTTTCCCAAGAGAAGTCAAAGCCTTTTTCTTTGAGATAATCGATTTCCTGTTGCCGAGACAAAGCCAGCTCGCGTATAGGCGCGAGTATTTTCACCTGCGGAGCCAACACTTCAAACACCAAATCGAACCGCACCTGATCGTTTCCCGCTCCGGTACTGCCGTGTGCGACAAAGTCGGCGCCGATCTTTTGCACTTCCTTTACAATAGCCATCGCCTGAAAGAAGCGTTCCGAACTTACCGATAGCGGATATGTGTCGTTTTTTAACACATTACCGAACAATAAGTATTTAATCCCTTTTTGATAATATTCTTCCACCGCATCGATACTCGTGTGCGAGGCGGCGCCCAACTCTTTCGCGCGCTGTTCGATACGTTTCAACTCGTCATCGGTAAAACCGCCGGTATTGACAATGACCGTATGCACTTCCAATCCTTTTTCATTCATTAAATACGGCACACAGAACGAGGTATCGAGTCCGCCGCTGAATGCTAAAACTACTTTCTGTTTCATAATCACTATTTTTTATACATTTTATTCGGAGTTTTTTTCTTTATAACAGGCTTCACGACCTTTTTAGCAAAAGAGCTTGCCGCATGTTCATTTTTAACATTCGGATCGAACAATAATCCGGTGCACAAGCACATTTTATAATTGTTACGTTGCAAGATATCAACATTACGGCATCCTTGACAACCCTTCCAGAATTCCTCGTCGTCGGTTAACTCGGAAAACGGCACGGGTTTGAATCCGAGTTCCGTATTCATTTTCATCACCGCTAATCCGGTAGTGATACTAAAGATCTTGGCGTTGGGATATAATTTTCGCGACAAGTCGAAGATCTTCCGTTTAATCTTTTTAGCCATTCCCTGATTACGATAATCAGGATGCACGATGAGCCCGGAGTTAGCCACAAATTTTTTATGCCCCCAACTTTCAATATAGGAGAATCCAACCAGTTTATCGCCATCCAACGCAATGATCGCCTTTCCGGCCTTCATTTTCTCGGCCACGTATTCCGGGCTCCGTTTGGCGATGCCTGTTCCTCTCGCTTGTGCCGACTCATACATGAGATCGCAAATAGAAGGAGCAAAATCTATGTGGTTAGCATTTGCCACAAAAATTTCTACATTCATTTTTTATTCGTAAATATATAATAAGTTAAATATGAAAAGTAATTTGAATTGATTGGTTGTTGCTTTCGAGCAACATATGAGAAAGGTTATTTTACAAGGTAAGGGATTCCCTGTAAAATCATCGGAGATAGCGTCGTCGGACATTGCCGCCGGCTTTATCAAAACGGATATGTGAGTATATCTTTTTCATTGAGATTACAAAAGTAAACATTATATTTATAACTACGTCACTTTTGGCGCAAAAAATGATTCCTTTTGAATAAACAGTTATAAAATCGCCTTGTTTTTTGATTTTTTATAAATCATATTGATACTTTCTATTGTGACCTCCGTCTCATTTTTGTATATTTGCCTATCAATCTATTTAAAATCACTTGACCGATTTTAAATCCTCTTCGCTTATTTTTAAGCACTTTTTTACTTATCCGACTAAATAACAAATAATTACTATGCCTATTAAAAAGTACAAGACATATACGTTACAAAATTTTGACCAGCTTCCGCAAATAATTGGATTATCGGAAGAGTTTATTGAGCCGATCCGTACAGTCGGCCAGGTTTTACCCTTCCGTGCAAACAACTATGTGGTAGAAGAGCTAATCGATTGGAGTAACATACCGGAAGACCCTATTTTTACGCTGACTTTTCCGAGAAAAGAAATGTTGTCGAAAACACATTATAATAAGGTACGGGAACTATTACAGGGTAATGTGGAAAGAGAAGTCGTAAAGAAAACCGTCAATGATATACGGATGAAACTGAACCCGAACCCTGCCGGACAAGAACATAATGTGCCGACTTTCAGGGGAAAGAAATTAAACGGCATGCAACATAAATACCGCGAAACCGTACTCTTTTTTCCCAGTCAGGGACAAACGTGCCATGCCTATTGCACGTTCTGTTTCCGATGGACGCAATTCTCCGGAATGAACGATTTCAAATTTGCCATGAAAGAAGCCGATTTGCTCCATGATTATCTGCGCCACCATAAACAAGTGACCGACATATTATTCACAGGAGGCGATCCGCTTACGGCAAGGTCAAAAATATTATCCACCTATATCGAACCGCTGTTAACAAAAGAATTTTCACATATCCGCAACATCCGTATCGGTTCTAAAACATTAGCTTATTGGCCTTATCGATTCTTGAACGACAAAGATGCGGACGAATTACTTCGGCTATTCGAAAAAATAACCAAAGCCGGAAAACATCTTGCATTCCAGGCTCACTTCAGTCACCCGGTCGAACTCTCTACCGACGCGGTAAAGAAGGCTATTGAAAGAATCCGGAATACCGGTGCCCAGATAAGGACACAATCGCCCGTATTGAAACACATCAATGCCGATCCCAAAATTTGGTCGGCGATGTGGAAGGAGCAAGTACGTTTAGGACTTATTCCTTATTATATGTTTGTAGCAAGAGATACGGGAGCCAAAGCATTTTTTGAAATTCCCATAGAAAAAGCATGGAATATCTTCCGGAAAGCCTATGCAAGCGTAAGCGGCATTTGCCGGACGGTACGCGGCCCCAGCATGAGTGCATTCCCCGGGAAAATAGAGATTTTGGGAATAACGGAAGTCAAAGGGGAAAAAGTGTTTGTATTGCGTTTTCTGCAATGCCGCAACCGACAGTTGGTAGACATTCCGTTTTTCGCAACTTATGATCCGAAAGCGTCGTGGTACGACCAACTAAAACCGGCTTTCGGAGAAAAAGAGTTCTTTTTTCAAAAAGATAATCTGTTAGGCAAGGATATGGACGATGGCGATTTCTTATGGGAATAAATAATGGCAAGAGCGCCACTTCGAGTGACGCTCTTGTCAAAATAATAAGATTATATTTAAAACACAGGGGCTTCAGATGTAGAAGAAGGCGTTTTATTCTTTATTACAGGCCAATCATTCTCCCAGATAATTTTATCCATCAATGCCTGTCGCCCACGACTCGGATTCGCTACTTCCCAAGCATGGTAGAATATCCAATCATCACCATCTTTATCTGTGATAATTTCTGAATTATGTCCGGGCCCCTTGAAAAAAGCGTTGCCTTGGATAACAATTTCATGCTTATTATCCAGCATCCTGCCTCCGGATTTATTAACATAAGGGCCCCACAAATTTTCCGAACGTCCTACCACGGTAGTATAAGTACTTTTCAGTTCTTCGCAACACGATCCCATAGAAGTAAACAGGTAATAATACTTGCCGCGCTTATGAATATAGCTCGCCTCATAAGCTGTACCGCCAATTTTTTGTTTTTCAGCTCCCTCTTTTAGAGCCAGTCCATCGTCAGTCAGTTCTGTCCCATGGATTCCAAACCAACTTCCCCAAAAGAGGTATTTCTTGCCGTTATCTTCAATATAAAACGGATCGATAGAGTTTTCTACTCCTATTTCGTTACTGCGAAATAATTTACCTCTGTCCGTAAACGGTCCTTCAGGTTTATCGGAAGTTGCGACGCCTATCCCGCAAGTTTGAGTACCTCCCCATACCGACATGGAATAATACATGACATATTGTCCGTCGATATAGTTTATATCCGGTGCCCACAAGCCGCCGCCGGGTTCCCATTTCGGTTTCCCGACTTCGGTAAATGCCTCGCCGACGCGGATCCATTTAACAAGATCGGCTGAACGGTGAATACCCACTCCCGTGGAATAAAGATAAAAATTACCGTCTTGTGCACGGATAATCGTCGGATCGGGTGCGTCAGAAAGGACTACGGGATTGGAATAGATCCCTTTTGCAGTCTTAAAATGCGTAATTTCCAAATAAGTTGTTTTTCCACTTTTATCTATTACATAGGGTAAGATGTAATACGTTGTATTGGGTTTTAAATTGGCAAGAGAAACATCGCCCTTCAAAAATTCCTTTTTCACGGGATCGCTCACCGTTGCTTCCGTTTCGCTATAATGGAATCCCCATTCCTTCAGTTTATTGATACCGCTAAACGAAACCACTGCCGAATTACTGGTAATGCTCTCCGGATCAACGGTTGCAGTATAAACAAAAGCCGATAAAGTGGTAAAGCTTTTTTCTTCTCCGTATTGAACTGTGCCGTCATCGACATACGCGCGGTAACGATACGTTTTGTCCGGGATTAATCCGACGAACTCAACTCCGAAATGATCTCCCGAAGAGATGGTTCGAGGATGTTTTTCATATCCGGTCCCGTCGTCCAGTTCTATCCCGTATTGCGAAATAGTGCCGGTTCCCTTATCCGTAATCTTGCCTTTACACACGGCCGTAATATCGCTTATTTGCTCCACTTCAAGCGTTTCGACCTGTGCCGAATGATTTTTAGAGACGGGATCATCGCCGCAAGACAAAAGTATTATTACCGATAACAAAAAGATACTTTTTCTAAAATGTCTCATTTTATTGTATGTTAAATTATTATCAAACAATTCCATCTGTTCTTATTTTTACGGTAACAATACTTGTAAATGCTTGAAAGATTCTTTTTTAACAGTTACAATTTGAATACCTGACTCCGAATCTACGAAATCAATATCCACTATTGCTGTTTTCCGTGGATGAATTTCACTGTTGGAAGCATGTACATGAAAAACATATTTGTAGTTACCATTTTTATCCCGGAATAAATCGCCATGCCCTGATCCATTATACCCTATTTTAAGTCGATCGATTATCGGGTTCCCTCCGTATTTCGTCCAAGGGCCTGTTGGCGAAGCGCTGGTTGCATAACCTACGGAATAATGGATATTTCCAAAATAATTGGCCGAATAAAAAAGATAGTATAAATTTTGATGTTTTATAACCGTAGGGCCTTCCGTAACGGATTGATTCGGATTAGCTTTTTCCCATCCGCTTTCAGCTTCAACACATAATAGAGGATCGGTCTTTATATCCGAAAGATCGCTCTCGAGTTCGGCAACATATATCTTATAAGGCTTATTGACTTCAAATCTCACGTAATACAGATAGGGTTTTCCACTGTCGTCTATAAATAGATAAGGATCGATTTGTGTAGTTGTCCCGGATATTTTGCGAAAGGGAGATGATTGTGTAAAAGGCCCCAAAGGTGAATCGCTATTGGCTATCGCAATTTGTTCATTTGCAGCGTAAGCCATGTAGAGGCTATTTTTATATTTAAAGACTTGAGGCGCCCAAAACCAATCCGTGCCGAATGTTTCACCGCTTTTTAAAGCATAACCCTCCCTTACTCCGGCCGGCCCCTTCCATTCCTGCAAATCGGTTGAAGAGTATACCAAAAATCCCTTGTCACCACCAGTACCATATAAATAATAGGTATCGTTATATAAGAAGATAGTGGGGTCAGCCAATTCGATATCGGCATATTTTTTTGCAGTTGTAAAGCGAATTTTTTCCAAATAGGTCGTTTTACCTCCCTTCTCTATTACATACGGAAGGATATTATATTGGGTATTCCGTTTTAAATCTGAAAAAAGAATATCCGCGTCTAAAAACTCCTTTTTCACAGGATCATTTTTACTGACTTCCGTTTCGCTATAATGGAAGCCCCATTCCTTCAGTTTATTGACACCGGTAAACGAAATCACTGCCGAATTACTGGTAATGCTCTCCGGATCAACGGATGCAGTATAAACAAAAGCCGATAAAGTGGTAAAGCTTTTTTCTTCTCCGTATTGAACTGCGCCGTCATCGACATACGCGCGGTAACGATACGTTTTGTCCGGGATTAATCCGACGAACTCAACTCCGAAATGATCTCCCGAAGAGATGGTTCGAGGATGTTTTTCATACCCGTTTCCGTCATCCAGTTCTATCCCGTATTGAGAGATTGTGCCGGTTCCCTTATCCGTAATCTTGCCTTTACACATGGCCGTTATATCACTTATTTGCTCCACTTCAAGCGTTTCGACCTGTGCAGAACGATTGTCTTCTACCGGATTGTTGTTGCACGAGAAAAGCACAATCATAATCAGTAAAAAAATACTTTTCTTCATCTTATTTATTTATAATACATTAGTATTTAAATTTCAATTTAAAAACACAAAATAAAGCCGTCTCTTTCTTATTCCAATATAATTCTATTTTCATTATTTATATGCACATTTCGGATGATACACCTTTCCGTATAACTGTTAGGAGCATGATAGGAAATCTTCAACTTGCCCTGCAAGTCACGGAAGAGCATGGCATGGCCGCCGTCATCGTCATTGAGGGTGGAAGGCAATTGCACCCAAGGGCCAAGAACATTTTCCGATTCGGAAACAGCTTGCCCTATAGTATATTTCCCGTCTTTTCTATTACTTGACCATAACATAACCAGTACACCGTTTTCGAGTTTATGAATGAATGGTGCATCTGTCACATAACATTTTTTATCGGAACAAATAGAACGAACCCAAGGCGCTTCCGAAGCTTGGAATAAGACGAACGGTTCTCCGTCCGTTGTGCGAAGATCAGGAGAGAGTTTCTGGATAACGATTTCACCATCGCCTACCTCCAACCATTCATGACAATATAAAATCCAAGGGACATTGTTATCATCAACATATAAAGCGCCATCAAGGCACATCCAATTATCGGGTGTCAACGAACGGTTTTCCAATGGAGTAAACGGTCCTTTTGGGCTGTCGGAGATTAAGACAGATGTTCCCCGTTTTGCAACCGTTCCGCTAAACGTGACAAATAAATAATATTTCCCTTTATAGGCATACATGTCCGGCGCCCAAAAATCATTTAGTCCCCAGAAATCGGGTGTCGCAGTAAAGGCAGCCCCCAAATCAGCCCATTGCTCCAGGTTTTCACTTTCATATACTTTTATCCGGGGATTGTCGTTGGCATACATATAATATTTTTTGTTTTCCCTGTCCACATGAATAAAAGGATCCCTGATATGAATATCCTTGCGGTTGAGATTATATTTGGATGTTTTGAAACGTATCTTCTCCAGATAAGTAATTCGTCCGCCCTTGTCTTTTACATAAGGAAGTAAATGGTACTCCATATCCATCTTTAATCCGGAAAGTAAAATATCGGCTTTCAAGAACTCTTTTTTCAGCGGACCGCTCACCGTTGCTTCCGTTTCGCTATAATGGAAGCCCCATTCCTTAAGAGTGTTGACACCGGTAAACGAAACTACCGCTGAGTTGCTTGTAATGCTTGCCGGATCAACGGTTGCAGTATAAATAAAGGCCGATAAAGTAGTAAAGCTTTTTTCTTCTCCATATTGAACAGTACCGTCATCAATATATGCGCGGTAGCGATATGTTCTCTCCGGGGTTAATCCGACGAACTCGACTCCGAAATTATCTCCTGAAGAGATGGTTCGATGATGTTTTTCATACCCTTTTCCGTCGTTCAGTTCTATGCCGTATTGTGAGATTGTACCGGTTCCCTTATCGGTAATTCTACCTTTACAAACAGCCGTTATATCGCTTATTTGGTCCGATTCAAGCGTTTCGACTTGAGCCGGACGATTTTCAGGGTCTTTATTATCACTGCACGACAAGAGACAAATTGTCGCTAGTAAAAAGATAAACACACTGTTATTTTTCATTTGTAATGTTATAATATAAAATAAATATGATTATCCGCTACTTGTCCTAATGGCTGAAACCCATTCCACTTCGATATCTATCGGGAATCGGAATGCCTTCTCAAGGCACTTGAATAAGCTATAGGACCTATTACGGATAATCATAAAAGGAAATTATTGTAGATGCTTTCTACTTTTTCGTAAATTTCAACGCTTTAAAATTAAAGCCTCCTTCAAAATAAAATTTAATTTTATGTCTACCTTCCGTCAAGTCTATCGTCAACTTATTTTCAGGCGACGATATCCATCGATAAGATCCCCAACCGCCGGTGGCAGGAAAATCTATGGCGCCGGTTACGTTTATCCCGTCTACTTCCAAATGAAAACTGCCTCTGTCGGGACCTGCTACAAGCGCTTCCACCAGATAGTTTCCGGCATCCTCGACTTCTACCGTATATAACAGCCATTCACCCGAATTGGTATATCCAATATTCACTCCATCGCCTTCTATATCAACGGCAGCGCTTTGAGAATCGCCATTATTCTTACGATAGTCATTGTTTGTTCGATTATCCGTATCTGCATCATGAAAGGCATATCCTTCCCCTCCGAGATCGAAATTGGCTGCGGAAAGTTCATACGGAGCAGCGGCTGAAAGCACATGCGGTCCTTTAAAAACACGCGTATAGGCAACATCCACCTTAATTTTTTTCACTATGTCTCCTATCCGATAGACAATATCGGTAACTCCTTCACCTATAACCGTAATTTTACCCCCTTTGCTGACCGTAGCCACATCCGGATTTTCCGAACTCCATGAATATGCCGGCACATCGTTGGCATTTTCCGGAATATACGTTACCAGAATACTTTTTTCCTTTCCCGGAAGCAATTCCAGAAAAGTTTCGCTCATAGCTACGTCTTCCAAGGGAATTCTCACGACCGCCGTGAGAGGTACTTTTGTGACAACATCGCCACTCTTTACAATAATATTGGTAGAACCTTCCTTTATTGCTTCGACTAAGCCCCCGGACGTCACGGTAGCCACTTCGGAATCTTCACTCGACCATTGATATTGATAGGTCCCATCGGTCGGGCTTGCCGTAAGTTGAATGGTCTCCCCCACAAACAACGATAAGGATGATTGATCCACATAAATATTTTTCGCTATTTCCTTATTCTCGTAATCATCGCATCCTGCAAAATATCCAAGAAACAAGAGACCTATACTGTATTTCAATATTTTTATTTTCATCATACCTGCTAAATTAAAGTTTTTATTTTCCGAAACCGAAATAATATTATTCATTTTCTTCCTCTTCTTCATCAAATTCAAGTCTCAGTTCTTCTTTCATTTCATACACCGAATTTCCGCTTTTGTAATTATACCGGAGCAAGAAGGTTTTGTAAGTCTTAAAACCGTCATCCTCCACTTTAAAAATATTGGGATAATCCTTATCTCCGTCCACTTGCGTAACTTCTACATTTTTATAAGAGGAAATGGTTATTTTGTTATCTTCAGCGATTTCCAATACGATAGCGAATTTATTGAATAAATTAATATCCGATTCGTATTTTTCATTTCCGGCCATAATCCGAACTTTATTTTTCGTGACCGGGTGCATGACTTTTGTCCCCGGCATTTCAAGTTCGCCCGATGATCCCTGTATTCTTAGCTTCGCCCGCATAGAGTAGCTGGTATTTCCATCTGCCTGCGCCCAATAATTTTTCGTTCTTACCCGATATAAGATATAACTTTTTTCGGGATTGACCTCATAGGATGAATGAGAAGCTACCCGGAGAGCGATAAAATAAGCCGAATCGGGTGATAATCCGTCCGGACGAATCCGTATGGGCAATTTCCCGCTTATTTCTCCTGCCGGAATAGTAAACTGATAGCTGTCGATATCATATTTATCTTTGGGCATCGGAAGAATATATTTATCCACATTCACATCATAATTAGCTTTATTAAAAGCATCTATTAATAAAGAATCTTCAACCAAATTCACCACGATATCTTTAGTGGATGGATTGGTCCCGCCAAGGGAGGCCGCCACATAACCGGTAGACTCTTCCCCCAATTCATGAAATTTTCGTGACACATTGTCGCTTTCACTAATTAAGGCAAACACATTTTTATATTGCTCCTTCTCAAAGACTTCATCCCTGTCACAGGCAAACAAAACAAAAAATAAAAGTATTGCCGCCCCCGATACGCTTATCGATCGGGTGCTAAAAGAATATTTTTTACGGTATTCTTTATTTTTTCCTTTATAAATTCTATATAACTGTTTCATATGTAAGCAAAAATTATAGGTTTATTCTCCCCAACCGGGATTTTGGTCTAATGAGGGAAGCAATCGTACTTCGTTAAGAGGTATCGGCAGCCAATTTAATCGTTTATTCACGATTCGGGCGCCAATACGGGATGTGTTGGGAATAACCCGTATATAAAAGACTTCTTTTGTCCCTTCTACGTTCATTCCTTTTATGGGTTCGCTCTCGACCTCTTCATAAATACCCCATCTTCTCACATCATAATAGCGGCGGTTTTCAAAAAGAAATTCCACGAATCGTTCCTGCTGAATTAATTGCTGAACCGTTTTAGCGTCTTCGGTACCTGTTAAACCAGGTAATCCGGCGCGATGACGCACCTGATTAAAGGCTTTTTTGATTTCATCCATATTCCGTTCAAGCACTTGCGTTTGGCCGTTCACTTCGATAGAATGGCTTGAGGTAAGATTGTTGAGCGCTTCGGCATACGAAAGCAATATTTCGGCGTAACGGATAATGGGGAACCCCTTATCCATCCGCCTGTTATTCGTCCCTCCCCAGGCATCCGTAGGATGAATAAATTTCTTGATTACATATCCGGTAATAGGATGATCTTGCGCACTGGTAACTCCTCCTTTCCCATTCGGAGAATCGTAATAATAGGTGATCGTCTGATTATAATATCCCGAAGAGGTAGAAGAAGTCATGGGCCAATAACACTCGCTAAAGCCGACGGAAGCATAAAAACGGGCTTCACGGTTTACGTACATATTGCTGACACCCGCATTCAACCGGTATCCCGAAAAAGTTTTGACTCCATTAGAAAAACCGGCTTCACTATAAGGGTACCCCTGACTCGAACTGCTGATAGGCCGGCCATCCACCATAGCGTAGGCATCCACAACTTTCTGAGGAACAGACATCCCGTTCCACCCGTCGAGCCTTTGCGGAAAAGACATCCGGGTATTCTCCCTGATGGCATTGCTCCTCCGCCCCCATACATATTCGGGATTGACCGGAATCACCGCCTCTCCGTTAAACATTTCCGAATAGGAACGGAACGGATCGATACCGGCCGCACCATCGGGCCAATCCTTATAATAGTCGGGATCGGAAGTAACTCCTTCGGGAAGTTTCGGAGTATCCGAATCCGCCTGCACCGTATGCAGTTTATACATGGGAGCGCCCGCAGATTGCAAGTCCATCACTCGTTTAGCTGCAGCCGCCGCCAATGCCCAGCGTTTTTCGTCATACGTTTGCGATACATATTGGGCACCGTCGGTAGACCGTTTCCAATTTCCGAAATAAGTCCGGGCCGCATCGCCCCCATTATATAACGGACTTGCATGTATCAGCCGCAACCGGGCAAGCAGGCCGTAAGCCGCACCCTTCGTCGGAAGGCCGAACTCCATGAGAGAAACCGTTAAAGGCAAATATTCAGCCGCAGTTTCCAATTCGCTGCAAATGTATTCCACCGCTTCGTCATACGTGCTGCGTGGACGGTCGTAGTCAGCTAAAGTTGCATTGGATTCCAAAATTTCATCACCTAAAAGAATGGGAGGTCCGAAATCCACCAGAATATTATAGTAAGCATACGCTCTCATAAAACGGGTATATCCGATAATTTCGAAACGTTCCGTAGTGGTCATATCCACCGGTTCGTCAATCCGCGCCAATATGGTATTGCATTTACGGATAACCCGGTACATATTACTCCACACACTACCGAAAGAGTGCATGCTTCCCTCCGTGATTTCACCGAGGACAAAACGCATCCCGTTATAATTATGTAAGGTCAGGAAACTGGTAAATGCTTCGTCGGTAGCCAAAGGACCCGGCGTATGTTGGTCTTGCAACAGATTTCCTTCATCGGGGAACATATCGGCAGCGCCCCACATATAGGCTTTTACATATCTTGTTTGTGCAAATACGGAATCCAGTTTCAGTTCATCGCTGAAATAGTTGTCAATGCTGAGAAAATCTTTACAGGAATACATGTTTGCAAGCGACAGGAATATCAGCAGAAGAAAAAAAGAGGTGATCTGTTTTTTCTTTTTATCGTATAAATTCAATAATTTCATATTCTATGTTTTCAATTTAGAGATTAATATACATTTGCAAGGTATAAGTCGTAGGGATCGGATATACCTGTCCGTTTTTATACGCTTGTTCAGGATCGAACAGTTTCACTTTATCCCATAATAACAGGTTGGAGCCTACCAGTTGGAAGTCGATAGACTGTATTTTCATTTTTTGCAGAAAAGGGGTCTTCAGATTATAATTCACGGTCACTTCCGACAACCTCAGATAGCCGGCATCACCTTTCCAGAAATCCGACAATTGCGAGTTATTTTCATTATATCCATACGTCAACCTGGGGAAACGAGCGTTGGGATTTTCCGCTAATGCAGGATCAATACCGTTAGCCGCTGCATACTCTCGGGGAATCCATCGATTAGACGGGTTATTTGCAACAGTCAGGACATTTCCATTGACACCATTGTAAAAAGGCACATATCCCGGGCCATTAATCCCGAGATTCGGATCATCATTCGGATGATCATATCCCACATGAAAGAAATCGGTTTTTCCCGTCCCTTTGAAAAGAACGCCTACTGTCAAATTTTTATATCGAAACTCACCGCCGAAACCGTACATCAACAAAGGAAGAGTACTGTAAGACAAGGGTACCTTATCATCCGTATCGATTTTACCATCGCCGTTGACATCGCGGTATTTGATATCCCCAGGCATTACCGTACCGAATTGAGCCGGGCTGTTCCTTACATCATCCCAATCTTTATATAAACCTACCGACTGATATCCGCGAATAACCCCGTGGGGATAACCCGATGCCTCCTGATAGGGATATTTGGGATTGGCCTCTTCCCAATTTTGAACATCATTTTTTGAATAGGTGAAATTTCCCCGTACCGTAAAACTCATGTCTTTGCCAAAATCTTGCGTAAAGCTCACATTGCCGTCAGCGCCATAGCTTTTCATTTTACCCACATTGCCGAAAGGCTTTGTTATCAAGCCCACGTAATCGGGTATCTGCACTCGTTCCATAAAAATCCCGTTTCGTTGATCATTAAAGACATCAAATACGAGTTGAGCCTTGTCATTGAAAAAATTAGCCTCAATACCGATATTGGCCTTCAGGGCTTTTTCCCATTGCAGGTTGTCGGCTCCAATAATGGTTTCATTGATTCGTTCCACAGCAGCCGACATACCCCAGGGATAAGCATAGCCTCTATTTACCATCGTTAAGTAAGGGAAACGGCGGGAAGTAATACGGTCGTTCCCCACAGACCCATACGAACCTCTGAATTTCAAAAAACTGATCCAAGGCAAACGATCTCTCATAAACGTATAATTCGTAGGCACCCAACCCAACGCTACTGAAGGAAAGAAACCATATTGCTTGCCGGGCTGGAAATTTTCAGACCCTGTGTATCCGAAATTGAAGTCGATCATATAGGTGTCGCGAAATCCATACGTCAAGCGGCTGGATACACCTTGGTAACGAATAGGAATAGCACTTAAATTATTTGTTCCTTCACTCGCTTTTTTCTGATCGCTAATATAATAATACAGTAATCCCGATACGCGGTGATCTTCGGCAAACACATTCTCATAATTCAGAGTGCTTTCAAAGTGGTATTTCCGATACTGATCGGTACTCCGCCCATAAGATACTCCGCCTTCTTTGACCCTCTCAATGGTAACGAGTTTTCCCTGCTGGTCACGCCCAACGGCTTGATATAATGAAGGTTGAATATATCTACCCTCATAAAACCAACTGGTTAGGTCATAAGCGCCCTGAACCTTTAGTTTCAGACCTTTCAACAGCATCGATAAATTTTGATCTGCCGCCAACGTAAATTTACCTCTGTATTCCTGATTAGTCCGCCTTCCCATTTGATTGATCATCACAATCGGGGACCGGTAAGACCCACCGGTTCCCTGAGCCGGCAGCTGCCCATTGGAATACTTCACAGGCAGCAGCAACGGATTCAGATTCGCCTGTGCCTGCCAGATATAATCGGTACTGGCAACTCCGGGATTATTTTGAACAGAAAGAAATCCGTCGGTTCCAAAATAAAGGGTTGTGGAAGGAGACAAATTCAAATCGATATTCGCCCGGTAATTATAGGTATTATAGCCAGTATTCGCAGCATATACACTATTTTTATCATATTTGTAAGCCGCCGTTTCGTTACTTATGCCCAAACTGAGAAAATAGCGTGCCGCTTGGGCGCCGCCTCGCGCACTCACATAGTAGGTTTGTTTAAACGAATTATCACGGAGCACTTCATCCTGCCAGTTGACATCGGGATATAAATCGGCATCCGAACCATCCTCAATAATATCCAGTTCCACATCGGTATAAACAGGCGAATCTCCTCTTACCATCCGGGCTTCATTGGCTAACTTGGCGTAATCATACGCCCGGAGGTATTGAGGCACCCTTCTCAAATTGGATACGGAAAAATTGGCACGTGCGGTAATATTCAATTTTCCGGCCTGGCCTCTTTTAGTCGTCACCAGCACCACTCCATTTGCTCCCCGCACGCCGTATACGGCTGTGGCGGATGCATCTTTTAAAACGGAAAAGCTTTCGATATCGGCCGGATCAATGGAATTAATATTCCCTTCCAATCCGTCTATCAGCACCAGTGCACTGGCATTTGCCCCGAACGTGCCGATGCCCCGGACCCAAAACTCCGCAATATTTTTCCCCGGTTCGCCGCTGGTTTGCATGGAAATAACACCCGCTACACGGCCGCCCAACAAGTTGGCTACCGATGCCGCTGGCGTTTGCAGTTCTTTTACATTGATGCTACTCACGGCTGCGACCGTAGAAATTTTTCGCTGCGTTCCCAATCCCATTACCACCACTTCTTCCAGTTCCTGAGCTGTTTCCGTAAAGGTAATCGCCAAGTCTTTCTTTTCCTCAGTAACCAGATATTCAACCTTCTCGTAACCGACAAAGGTAAAAACGATCATATCGCCTCGCGAGGCGCGAATACTGAATTTACCGTTTACATCCGTAATCGTTCCGACACTGATTTTATCTCGGATATAAACGCTTACACCCGGTAATGCCTGTTTCGTATCATCATAAACGATACCCTCCATTACAAAGTTGCTTTTTTCTTGTGCCTGAAGGAGAAAACACAAGGATAAGATGGTAGATACTAATAATATGCGTTTCATTCAATTCAAATTATAAAGTTTTTGATTACCGTTATCTTTTAATTAATAGACAATTTCCTCACACGGGCATTTCCGTTATCCGCCACATAAATTGACCCGTCTTTACTTATGCCAAGCCCCCTGGGCCTGTTGAATAAAGCTTCCTCTTTCCCGCCGTCTTTCCATCCAGCGGTACCCGGCATTCCCAAAACGGTTTCCACCATGTTATCGGGCGTAATTCTCCGGATACAATGATTTCCACGATCTGCCACATAAATATTGCCGTCCGCATCACTGAATATCTGGTCGGGGTCACGAAACTGAGCCGTTTCCAACGCTCCGTCACGATGCCCTCCGCTCGTAGAACCGGTAAGTTTTTTAAACGTATGTTCCGGGTCGGTAACATCGATGCTGCAAATACTATGGGCATTCACGCCGGCATTTCCCACAAATGACATATACAAAATATTGGGTTTAACAGGATTAAAAGTTAACCCATAACTATCGCCCTGCTGCGTTTTATAAATCGTTTCCACTTCATACGTTTTCGGATTTATTTTCACGATATGCCCATGGAAATAGCGAGTATAAATATATCCGTCTGAAGGATTTACAACCATAGAATGCTTGTATCCTTGATCGGGCCTGTCGCCTTCCGCAGGCCACTTCATTTCTCTGAAACGGGGCGCCCACATTTCTTTCGGATCAAGAGCGACAAATGAACCGACCGTTGTTTCAGTGGGAAAAGTAATTATTCCAGTTTCAGGATCTGCGGCCGGAACATTCGCTGTCAAATCCCGTACAATGGTTATAAGTTCATTTGTTTTCTCATCAATCCGTGCAACATGCATATTTTTACTTGCCCAAGTCCCGTCGGGGCCGCTACTCCTTGTCATCACAAAAATATTATCTTCTTTATCCACACAAATAAAAACCGGCTGCAAAACAGATTGTGTAAGATCACCATCCTGATAATCATCATGATTTCCATTTCCGGCAATCGTGGTCACGGTAACTGACGTGAAGTACCGGAACTGACGGTCATAAACGACCGAATCGTTACCGATTGCTACCGATATGGTGCAGGTATCGCCCGGCAACCGCGGAGCAAGTACATACATACGATTACCCGTAGAACCAACTACTGCGGCTTTTCTGTTATTAAAATACACTCTGATTTGTTCAGGATCCGTTCCAAAATTTTGTCCTGTCAACATTACTTTTTCTTGGTATTTTCCCGAATCGGGATAAAATGTTCCCAATTCAATCGGCTTTTGCGGATCATATTCTTCTCCGATCTTTTTATTTTCATCTCTTTCCTCACAGGAAATAATAGAAAACAAACACACCAATAACGATATCCAAATATTAAAAGAAATGCAAGGCTTAACTAATTTACGATTATTCATACATTTGATATTAATTAAAATGATTATAATGATTATGTCTGCCGTTTAATGAAACAAGAGGATTGAATCTTGTCAAAACACCTACCGGCGGATTATCTTTCAGGATACTTTCTATCAATAAGGAAAGCACCTTCAACACACGTGGAGCTAACTCGCCCAACACTTTTGGAGACAAACGATTAAAAGTTATTCGTAACATAATTAAAAGCATTAAAAATAAAACACAATAAAAATTACTCTGTCCTGTCTTTTCAGGTATACCGGTAAAAACAAAAGATACCCGGCCGGTAAAGGCAAGCGCCCTTACCGGAAATAATACGACACCAAGATAATACGTCATTCGTTTTTTCGCGGAGAATCTGCAAAAATCCCATAGACATTCTGCGCCGTGGCGAACAGCCTGCAAAAGTTTTGTAGCCTTTTCGCGCGTTGGCGAAGAAGCTGAAAAAATGCCGTAGCTTTTTCGCGCGTAGACAAAAGGTCTGCAAAATATTTGCAACCTTTTCGCGCATTAGCGAAGAGTCTGCTGAAACGTTGCAGCTTCTTCGCCAACAAGCAGAATAATTGCAACTATTTTGCAGACCTTTCGCCGATAAACAAAGAGGATACGAAAGTCTTTTGATGAACAACCGGAAGATGGAAGCAGCCGTAGAAAAGATTGCCATGCCACAATAACAAGGACTGCTAGAGAAATAAGGTAGCCCCCTCAGGAAGGATTGAGGAGCGCGATTAGGGATAGTATTGAAATGCTTAGTTAATGAATGTAATCCCCCCCCCCCCCGTTATTAAGGGTTGTTAACATTATTGTCTGCAATAAAATTACTCTCATTTTCAAGATTTTTATTTCAATAATACTCCGTTGGAATGAATTTTTCTATTAGAACATCGATAATCTTCGAAAAACAAAAAAATGAGTTCATCGAAAAAATCACCATTTTTAAATTTTGGATATCTTCAAATTTATCTTCTTCATTTTTTAGATTATTTTGAAGGAATTTTTATTTTTCCGGTTCAAAGAAAATGCAAATAAAGCATAAAGGGTAGCAATATCGTATCAAAAAATAAAAAAAACGTATCAAAAATAAAGATCACAATAAAACACGTTATTTATTCGGAGAAAAGATATTGTAAGAGAGCGATTTATTCACTTCTCTTACAATATTTACAAAAGATCACCATCCTTTTATTGCTCCGTCATGGAATATTTCCTTGGCGGTTTGCAGTACTTCATCCGACTGATAGGCTTTAACAAAGTTCTTCACTTTTCCGACACCTTTATTATCTTCTCTCGCCACAATCACATTGACATAGGGCGAGTCGCGATTCTCGGTAAGAATGCCGTATTCTTCAGCTTTTAGGTCGGCTTGAGCAGCAAAATTATTATTAATGACGGCAACAACAACCTCTTTATCGTCCAGTACACGGGGCAACTGCGGCGCTTCGATCTCCAATATTCTCAATTGTTTCGGATTTGCCACGATATCGGTCACTTTCGGTGAAAGGCCGACATTCTCTTTAAGAGTAATCAATCCTGCTGACTCTAACAGCAATAAAGAACGCCCACCGTTTGTCGGATCGTTTGGGATGACTACCGTGCTCCTCTTCTGAAGTTCCGAGACATTTTTTATTTTTTTTGAATAAGCAACTATAGGATATAAGAACGTGTTTCCTACAACAGCCAGCTTATATCCCCTTTGGCGGGATTGCTCATCCAAATAAGGCACATGCTGAAAAGCATTCGCATCAATATCTCCATTATTCAATGCTTCATTCGGCATAACATAATCGTTGAATGTTACCAATTCCACATCAAGATTATACTTCTCCTTTGCTACTTTTCGGGCCGTTTCGGCTATTTCACGTTCGGGACCGGAAGTAATTCCCACTTTAATATGATTCGGATCGTTTTTGGGTGACGATCCCGTGCAAGAAGAAAGCAACAGGCCGAATACCATTGCCGCTACTAACAGTTTCAATTGTCTCATTTTAATAATATTATCAATTATCGAAAATGTCGCTCGAAGTGACACTCTTGATAGGTTTATTCCATATATATGACCTTATCGGCATACCGTTCTTTTACCACCGGCGACTCATCAGGATATCCCAAAGAGACGGCCAAAACAATCTCATAATCCTCCGGAATCTTCAACAAGTCAACAAGTTCCTTATTCGCAGGATCCGTAAGAATCGAAACGACCGAGCCGATGGGGCACGTCCCCAATCCCAACGCATGAGCGCTCAATAAAATATTCTGAGTCAATAGGCCGACATCCAACATGCTACTATGATTATTCTTATCTCTTGCGAGAACAATCACGGTGGGCGCTCCGTGAAAGACACTGAATCCCGGTTCCGCCGCACGCGAGGCGCTTCCTTGCATCTCTCTCCCCCGGGCAAAAGCCACAAACCGGTCGTTTATTTTATCGATAAACTCCTTATTTTGAACGACACGCACCTCCCACGGCTGCTTATTTAAAGCACTCGGGGCATAGATCGCCGCTTTCATAACCGTATCCAGCTTGGCTCGTTCCACTTGCTGAGGTTTGTATTTACGGATACTTCTTCGCGTTAAAATGGTCTCGATCATTTCATTTTCTCCTTCATTATTTGTTAATGAATCGTTTTTATTATCACTCATATGACAAGACAAAAATACAAGAATGAAACATACTGCCAATACTTTTTTCATACGCTTTGTTTTTTTATTAATGAATTTTTTATTGGAAACTTAAATTTGATAATCGTATAAATAATATACACATACACCGCATACGGTATCGCTTTGAGATTATGCAATTGAAGTACCGCCAGCGTTATGGTCGCGATAGCCAATGTAAGCAATAAGGCCTGTCCGGTAATCTTTTTCCAATCGCTCTTTTCGCCCCACACCACGGGTTTGAAGACCGAACTGATTTCGCGGGAAAAACCATTCATAATAAGAATCGCATAAGACATATATTCAAAACGCACCTGTTGCCAAACCAATATGGCAGCGACCGCACCGAGAACCAAGCCATAATACAACTTCCCGGAAGAAGTGGACGGGCTTGAAGGCATATCGGTCGCCATGAAAATAGTTCCAAACAACAAGCCCGCTATGGAATAGTGTTCCGGCGAAATATCGAGCAACCGTAAAAAAAGGAAAAACACGACGAAAACACCGAAAGGAATATGCCACGAAATTCTCTTCCGAAGCAACAGAAACAATCCACCCAACACGATGAAAAGAATCGAATACTCCCCTATTGCGCCAGTTGTTTTGAACAATAAGGAATCCCAATATTCCCCGGAAGTACTTTCGCCGATAGCTCTGAAAAAACGGATATCCTCCACCTGTACATAGTCCTGAAAAGCCCATAACGTTCCCGAAGACATAACGGCAGGAAAAAAAACCGTCATCATCTCACGACCTACCAAAGCCGGATTAAACAGGTTTCGGCCTAACCCTCCCCAGAGAATTTTTCCAAACAATACCGCCATGGAAGCGCCGAAAGCAACCACATACCAAGGAGTTAATGGTGATAAAGTACATGCCAGTAAAAGAGCCGTTACCAAAGCCGAACCATCTTTCAACGAATTCGTCTTACGAAGGAAAAACCACGAAAACACGAACTCGGACACCAATGCGGCAATAACCGATACGCCCAATATCTGCAATGCCCGGGTGCCAGCCGCCAGATAAGCAAACACTAAAATCGGGAGCAGCGATAGCACCACATCGAACATGACCGTGCCCACTTTCGCTCTCGCCCTCACGAATGGATTGGAATAAATAACTTGTCTGTAATCTGCGCTCATTTATGATTCTCCAGAATGAATTGTTTTCCTCTTTTTATACTATCTATTAACGGAACGTTACTCGGACAAATATATTCGCAAGCACCGCACTCGATGCATTGACCAAGCCGGTATTCTTCAAAAGCCTTCAAATCGTTCTCGCGATAAGCAACCGCAAACTGCATCGGCATCAATCCCATAGGGCAAGCATCCACACAATAACCACATTGAATACAATTATAGGCTTCAAGCGGCCGCTTCTCCAAAGCCAAGACACCCGATGTTCCTTTGGAAACGGGAGTATCCAAACGATGTACTTCCACGCCCATCATCGGCCCTCCCAGCACGACATGACAATTATCCCATCCGGATATCTTTCCCGCTGAGGCTAAAACATGCCTGACGGGGGTACCTACTTTTACCCAGTAATTTCCAGCACCCTCCAGATTGTCGCCGGACACCGTAACCACTCTTTCGGTAAACGGGATACCCTCAAAAGCCGCTTTGTAAATACCGTAAAGCGTGCCGACATTACTAACCAATACACCCTTACTTATCGGAAGTTGGGTTTTCTTCAATTTCAATCCCGTAACGGAATGAATAAGTTGAAGTTCGCTTCCCTGCGGATAACTATCGGGGAGCAGTTTTACCGAACAAATCTCGCGATACGGCTCGAAAACAAAACGCAATTCTTTATTCCGTTTTTCTATTGCGAGTACCACTTTATCAGGCTGATAAACTTTCCGGATGAGTTCCACCACTTGCATGAGTTCCCGATACCGGTTTTTCATCAAGGTGAAATCGGCCGTAAGATACGGTTCGCACTCTGCCCCGTTGATAATAAAAGTCTTCAATTTGCCGGTATCTGAGGGAAATTTAACATGCGTAGGGAACTGTGCACCTCCGGCACCGACGATCCCCGCATCCTTTAGCAGGTTCACAAAATTCCGGGGAGTTTGTATGTCGGATTTCGAAAGCTGCAAGGCTTCTTCGCGAAAATCATTTTCCAAGACAATAAACGTTTCACTTTTGCCGGAAATGTTTGTAGCTGTTTTAATTTCTAAAACGATGCCCGAGACAGGCGAATGTACATGAGCCGATACGATACCGTCGGCTCTTCCGATCAGTTGATTCTTCAGCACTCTCTCTCCGGGCTCGACCACAGGAAAAGCCGGCTTACCGAGAGAAGCCGATAAAGGCACTGACAGCACGGCGGGAGATTCCAAGCGCCTGATGTCGCCTTCTTTCGTCTGATCCTTATATGATACAATACCAATCATTCTGTTGTCATATTTTCGTTAAAATTATCGCTGAACGTTATCTTCCGGTTTTCATCGATAACAAAGCCCGAAACACCCCATCGTTCGTCCAATTGTTTCAATAAGGGTTTCCATTGTTCGGAAGGCACATTCATCAGAGCCGTCGACAACATATCCCCTTCGAAAGCATTCTTGCCGACAATTCCGACCTGCTTATTAGCGGCAGGAAAGCCCGTCTTCGGATTCAAGATATGCCCGTACTCCTTTCCGTCTATCACGATACGGGTTTCCTTTTGAGCAGAAGTGGAAAAACAACCGTTGCTCAATTTCAAGCCAAACAGTAACTGCTCTCTCACATCCGGATCGTACACTCGTATATCCCAAAACGGATGACTTTCATCGTTTAGATACCGAATCGTACTACCACCGGCATTGATCAAGGCATCCGATACTCCCGCCCTTTTCAATTCTTTCACTACGCGGTCTACGGCAAAAGCCTTCAAGAATGATCCGGTGGTCAACTCCTGCCCTTTCTGTATCCGCACCTTATTTCCTTCCAACTCTATTTTCCGAAAATCTATTTTTTGCAAGGCCGCCTGCAATTCTTCTTGCGAAGGCAATCTCCTGTTTTCACCGGACTGATAAAAGCCCCATAGCCGAAGCAAAGGCATAATGGAAATGTCATACAGACCATCAAAAAAAGAAGCAACCTCCTTTATTTTATTCAAGAGAAAAATTGTGAAGTCATCCACTTCGACAAAACTTCCGGCCGACCGGTTGATAAGATCGAAATACGAATTTTTACGATACGAATTATACTGATAATCGACAGATTCCATTATCGAAAACAAATCATCCAATAACAATACGCTATACGCGACGGGGATTTTTATTTTCACCGTCGCATGAAACAGGAAGCGAACCTGCGCATGATACTGTTGGGATTTATTTTGTTCCCGATGCATCTTCCGGTTTAGCTGTTTCGGTTTGTGTTTTTTTCGATGGAGAAGAAGTTTTTTCAACCGAGCCGACATCGATCCGTTCAGTACGGAAATGCACTGCCGGATTCGTCAACCGGTCTTGTATGGTATTATATAATAAGGTATGAACATGAAATCTTTTTTCTATGTCTTTATTAAGATCGACATTAGGTTCTTGTGTTGACACTCCGCTTTCCGGCCCCTTGCGGTTACCGAAAAGCAAAATAAATAATCCGAACAGATACAGAACGATTTTTTTTACTACTTCCATCTTTAATTTCTAACAGATATAAAACAAACTTTTTCCTTTAATAAAAAAAGGGACAATGACTTTTTCGACTTCCTTCTTAAAGATATAGTGATAACCTAATATCAATAAAGCAATAACGCATTCTCCGGAATTTAGTTTTGCTTGTTTTGCCAGGCTTATTAATCATTAACATTTTTTACCGGTAATCAAACCGTTTAGAGAGTCGATCTCCTGTAAACTGAATGACAAATACCAATCCGACAAGGAGTATAAGCACGGCATTCATGATAAACGCATCATAACCGATATAGCCGTACTGATAGCCAATCTGTCCCAATCCGCCCGCACCGACCGCGCCCCCCATAGCCGAATACCCGACTAACGTAATAAGGGTGATCGTCGCATTATTAACGAGCGAAGGCAACGCTTCGGGCAACAATACTTTTGTGATGATTTGCAGGGGAGAAGCACCCATCGACCGGGCTGTTTCGACCAACCCCGCCGGGACTTCAAGCAGACTGTTCTCAACCAATCGCGCAATAAAAGGAGCTGCCCCGACACTCAGGGGAACCAAAGCCGCCCACATGCCGATGGAAGTACCCACGATCGCACGCGTAAAAGGAATCATCCAAACAATCAAAATAATAAACGGAATCGATCGGAAAATATTCACCAACACCGATATTATCCGGTTGTATAACACATTTTCGAGGAGTTGGCCCTTACGCGTCAAAAACAAGACGATGCCTACGGGCAACCCCAACACGAAACCAAAGAAACCGGAAGCAACCGTCATAAAGACCGTCTCCCACAACCCTCTTAGCAATAATAATAACGTAGACTCGTCAAGCATATCCTCTGATTAAATAATGAATATTTTGCCGGCCCAAAGCTCTCAACACCGTATTATTCTCATCACGGGTTCCCTTCAAACGAACCAACACCTGCCCGAAATTAGCCTGCCCGATATATTCCACATCCGCATTCAACAATTGAAACACGGCTTTACCTCCCGGACTCAACGACGAGACCAATTCTTCAAAAGCCACCGACCCGTCGAGCCGTATTTCCACAACGGGAAACAATCCCTCGACATATTCCCGGCGAAGAACGGCGCTCAGTTCACCGGGTATGGTCAGCGCCTTCGAGGTGAG
This sequence comes from Limibacterium fermenti, assembly GCF_041902845.1. GTDB lineage: Bacteria > Bacteroidota > Bacteroidia > Bacteroidales > Dysgonomonadaceae > Limibacterium > Limibacterium fermenti. Next base: position 3,023,955 of record NZ_CP159486.1, read on the forward strand.
AAACTGTTTAATGACCGGATGATCTTTTTTTGCCAAAATCTCCGCCAACGTTCCTTTGGCTATCAGGCGTCCTTTATCGATAACGGCAACATGATTGCAAACGGCTTTCACAACCTCCATCTCATGCGTAATCAGCAGAATGGTAATATGCATTCTGCGGTTGATGTCTTGCAGCAACTGGAGGATCGATTGAGTGGTCGCCGGATCGAGGGCGCTCGTCGCTTCGTCGCTTAGCAACACATACGGATCGTTTGCCAGGGCGCGCGCGATAGCGACCCGTTGCTTTTGTCCTCCGGAGAGACTGCTCGGGTAATCATCCGCTTTATCTTCCAACCCGACAATCGTCAACAGTTCGTGCACCTTGCCACGAATATAAGCCTTGTCCCTCTTATCCAATTCAAGCGGAAAAGCCACATTTTCAAACACCGTGCGCGAAGAAAGCAGGTTGAAATGCTGAAAGATCATTCCGATTTTCTTGCGTTCACGGGCCAACTGCGACGAAGAGAGTTTCGTCAGTTCCACCCCGTTCACAATAACGTGCCCCTCATCGGGCCGTTCCAATAAATTGATACAGCGTATCAACGTACTTTTTCCGGCTCCCGAGAAACCGATAATCCCCACAATATCCCCTTGCGCCACGTCGAGACTAATATCGTGAAGCGCCTTAAAAGGCTCTTTCGTCCGGAAAAATGTCTTCGATATATTTTTAACTTCAATCATCCATTACACCTTTTTTTAGTTCTATGCTGCAGGAGTTCGAAAACAGCCGCAAACACCCCTTACAAGCACCTCGTAATACAAACTGAAAAAACTTCCCCGACACCCATTCGTATCGAGGAAGTTTACTGCAAAAAAGAATCATCCTTAGCGGCCCGATACTACCCTTGAGGCATGGACATACACATGCAACAAGACATCTTTTCGGACCCCATGCAAACAGGAACGTATGCGGAAAAATTCGTATTCATTCTTTCATATTTATGATCAAACGGCATCGCACACCGTTTGATGACTGCAAATGTACTGTTTATTTTTTGTCCATCCAATATTTGTGTTTATTTTTCCGAATAAGAGGAAAAAACAAACGCCCCAACAATTATTTTACTTATTTTTGTGGAACAGATTCAAAGCAATCGGCAATCCTGTCTTTTTGAATAGAATGAAACAGCGTACACACACCATCAAACAGTTCGACTATCGTTCGGGAGGAAAAATACTCGTAGCGAGCATATTATTGGGCTACCTGTTCTTGTTCGCTCACTGTTCTTTCGACCCGTTGGCACAGGACTTGCCGTCCCTGCAAAAGACGCAATGGGTATTTTCGGAATCCTATACGTCGGAGGAAGTCGATTTTTCACAAACCATCCGGATGCGTTTTAGGGACGAAGAAACCGTGATTTTGGAGCACGACTTCACCGAGACGAGTCAACGCATGGGCGTTCAGTCGGGCAGCTACGAAAGCCGGTACACGTACCGCTATGACAGAACGCAGCGAACAGGATTGTTTATCGGCGAAGACGGCAACACTTTAAAGTTCGAACTCCGCGCCAACCTGCTTTTACTCACAATAAATAATGACACCTACATCTTCCGCAAAACAGTATAAGAAACTGTTTAAATTTCTTGCGAAAGGCTGTAATTAAACTAAATGATTATCCGCAAAACGACCTAAAGGTAACCCCTCCGCTCGTTCCTCGCTCGTCCCCTTATGCCAAGGGGACAGTTGCGGAGTGCAACTTCTCTACTCTCCCCTTACGATAAGGGGGGAGTACCGCGAAGCGGGGAGGGGTTAAAAAAGAAATTGGACGCTTTGCGGATAATCATATTAAACTATTCTTCGCCTTCAAAAAGTTTCTTTTTGAATCGCGAAAAAAATTTAAACAGATTCTAAAGGAAATATACGGCTTTCGTCGTCACGGTGCCGTGTAAGACTCCTTCAATCGCAAAAAACGACAACAAAACGCTTCTATAAATCGATTTATAACTACTTTTAATATACAAATAATTGGCTGATAAGGGGAATATCACTACTTTTGAAGCCATGTTTTAAAACCGTCAACAAAAAATGAACGATTCTGCAAAAAAAATACTCAATGTACTCCTCATGGCAATGGTCTTCATACCCGGGCTATTCTCTCAAAACAATATTATTGACGAGATCGTATGGGTCGTGGGCGATGAAATTATTCTTAAATCGGAAGTAGAGGAATATCGCAAGGAAATATTGATGCAAAACCAACGCATCGAAGGCGATCCGTATTGCTTTATCCCGGAACAATTAGCGATAAGAAAGCTTTTTCTGGATCAGGCAAAGATCGATAGTATACAAGTACAGGAAACGAACGTCAACCGCATGCTCGAATACCAAATCAACGAATATACCGCCTCTGTGGGGTCAGTTGAAAAGCTCGAAGAATATTTCGGTAAGCCGTTGAGTGATATTCGCGAAGATATGCGCAACCAGTTACGCGAACAACAATTGATCGATGGAGTACAACAAAAGCATTTCGGTAGCGTCAGCCTTACTCCTTCCGAAATCAGGAAATATTACAATAGCATCCCGCAAGACAGTCTTCCGTTTATTCCCGCCACGCTCGAATTGCAAGTTGTGACGGTGGAGCCGGAAGTTCCTTTGGAAGAAATCGACGCCGTTAAGGCACGGCTGCGCGATTTTACGGAACAAGTAAACAGTGGCAAACAAAGTTTTTCGACGCTGGCGTTGATTAACTCCGAAGACCAGGGCACCGCGATCAGAGGGGGCGAAGGCGGATTTACAACCCGTTCGAACTTAGTTCCCGAGTTTGCCAATGTGCTTTTCGCCATGAATGATCCTTCCAAAATATCGAATATTGTGGAAACCGAATACGGCTACCATATTATTCAATTTGTCGAACGCCGCGGCGACTTAGTAAATTACCGGCATATTCTTCTAAAGCCTAAAATTCCGCAGCAACAACTCGATACGGCTCTCGTACGCCTCGACTCGATTCGCACGGGTATCGTGGACAAAAAAATATCTTTTGAAGATGCAGCCACTTATTTTTCGGCCGACAAAGATACTCGCAATAATAAGGGAATTATGGTTAATAATAGTCGGAACAGCCCCAATACCGGAACTCCCCGTTTTGCTCTAAATGAGTTGAATCAGGATATTGCGCGCGTAGTGGGTGAAATGAAAATCGGGGCAATTTCCGAGCCCTTCATTATGACCAACAACTCCGGGAAACAGGTCGCGGCCATCATTAAAATCGCCCAGCGTAACGAGGGACATAAAGCCAACATCAACAACGATTACCAGATAATCAAACAAATGGCGGAAGGAAATAAACGTCAGGGATTAATGGATACGTGGCTCGAGAAAAAGATTACCGGCACGTATGTCCGCATCGATCCCGATTGGCAAAAATGTGACTTCAAATACAAAGGGTGGATAAAATAAATTCATATACTTTCCTTGCCGTACTACTTGTTGTGGCCGGTATCCTATCCGTTCAGGCGCAGCAACCTCCCGTTGCGCCCGCCCCGAAAAAAGTTGTGCAAGACTCCACACGGGCAAAGATCGTGGAGTTACGGCAAGCGGATGAATGGTCTAAACGGAAAGATTTCGACGCGCAGATACTCAAAAACAACGTGGTGTTTTATCATGAAGGGGCTTTCATGTATTGCGACAGCGCCTACATGTATGAAGCGACCAATTCGTTCGAGGCTTTCAGTAATGTGCGGATGGAACAAGGCGATACTCTTTTCGTTTACGGCGATTACCTGCACTACGACGGCAACACCCGTCTGGCGCGCCTGCGTGACAATGTCCGCATGGAAGACCCGACGGCAACCCTTTTCACCGACAGTCTTAACTACGACCGGATGGCAAACCTGGGGTATTATTTCGATGGCGGCATGTTGGTAGACGACGAAAACGAGCTCACTTCCTTTTGGGGGCAATATAATCCCGACAGCAAGCAATCGCTCTTCAGCGACAGTGTGAAACTCGTTAATGAGCAATACACCATTTATGCCGACACGCTCAAGTATAACACGATGACCAAAATAGCCGACATCCTCGGCCCCTCGACCATCGTATCGGATAGCGGATATATCAACACGCAAAAGGGATGGTACAATACGGTGACCAATGACTCGTGGTTGCTCGACCGCAGCGAAGTACACAGCAACGACACGACGAAAGTACTGATAGGAGATACTATTTTTTATAATCGGGACACGGAGGTCGGCGAAGTCTTCGGCAATATGTTTCTCCATGATATCAAACGAAAGATGATTTTACAGGGTGACTACGGGTATTACGAAGGTAAAACGGAATATGCCTTAGCCACCGACTCCGCCTTCGCGATAGAATACTCGCAGAATGACAGCCTTTATCTGCACGGCGACACCCTTATCCTGCAAACCGATTCGGTCAATCGCAATTTAAAGGCCTATTACGATGTGCGGTTTTTCCGTTCGGATCTTCAAGGCGTCTGTGACTCGATGCAGTACATCTCGACGGATTCCATCCTGTATATGTATGGCGATCCGGTCATTTGGAACCAGGGAAACCAGATCCTCGGCAATCAGATAAACATTCATTTAAACGACAGCACCATCGACAAAGCGCTTATAAAAGATTTTGCCCTGGCCATACAGGAGCGGAACGTCGAAGGGCAGTATAACCAACTGACCGGACGCGATATGACGGTTCTTTTCCGCGACAACAACCCCTACCATATATTGGTGGAAGGCAATGCCGAATCGCTTTATTATCTACTCGAAGAAGACAGTACGATTGTCGGTCTCAACCGCACGGAGAGCGCTTTTCTTTCGATAGACATCGAAAAGAATAAAATAAAAAAACTGAAACTCTGGTCATCAACCAATGCTACGACGACACCTTTACCGAAGTTGTCTCCCGGGGAAGATCGACTGAAAGGATTCGTATGGCTCCACTACCTCAGGCCGTCAGGCCCAACGGATATCTTCCGTAAAAACGAACGGAGCGCCGCAGATAATGCGGTCACCCTTCCGCGCCGTTATCGCCGGGAAGAAGAGCTTTGAATGAAGGATGATGTATGAACTATGAACTATGAGCTATGAAGTATGAACTATGAACTCATAATTCATACATCATACTTCATAATTTTTGTGTACATTTGTGTTGTTCAAATTAACGGAGATTGTTTCTATGAGTGATATCATCCATCTTCTTCCCGACTCCATCGCGAATCAAATTGCCGCCGGAGAAGTCATACAACGCCCGGCTTCGGTGGTAAAAGAATTGGTTGAGAACGCCCTCGATGCCGGCGCCACTCTCATACATATCGCCATAAAAGATGCGGGACGCACACTGATTCAGGTTATCGATAACGGCAAAGGCATGTCGGCTACCGACGCGCGTATGGCCTTCGAGCGTCATGCAACGTCCAAAATAAAAAGTGCCGAAGATTTGTTCGCTTTGCATACAATGGGGTTTCGAGGGGAAGCTTTACCGTCTATCTCTGCCATCGCGCAGGTAGAATTAAAATCGCGCCGGCAGGATGATGAAACGGGCACGCTCTTGATAATAGCGGGCTCGAAAGTGGAAAAACAAGAGCCGATATCGTGCGCTGCCGGAACCTCCATTTCGGTCAAGAACATTTTTTATAACGTCCCTGCCCGCCGCCGGTTTCTGAAATCGAACGAAACCGAACGGCGCAACATCTTCAGCGAAATAGAACGCATCGCTCTTGTCAATCCCGATATCGAGTTTATTCTTACTGAAAATGATGTACAAACGTTGCATCTGCCGAAGAGCGGATTACGCCAACGTATCGTGCAACTGGAGGGAAAAAACATCAACCCCCAACTGATCGAAATAAACGAAGAAACTTCTTTGGCTAAAATATACGGGTACGTAGGCAAACCCGAATTTGCCAGGAAAGGCCGCAGCAGCCAATTCTTTTTCGTCAACAACCGCTATATCCGCCATCCCTATTTTCACAAAGCCGTATTGTCGGCTTACGAACATTTGATCGCGGCAAACGAAAACCCGCTTTATTTTATCTATTTTGAAGTCGATCCGTCGGTCATCGATGTCAATATCCATCCGACCAAAACAGAGGTGAAGTTCGAAAATGAGCGGGCTCTTTGGCAAATTCTGATGGTGACCGTTAAAGAATCGCTCGGGAAGTTCAACGCCGTACCCACCATCGATTTCAACACCGAAGGCGCCGTCGACATACCCGTTTTCGATCCGACGAAATCATCGCCGATGCCTAAGGTAAATATCGATCCGAATTACAACCCTTTCCGCTCGCCGCAAGCCAAACATTATTCGCCGAACGCTCCCGTACAGGGATGGGAAGAGTTATACAAAGGATTTCAAAACGAAGGGAAAGCGCCGGAGACGATCACGGACGAAATGCAACAACCCGATTTGTCTTTTCACTCAACCGGAGAAGAAAATGGAATTGTTCTCACTCCCGAACATTATCAATATAAACAACGATACATATTAACCTCGGTCAAATCGGGCTTAATGATCATCGACCAGCATAAAGCCCATGTAAGAATATTATTCGACAAATATATCGAGCAAATAAAAGGGCGGAAAGGAGTTTCGCAACGGGTGCTTTTTCCGGAAGTGATGGAATTGTCGGCAACAGAAGCAGCCACCCTCCCGGCCATTATGGACGATCTGGAAGCGCTGGGATTCGAATTAAACAGTCTCGGCAACCATTCTTTTGCCGTGCAAGGCGTTCCCGCCGAAATTGAGAACCCCGACCCCGGAGCGCTTATCCACTCTATGATTAGTCAAAGCATGCAAACCGGCAGTGATGTAAAATCAGACATACAGGAATCTATCGCGCTTTCATTGGCGAAACTCACGGCCATTCCTTACGGAAGGACGCTTTCTATCGAAGAGATGCTGTTAATGGTGAATCAACTCTTCGCTTGCCAGATACCCAGTTACACGCCCGACGGGCAAACCATCCTTACGGTACTATCCGACTCCGAGATCGATAAAAAATTGAAATAAAGCAACGCGTATGAAATATAACTATTGCGGCAAAAGCGGGTTACAACTTCCGAGCATTTCATTGGGATTGTGGCATAATTTCGGACATGCAGCCGATTATGACACGGCTAAACAGATTATCACCTATGCCTTTGAGCAGGGGATTACGCATTTCGACTTGGCCAACAATTACGGGCCTCCTTCGGGTGCGGCCGAAACAAATTTCGGGAAAATATGGAAAGAAACCCTGGGCTCTCATCGCCATCAGCTCATTATCTCTTCGAAAGCCGGCCATCGGGCATGGGACGGGCCTTACGGCGACGGCTCTTCGAGAAAGTCGTTAATGGCGAGTATCGACCTGAGCCTGAAACGTACGGGGTTGGAATATTTCGACATCTTTTATTCCCATCGGTATGACTCGTCTACTACGGTGGAAGAAACCATGCAGGCTTTGGTCGACATTGTCCGCAGCGGAAAAGCATTATACATAGGATTGTCGAAATATCCTCCTTCCACGGCACGAAAAGCGATGCAATATCTCGCCGATCGCGATGTCCCCTGCCTGATTATTCAGGATAAATACAATATGCTTCATCGAAAACCCGAGAAAGAACTGTTGCCTCTCTGTGAAGAATCCGGCTGTGGATTTATCGCCTTTTCGCCGTTGGCACAAGGCATTCTTACCGATAAATACCTGAATGGCATCCCCGAACATTCGCGCGCCGCAGACCCGGACGGCTTTCTTAAGAAAGAGCAAGTGACCGAAGAATGGATTTCAAAAGTGAAGAGGTTAGAAAAAATCGCGGCACAACGCGGACAAACCATCGCCCAAACAGCTCTTGCTTGGATTTTGAGGGACGAGCGCGTCACCTCCCTGATTATCGGGGCGCGTGACACCCGTCAATTAAAAGACAATTTAAAAGCATTGGAGCGCGACTCTTTTTCTCCCAAAGAATTAGCGGAAATAGATACTATTTTCGGGGAAACGCCGTTATAATTCTTATGAAAAGAAGAATAACCGGTGTTTGTGCCGTTTTACTCCTATCCGTGCTCTCATGCGGCGAGGAAGCCCCTCTTCAAACCGTGCCCTTCGCGCAGGTATATCTCCGTATCGATTTGAACGGATTAGACTTTGATTTGGCCGCTCCGCTTGCCCACAAGATATTTACGACTCCGAGGACGGCACAAGATAAATTAGGTTTCGCCGGACTAATGGTTGTTCGGAATGAGAAGGGAGATAATCTCTTTGCTTACGACCTTGCATGCCCTTACGAAGATAGTAAAAGCGCTCTCCTCAAGCCCTCCGGCGACGGAAAAGCCATGTGTCCTACCTGTGGTAGCGTGTTCGTAACCATGTATGGATTGGGATCGGTCGAGTCCGGCCCGGCAAAGGAGCCTTTGCAACGATACACGGTCGTTCCGGGTTCATCGGGTGAATATATCATCCGGAATTAAACAGGTGCAGACAAGCCGAAAGATACACGTCACGGTAAAATAGACGGCATAAAAGATAAATCAGAAGAAAAGAGTTCCGGTTTTTAATAAAAACGTTGTGTAGCCGCGAAATATTTGTCAAAACACTTTGATAAATGCAGAAACATTTTTACATTTGCAGTCGCAAAAATAAACGGGCTCTCGCGTGAGCCGTTTTTATCTTGCGGAAGTAGCTCAGTTGGTAGGGCACGACCTTGCCCCAAAAGAATTATGAACGACCTTGGCAAGAATCGGACTATCGATAAAGAAACGTTGAGGAATTTAGCGGAAGTAGCTCAGTTGATAGAGCACGACCTTGCCCCAAAAGGATTATGAACGACCTTGGCAAGAATCGGACTATCGATAAAGAAACGTTGAGGAATTTAGCGGAAGTAGCTCAGTTGATAGAGCACGACCTTGCCCCAAAAGGATTATGAACGACCTTGGCAAGAATCGGACTATCGATAGAGAAACGTTGAGGAATTTTGCGGAAGTAGCTCAGTTGGTAGAGCACGACCTTGCCAAGGTCGGGGTCGCGGGTTCGAGTCCCGTCTTCCGCTCAAGGTACGCTCGGATGGTGGAATGGTAGACACGCAAGACTTAAAATCTTGTGACCATTACGGTTGTGCGGGTTCAAGTCCCGCTCCGAGTACCATCAATAAAGCCCGTTAGTTTATACATAACTAATTGGCTTTTATTTTTTATCACTTGCACAACATTTACACAATATCCATTGAAGGTAAAACACCGCCTCCCCACAAATTCGGGGAATGAGGAATAGTCTGTAACTCTTTCTTTCATTTTCAGCGAGCGCAAGATTGCGCTCAGACTGATAGTCAGGTAACCGTATTTATGCCATATCGCAGAAATGCGATATTCAATCCGGTATTGATTAAAAAAGGAATAACCATTGAACAAAATATTAATTTTCCCGTTCAATAATTGTACTATTACAAATATATTGTACATTTGTAGCTACAGATTAAAACAATAAAAAATGACAATCAGGGGAACTTTAAAAAACAGAAAGAACTCACGGAAGGAAGTTGTCAAGAAAGATAGCAATGTAAAGTTGACACCTAAGGGAAATAAACTTATTGAGTTTACACGGGTATCTGATGAAGAACGTAAGAGATTAAGAATCGATGCATACGAATATATTCTCTAACGGTTATGAATATAAATTCATCACTAAAATAAATTCAGGCGCGAATCAACCCGTGCCTGAATTGTTATATACCTTTTTCTCATCAAAGACCCATAAAACATATTACGTTCACGTATAGGAATATCCCAACCATTTCTATGGGGTTAAATTCCATTTGAAGGATCATAAGAAGAACCCTCACAAATACAATATTCAAACAAACTACCATGAAGCGCGGCCGGTTATCTATACTTGCATAAAAATCATGCTTGATATCAATGCGAAAGATAATTGCTCGTCTTTTGGCTTCATTGGCTCAAACACCATATTCTCGATAGAGTTCGATGATAGTCATCAAGAACATTTTAAGCCGGTAGACGAACCAAAATGTAAAACCAAACGGTACCGCGTTTATAAACGGATCATGCTTACATTCTTCAAAGGAACCACGTTTGAGCATATATATAACGAAGAAACAAGTGCATACATGATGGTGCGCCGTACAGAGTTAGAGAAAAACAGTAATTTAATCAATGAAATTGCGGCTTATTTCTCTGATAATTATACAAATTTTGATTGAATTTCGGACTAATCCTAAATAAACTACAACGCTTATGCAGCGTTTTTCATTTTTTTCATCTATGTAAATAATATGCATCTTTTAAAGCATAGCCAAATATTTTGGCCTCATTAAAACATATAGGTATATTTGCAGAATATTTATTTCATGAAAAAAGAAATGAAATGAAAACAAAAATATTTTTCAGGATATTGGTATTATTCCTTGGCACAATCAACTTTGTTAGTTGTAATGATGATAAAAGTGATATGTGGTATGACAGTATGCCCGATGGCGGTCCATTCTATACCGGCAATGTCATGAGATTTTTCTATGTCGATGAAGATGGCAATGATTTGATTAATCCGGAGGACCTCACTACATTACCTGTTAGTAGTAGAGAGCGTTTGAATTCACAACCCGTTATAGAAGCATATGACTATCGTCAAGAGTATAATGACGAACTGAATAAAGTTTCATTCAATAAAGAAAAAGGATTACATGAGTTCTTTACGTATGCTTTAGGTGATTCGAGACAAAGTAGTTATACCTTTTATGTATATCATAACGGCGTTGCAGATAAGATGGATCTAACCTTTCAATATCAGAATCATAAAGTTGACGGCGGGCTTTATTATGCCAGCCGTAATATTACATGGAACGTAAATGATATAGAAGTTTATAATGAAAATAAACCGAATCCTTCGGTGACAAAATATGTTTATTTAGTAAAAAAATCGGACGGTACGACCGAAGTTGTTATCGATAAATAAAATGAACCGTTATTATAGGATATAACTTCAAAATTACAAGTTGATCATCCTAAAGCAGAATCAGTATTCACAGCCCAAGTCATAGAAACAAGGAGACAATAAGGTATTATGGAGCGGAAGCTTATCCGATCCGCAGGAAAAGTCCTATTTTTCGTACACCGGGCGATAAAAATCGAAGACAAAATACTTTTTTTCGCTCATCTTCTGCTATTTTTCATTCTTCAAGCGATATTTTTCGTTTAATCGAGTCCATTTTTCATTTGGAACACCTCATTTTTCATAGGGAATACTTTATTTTTCGTTTGCCAATAACCATACATCATTTTCAACATTACGGAGTTCGATCAAAAAAGGGCCGGAAACGTTCTCTAAAGCCTTTGGTTCGTTTCATAAACCGTATGATTCGTTTATTATGCGACAGGATTCGTTTGAGGAAAGATATTTTTCGTTCGTCAAGCATCATTTTTCGTTGGGAACAGGCTGTTTTTCGTTGGGAATCCCCTGTTTTTAAAGGAGAAAATCCTTTTTAGGGGTTGACTTATACCCTATAAAAGGCTAAACAGCCCTTCTTTCGTCCGGAAACATCTTATGTTCAACCATCGAAGGCATTCCTTCGAATGATTTTGCCCACGGTTAGGATAAATTTCGTTAAAATCCGCCCTCACGTTGCAATTTTTTACGGAAAATGATTTGCATATTAAAAATAACCTCTACCTTTGCAGGGTAAACACAAGTATAAAACAATAGTACCTACTACTTTCGCTCTAGTATCTACTGCAAAATTTTTTAAGATGAAAAAAACAGATGAAGATTTTGTTAGTACAGTAGGTGTTCTTGAATCCGTTTTTACAAAATACGAATCCGTATGGAGCACAAATCCTATCTTTTCCGCAAAGATCGTCCAATTCCGGGCGCTTTCTCCGTTGATTATGCAAACCGCGGCAGGAGCAAAAATCATAACCAGAGGCGCGAGCGATGACAAAACGGATGCTGCATTCGCGGCATGCGACCTGGCAGCCGATCTTGCGCGGCGCGCGAGCATTTATGCGTTGGAAAACATCAATCTGGAAACGCACGATCAACTCAGGGCGAGCCGGGGAATGCTCTCTCAAATGCCCGACAAAGATCTTTCCGCCAGGTTACACGATCTCTATAACCGCATGGTCGCTCTTGGCGAACCCTTAGCACCTTATGTCACCCCGGAAGAACTGGAAAAACTCCAAAAGTTGATAGACGCTTACGATAAGATCACTTCACGGCCGCGAGAATTGATTATCGAGCGCAGGATATTCAATCAAACGTTCCCGGAGCAACGCAACGAAATGCGTAAAATCTATTATAAATTGGACAGCCTGATAAGCTTTTTCAAAGGTACGGAATTTGAGCAGGCTTACCGCAACGCACGGCGCATTGTCCGTTCGAGCGCCCGTAAACCGAAGAAAAAAGACGAAGAAAAAGAGAAAACGAAATAAAGATTGAGAAAGTAATCGTATCAATTGAGATTAGGCGAATATAAAAAGGCATTCAATACTATACGGATAGTCGAACAAATACAGCCCAATAATCCGGATATAAAATCGATGGTCGCAATTTATTCGGTGCTAAATAACGAAAATGCCCGGGTCATGAACCAGTGACGTGCCTCCTATACAACGACCGTTTATTTTCCGTTATTATGCTATCTGTTCGTTGTTGTTCAAAAGCTCCACATTAAAATTCACTTTTGCTTTTAATGCACCGAAGACTTTCAAGATCGTTTCCATCGTTACATTCGTCGTATTATTTTCCAACTTGGATATTTGCGCCCTTTGAACCCCTATCAATTCGCCCAACTCCTGCTGCGTCAGATTTCTCTCGAGCCTGACTTTGCGAATCATTTCTCCCAACATTTCAAGTTGGAGTTCCCGTTCGTACCGAGTCCGTTTTTCGGTCCCTATTTCACCGATAAATTCATCTTTTATTTGGTCGAAAGTAAAGACTTCCAATTCTTTATTTTTTGTTGTCATTTTTTCTACTTTTTCAAAACTTCCACCGGATATACATATATACATCTGTCCTATCGCTGCCATCGATCTTTTCGGTACCCGTACCGATGAAATCCCTATCGAAATAATGCGTAAAGGCTCCTTTAACCGAGACGGAAAGCTTCGAAGTAACGGCACACCTCAACGACAACGCCAAGCGGCCGCCCTGGCCGTAAAAAGATGGAATATAAAAGGTGTTCAACAGATTCCGCTCATTGGAATACAAACGGGTTTGATAAGAATCCGTATCGAAATACGAACCGTACATTTCGCCCGTCATTTTACCTTTCCCCCGATAACCGATTTGTTGCGAAAGTTGATATCCGAATTCCTCGCTTACATATTGTTGACGATAACGGACGGCTTCGGCCGCAGAACGGAAATACCAACCCTTTTCGGGCACAAGAGCGAATCGCAAACGTAACTTATGGGTATAATACGGCAAAACGGTGGTCGACTCGTCATCGGGGTAATGCGCATTTTTCTCTTTTCGCTTGAATTTATAGCGAAGATCGAGTTTTGACGCATCGCTAAAGGAATACGTGCCGAGAAAATAACCGTCGATAGCGTGCGAAGGCGTATCGACACCGTATTTCATCCAAGGAAAATACACGTAATCGATATAACTTGTCAGGGATATTCTACTCGACAGGCTACAGGTGGCTCCTAAATATATTCCTTGTTCGTTCTGCACTTTCCCGCCTTCGGAAAAAGCCTGCCCATACAACGCATTGTAAGAGATGGGAAAATAACGATGCAGCAAACTGACAGACAACCGTGAGGAAGGATTGTAATGAATCGCATTCAGCGTGGCCACGGCTCCGTTTCCGGCAACCGCCGTTTCGCCGGCTACAACCAGGTGCGAAAAACGATAGGAATAATCGACACTGGCATTCCAATGATGGTACCCGCGCAAATAGTACCGGTTATAATCGCGAAGGGCCGGATTATCCTTTCGATTATACGAATAATATACGGCGCTCGCCCCGATTTGAAGGCGGTCTTTCCGGTAATTGACATTTGCCCCGGCGACTTGTTCACGCGTATTTCCTTTCTTGCTGATTTCAAGAGGCGTCCGGTGATAACCGTCGGTCTTGAAAGAGGTGATCTCCTCGTCTGAGAGGTTGGCATCGATGAGTTTACGGGAATAAAAAAGAGTTACCGAAACAGGGTTGAGATTGAAAACCGCCGCACCGCCCCGGAAGAAACCGCTTTCGGCCGCAGAGAAATGTCGTTTCGGGGCTTGCGTGCGGCGGACGATATTCGTCACCGCCCACGATTTACTGATCATAAAGTCGTTATTCACGATGAGCCCTTGTCCGAACGACAGGCGGTAATCTCCCAGCGTTACATTCTTCAGAAACCCTTTCTCTTCCCGCAGGATAAAATAAAATCCGTCATGATCGAAGCCTTTTAATGGGCGAAAGAGCGGTTCTCCGGCATCTTTCTCGACGATCACCCCGAATTGGACTTTCTCGCGATAGGAAAAAGCGAAACGCAAGGAATGATAAAAATCTTCTCCGGCATATTTCCGGTTTGGATACCGTGCGAGGACGCTATCCGGATACGTCCGGTAACCGGCGCGTTCCGTCAGCGTTTTATCCAGACGGATTTGGAGTTCTTTTTTGCCGTATCGCAGCACGTCACGCATCCGCAAGGAAGCTTCTTGGGTTTCAAATTCCCCGACAAAAAAGAAAGGGAGGATCAATTGAATTTTATTGAACGACAGCGAAGGGACGTTTCTCAATTCATAAACCGTGTACACCGGACGGTTTTTCGTCAGGAAGTCGGCCAGACCGGCGGCTTCCCCGGCAGACAGCAACGGAAAACGTTCGAGGGCATCGCGGGTAACGGCATTCAGATTCATCGGATGGTTTTCCAACTGAATCAGTTCCTCGATCATGTTTTCCAGAATAGTCTCATCCGGTTCTTCCTCGGCCATTTCCTGCACATACGATCGCCAATCGTTTGTTTGTCCTTTCACCTCAAACAAATCCAAACAAACAACGCAAGCAAGAATACGAAAGACAAGCGGGCGGTTCATTACAGAAAAAAGAATATCATTTATCATTTCTATTAAACGTAATACAAAGCTACTTATTTTTAAGTGTATAATTCAATTCTCGCCTGCAAAAAAATAATCAGCACCAACCCATCAGCACATCAATAATCAGGTCTCAGATATCAAAATATTAAACGGATTTTTATAAATTTGCAGACAAATAATAAAACGAACTGTCGATATGGGCCACTTGATCCGCGTGTTCGCCGCCATATTGCTTCTACTGGCATCCTGTACAAACGCAAAAAAAGAAGCATCGTCCGGTTACGATTTTTCCGAAATCATGGAAAAGGACACTCTTCGCATATTGACGCTCAACACGTCGACCTCGTACTTCATTTATCGCGACCAACCCATGGGATATCATTATGATATGGTCAAGGATTTCTGCCGGCAACACAACCTCGTCCCCGAAATCATTATCGCTCAAAATGCCGCCGCCATGGTAGACTTGTTGCAAGCTGAAAAGGCCGATATGATTGCTTATCCTATTCCTTTGCAGAACCGGCTGAAAGATTCGCTTATTTACTGCGGGCTTCAGCAGATTACGCACCAGGTATTGGTGCAACGGGCGGAAGCGACGGACACCTTGCTTTCGGACGTGACGCAACTCATCGGCAAACAAGTAACGGTGTTAAACGGATCGCAATACGAACAGCGGATGCAAAACCTGAACGAAGAGTTGGGCGGCGGCATCGATATACGGACCGCCGATAAAGACACCATCATATTGGAGGATTTGATCCGCATGGTCTCCGAAGGTGAAATCCGGTACACCGTGGCCAATAATTACCTGGCCAAGCTCAATCAAACCTATTACCGTAATATCGATATAAACCTGCAAGTGAGTTTCGACCAACGCTCATCGTGGGTGGTGACTAAAAACAGGCCCGTATTGGCCGACTCGCTGAATCGCTGGTTTGAGCAACGAAATACGCAGCCGACTTATTCGCAAATCACCAAACGCTATTTTGAAGAAACGAAGCGAAGCGCCTTCTACAGTCCCCCCACGACCATGATAAACTTGCAAACCGGACAAATCTCGCCGTTCGATACGTACTTCAAACACTATGGCGACCTTTTCGGAATCGACTGGCGGTTATTGACTTCCATGGCGTATTACGAATCGTCGTTCGATCCGCTGGCCGAGGCATGGACCGGCGCCGGAGGATTGATGGGCTTAATGCCGTCGACGGCCGAAACGGTTGGTGTATCTATCAGTCATCTATTCGATCCGGAGCAGAATATCCGTGGCGGTACACGCTATCTGAAACGGCTTCTCGACACTTTTTCGTCGGTAAAAGATCCTTCCGAAAGATTGAAATTGGCGCTCGCCGCATACAACGGCGGCATCGGGCATGTTTCCGATGCACGGGCGCTCGCCCAAAAGTACCAAGCCGACAAAAACGTTTGGAGCGGAAACGTGGAGAGATACCTGCAACTGAAACGCTTACAGCTTTACTACGAAGATCCGGTATGCCAGTTCGGTTACTTTCGTTCCGACGAAACCGTCAATTATGTGAAGAATGTCATGGCGCAATGGCAAAGCTATAAAGAGAAAACAGATGATTCCGCGCCAAGAATAAAAAAATAACTATCTTTGTGTTCTTATTCCTTTTAAAGGAAATGCGAATAGAAAATCAAATCGAAAACTAAGGAAAAGATGTCAGTTACTATTAGTAAAATAAATGATAAAGAATCGCTGAGAAAATTCGTCCACTTCGGTATTGATCTTTATGAGGGAAATGAATATTATGTTCCGCCTCTCATTTACGATGAATTAGCGACGTTAAACAGGGCGAAGAATCCGGCTTTCGATCATTGTGAGGCAACCTATTTTCTCGCTTACCGCGATAATGAAATCGTGGGGCGTATCGCCGTTATGATTAATTACAAGGCCAACGAACGATGGAATCACAAACAGGCCCGTTTCGGCTTTGTCGATTTTATTGACGACGTGGAAGTGGTGGACGCCCTCTTTGGCGCCGCGGAGAGTTGGGCCCGTTTCAGGGGCATGGAAAAAATACTGGGCCCGATGGGATTCACCGATCTGGATCACGAAGGAATGTTGGTGGAAGGCTTTGATCAGATGGGAACCATGGCAACCATCTATAATTATCCCTATTACGTGGATCACATGTACCGGATGGGCTATATAAAAGATCAGGACTGGGTGGAGTTTTTGATAACGATCCCCCGGGAACTGCCCGAGCGTTTCATGCGCGCTTCGGAAATCGTTAAAAGGCGTTCCGGCGTGGAAGTGAAGCACTTCGCCAGGAAAGACGATGTGTATCCCTATGCAAAAGACATCTTTCGATTAATCAACAAAGCATATAAAGAGATTTACGGATATGTGGAACTGACCGAACGGCAAATTGACTATTATGTGGACATGTATATCCCCATGCTTCGTCTCGACTTTCTGACAGTCGTCATCCGGCAGGAAGATAACAAACTGATAGGAGTGGGTATCGGACTGCCGAGCATGTCGACAGCCTTGCAAAAATCAAGGGGTCGTTTTATGCCTACGGGATGGTACCACCTTTACAAGGCGTTGAAAGGGAAAGACAATAAAGTTCTTGATTTGCTTTTGGTCGCCGTTGATCCCGAATATCAAGGGAAAGGAATAACGGCCTTGTTATTCAATGAGTTTATTCCCGCCGCCATCCGTTTAGGATTTGAATATGCCGAAAGTAATGTGGAACTGGAAACGAACCATAAAGTGCATTCGATGTGGGACGACCTGGAAGCGAAACAGACTAAAAGACGCCGGGCGTTTATAAAAGAGTTGTAAGACGAAAGACGATTAGTAATTAGTAATTACTAATTACTAATTACAAATGACAAATTACGAATGATAAATGAAAGGCTGAACGCCAAAAGACCTGATAATAAAAACATTAGACATTAGACCGGTGACCGGTGACTGAAGACCGGAGAACCGGTGACCGGAAACCAAATAAGGAGTAAGAGTGAGCGAATTAGAAAATATAATACAATCAACAAGTAACTATCAGGAAGATAATATCGTCACTCTGGAATGGCAAGAGCATATCCGCCGCCGTCCCGGAATGTATATCGGAAAGTTGGGCGACGGCTCTTCTTCCGACGACGGTATATATGTTCTTTTAAAAGAGGTGTTGGACAACTCGATCGATGAGTATATGATGGGCTTCGGAAGAACCATTGAAGTCGTCATCGAGGGGGAAACCGTACGGGTGCGCGACCATGGTCGCGGCGTACCTTTGGGAAAGGTTATCGACGTATGTTCCAAGATGAACACCGGCGCGAAATACGATTCGAAAGCGTTTAAAAAATCGGTCGGACTGAATGGCGTGGGTATTAAAGCGGTCAACGCATTGTCGTCGCACTTTTTTATGCAAAGCGTACGCGAAGGACAAGCCAAAGGCGTGGAGTTTCATCAAGGCATCTTGTCACAAGAGAACCCTATCGCTCCCTCTGAAGAAGGAAACGGCACATTGGTGGAGTTTGTTCCTGATGCCGGTATCTTCGGCCCGTATCATTACCGAGAAGAGCATATCGCCCCGTTGCTCAAAAACTATGTTTTCTTAAATACGGGTTTGACCATCCTCTTTAACGGACAGAAATTTTATTCGAAAAACGGATTGGTCGACTTACTCAATGAGAATCTCACTTCCGACCTGCTCTATCCCATCATCCACCTTTCCGGTGAAGATATAGAAGTCGCGATTACGCACACCAATCAATATGGCGAAGAATATTACTCGTTTGTAAACGGGCAGCACACCACGCAAGGGGGGACGCACCTGACGGCCTTCCGCGAAGCGACAGCCCGTATCATCAAAGAGTACTACAACCGGAATTTCGAATATTCCGACATCCGCAACGGCATGGTGGCATGCATCAGTATTAAAGTGGAAGAGCCGGTATTCGAGTCGCAAACAAAAACGAAGCTGGGCTCGAAAGAGATGTCGCCGAACGGCATTTCGGTCAGCAAGTATATTAACGATTTCCTGAAGAAGGAACTCGATAATTACCTGCACAAGAGTACCGAAACTTCCGACATCTTGCAAAAGAAAATCCTCGACTCGGAAAAAGAGCGTAAAGCGATTGCCGGCGTTACCAAACTGGCGCGCGAAAGGGCAAAGAAAGCCAATCTGCATAACAAAAAACTGCGTGACTGCCGCATCCATTACAACGATTCGAAAGGCGACAACCGCGACGATACCTGCATCTTCATCACCGAGGGTGACTCGGCCAGCGGTTCCATCACGAAAAGCCGTGATCCGAATCTGCAAGCTGTTTTCAGCCTTCGAGGCAAGCCGCTCAATTCATTCGGGTTGACGAAAAAAATAGTGTATGAGAATGAAGAGTTCAATCTGTTGCAGGCGGCGTTGAATATCGAGGAGGGCATGGACGGGCTGCGTTACAATAAAGTGATTATCGCAACCGATGCCGATACCGACGGCATGCACATCCGTTTGCTGCTCATCACCTTCTTCCTTCAGTTCTTCCCCGATTTGATTAAAAAAAACCACGTTTATATTTTGCAAACGCCTCTTTTCAGGGTGCGGAACAAAAAGAAAACGCTCTATTGTTATACCGAAGAAGACCGCCTTTCGGCCATGAAAGAGTTGGGTCCCAATCCGGAGATAACGCGTTTTAAAGGGCTTGGAGAGATCTCGCCCGATGAATTCCGCCATTTTATCGGCAAAGATATACGGCTCGACAAAGTAAGTATGCGTAAAGAAGACTTACTGAAAGAATTGCTGGAATTTTATATGGGAAAGAATACCCCGGAGCGCCAAAATTTCATTATCGACAATCTGGTCGTGGAAGAAAGCGCCTGAGGTCAAGAACCGCGTCCCATTCATTCTTATTAGAATATAGATATGCCTACATACTCTTCTGTACAACGGCCCCGCATCGCCCTTTTCCCGGGAACTTTCGATCCTTTTACGATCGGACACGAATCCTTGATCCGTCGGGGGTTGCAGTTTCTCGATAAAATCATTATCGCGGTGGGGACGAACGAGGCCAAAAAAAATTATTTCCCGTTACATCAACGAGTGGAGATGATCAGAGATTATTATAAAGATGAAAACCGGGTGCGCGTCGAAAGCTATCATTCGCTGACCATCGATTTTGCCCGCGAAGTGAATGCTTCTTTTATCCTTCGGGGCATCCGTTCGGTGAATGATTTCGAA
Source organism: Limibacterium fermenti (assembly GCF_041902845.1). Taxonomy (GTDB): domain Bacteria; phylum Bacteroidota; class Bacteroidia; order Bacteroidales; family Dysgonomonadaceae; genus Limibacterium; species Limibacterium fermenti. The sequence goes on from NZ_CP159486.1 coordinate 3,044,173, forward strand.
TATGAAAAAACCATTGCCGATATGAATCGATCATTGTCCGGAATCGAAACGCTGTTATTATTTACAGAGCCTGCGCTCACGCATATCAGTTCGACGCAAGTGAGGGAGTTGCTGCGATACGGGCACGACGTTTCGGGATTCATCCCGAAAGGAATGAAAATTTACGATATAAAAAATGAAAATGATCAATAAAAGACTACTTATTCTGGCCGCCGGTTTCCTGCTTGTGTGGGGAAACACCCTGGCACAGTTCCGCCCCAGCGCCGAAGGCATCAAGCTCGAACGCTCGCTTCAACTCATCAATAATCTATATGTAGACGATGTGGATTCGAAGAAAATCACCGAAGTTGCCCTCAGGGCGATGCTCAAAGAATTAGATCCGCATTCGTCGTATCTCAACGAAGAGGAAGTACGCGCCATGAACGAGCCGCTGCAAGGCAACTTCGACGGCATCGGCATCGCCTTTAATATGCTTACCGACACCCTCTACGTGATGGAAGTGGTTGCGGGAGGGCCTTCGCAGAAAGTAGGCATCCAATCGGGCGATAAAATCCTGTATGTAAACGACACGCTGATTGCCGGTGTGAAAATGAACAATCAGGAAGTAATTAAAAAATTACGCGGGCCGAAGGGTACCACCGTCAATGTGAAAGTACAGCGCCGGGGAGTGGATAATTTATTGGAATTTAAAATAGTCCGAGATAAAATTCCTATTTACAGCATCGACGCGACTTATATGGTAAATAACGAGATAGGTTATATCCGGCTGAGTCGTTTCGGGGTAACCTCGGTGGAGGAATTTCTTAAAGCCGAAGACGAACTGAAAGCGAAAGGGATGAAAAAACTCATTCTCGACCTTACCGGCAACGGAGGGGGCATTTTACAAACGGCCAGTGATATTGCCGATGAGTTTTTAGGGAATGAAAAACTCATTGTGTACACCGAAGGAAAAAACCAGCCCCGTTTTACCATGAATGCCACTTCGCGTGGAAAATTCGAAAACGGGGACTTGATCATTTTGGTGAATGAAGGCTCGGCTTCGGCCAGCGAAATTGTAGCGGGCGCTATTCAAGATTGGGACCGGGGGATCATCGTGGGGCGCCGGACTTTCGGCAAGGGCCTCGTTCAACGACAGCTTCCTCTACCCGACGGAACCATGATACGCCTCACCGTAGCCAAATACTACACCCCTACGGGCCGAAGCATCCAGAAGCCTTATGAAGAAGGGCATATCGATGAATATAACAACGACTTTCTCAATCGCTATGAACACGGAGAGATGTTCGATGCCGATAGTATACAGTTCCCGGACTCGTTGAAATACACGACCCTGACAACCAAGCGCACCGTTTACGGTGGTGGCGGAATCATGCCCGATTATTTTGTACCGGTCGACACCACTTCGGGCTCACGCCTTCATGTCGAGATGAATGCCAAAGGGATCTTTAACCGGCTGGCCATCGCCGAGGTCGACAACAACCGTAACGCGTTACTCAAATCGTTCCCCGATGTAGATGCTTTTAAAGCAGGTTATCAAATTACGCCTGCCATGGTAGAAAAAATCAAGCTGATGGCGGCGGAAGAAAAAATCAAATGGGACGAAACGGAGTATCAACGTTCGGAAAAGTTAATGCTCTTGCAACTGAAAGCATTGATCGCCCACAATCTCTACGACACTTCGGCTTTTTACAAAATTATGAACGATGATAACGATATCTTCCGGGCAGGACTCGAGATTCTTTCCGATCCCGATCGCTACAACGGCCTGTTGAAGGGTATCGGTAGCAATGTAAACCGATAATGCCTTATGAATTTTGATTACAACCGTTTCCGTATTGAACAAGGCGCGAAGGTAACCCTCAAGAATTTCGCAACGTGCGAAACGGGAGGATATACCAAAGAATCGGCCAAAGACGAAATTCAAAACAATATCCGCGAGTTAAAAAAATATCAGGAGATATTTTATGCCGCCGACAAACATTCCATGCTGATTATCTTACAGGCTCCCGACGCTGCGGGAAAAGACGGAGTGATCCGGCATGTGATGTCGGGCATCAACCCGCAGGGTTGTCGGGTGCATAGCTTTAAAACGCCCACCAAGAACGAATTGGAGCATGATTATATATGGCGCCATTATCTTGCGCTTCCGCAGCGCGGAATGATCGAGATATTCAATCGATCGCATTACGAGAATGTATTGGCGACGAAAGTCAATCCGTCTTGGATCATGAACGAGCGGATCCCCGGATTGCATTCGATAGAGAAGCTGGACAAAGAATTCTGGGAAAACCGTTACCGGGACATCAATGCCATCGAACGGCATTGGGCGGAAAATGGGATGGTAATTGTCAAGTTTTTCCTGCATTTATCGAAAGACGAACAAAAGGAACGTTTTCTGGCTCGCCTCGATGAACCGGACAAGAACTGGAAGTTCAGTTCCGCCGATATACAGGCCCGGGCACAATGGGACGATTATCAGCGTGCATACGAAGAGATGTTGGAGAAAACGTCCAGGCCTTATGCCCCCTGGTATGTCATTCCCGCCGACAAGAAATTTTTCACCCGGGTGGCGGTGGGAGATATTATCATCGAACATTTCAAAAAACTCGACTTACGATTTCCTCCCGCCGAATCACCGGAAATGCTCGCCGAAGCGCGTCGTCGCCTTATGAACGAATAAGATTTCAGAATTTCAAATCTTCTATCGAAACAATCTTTTTCGATATGGCGTAAATCGTCAACCCCGAAAGGCTCTTAATGCCTGTTTTCACCGCAATATTCTTCCGGTGTGTCGTCACCGTGTGGATACTGATATTCAGCGTATCGGCAATCTCTTTGTTGGAATTACCGTTAACAAGTTTGATAAGCACATCTATTTCGCGGTCGGTCAAATTATCGTCATCGGGGAAAATATTATTATCCGACAGCGCCCTCTCTTCAATTTTCTCTATCTCTTCCAATATCTGCTGAACCGAGTCATAGATCGAAAAATAGGCGTCCATCAGATGGAAAAGTTTCTTCTTCATCACCCCGAAGTCAATGCCGATAATCGCCAAATGGGGATGTGACCGGCGGAGCTTTTTAATATCCTTTTCCCTATTGACGAATTGCATGGGATTGGCGATCAGTATATCTACCGGATGAGAATTCAACATTTCCAAAAAATCATCCAACGTTTCGATCCTCGTAACAAAACAGTCCAATTCAGATTGATAAAGAATATGACGCAACCCTTCGCAAATAATTTGCGAGGATTCCATAATAATAATATTTATTTTATTCTTATGCTTAAGCATGCTTTTCTTTTTCAATACTTTGTCCTAAAGGAATCAATATAGTCTCTTCAATAAGAGAATGGATAAACAAATCGTACTCCAATTCGAAGAGCTCCAAAAAGAGTTTCCTGCGCACGATCAAATCCCCCTCTATACTGATATATTTCATCAAAAGATTTTTTAAATCCTTCAATTTTAATTCAATGTCCGTATGGTGATCGCTATACTCTTTAGCCGAATAAAACTCGGTCTCAGGATCCTTATCTCCCTGAAGCAATTTGATAAAGTAGGGAAACGCCACATTATCTTCATAATCGAAATGTTCCAGTACTTCGCTAAAATACTCATCAAAAAAATTCTCCAGCAGCACCAACTCTGTTTCCGGATGGTTTTCTTGCAGATAATGAATATACGTGCTTATTTGAGGATACGTATAAAACTGATAATATTGATGACTATTCTTAAGAAATCGAATGATTTGCAGAATATCTTGTTCGGGGAAAATCGTTACTTTTTTCGGCCGGAACCCGTTGTAAAGATTCGCAACCGTAATAAACAACTCTACGCCGATCTGGTTTTCGTCACACATCTGGCTTACCGTCAAGTCGCCCACTTTGAAATCGATCTCAAAATGCTGCATCATCAGTAATAATGCCGAATTCTCTTCGATAAGATGCGTCATTTTACTGTTCGGATTCACTTTCGTCTTTTGGAAATAGTACATAATCGGACATTTTTGTTGTAAAAGTAGTAAAAATAGAACAAAGAACAAGACAAAAAAACAAGACAAAAGATGGAAGACGCAAAAAATACCGATTATCCTTCATAATTCATAATTCATAATTCTCAACTTATGCTTATTTTTGCAACAAATGTCTTTCAATAGAATAAACTGATTAAAATGAACGATTTTCATAACCTACTTCTTCAACGCAGAAGCATCCGCAAGTTTACCGATCAACTGCTCACGCCCGAGCAGACACAGTCGATTTTGCAGGCCGCACTACTCTCCCCGACTTCTAAAAACAAGCATTCCTGGGAGTTTGTCGTCGTAGAAGATAAAGAACGTCTGAACGCTCTCTCGAAATGTAAACCTTCATCCGCAGCACTCATTGCCGATGCAGCTTTGGCGGTAGTTGTTCTCGGTAATCCGCTCGACAGCAGGGTGTGGATCGAAGATGCGTCTATTGCCGCCATCAACATGCAATTGCAAGCGGAAGACTTGGGACTGGGAAGCTGCTGGGTACAAGTACGTGACCGCTATTTTTCCGAGACTTGTACATCGGGAGAATACCTGAGTGTATTGCTCGAACTGCCCATGCCTCTCGAAGTCTTATGCATTATTGCTTTCGGGCATAAGGATAAAAAACGTCCTCACAACGACATCGAGAAGTTACGGTGGGAAAAGGTTCACATCGAACAATACCGTCTACCGGAAATAGAATGAACCGTACGGCTAAATTTAAAAAAAAGATCATGGGTCAAAAAGTGGTATTTATCGGGGCAGGCAATCTGGCTACTCAATTGGGCAAAGCACTCTATACAGCCGGAAACGAAATTGTGCAGGTATTCAGTCGAAACATCGACCATGCCCGCCAACTCGCCCGCCAACTTGAGTCGTCTGCGATAGACGACATCCGGCAGATCGAACTTTCGGCAGACTGCTATATCTTCGCCCTTAAGGATGATGCTTTACCGGCCATCGCCGCACAAATGCCCACGACTGATGGTGTATGGATACACACGGCCGGCAGCTTGCCTGTCTCTGTCCTTTCGGAATATAAAGAGGATGTAGGCGTTCTTTATCCCTTACAGACCTTTAGTAAATCGCGGAATGTAAGCTTTTCAGACATTCCGATATTCATTGAAGCAAACAATAGCGCGACACAGCAATTAATAGAATCGTTGGCTCGGAGCATTTCAGAAGAAGTGCACGTCCTTTCGGGGGAAAAAAGAAAATATCTACATCTCGCTGCTGTATTCGCTTGTAATTTCACGAATCATTTTTACACCCTTGCCGAAGAAATCCTCCAAAAAGAGCATATTCCTTTCGACGTACTCAAACCGCTTATTCGCGAAACGGCCGATAAAGTAATGGAGCGATCTCCCCGCGAAGCCCAAACAGGGCCGGCGGTTCGTTTCGACGAAAAAGTCATGCAGCGCCAAGTAGAATTACTGTCCAACGATACGCTGCGAAAACTATATTGGATGGTAAGTAATAGTATACACGATCACAGTCTATGAGCATTATACAATACGATCTCACAAAGATTAAAGCTTTTATTTTCGATGTCGACGGCGTTTTATCTTGTCAGACAATTCCTCTTTCTTCCGCCGGAGAACCTTTAAGGACAGCCAATATTCAGGATGGATATGCCCTTAACCTGGCTGTCAAAAACGCTTATGGCGTAGCGATTATAACAGGAGGAAATACACAAGCGGTAAAAATACGTTATCAATCGCTCGGCATAACCGACATCTATATGAAGTCCGCCTTTAAGATAAACGATTACCGGCATTACATCAGCAAAACCGGCTATACTCCCGAAGAAATCGTTTATATAGGAGACGACATCCCCGATTATCCTGTAATGCGCGAAGTGGGATTGCCCGTGGCTCCTGCCGACGCCGCTCCCGAAATAAAACAAATAGCCCGGTATATTTCTCCTGTTAAAGGTGGTTGCGGCGTGGCGCGCGACGTTATCCGCCAAGTCCTCATCGCTCAAGGAAAATGGATGAATGAAGAAGCATTCGGGTGGTAAAGACGAATATTGCCAACCCTGAATAGGCCTTCCTCAGGAGACCGGAGGCGAAAGAAAGCCGGGAAACGGACATTTTTCAAAGAGAGCTTTCACCCCATATGTAAATATTTCGCCCCGCAATCGCCACTTTTGTCCCTTTCGCGAGGACATCATCCCTTTTATTTGCATGCACACTTATAAGATTATTCCTTTGCAACAATCATCGGCGCCACAAAGGCGCCCCTATCCGTGAATGAAGGAATATCAAAAGTAACAGTTTTTTACTCACGAGCATTTTTTATTGAAGTTTCCAACAATTTTGTTTTTATTGTAAACGAAATTGTTTCAAAAAGGAACCCGTTTATAACAAATCGATCAAAAGCAGCTCGAATAACAGGACTCAAAGTAAAAAAAATTAACAGTGAGATTAGGTAACTTCCTGAAAACAATGGTTATATTTGCATGAATCAATTTATTAATAAAATACTCATATAATGGCTAAAATTAGAGGGTATGTAGTGGTGAATATCGAACGTTGCAAAGGCTGCGATCTATGCGGAGTGGCGTGTCCCACCGACGTTCTGGAATTGCAGCCTCGAGAGGTGAACGACCGGGGATATCACTATGCCTATATGAAAAACCCGGAAGATTGCATCGGATGCACGAATTGTGCTCTCGTATGCCCGGACGCATGTTTAACAGTTTATCGGAAAAAAGTCGGATGATATATCCGCTTTTAGGATTTTAGTAAACGCTTTTTACGATAGCATAAAGAAAAACAAAATATGTCGGAAGAAATATCACTATTGAAAGGAAACGAGGCGATAGCCTATTCGGCCATACGATACGGAGTCGACGGCTACTTCGGTTATCCGATCACCCCTCAATCCGAAATTATCGAAACGCTCATGGAGGCCGCTCCCTGGAAGACTACGGGTATGGTCGTTCTGCAAGCAGAGAGCGAACTGGCGGCCATAAACATGGTTTACGGAGGAGCTGCATGTGGCAAATATGCCATGACGTCTTCTTCAAGTCCCGGTATTAGTCTTAAACAAGAGGGTATTTCCTATATGGCAGGCGCCGAACTACCCGGACTTATTGTAAACGTGCAACGCGGAGGCCCCGGATTGGGAACAATCCAACCCTCTCAGGCAGATTATTTCCAGACCGTAAAAGGTGGCGGACACGGCGATTACCGTTTAATTACACTCGCACCTAATTCCGTTCAGGAAATGGCTGATTTTGTCGGTTTGGGATTCGATTTAGCTTTTAAATACCGCAATCCCGCTATGATTCTGACGGACGGGGTCATCGGCCAGATGATGGAAAAAGTAAAACTGCCCGAATATCAGCGGAGAAGAACCGAACAGGAAATCAGGCAACAATGTCCTTGGGCTACATTGGGCAAAACGCCCGACAGAGCACCCAATATTATTACTTCTCTCGAATTGGATTCTGCGGTGATGGAAAAAAACAACGAGCGTTTTCAAGCGAAATACCGTGAGATAGAAAAAGCGGAGGTTCGCTACGAACTGGTGAATTGCGAAAAGGCGGACTATATTTTGGTTGCCTTCGGTTCTGCGGCTCGTATATGTCTGAAAACAATCGAATTTGCCGGAAATGAAGGAATCAACGTAGGGCTGATTCGCCCGATTACCTTATGGCCGTTCCCAAGTAAAATCATTCGCGACTATGCCGATCGGGTGAAAGGCATGCTGACCGTCGAATTAAATGCGGGACAAATGGTGGAAGATGTGCGTCTGGCGGTAAACGGTAAAATAGCCGTCGAGCATTACGGCCGCTTGGGTGGCATTGTTCCCACTCCCGATGGTGTGCTGGAGGCATTAAAGGAAAAAATAATCAACTAAACGCATATCAATATGAAACCCAAAACCAGAAACCGATTCCTAATCCTTTTTCTTATTGCATTTATCGCCACCGTGGTGATATATTACGCTTCGGGAATGAACATCGAACTGGCCTGGTATTTTGCCGCTGCGGCAATTATTTTCTATTTCATATACAGATTCTCTAAATAGTGGAAATGATGGATACAAACAATATAGTAAGTCCCGAAAATTTGGTATATGCAAAGCCGGAATTGATGAATGACACCCATATGCATTACTGCCCGGGGTGTTCACACGGTGTCGTGCACAAACTCATCGGGGAAGTAATCGGGGAACTCGGCTTGCAGGAAACAACCATCGGAATCGCTCCGGTAGGTTGCGCCGTATTCGCTTATAAATATTTGGATATCGACTGGCAAGAGGCCGCACACGGACGGGCGCCCGCTGTAGCCACGGCCGTTAAACGTCTCAATCCGGACAAACTGGTCTTCACCTATCAAGGCGATGGCGATTTGGCGGCTATCGGGACCGGAGAAACCATCCACGCGGCAAACCGGGGTGAAAATATAGCCATTATCTTTATTAATAACGGTATATACGGAATGACCGGCGGACAAATGGCCCCTACCACGCTTGATCATATGAAAACGGCAACTTGTCCTGAAGGTCGCGATATCAATCTGATGGGACCTCCCCTGAAGATACTGGATCTCTTGGCTCTCTTAGACGGCGTTTGCTTGGCAACGCGACAAAGCGTACATTCGGCGGCCGCGGTAAAGAAAACCAAACGAATGATCAAACTGGCATTCGAAAACTCATTGGCCAATAAGGGGCTGTCGATCGTGGAAGTCGTTTCGACCTGCAATGTGGGATGGAAAATGACTCCTGCCAACGCCAATGAGTGGATGGTCGAAAATATGTTTCCGGTTTACCCCATGGGGGATTTAAAAAATATATAATAGCAAACATGTTACAGGAAATTGTTATTTCGGGATTTGGAGGACAAGGCGTATTATCAATCGGTAAAATCCTTGCCTACTCAGGGATAATGGGAGGCAAAGAAGTTTCCTGGTTTCCGGCTTACGGGCCGGAACAGCGGGGTGGAACAGCCAACGTCACGGTGATCGTTTCCGATACTCCCATCAGCTCTCCCATTGTGGATCAATACGACATCGCTATTGTCCTGAATCAACCGTCTATGGAAAAGTTTGAAAATAAAGTAAAACCCGGCGGTACGCTTATTTACGACACCTACGGAATCCACAAATCCGCTCAACGAAAAGACATCGATATATACAGAATCGATGCAATGGACGAATCCATGAAAATGGAGAATACGAAAGTTTTCAACATGATCGTGTTAGGAGGTTTATTGAAAGTTGCGCCCATGGTACAGGTCGAAAATGTCATCGAAGGGTTGAGAAAGTCGCTTCCCGAAAGGCATCATCATCTCTTGCCGATGAATGAGAAAGCGATCTTCAGAGGAATGGAAACTATTTCTCAGGAACAGAAAGCGGAAGTTTGTAAAGCATAAGCTTCCTTTTGCTTGCAAACGCTGTCAGAAGCCGGTTTGATTCTTGTCAGGCCGGCTTCGCGACCTATTGTGGCGATCCTTTTGGTTTTTGTTTTCCTCTGTGCTTTTTCCTCGGCTGTTATTCTTTTTGCCTTTGTTCCTGAAATTCCGCTTACCTCCGGAAGACGGCCTTTTCTTTTTAGGCTGATTCATCGGGTCGTAAACAGGCGCTTCTCCGAGTTCAGGAGGAACCGGTATCTTGTAGATTTCTTTTTGGAGGAATTTTTCTATCTGGGCAAAGCGATACTGCTCTTCCGGGGAAACAAATGTAATCGCCATGCCCGAATCGCCCGCGCGAGCCGTCCGACCGATACGATGAACGTAGTCTTCTACCTCATACGGTACATCGAAATTAATAACCAACGTGATATCGTCTATATCTATTCCCCGGGCTACAATATCGGTAGCAACAAGAATATCGATCCGCTCGTTACGGAATTCATGCATGACGCGGTCCCGCTGCAACTGATCCAAATCGGAATGCATCTCTCCCGATGACACCCCCATCCGGATCAATATCTTTGAGATATCTTTCACCTTTTGTTTCGATCCCGAAAACAAGATCACCTTTTTTGGCCTTTTTTCTTTAAACAACGATTCGACGATGCCTATCTTTTGCGCATCATAACAAATATAAGCCGATTGCAAGATGGTTTCGGGTGGACGTGCAACAGCAATTGCAATTTCTTCGGGATCCCGCAGAATCGTTTTAGCCAATTGCTGTATTTTAGAAGGCATTGTTGCCGAGAACATGATTGTTTGGCGATCTTTGGGCAGGAGCTTTTCAATCTTCATGATATCATCGAAGAAGCCCATGTCCAACATTCTGTCGGCTTCATCCAAAATAAAATACTTGACGCCTGAAAAATCGATATTATAGAGGTTGATATGCGAAAGCAATCGCCCGGGTGTAGCAATCACCACATCCGCACCATTTACCAACCCTCGCTTTTGAACCTCCCATGCCTCTCCATCGTTTCCCCCATAAACAGCCACAGAAGAAAACGGCGTAAAATAGGAAAAACCTTCCATCTGCTGATCGATTTGTTGCGCCAGTTCTCTGGTAGGCGCCATAATGATGGCGTTTACCTTCCGTTCGTCGTGCGCTTCGGTCTGGAGATTGTTAATTAACGGCAATAAAAAAGCGGCTGTTTTACCCGTTCCCGTTTGCGCACAAGCGATCACATCGCGTTTATTCAGAATGACTGGAATTGCTAATTCTTGTACCGGAGTAGTCTCTTTAAAGTTCATTGACTCCAATCCTTCTAAAAGCGCATCACAAAGAGGAAGTTCATTAAATTGCATGTAGTTCTATTCTTTTGGACAAAGATAATTATTTTTTTTGTTTCGAAGCTATTTCCTTTACAACCGTAAGGGAAAACACACTATAAAAATTTTTTACTCCGAAAAATTATTATATCTTTGCAACCACTTTTTAGGAGGGATGGCAGAGTGGTCGATCGCGGCGGTCTTGAAAACCGTTGAAGTGAGAGCTTCCGGGGGTTCGAATCCCTCTTCCTCCGCAGTAAAATAAAGAGAAAAAAAACAGAGAAGCCCTGCAATTTTTGAATTGGCAGGGCTTTTTATTTGCATCCCTAACAGATATGTAATAACTTCGCGGTTTAATTCCTCACTCTCATAAAATGTATACTTTATTATGATTGAGTCTTTGTTGCAGAACTCATACTTTTCCGTTTTTTTAATCATCGCTCTCGGATTCATGCTGGGGCATATCAAAATAAAAGGGATTTCATTAGATTCCTCCGCCGTTATTTTCATCGCCTTATTATTCGGGCACTTTGGTGTAATTATTCCGGAAGCATTAGGCAACTTCGGATTGGTTCTTTTTATTTTTACGATCGGTATACAATCGGGCGCCGGTTTTTTTGACGCTTTTCGTAAAAATGGGCGAAACATCATCCTGATAGCTGTTTTACTGGTCTCTTGTGCGGGTATTACAGGCGTAGCGCTGGGATATGCTTTCGGGGTGGAAACGCCCGGTATTATCGGACTTATAGCCGGCGCGCTGAGCAGTACACCCGGACTTGCAACGGCCATCGATATCAGCGATTCGCCTCTTGTCTCCATTGCATATGGTATTACCTATCCGTTTGGCGTTATCGGAGTGATTTTGTTTGTAAAGTTGTTTCCTAAGATTTTCAAGGTCGATCTGAGAGAAGAAGAACGAAAAATGGAGATGAAAACAAAAGAGGCTTATCCAGAAGTGAAAAACAGGGTGCTGAAAGTGAAGAATGCCACGGTCTTCGGAAAATCACTGGAGGAATTACAAATACGCGCCATGACAGGAGCTATGATTTCTCGATATGTACACGATGGTACCGTGGGCATTGCTAGGGCTAAAACCCGGCTCCAAGAGGGTGATATTGTAAAGGCTGTGGGGACGGAAAATTCTTTAAAGCAACTCGAATTACTTATCGGTGAACGGGCAGATATCACTCTTCCTGTTGAAAACAATCAAGTGATGGAATCGCTTCTTGTTACCAATAAGCAAATAGTGGACAAGACATTAGGGGCTTTAAATCTTACCGCCGCGTACGGTTGTAATGTCACCCATATTCGCCGAAGCGGAATTGTATTATCTCCTTCCCCCGATTTGAAGATTAAATTCGGTGATAAATTGGCCGTTGTCGGCGAACTCGAAAATGTGAAGGATGTAAGTGTATTGATCGGTAATGATGAAAAAAAGTTGTCCAACACAGACTTTTTCCCCATTGCAATGGGTATTGTATTAGGCATTTTATTAGGACAACTGAATATTTCCTTTGCCGATTCATTTTCTTTTTCTCTGGGATTGACCGGCGGCGTTTTGATTATGGCCTTGGTATTGAGTAAAATCGGAAAAACAGGGCCGATTTTATGGACAATGTCTGATGGTTCGAACCAACTGCTACGCCAACTGGGGCTTTTGCTCTTTCTTGCCGAAGTCGGTACATCGGCGGGAGCGAATTTGGTATCCACTTTTCAAACCTATGGATTACTATATCTGGGGTTAGGCGCTATCATTACGTTGCTTCCGATGATTATTGCGGGATTATTCGGATATTATGTGCTGAAAGTAAATGCTTTGGAATTACTGGGAACGATCGTCGGGGGTATAACGAGCACACCCGGACTGGCAGCTATCGATTCGATGACCGACAGTAATGCCCCGAGTCTTGCCTATGCAACGGTTTATCCTATAGCCATGGTATTGCTCATTGTCCTTATACAAATTATAGGAATCTTTATTTAATGCTTCTTTGTCGGATAACTTCATAGATCATAACCCCGGCAGCCACCGACACATTGAGGGAACGTATGGTGCCATACTGCGGTATTTGAACCAACTCGTCGCAGACACGCAGATTTTCGGGGGAAACGCCCGTATCTTCAGCACCCATTAAGACGGCAACAGGAAGCGAAAGATCGGTATCGGTATACGTGAGGGATGCTTTCTCGGTTGCAGCCACCACTTTAATCCCGCTGTTTTTCAGAAAGACGATAGCCTCTTTGAGGTTTTGCTCCCTACACACCGGTATGGTATGTAACGCTCCTGCCGACGTTTTAATGGCGTCGGCGTTTACGGTGACGCTCCCCCGGGCCGGAATGACAATGGCATCGACACCCGCCACTTCGCACGTACGGGCAATCGCGCCGAAATTCCGCACATCGGTAATACCGTCCAATACGACGATAAACGGCACCTTGCCCTCTTCATACAAAAGGGGCACAATCTGTTCGAGTTTCTGATAAGTAACAGCCGAGGTGAACGCAATTACCCCTTGGTGATTTTTACGGGTGATTCTATCGATGCGCTCCACGGGCACCTTTTGCATAGGTATTTCATACTCGCGCAACACCGATTGCAACTCTTTAAAGAGTTCACCCTGTAGTTCGCGCTTCACCAGCACTTTATCAATATCTTTTCCGGCTTGCACCGCTTCAATAACGGCACGTATGCCAAAGAGCATTTCTTTTTCTTTCATCATTTTTTCATTATCCATTGTTCATTGTCCATTATCCATTGTCCATTATCCATTGTCAATTGTCAATTCATATTCAGCATCACCTTGGCATTTTCTATCGCCTGCGCGGTAATATCCGCCCCGCTAAGCATACGGGCAATCTCTTCTATACGTTCGGAATGAGACAAACGCTTCATCTGCGTCATCACGGAATCTCCAGACTCTTCTTTGTATACGACAAAGTGCGCATCGCCTTTCGATGCAATCTGAGGAAGGTGAGTGATCGCGACAACCTGCATACGACGACTCATTTCGTGCATGATGAGCCCCATCTTTTCGGCAATCTCGCCCGATGTGCCCGTATCTATTTCATCGAAGATAATCGTCGGAAGAGCCGTAGCTCCGGCAACCATCGATTTGACAGCCAACATCACACGAGAAATCTCTCCTCCCGAGGCAATCTGCGAGACGGGTTGTAAAGCAGTATTCTTGTTCGCCGAGAAAAGGAACTGAATATAATCGGAACCGGTAGCATCGGGCGTTTCCCTTGCCGTGAACGCACCCTTGAAGCGTGCGTTCGGCATTCCCAGGTACGATAACCTTTCGATCAGTTGTTTTTCGATGGTAGGAGCCGCAGCCTGTCGCTTTTTGCTCAGGGCTGCGGCAGTGTCGAGCATCGTGTGCCGGGCAGCCGCCACATCGTTTTCCAATGCCGTTATTTGTTCATCGAGTGAATCGATGTTCTCGAGTTTACGGCGGATATTTTCCCGCAATTCGATTAGTTCGCCGACTGTCGCAAGCGAATGCTTTTTCTCCAAATCATATATCAAGCTGAGCCGATCCTCCACCACCTGTTGCCGTTCCGGATCAAAATCAACGGCTTCGAACAACCCTTCCGCCTCGGCACGCACATCCTTCAGGTCGATATAGGCCGATTCTACCCTGCCCGCTAATGCTGCAGCATCGGGAAAGACGCGCTCTACCGAACGCAGAGACTCCAATACCGACCGCAAAAGCGATTCGACATTCGAATCATCACCCGATAACAAAGACGTAGCGGAAAACAAACCCGATTTAATTTCTTCGGAATGGGTGATCGCCTCCAATTCAGCTTCCAACCGTTCCTGCTCCTCTTCTTCGAGATCGGCCTCGGATAAGCCGGCATGCTGAAATCGCAAATAATCCTCTTCCTCCTTGTTTGTACGCGACTGTTCGCGCAACATCGACAAATTCTTTTCCAATGTCCGGTAACGAGAGAAAGCAACGGAGAAGGCCGATTTTTCTTTTGCCGTGCCGGCGATTAAATCCACAACATTCAATTGATAAAGGTTGTCGTTGAGCGAAAGATTTTGATGTTGCGAATGAATATCGATGAGCCGTTCGCCCAGTTCTTTCAGGTCGTTCAGATACACCGGCGAATCGTTCACAAAAGCGCGAGACTTGCCGTTTGCCCATATTTCGCGACGCAGGATGCATTCGTCGCCGTCATACACCCAATCGTGCTGTTCAAAAAAGTCTTTTAAATCGTATTTCGAAATGTCGAATACACCCTCGACAATACATTTCGCCTCATCCTGTTTGATGTAGCGCGTTTCAGCGCGTTGCCCCAGAATAAGGGACAGGGCGCCCAGTATGATAGACTTCCCCGCACCGGTCTCGCCGGTGATCACGGAGAAGCCGTTGTCGAACCGAATCGTCAACGAGTCGATAAGTGCATAATTTTGTATAGCCAGAGAAGTAAGCATAAGACTGTTATTAGTTGGATTGCTTGATTTTTTCCAGTTCGCGGGTCCGTGTCGGATAAATCCGTTGCAACGTGTTGTATGCGTTCTGCTTTTCGCTTGCAACAGCGGTCGATAACACATTACACAGTTCACCAAGCTTGGTATCGCCGAATACCGTTAGCAAAGCCGATGTAGGACGTTGCGTATACAGCGACGCCAATACCGGTACGGCCTCAGCCACGGTACGGCGAGCGTCGTCGGGATAATCAGCCAGGCGATCGAGCCCCAACCGATGATAAGAATACCACATATTGCGGAAAGACTCCTGCGAAGCATCGGAGAAAGCCTGTGCCAATGCATAGCGGTTACGATTTTTGCCTCGCGATTCCCATCCCGCCCAATTATTTGGTTGCACTTGCTGCACAATCTGTTGCATGGTCCGAAAATAGTCTGAACCCCCAAGAGGCGACATCGAATCGAAATCGAGCCCAATGATCAAATAGATATAAAAAGCGAGCGTCGCCTGTAAGTTTCCGGTTATACGGTCGGGTTGATATTCCAAAGGCTGATATTCCATATAGTCGAATGAAAATTCGGTATCGCGGAAGTTCAGCAAAGGAGTGGCGTAGGTGGCATTATACACCGGGCGGCGCGATTGCACCAGCAACTCGGCGTTGAACGTGTTGTCCGACGTCATTTCTTTGAGTACGATCGTGAAAGAATAATCGATACGCTCATTGGCGCGAAAGCCGGTGCGTGTCCACTGCCGGTCATTGATAAACGTATGCACCGCTTCTTGCATGGAAGTAAACAACTGCCGGTCGGAACGCTGTATGGCACGACTGTCGATCGTCACCACCGCATTCAACTCCTGAGCGGCGAGCGAAAGCGTCCCCCACACAAAGAGCCACAAACACATCAGTTTGGCCGATACCCGCATATCAATGCTCCAAAGATTTATAAAATTGCAATTCGTTGCGCAACTCGTTGAGTTCGGATTGCAACGACCGTACACGCGCCAACATGTGATGAAGCGCCTCAATACCTTCTACATTGATATCCATGTCGTAATACCAACGGATAAACTGTTCGAGCTCGGAAAGATCGTCGTACTCTATAAAGCGGTCGTTATCCTGATCGACGATATCAATCAAGCCCGACTCCTGCAACGAATCGATAAACGTCTCTTCCACCTCGTAAATCCTCAGGCACTCGCTGTATAATAATCTGTTTCCGCTCATTGTCTTCTGATTTTTGATAATTCGGTAAATAACGCTTTTTCCCTGTCTGAAAGATTTTGAGGAAGAAGGATTTTCAGCGTAACATACAGATCCCCGAAGCGGCCGTCTTGCTTGTATACGGGGAATCCTTTCCCTTTCAGGCGCAACTTCGCATCGAGCTGCGTGCCGGGCTTAACGGTCATTTTCACTTGCCCGTCGAGCGTATTAATCGTGATTTCGCCTCCCAACACGGCGGTATACAGATCGATCGAAGCTTCGCTATACACATCGTCTCCCAATCGTTTGAATACCGCGTCGTCTTCAATGGAAAATGTAATGTATAAATCGCCGTTAGGGCCGCCGTTCACGCCGGGCTGTCCGTATCCGGTCAGTTTAATGACTTGACCGTTTGCCACACCGGCAGGAATAGTGATGCGGATATTCTTTCCGTCGACCGTCAAGGTTTGCTGATGCGTGTGCATGGCCTGACGAAGTGTCAGATGTAACTCCGACCGGTAATCGCCGCCTTTGAACTTACGGCTGCTACGGCTGCTCTGGCGTGAACCGAAACCGCTACCGAACATGGAATGGAAGAATTCCGAAAAATCGTCATCGCCAAAATCCCCTTCGGTATAGAATGTCTGACTTCCTCCAGGCGACTGCGATGACCACTGCTGCCGGTACTGCTGTTGGGCTTTTTCGTACTCTTCGCCATGCTCCCAGTTTTCGCCGTACTTATCGTATTTGGCACGTTTTTCAGGATCGCTCAACACCTCGTTGGCCTCGTTAAGCTCCTGAAACTTACGGTGCGCGTCTTTGTCATTCGGATTCAAATCCGGGTGCAACTTACGCGCCAACTTACGATACGCCTTCTTAATTTCGTCGGCGGACGCGTTTTTATCGACACCTAATATTTTATAGTAATCAATATATGCCATTTTCACCTGTATAGTAGTGTGTGCAAATGTAGCAAAAAATATGCCTTTCGCATCAATATAATCCGAAATTCGTATCGGTCACGCGAAACTCCGTGCGGCGGTTGATTTGGTCGGCTACGGCTTGCTGCTCCGGCGGTAGTTGTTCGATGAATTCGGGGATAAGTATATCGTTTTCTTTCAGAAAATCAAACTGTGCAGCGAGCTTCTTCGTCACGGTTTTGGGATTGC
The DNA here is from genome assembly GCF_041902845.1 of Limibacterium fermenti. Lineage (GTDB taxonomy): Bacteria > Bacteroidota > Bacteroidia > Bacteroidales > Dysgonomonadaceae > Limibacterium > Limibacterium fermenti. The sequence goes on from NZ_CP159486.1 coordinate 3,061,687, forward strand.
TCTTGCCATAGCCGGCAGCCGACAGTCGCTCGGAATCGATGCCGTGAGCCGTAAGGTATTTTACCACAGACTGCGCCCGGCGAAGCGACAGATCGCGGTTGTATTCTTCCGTTCCCTTACGGTCGGTATGCGCCGAAAGTTCGATGGCCACCGAAGGGTTATCATTCAGTAAGGCTATCAACTCGTCGAGTCCTGCTTTCGAGTCGGAACGCAACGTCGCCTTATCAAAATCGTAAAAAATATGTTCGAGAATCACCGGTTCGGTATAAGACGTGAGGATAAAGTCGGCATAATATATCGTGTCTTTTTCTTCCGCATCGGTACGCACTGTTTTTTTACTGTTGAGGAAACCCTCAGCCGAAGCCATCAACACATACTGTACGCCTCGCTGCACCGGAAAGCGGTACATGCCCTTCCGGTCGGAGGTAAAGCGTTGCTGCGAGCCGTCACTACCAATGACGGCGATCGCTGCGCCCGGAATGAGTTCTTTTTCACGGTCGGCGACAAACCCTTCGGCAAGCGTTTCGGCAAAACGGTAATCGAACGAGTAAATATGATCGTATCCGCGCGCATCGTTGCGATTGGAACTGAAAAAACCTTTTTCGCCTTCTTTCCCGAAAGTGATGCCGAAGTCGTCAGCCGCCGAGTTTACGGGATAGCGCATATTATCGACTTGCCAGCGGCCGTTGCGGAACACGGCTCGAAACAGATCGAGTCCGCCCATACCAGGATGGCCGTCGGAAGAGAAATAGAGCGTACTATCGTTTCGCACATAGGGAAACAGTTCGTCGCCGGGAGTATTGATTTCGGGTCCCATGTTTTGCATAAACAATACGGCATTGTTTTCATTAAGGCTCGCCCGCCAGATGTCCTTTCCGCCGTATCCGCCCGGCCTGTCGGATACGAAATACAGCGTTTCGCGCGAAAGCGAGATCGCCGGATGGGCAAACACCGATAACGTATCGCCACCATCGAGCGTCATCGGTTGTCCGGCAGACCATTGTCCCGACACGCGGCGCGAGACATAGATTCGGGTAAGGGCCGGCTTACCGGTTTCGACCGGACTAAACGTATAATACATATATTCCCCGTCAGCCGGAAACGAAGGCGTACCCTCATCGAACTCCGTATTCAATTCCGACTCCAGCACATCTGGTTTCTGCCATTCACCGCGGGCATTCCGCACAGCAAGGAAGAAATCATTATTCTTGAGACCCGTAACCGGACTAATGCTGTCCCCACGGGCATCATCGCGCGACGAGGTGATATACAAGGCCTCGCCACCGGGAGAAAACATCGGACTAAACTCGCCCCGACGCGAATTGAACACGTCCATCTTCCGCACTTGATAACGGCTTGGACTCGTAATGAGCACAGGCGCACGCGAAGCGCCCTCCAGTCCGTTTAGCCCAAGAATATCGCCGGGAGACAGGTCGAGATAACGCCGGTAAGCTTCGACGGCTTGCGGATATTTCCCTTCTTCGTGCAGCATTTGAGCATATCGAAAATACATCAGCGTGTCGGGATATTCGTAACGGATAGCGTTGTTGTAGGCCACGGAGGCACGCACGGTGTGGTTGATCTTCCGGTAGTTTTCAGCCATTTCATAAGCAATTACCCCACGTAAAGCCTTCTCTCCGCGGGGTGTCTGCCGGTATAACCGGCGGTACGTTTCACCGGCGGTATGATATTCCCCGCGCAGGTATTGCTGCCGGGCGTCACTCAATGCGGCCCTCCGGCAAGACATCGTGCACAGCATTAGTACCGCTGCCAACAAATATGGATATCCGATTGTCCTCACTATTTTAGCCTTTTGTCGAACCATCGAGATTGTCGCCTGAAGCGACGCCCTCGATAGTGGTTATCCCATATCCGCGTTTTACTGATGCTCGGCGCGCAGCAGGTCATTGACCGTTTTCACCGGATTAAACGTACTGATAGGCACTTCCACAAAAACCGTATTCCAGTCGCTCATGGCGCCATTCCATAGTCCGGGTAACTCCAATGCTTTCAATTCTTTTCCATTTTTCGATTTAAGCGAAATAAAACCGGTATCGGGGTCGACATGCCGGGTCAGATCATATTTTTCTCCTCGGTAATTTCTTACCCCGCACACTAAATCGACCGGATTGAAATGGGATCCGTTTTTGAATGCATTCAACGCTTGGACATCCTCTTTGTTAATTTGTGAACTCTCCAGAATCTGCGGCGAGATCGTTCCATCCCTGTTGACTGCAAGAAAAGGACCTCCTCCCGGTTCGCCGACATTTTTCACCATGCCGCATACCCGGAACGGACGATCGAGCTTCTCGCGCAAATACACCGCCAACACCTCATCCGAATCAAAATCACGAGGATGCGAAATGCACAATTCATTTTCGGTAAACGACAACATTTCAGCCAAATCCTCAGCCGTATAATTTCCTTGATCGAGTTTTTGCAAATAGTGATAGCCACGGCTTTGCATATCAACCAATACCCCGGCCAGCAGGTTTTTATATCGGGCTTCATTTTCCTTTAACCGATCGGGGACGACATTATCAATATTTTTGATAAAAATCACATCCGCATCAATATCATTGAGATTTTCGATAAGCGCTCCATGGCCTCCCGGCCGGAACAATAACGACCCGTCTTCATTTCGGAACGGCTCATTGTTTTTATCCACCGCCAACGTATCGGTAGCGGTTTTTTGGACGCTAAACCCGACCTCGAACGTGACGTGAAGCTTATGGGCATAAACCGGTTTACGGGCGGCGACCAATAATTCGAAGAGCGCCTGATGCTCTGCCGATACCGTAAAATGCACCCGCACGTTATCATCTTTGTCCTTTGCATAATACGTCCCTTCGGTCAGATGTTCGCCCACCGGGGTACGATTTCCTTCCGGGTAAGAGTGAAACGACAACAATCCTTTAGGCAAATTGCCGTAATTCAACCCATCGGCATCTAACAACGCCTTCACCACGTCTTTATACCGCCCATCGGCACAAAGCGACGAAATGTTCTCGCCATAATGTTTCTCGCAGGTGGTGTTCAGCTGATCAAAAAAAGCGAACTGCCGGATATGCTCGAAAAACAACTTCTCGGACTCTTTTACGGGTTCCTTGTTATCGGCATCTAAAAAAGCGAAGAGATCTTTAAACATGCGGCTGGCGGCTCCGGAAGCCGGAACAAACTTCACCACCTTTTTATTTCCCTTTAAGAAATGACGCCACGCTTCCTGATAATGCGGCTCATCGTCTTCCGCAACCTGTAAAATACCTTTATCGACAGAAGCGGCCGCCACTATGGAAAGATAGGGAAATCCGTCACGAAAATAAACTAACTGTTTCTCTATTTGAGTCGTAGAAATCCCTTTATTTTGTAATTGATCTAAATCTTGTTGTGTAAACATCTGCTACGTATTGTAATTCTTATTTCGACATATTGGTTTCGATGAATGAATTTCAAAGATACGTATTTCTTTTGTAAAAGGTGCGGTAAAAAATTGTCCGCCGACTTAAATTTAACAGACGATGTTTGTCCTTTTCGATTTTTTGGTGTTTCTTTGCACTCATTACAAAATCAAACAAAAAACTACATTGCCTATTGAAATGTCTTTACTCAATTAAATGATTATTTATATTTAAAGCAGTAAAGTAATGGATACTTACAAGACTCTGATCGACGAAGAGTTGGTCGTATTGTATGCCCAAGGCAATAATGATGCGTTCGATATACTGTTGAACAGGCATAAGCAATCTCTTTTCAATTACATTTTTTATTCGGTCCGTAATAATGACGTGGCGGAAGATATCTTTCAGGAAACCTTCATGAAAGCGATCACCATGATCCGTCAGGGACGCTATACCGAAACAGGGAAATTCCGCGCGTGGATCAATCGTATCGCGCACAACTTGATTATCGATTATTTCCGACAAGAACAAAACGAAAAAACGATCTCGAACGATGAGTACGAAACGGATTTGTTCAATAATCCCAAATTCAGCGACGACACCATTGAGATGGAATTGGTCAAAGCACAGATTTTAAACGATGTGAAAAAGCTTATTCGGTTTTTACCCGAATCACAGCGGGAAGTGCTCGAGATGCGTTACTATCAAGATATGAGTTTCAAGGAAATCGCCGATACTACCGGAGTAAGCATCAATACGGCCCTGGGACGGATGCGGTATGCGATACTGAATATGCGCCGACTGGCTGAAGAACATCGAATGAATCTGGTGTATTAACTCACTGGAGGTGCTGCTTGGAATCGGCTACCGTCTAACCGCTTCCAAGCGACACCTTCAGTCAGCATTAATCGGCAAAAGCGTGCCGGTAACCTTGAATTTTGTTCCAGTTTCCACGCGTAAAGTCAGGAACGGCTACCGGAGCGCTGTTATTTTCTATAGAGATATGCCCCAAATCGGCCAAACAGCACCATTCGGCCAAATCATACACATCCATATCGAGTGGTAATCCGTTTCGCAGGCAATACACCAAGCGATAATCCATAATAAAATCCATTCCGCCGTGTCCGCCTACTTCTTTAGCTTTCGCTTCCAGTTCTTGGAGGATGCGGTGTTTGTATTTATTCATTAACTCTTTCTTCACTTTTTCCGACACAAACGAGTGGGTATTCAAATCTTCATGATTCGCTACCGTCCCATCTTGCAACGCCTCGCCCTCCAACGCATAACCCTCAACCGGATACTTGTTGGCAAATCCTTTGGTTCCGCTCACCTGATACATGCGGCTGTAAGGCCTGGGCGACGCGACATCGTGTTGAATTTGTATCGTCTTTCCCTTTTCCGTACGGATAATGGTCATGGTATGTTGTCCGTTGGCAACCTGATACGCACTGTCGCGATCCATTCCCCTCTTTTCTATCAGATATTCCGGAATATTTACCGGTTTCGTATCCATCGCTACCAGATAATTCATTTTATCGCCGCGGTGAATATCCAATACCTGACAAACAGGGCCTAAGCCATGTGTCGCATAGACGTCGCCGCGATGCTTGCGGTTATATTCCATTCGCCAATCGCCCTCGTACATATCCCAGTATTCGGCCAGATTGTGAATATAAGCGCCTTCCGCATGCAACACCTCCCCGAAGAGTCCGTGTTGAGCCATATTCAGCGTAGTAAGTTCGAAGAAATCGTACACACAATTTTCGAGTTGCATGCAATGTACCTGCATTTTCTCAGCCATATTAATCACTCTCCATATTTCATCTAAGTTCATGGCGGCAGGAACTTCGCATGCGACATGTTTACCCTGTTCCATGGCATAAATCATCATCTCGGCATGATGTTTCCAGTCGGTGGCGATATAGACCAAGTTAATATCGTCGCGCTTGCAAAGTTGCTTCCAAGCATCTACACTGCCACTGTATTCTGCCGCACGCGGCAAGCCCGCGTTGTCCAGAATCTGTTGAGATTTCTCCACCCTGTCGGCATGTAAATCACAGAGAGCGACAATTTTCGTTCCGGGGATATGGGTAAAACGTTGTACGGCACCGGGACCACGCATGCCTAAGCCAATGAAACCCACACGCACGGTATCGAGTTTGGGAGTTACCAATCCCAGGACATCCTTTTGTCCCGCAGGGCGTTCAGGGATGTCAGTCAAGATCGGTTGAAATATGTCTTTCTCCTCTTTGGGAGCCTTCGAGCCACTCGCGCAGCCCACGAATAAAATGATTGCCCATAAAAAGGCGGCTAAAATAATTCGTTTTTGCATAGGATTTGTTTTTAATAACTGTATATATTTATAAACTTACTGATTGCCATTCTTTTCCCAATTGATGGGAGACTTTCTCAATTTCTTTTTTAAGCTTTTCCGAAAAGTTTTTCACATTGCAGGTATAATGGGGTATCGATACTGGATTTATTCCTGCCCTCACTGCCAATTCCAATAATTTTAATACAGGAAAAGTTTTTATCAACTCTTGTACGATATTATGCTGTGTTTATCCGTTTGCTCCGGATTATAATTGAAAAATCTGTTCATCGGGAAACCAGCATATTTTCAAATATCACGCGTCATAATCCATTCACTCTTAATAATCAGTGCCATAAAAAGTTCTAATTCGACTCATCCCTTATACGTCTTTGATAAACAAGCGGGAATTTATTCCATGTGAAACACCCTACAAAGCGATGTGCTTTAAATAAGTTTTTTTCATTTATGCTTACTTTACTTTTTTATCCACATCTTTTTGCGGAACTCTTTTTCCAATTCTATCGTTATTCTGTATATAACTTTACGATCCTTATTTGTCGCAAAAATACTTAAATCTAAAAGATTTTCCAAGCGAATAAAATGAAAAACTGTTCCTTTTTCTCCATCAATGATATATTACATACGATGTTTATCATTGAATACCTCTTTTAGAAGTTTCAATATAATCAGCAAGGGTAGTCTGCACATGTAGCTGATTCCGACAAATTCAAAACACGGATTGAGCTCAAAACAAGCATAAATAGCAGGAAAAACAAAGATATTGTTCTCATTATTTATATTATATCTAAAGTTTTAATTAATTTCTCATTTGCTTTCTATTAAACGATCATACAAATAAAATATACGAGTAACACATTAAAAAATCGATAAATGGGAGAAGCTTTATTATAAAATTGAGCTTCTCCCAAATGTATGCTTTTTATCAGAATCTTGTTCTATTCCACACCCCTTGCATATACTTCCGCCAAATTAGCATAAGGAGCACGACGACTTTCCGTAATCTCTATCTTCAGATAACGCCCGGGGGATGTTGTAACCCGAAATGTCTGAGGTTCGTTTACCTCCGCCATTTCAAAATCCCCTATCTGTGTAAAGGTATCGTTATCCTCGCTGATATAAATTTTACCCCGGTAAGCATCACGCTGGTCTTGACGACGCTGTAAATCCACAGAAGCTACAGTTACCGTTTTTTGCATATCGATTGTAAAATGATGGGGTAATTGACCCGTACCTCCCGCCCACTGACTATGCCAGTAAGTTGCAACAGTTCCATCCAATACACAAGATGCCGTTCCGTTACCGACTCCTTCTCCCGAAGGTTCTTCCGAAGAAACATCAATAATTGTCCAGCCTCTCCGGTCTAAGCGAGGAGCCGGACGGGAAACCGTTACGTAATGTACATTCTGTTCTATATCGGATACAAACCTTGACGTCTCTTTTATAAAGACAGGTAACAAAAAGTCGTCATAATCAATATTGTCTTTCGAAAAATCAACTGAAACAGTAGTGGTCTTGTTCCCGTTTTTAATAACGGCTGGATTCGGCGAAATAGTGTAGGCGGATGTCGGCAATAACTTCAAATCTGTGCCATTTTCGTTATTATATACATCAACCAACATTTCATTAACTTCTAAATCCACAGAGATATCCCACAGATTGACGAAATCTACCGCCAAAACTAAATTCTGCTGATAACTGTCAGAATTCGAAGTTGTTTCAATAACAACGGAAGACTCCGTATTCTGGAAATAAATAAACGGATCCCGAATCAGTGGCTTAATAAATGCCACTTCTTTATCTTCATTTATTTCTAAATTTGAGTGGACAACGCTTACCGGAACAACATACTGTTTTGAATTGTCTTTATCGAAATCGGCTAATTGTTCTATGGCATCGTAATCGAGAGTAATATCTACATATTCCAGACGGTTACCTTTGGAGAACTTTACAACATAACTTTCATTCCCCCCGGCAAGCTGGAAGCAATTATCGGGTATCCGTTTATAGTTGCGGTTGTTTTCAGTATTATAGACCTGCAGCTCGTCCTCACTCAGAACATCTACCGAAGCCGTGGATTCTACATTATCGTATCCGGTTTTATATACTCCTAAACGAAATACAAACGGTTCTCCTGTTTTATAAACGGTTTGCTCTATTTCTCCGCTTTGCGGAATATATACCTTTGGCGGCGTAATGTCGTTCAATCGGGTATCCTCACAACCTACAATGCTTAAAGTAAACCCGATAATTATAGCATACAGAAATTTATTTCGCATAATACAATCCTTTTTACCATCCATAATTCTGAGTAATTAATTTGTTCCTGTCCAATTCACTTTGACCGAACGGGTATAAATAGTGTTTTTTATCGAATATCCTTGTTTCGAATACCGTACGATCCCAAAACGCGGCGGGTGTTTGGGTGGCATTCGATGAGGGAGCTGCAGAAGAGGTATTCATGCCCCACATGGGGCCGGCATCCACTTCCTCCGCTATCATCCACGTACGCGTATCGAAAAAGCGCTTATTTTCAAAAGCCAGTTCTACACGGCGTTCTCGGCGAATTAATTCTTGCATCATTTTCTGATTACCTACCGCTTCGGGATACACGTCCTCAATATCGGGTACTCCAGCACGCTCACGGACCAAATTCAAATATGGCAAAATATCGGCATGGGAAGGATCGTATTCATTCAAGGCCTCCACATAATTGAGCAATATTTCAGCATAACGAAAAATAGGCCACGTGATATTTCCCCACTGCCCAGCAGCTGTATTGAGTGTTGGATCTGTCCATTTCCGTGTCATATATCCCGGTTTGGGATAGTCGTGGCTGACACCGCCACCCGAATTTCCGTTGAATCCGAAATTCACAATGGAAGAAGAACCGGCATAAGGCACTTTACACCCGCTCCAAAGTACCGTGGCGTAAAAACGAGGCTCCCTATCCTTATACATCTTATAGGTGGATTTTACCCCACCTCCATCAATAGGATGTTCGAAATTGAAAAAATCCTCCTCTTCATAACCTGAAGCCTGATCTATAACCGGTCTTCCGTCAGGAAAATAGCCGGTAATAGGATATCTCCCATTCTTCATCGCGTAAGCATCAACTTGTTGCTGGGTAGGCCCTACTCCGCCAAAAGCCGTACCTCCGGCGACACGTGGGGTAGTGTGGACACGAGCAAGATAGCCGTTCAGATAACGCCCCCAGATAATTTCGTCGTTCCACAAATTCAGGAATACTCCTTGATAGGATTTCAACGGATCTATTTTTCCGTAGGTTTCAACCTTATATAAATCGTAAAGATTCATGTCGATAACTTCTTTTGCTGCATCTGCCGCATACTTCCATCGGTTATTATCAACCGTGGCAATACCGGGAAATATAAGAGAACCATCTGGGTTCGCCAAATCTGCATATAGCAAATTGCCATTAAATAAAGGACGGGCATAAAAAAGCAATAACTCGGATATAATGGCCTTGCAAGCTCCCTTTGTAGGTTTACCATAATATTGTGTCGGTTGTTTTGCGGGTAATAGTTCTGCACACGCGTTTAATTCCGCGGTCACCCATTCAACACATTCGTCCATAGTGTTGCGGGGACGCTGCAAATCGGCTATCGGTTGGTTAAAATCCAGAATCTCATCATACAGTAAAATAACAGGGCCATACATCTGCATCAACTGGTAGTAGTAATACGCTCTCGCGAAACGAGCCTCCACTGGCCACTGTTCACGTTCAGCCGAAGTAAGATTAGGTGCGGGCGCGTCGGGAGCGTACTGCATGAAAATCGTGGCTTCCCGTATCCCCCTGTAATATTGGCTCCATTTATTATAAGGCACGCTCGTCGGGTTCCATGTTCCGAAGTTCATATTCCGGTACTCTCTGTTGTATGTCGCCGAAGCTTCATCGGAAGCACCGATAAACGGGTGCGAATCCACCATATTCGACGGATCGGTCATATACCCCCAAACATTACTGAGCGATTGTGTTATATAGGTCCGGTTCTCCCATATTTTCTCAAAACTCATCGGAAGCTCTTCTTCTTTGTCCAGATAGCTGTCGCACGAATAAAAAACGCCACTCAGAAGAATGCAACCTAATACTATATTGATTATTCTCATATTCTCGTGATTTTAATATTTTATTTAGAAATAGATATTTAACCCCATTGTGAACATTTTATTGGGCGGATAAGCAGCGCCTTCTCCTCCGCCTCTTTCCGGATCCCAAAGCTTGAATGGGCTAAATGTAAGAAGGTTTACACCTGATAGATATACCCTCAGGTCGCTCACATAAAATTTTTCGATCAGATTCCGAGGCAGAGTGTAACCCACTTCTGCATTTTTCAACCGCAAGAAGCTGGCGTCATGCATTCTATAGGTAGATTGTCTGTTGTTATTCTGGTTACTCTGAGTATCTAGCCGGGGATATTTCGCGCTCGGATCGGGATTATCCTCTGTCCAGCGGTGAATATAAACATCTTTGTTAATGGAAGCACGGGATAAACTTCCCGATGAAAATCCATATATTGAACCTCCACCGACAAAAAGCGAAGTACGCCCGATCCCTTGAAAAAATACGGAACAATCGAACCCCCTCCATTGGGCGGTCATCCCGAATCCGTAATTGATTTGGGGTACATCTGGATAGCCGATAGCAATTTCATCAGAAGGATCTACAACACCATCCCCGTTCACGTCCAAGTATTTGATATCCCCTACACGTACCACCCCGAAAGATTGCGTAGGACTATTGTCTATCTCTTCCTGGCTTTCAAACAACCCTAAAGCTACCAATCCGAAAGGTTGCTGATAAGGCTTACCTATACGATTCCGGTATGTATAGTTCCAGTTAGGTTCATCATTGTCTATCATCGTATTTTTTGTATAGGTAAAGTTTGCCAATCCAGTTAAACTGACGGTTCCTACTTCTCTGTTAAAACTCAGGGTTCCATCGAATCCCTGATTTTTCATTTTTCCGATATTGACATAAGGCATCGTTGTTAAACCTACCAACCCGGCAAGTCCTCCTCTTTGCATAAATATACCTTCCCGATTTTCGTGAAAATAGTCACCTTCAATCTTTAGTGATTTGAACAGGGATATCTCCGCACCGACATTAAATTTATAAGCCGTTTCCCAGCTCACGTAAGGATTGGGTGGGTATTCGAGGCGAAGACGGCGATTAGATTCTTGTCCGGTACTACCAAATGCATAATTGTTATCTTCGCTAATAATTGTTTCTTCATAAATAAACCTGCGGTTTCCACCAATCTGGTCGTTTCCTACTAATCCGTAAGAAGATTTTAGTTTGAATATATCAACGACATGACTGATAGGGTGCCAAAAATCTTCGTTGGAAACCAAATAGCCAACAGCACCCGCGGGAAAAAATCCGAAACGATGTCCTGGAGCGAAGTTTTCACTGCCGTTATATCCCATATTGACCTCAGCAAAATAAGTATCCTTAAAACTGTAAGTTAACCTGCCGGCAATACCTTGATTACGGTAAGGCAGGCTTCCTAAACCTGTATCTGCATTCAATTGGTTCAACTGTTTCTGGTTATATAGCAGTAAACCTCCAACACGGTGCTTACCGGCAAAGAGTTTATCGTAAGTTATGGAGCCTTCTAAATAATAAGTTCTTCTCCCATTGAGGATCCGTTCGTATCCTAAAGCTTCTTGTCCCGGATGTGTTTCATTATACTCTAACTCTCCATTTTCATCACGGCCTGTCGCCAACCATTGCTGCACTTCAATGCCCCTAGTAATGGTACCGGAGTTATAAGCATCCCACGAAAATTTAATGTTTGCTTTTAATCCCGGGGTAATAAGGCTCCCGAAATCCTGCGTAACACCAACTAGTGCTTGAGCTGAATTCCAATAATCGTTGGCATAGCCTGAGTACATCAATAGATTGTACGGATTGAATCCGGAACCTTGTTGCGGCCCGGAAAAACGGCCATCGGAATAGCGAGCGGGAAAAGCGTTTGGGGAAGTGGAGAAAGCATAACTCCAAATATCATCCATTGCGTGACCGGGGCGAAGCCTTTTCTCGTATACATTTGCCAGATTCGCGTTTAATACCGTAGTTGGCGTTACATTAATATCGATATTCGCCCTGAAATTCACTTTGCTATAGTTTAATGCAGAGTTATAAGTATTGTTCTGCTCTGTCTGGAAGATTGATCCTTCATCGTACAAAGAACCGGCAATGTAATAACGGGCAATGCTACCGCCACCGGAAACATTCATATTAAGGCGAGTATTGTGCGCATAATCGTTATATAATGATTTAATCCAGTTGACATTGGGATAGAGATCCGGGTCAGAATGAGTCCGGTACTTCTCAATAACGTCAGGTGTGTAATAATTGCTATTCGACGCTTCATTGTACATTTCTGCGAACTCCGCGGAATTTACCATTTTAGGCATGCTAGTCGGACCGGTAAGTCCTCGTTCGATACGAAAGTTAATTCGGGGCTTTCCTTCTTGGCCTTTTCGAGTAGTGATAATAATTACGCCGTTAGCCCCACGCACGCCATACACAGCAGTTGCTGTAGCATCTTTCAATATTGAAAACGATTCGATATCCTCTGGATCCACCAAATCTAGAGAGCGCTCTATTCCGTCAACAAGTACAAGAGGATTCTTATTTTCTCCAAAAGTAGAAATGCCTCTTATATAAAATTCTGAGCCAGCTCCGGGTTCTCCTGAACGGGTTACGGAAACTACGCCTGCCAATCTTCCTGCTAATATATTGCTAATTTTACTCGTCGGAACCTTTAATTGGTCAACATTGATGCTACTAATGGCTCCAATCACACTTTCTTTTCTTTGTGTTCCATAACCCACAACCACAACCTCTTCGAGAGATTCTTCAGATGAAGATAATTTTATAACACCTAGGTCTGTTTTATCTCCGACTTCTATTTCTATACTCTCATATCCTAAATAAGAAATAGCCAATACCGTAGAAATGCCTGATACGGTTATAGTAAAAACTCCATCCACATCAGTTATCACTCCTTGTGTAGAGTTTTTTATCCATACGCTTGCTCCGATGATAGGATCATTTGTATTGGCATCAATTAATAGTCCTTTTACAATTCGGGATTGTTGTTGTACCATCTTATTGATAGGTTCTGAAGTTTTGACTAAAACCGTATGTTCTCGAAAAGACACATCATAATCCGCAAAGATTTCTTTTATGATCGTTTCAATATTTTTATTTTGAGCATTTACTGAAATAATGCGGTTTACGTTAACATCATTGTTATTATAAACGAATTTATAATGGGTTGCTTTTTCAATAGCTTTGATCGCATCAATCACTTTCACGTTAGTAAGTTTCAAAGCCTCCATTTCTTCCTGCCCAAATGCTTTTGCAGACATTGTTGTAAAAAGCAAGAGCATAGAAACGAGAACAATAATTTTAGTGAGAGGATAAAAACCTCCTATCCTTCGTTGATATATACATTTCATTCTTTTAGTGTTTTAATACATATTTATTTTTTGTTTTATCATCAAATATCTTCTGTTAGTTGAGAATATACGGGCAGTTTCAACATATTTTCAGAAGTCAGCCATTTCGATTAAAAGTCTTTCCAACGGCGTCGTTCATAGTACCGGCTATTATGGAAAGAATACACAACTTACGGTTCTTTATCTTTCATAGGCAAAATAATTATTGTTGATGAATTTTCGTTATTACTATTTTGTTCTTTCCATGCAAAAGGCGCAATAACCTGCAAGGTATTCAGAATCTCTTCTTTCGTCTCGGAATCCACTGTAAATGAAACGGGGGTTTGCAACAAAGCCGGATCGGTACATTCGATCGCAATGCCATACCATTTCTCGAGTTGTGTAAATACATGCCTTAAGGGTGTATTTTGAAATACTAAGCGGTCGTTGATCCAGCCGGTAAAATTAGCCGGATCTACCGATTTCAATTCTACATTGCCCGATGCCTTGTCATAAGAAACCATTTGACCGGGACGAAGGAGTATTTCTTTTTCCGTCTTAGGCGTCGTCAATTGAATACAACCGGATTTTAGAACCGTTTCGGCCGAGGCCTCATCGCTATAATTGGTAATGGTAAACTCGGTTCCCATTACTTTTATAGTGATATCGGATGCTTTTACCGTAAAAGGATGTTTCTTGTCGGGAGTGACATCGAAATACGCCTCGCCGGTTATATGCACATTTCTATCGTGGAGAAACTTTTTGCGATATTCCAACGTACTGTTTTTATTAAGCCAAACGACGGAACCATCTGGTAAGACAATCTCTTTTTTCTGATTAAAAGTCACTTCGGTCAAAAGCGGATCATCGAGAGAGGGGACTACGAAGAAATGCATGATCGACAGCAACAAAAGGACAGCTGCCACCGCAGAAATACGGTAAACGATCTTGTGCATTTTTCTTTTGCGGCGAAGGAGTAGTTGTTGAAACCGCATATAATGTTCTGAAGCCGATCGTTCATTTTGTAATCGAATAATAGTCTGCTCCCATGTTTTTGCCATACGAATGAAATGGCGCTCATTCTCTTTCGAAGTGCTAACCCATCTATCAAGCACCTCTTTTTCGTGAATGTCGATCTCATTATCCAGATACTTCACAATGAGCAGATCCATATTTTCCGAGGAATCCTCTTTCATTTCTTATGCTTTACTTTACATCGTTTACAAGTTTACACGAATGACAATAAGAATACCCTACCCGAAAAGAGTGTATTTAACAATTGATTTAAGAAAATCGTTTAGTTGCAAGAGGTTTCAACTAGGAATATGTCTAATTGAAAAAAATTACTACCATCCTCTGTATAAGAAATATAAAAGAATAATCCAAAGAGGGAAATAGCCTTTTTCTTCTAAAGCGGATTTAATATCTTTGAGGGCCTTCGTTATATGTTTTTCAACCGCCTTGGGTGTGATACCAAGTATCTCGGCAATTTGAGCATTTTTCATTCCCTTTTCACGGCTCAATAGGAATACTTCCCTACATTTCGGAGGGAGCGATGCTATCGCAGTCTCAATGACCTCTTCCATATCCCGAACATCTAAATTCTCCTCAGAGGTAAAGATATTAAAAAAGACTTCGTCTAAGTGAGTATCAAAATGGGAGAAAGAGATATTATTCGTCTCCGAGGATCTTAAATAATCAATACTTTTATGATAGGTAAGCGTATAGAGATATGGCTTTGGAGAAGCCATCAGATCAATAGACCTTCGTTGCTTCCAAAATTCCAGAAATACATCTTGAACAATATCTTCCGCTGCTGCTTCTTTTGATACTATCCGAAGGGCATAATAAAAAAGCACCTTGAAATATTTCTTATATGCTATTTCAAAATATTCGTTATTCATTTTATAAAAAACAAACTTAAATAAAAAAGTCGAGATTTTATACACGAGCAAATAAAAATCAAGGCCACAGCGTTCTATAAGTAATTAACGTGCTCTAGGCACAAAGTTTAATTTAAAAACATAACATTATGAGAACAGTCTGCGGCCTTGACATCCACAAAGATAGCATATTCATGTGTATTCTGGACGAACAGGGCAAAAAAAGTGAAAGGAAGTTTGGAGTTTCCACCCGTGAGATTAAAGGGTTGTGCA
Organism: Limibacterium fermenti; assembly: GCF_041902845.1. GTDB lineage: Bacteria > Bacteroidota > Bacteroidia > Bacteroidales > Dysgonomonadaceae > Limibacterium > Limibacterium fermenti. The sequence continues at coordinate 3,077,046 of NZ_CP159486.1, forward strand.
ATACGCTCAAGTCCCATTACGTGAGTGAAGTTTGCATGGAGAGTACCGGCATTTACTGGAAACCGGTCTGGCATTTGCTCGAGAAGGATTTCCGGATGTACCTTGTCAATCCCCAGTTCCTCAAACAACTTCCCGGGCGCAAGAGCGATGTGAAGGATGCCCAATGGATTGCCACGGCCCTGTTGAAAGGACTGGTGCGGAACAGTTTTGTCCCTGACTCGATGATCCAGCAACTACGCCTGTACGGTCGCCGCATTAACGAGTTAAACAAGGATATCATACGCTGTGAACAACGCGTCGACATGATCCTTCAAAGCTGTAATATCCGCATCAGCAACTATGTCTCCAACATAGACGGCAAAAGTTACCAAAAAGTCGTGGGCGCCCTGCTCGAAGGGGAACGCTCGGCAGATAAGCTGGTCAAGCTCATACACGGCAGGACCCTGAACAAGCATGGCCGCGACACGGTGCGTGATTCCCTCGAAGGTTACGTCCAACAGGCCGATATCGATTTGCTCAAACAATACATGGAGGCTTTAAAGATGCACCAGGCACAGAAACAGACATGCCTTATTGAAATGGTCAAGTTATGCAAAAAGCATTATGACAGGGCATTCACGCTGTTGCAAAGCATCCCGGCCATCAAGGAGCAGTCGGCCGCCATCATCATCTCCGAGATAGGAACCGACATGACCCTGTTCGCCACTGCGGCCGCCCTGGTTTCATGGGCGGGGCTCAGGCCCCGCAACGATGAAAGTGCGGGAAAGATCAAAAGCCGGAAAATCACGCACGGAAACAAATATCTGCGTAAAGCTTTAATGGAAGCGGCATGGGGAGCATCAAGGACACGGGGATCAATATTCTACAACAAGTTCTGGCGGTTGAGGCAACGGGGCAAGAAGCAGCAGAAGTGTACCGTAGCCATAGCACGCCACCTGCTGGTCATTATCTGGTCACTGCTCTCCAGGGATGAATATTTTGACAAGGAATACATGCAGAAACTCAGCACTGGAGTTGCCTGAATAACTGTCACAAAGAAATAACGGGTTCCTTGTAAAGTCCCTATATTTGTGGTGGATACATTACCCCGTTTTGCAAACTGACTCTCGCAGGGAATCACTTTTGGACACGAGCAAGAGACCTAAGAGTTCGAAGAGGAAATTAATGTTTTTGATGGAAGCCCCAAAGCATTCATCCCGATTGGTATGCTCTTAATCAACAAATATATACCTTCTCAAGACACTTCCGCATACTTTTTTATTCGATTTATAGAGGAAATATACGGGAATAATTTGTCCTTTTTATAAATTTGACCGGAGATAATTTTTGCTTTCATACGGTTGCACCCGTTTTGCGTTTAACTATCGCCAAAGTCTCGATAGCATCCTTGGCGATACTTTTAGCCAATTCTGTATTACGCTCCTGCTCCCAATATCTTACGAACATAGTCATCAGAGTTTTTGTATTTTCGGGCTAAAGCGGAAATTTTCAAATCTTTGATTTCTGTACTGGTAAAAGTTTTTGTCGTCATAATCAAGACTATTTATATTATTTTTTATCTTTGTCGTAAACAACAAGACAAAGTAAATCGAGATTGTTGATATTCCCAAATATAAGCACAAGAAATATGATATATTTTTCGAAAAACTTGCGATTTTTTCGAGAGAAACGAAAGATGACTCAAGGAGAGTTAGCAAAGTTATTAGAGTTAAGATCTAACTCTATATCTAATTATGAAAAAGGCGTTAGCCAACCGGATTATAGCATATTGAAGCGCATAGTAGATATTTATGAAGTCTCGGCTCATGACATTTTGTATTCAGACATGGAAACAATAGAAACAAGGGATGAAGAGTCGAGAATCTTGACATCATCAGATAAAACCATAAAAGGACTGATAGAAAAACTCTGTGATCTATCTGCTGAAAATGCTTTATTAAAGAAAGAGAACGAAAAATTAAAAGAAAGACACTAAAAACAAAAGTTTTTCTAATAATCCTCTATTTTTTGGTCGCTGAACCGAAAAGACGCAAAGCCCGTAACACGCAGATATTTTTGATTTCAAAATATTTTTCAGATGGGAAACGGTTTTGGGTTCCGGTCATGAAAATTTTTTCAAGACCTCCTTTCCTAATAATTTCGCCTTTTCCACCGATATAGCATCCTCGGCATCAATAGAGTATTGGGACGTATCGGGAAGAATAAGCTCCGTCCCTTGCGGAACACGGTTAGGATTGGAGATGCGTTCCCTATTTTCGAGGTAGATATACACCCAGAATTCTTTATTGCCGAATTGATCTAAAGCAAGCAACCGTAGCGTTTGACCTTCATTTAAGATGGCTTTCTTTACGACTTTCTTTTCCGCTACGGTGGAATGTCGTTTCCTCACCGAATCGGAAGATTCTTTCGGAGCAATTACCTGCAACGCGTGATCGAGCGAGCGCTCAGCAGGGCGAGGAACGACTTCGCTTTTCAGCTTTTTCGAGGAGTTGAAAAAAAAAGACTTGCAGAAGCAATTATCATTCCAGCCACAATAGGTATCCAAATTAATCGTTTTTTACTACCCCCCTTCTTCGGCCTAAGATTGGAAGAAGAGGTAAGGATATCAGGCACCTGTGAAGGCATTTCAGAAATAGAGGGAGGAATGGAAGCATCTTCTACAATATATTCCGGAGATTTAGCCGAAACAGCTTCTTGTTCGGGTTCCGTAGGAATCGCATTCTCCTGCGCCGTTTCAATCCGGAAGATTGTACTCCTCCATGAAGTTTGAGATTCCTCCCCTTTGAGGACTTCAGGAATATCTTTGAACTCGACTCCTTCTTTAAGCACCGTCGGCTCAAAATAGCGAAAAAGCGCATTCACCGAATCCGTTACCGTTTCATCCGGTATAAAATCCATTTTATAATATACGACATTGGAGGATTGCGTATCCGAAAGAGTCTCCGCATCCTCAGCCGCCGATATTTTCGAAAGTTTGAACGTTCCCAAGTCATTCACTTTCACTTCCCCCTCTTTCAATAAGCCCTCGGAAAGTACGCCGAACAACTGCTCCAGAAATTGCTCGCACTCTTCATGCGAAAAGGTTGCGTTTTTACTGCGGATGAAAGCAATGATATCTTTCATAAATACTATTTCATTCATACCCATCAACTTTAAATATCCTGTGAAAGCCACAGGATTTCATTCTTCGGACTTTTCGATAATACGTTTTTCCCATTGAGGCGCAGGCTTAAACCCCACCTCTACATGAGGTGGCATAAGATGCCGTTCACCCGATTCAGGATCTCTCAAAATATACTCGGAATTTTTTCGAGGTTGAAAAATACCAAAATTCTCTATAACAACCTGCGTATTTTCAGCCAGCTTTTCAGTCAGAAAACGAACCGTCAAAGACACCATTTCGGAAACTTTTTCTTCCGGGATATTAAGGTCCTGAGCCACTTCATTTATTAACGTTTCATTATCCATCTTTCGTAAAAGTTATTGAATAGTCCCCAATAAATCAAACGGAAGCGCATCCGTTATCTTCACATTATAAAAATTTCCGATAGTCAGTACATTATCCTTTCCGATAAGCACTTCCCCGTCGACTTCCGGCGAATCGAACTCGGTACGCCCGACATAATACTCCGGGTCTTCACGATCAATAATCACTTTCATCGTCTTGCCGACCTTGGAAGTATTCACCGACATCGATATTCCTTCCTGCACACCCATTAGCACATTCATCCGCTCCTGTTTTATTTCGGCGGGAACGTCATCGGTATAATGGGTATCGTTATACGTATCCTCTTCATGTGAATACGGAAAAGCGCCTAAACGCTCGAAGCGAGTATCCCGTACAAATTCGAGGAGTTCCTGAAAATCGTCCTCTTCTTCGCCCGGATGCCCCACCATCATAGTGGTCCGCAAATGAATGCCCGGCACTTCCTCCCGAAAACGGCGGATAAGATCGATGGTTTGCTCTTTAGAGATATTTCGCCGCATCTTTTTAAGCATACGGTTACTGATATGTTGCAACGCAATATCAAGATAGCTGCACACATTTTCCCGTTCGCGTATCACCGGAAGCAAATCTACCGGAAAGTGTGCGGGATAAGCGTAATGCAGCCGGATCCATTCCACGCCCGGAATATCGGAAGCCCGCGCAACCAACTCCGGTAGCTTCATCGACCGATATAAATCCAATCCGTAATAGGTAATATCTTGCGCGATGAATTGAAACTCTTTCACGCCCTGCTTTACCAAACGCCGCATCTCCTCTTCAATCTCCTCCATGGGACGGGAAGCGTATTTTCCAGTAATGAGCGGGATGGAACAATAGGAACACGTACGATCGCACCCTTCCGCGATTTTGATATAAGCATAATGCGGCGGGGTGGAAAGAGAACGGTCAAATTCCAACTCTTTATAATAAGATTTCCCCAAGTCGGCGATCAGGTTTTTCCAGGCAAACTTACCGTAGAACTTATCGACCTCGGGAATTTCTTCCTGCAACTCTTCCATATATCGCTGCGAAAGACATCCCATCACAAAAAGCTTTTTGAGTTTATTATGCTTTTTCGCGTCGGCAAACGATAGAATCATATTAATCGATTCCTCTTTGGCATCGCCGATAAAGCCGCACGTATTAATAACGGCTATTTCGCCCCGGGGAGTCTCCGGATCGTGTTCGATCGTATATCCGTTTGCGACGAGTTGCCGCATCAGTAATTCGGAATCGACCAGATTTTTCGAACATCCAAGAGTTATGACATCAATTCTATTTTTCATCTTTTCGCTTGATAGATTGTCGGGATTATTCGCCGAATAGCGAATCCACAAACTCTTTCCTACGGAATACTTGCAAATCTTCTATGCCTTCGCCTAACCCGATATATTTCACCGGAATTTTAAACTGATCGGATATGCCAATTACCACCCCCCCTTTTGCCGTTCCATCGAGTTTCGTCACGGCAAGCGCCGTCACCTCGGTGGCAGCGGTAAATTGTTTTGCTTGTTCAAAAGCATTTTGCCCGGTAGAACCGTCTAACACCAGCAATACTTCATGGGGAGTACCGGGAATGACCTTGCTCATCACGTTTTTTATCTTGGTCAGTTCATTCATTAAATTCACTTTATTATGTAAGCGTCCGGCCGTATCGATAATCACCACATCGGCGTTATTCGCTTTGGCGGAATTGAGCGTATCGAAAGCCACCGAAGCAGGATCGGCACCCATTTTTTGTTTGATGACCGGCACCCCTACCCGTTGCCCCCAAATATCGAGCTGCTCAACCGCCGCAGCCCGGAAAGTATCGGCCGCGCCCAAATAAACGGATAATCCTTTTGCTTTAAATTGATGAGCCAGTTTCCCGATCGTCGTCGTTTTACCCACACCGTTTACCCCGACGACCATCATCACATAGGGCTTCTTGTCTTCAGGCACCGTGAACTCGGCCACATCATCCGAATTGTTTTCGGTAAGCAATGCGGCGATTTCCTCCCGCAACATCGACGTGAGCTCACCGGCATTGACATATTTATCTTTAGCCACGCGCTCTTCAATACGGTCGATAATCTTCAAGGTCGTATCCACTCCCACATCCGAAGTGACTAATACCTCTTCGAGCTCATCGAGCACCTCGTCGTCGACTTTCGACTTTCCGGCAACAGCACGCGTAAGCTTCGAAAAAATACTTTCTTTCGTCTTCTCGAGTCCTTTATCTAATGTCTCTTTCTTTCCTTTGGAAAACAGGTCAAAAAACCCCATACAGCAGATCTATTTAAATAATAATTCTTTTTTCAGTTCGCATGCTACAAAGCTACAAAATAGTCAATAAAAAACTTCCCCACACAGAAGCGCAGGGAAGTTTTTAAATATCTTTAACTGATTTATTTCGAGAAATAATTTTTTACTTGATCATTCAGGATCATTTCTTCTCTAAAAGTATATGCTCCTGTTTTGGGCGACTTCACCATTTTAATCACTTTCGTATGGCTACGGCCTGTTGTTGTGTCTTTATCGCGGAATCCGGCGACTGCTTTCTTTGCCATAATCTATGCTATTTATTTAATTTCTTTATGAACGGTCATTTTCTTCAGGATCGGATTGTACTTTTTCAATTCGAGCCTTTCGGTTGTATTCTTTCTATTCTTGGTCGTAATATACCTCGACGTACCGGGGAGACCACTTTCTTTATGCTCCGTGCATTCCAGAATCACCTGCACTCTGTTTCCTTTTGCTTTTTTCGCCATTTTATCGCCTCCTGTATGTTATGCGTTTAAATATCCTTTAGACGCAGCTTGTTTCAATGCAGCATCCAGTCCTACCTTATTGATCGTACGAAGGCCCGAAGCCGAAACATTCAAACTGATCCAACAATCTTCTTCTACCCAATAGAATTTTTTACGAAACAAATTCACATTAAATCTGCGCTTTGTTTTTCTATTGGAATGCGATACGTTGTTCCCAACCATCGCTTTCTTTCCAGTTATTTGACAAATCTTAGACATCGCTATATTGTATTTTCTATTTTACTTACATCTGGTGTATCAGAACTTTTCCGACAAATTAGGGCGCAAAAATAGCTATATAATTTCAAATAACCAAAGTTTTGGCTAATTAATTTCATTTTCAATGCGCAAACAAGTTCTTTATTTGGAGAAAACTTCACGCCCCTTTATTGGAAGACTCCGCTCAGACCGGCATATAATTCATTTAGAAAATTTAATGTCGACTTGCGTAAATCTGTTTTCAGCGCCTTCATTTCACTATCCGAGTTGATCGCTTGGTCGGTAATCATTTCTTCGGCGGAATATGTTTTTGGGAAAAACGACGCTCCTTTGGACGTGTTTAACTGGTAGCTCACATCTCTAACGGTGAGCATACATCCTGAATTCGACACCGCTGCATCGAACCGGTAATTCATTCCTATCTTCTCGCCACCGGCAGGCAGCTCAACCTTCGCACTCACCGTTACACTTTGCAATTTATCGTCTAAACGAATCCCCAACAACAACGGACTTCCCGAGAACTTCCCTTTTGCCCATTTTTGAAGTAATGCATATTTTTGATCATCCGATAACTCTTGATCCACATGAATAAACTGTTGAAATACTACTTTTCCATTGGTAACCGGAACAGAAGTAAAGACAGAGGAGGCGGCATTCTGGGCGCTCATAGGGAGAATCGCGAAGCAAAATAACAAACAAAATGCACTGATATATTTTTTCATAATTCTCTTTTTTTCATTCATAAAATAAACTTCGTCACCTGTTATGAGACGACAAATCTACACAAAAGTTACACAAAGGCAACCCTTTTGATAAAAAAATCCATCTATATATTTTATTTATCTCTTAAAAACCATTACTTTTGCATCTCAAAATTACGTACATTTATTTAAAGAGATCATGTCTACGAAAAAAACGCAGGATAAGACTGAAAAGAAACTGGAAACAATTGATGAAGCGTTGACTTCATCCGAACGCTTCTTAGAGAAGAATCAAAAAAACATATTGTGGGGTTTGTTGGTGGTAGTAATTGTGGTTGGAGCATTTCTCGCTTACCATTATTTATATAAACATCCCCGCAACGAACAGGCACAAGCAGCCATTTATAAAGGTGAACGATATTTTCAAAACGGAGAAGACTCGCTGGCTCTGTTTGGCAACGGAAATGACTTCAAAGGATTCGAATCGGTTATTGACGATTATTCGGGGACGAAGTCGGCCGACCTGGCCCGTGCGTATGCCGGAATTTGTTACAGCCGCCTTGGCAATAACGAAAAAGCTCTTGAGTATTTAAAGAAATTCAAAGGGGGCGATCTTCTTATCACACCTTCTGTTATTGGAGCCATCGGAGACGTATACATGAATCTCGGCAACACTGACGACGCGATATCGCAATTTTTAAAAGCGGCCGATAAAGCCAATAATGAAATGCTCACGCCTATTTATTATAAAAAGGCCGGAATCGCTTACTTACAAACTCAACAGTTCGACAAAGCCATTGAAATCTTTACAAAGATACAAGAGAATTACCTCAATTCTCCCGAATCTCAAGAAGCTGAAAAGTACATCCAACAAGCAAAATTTCAAAAAGGAGATAAATAAAAATGGCTACGGCATTACAGAATTTATCTTCTTACGATCCGAATGAAATACCTGACGGGAAAGGGAAAAGAATCGGAATTGTTGTTTCAGATTGGAATACGGCTATTACAGGAAATCTTCTGCAAGGCGCTTATGAGACCTTGACAAAATTCGGTGTAAACGAAGAAGATATTATTCTGGAGCATGTTCCGGGCAGTTTTGAACTAACCTATGGCGGTAAGCTTCTGATTGAAAAATCGAATGTCGATGCCGTTATTTTATTAGGCTGCGTTATTCAAGGGGAGACTCCCCATTTCACCTTTGTGTGCAACAGTGTCACACAAGGAACGACTCAACTGAATCTCAACTATAATATTCCAATCATTTTCGGACTATTAACAACCTTGACTTTTGATCAGGCAAAAGCCCGTGCAGGAGGCAGATACGGCAATAAAGGCGACGAGGCGGCCATCACAGCATTAAAAATGATTGCTCTTAACACGAAATATAAATAAATTTTTCGTATCTTTGCCGCTCGAAAAAAAAATGGGCAGTTACCAGAGTGGCCAAATGGGGCTGACTGTAACTCAGCTGGCTTACGCCTTCGGTGGTTCGAATCCATCACTGCCCACAAAAGAATTAGCAAATTTGCATATTAACTAATTAGCTAATTAAATTCGCGGAAGTAGCTCAGTTGATAGAGCATTAGCCTTCCAAGCTGAGGGTCGCGGGTTTGAGTCCCGTCTTCCGCTCATAGAAGAAGCAACTATTACAACGGTTGCTTCTTTTTTTCTTTTTTCTGTATAACAAATAGGCTACAGAATTCATGCAGAATTCCCAGATACGCGATTTCACACAGGGCAATATTTCCCGTCAACTCATAAAACTGGCATTGCCTTTAATGGCTACCAGTTTTATTCAGATGACCTATAACCTTGTGAATATTTTATGGATAGGTCAACTGGGAAGCCGGTCGGTAGCAGCAGTAGGAAGCGTGGGCATGTTGATATGGATGATGAACGCATTTGCTCTCACGTCCAAAATAAGCGCAGAGGTCGCCGTCGGACAATCGATAGGGGCCAAACGAACAGACCAAGCGGTTCGTTACGCATCCCACACCACAACCATTGCCGTTATATTGGGATTAAGCTTCGGCATTCTTTTCTTCTCTTCTCCCGCCACATTCATTTCTTTTTTCAAATTAGAGAGTGATATCGCGCAAGAGGCCGCAGATTATCTAAAAATTATATCCGTAGGCATTCCGTTGATTTTTCTTATCCTCAACTTCTCCGGCATCTATGTCGGGTCCGGCAGAAGCGATATACCCTTCTACTTTAATGCTTCCGGATTAATACTGAATGCCGTGCTCGATCCGTTGTTCATCTTCGGCCCCGGTTTTTTTCCTCAAATGGGTGTCAAAGGAGCCGCTTTGGCAACAGTCATCTCTCATTTTATCGTCGTTATTCTTTTTGTAAGGCATCTGCGCAGCAAAAAAGGAGCGCTCGGAGGATTTCCGCTTCTGACAAAGCTTCGTAAAACGCAAACGTTGAACATTCTTCGACTAGGCGTTCCGGCAGCAATGATGAATGTCTATTTTTCATTTATCAATATGAACTTGGCGCGCATCGCCTCCATCTACGGCGGATATATCGGTGTAACAACCCAAACGACCGGCGGACAAATCGAAGGTATTACCTGGAACACCTCACAAGGGTTTGCAACAGCCCTAAGCAGTTTTGTCGCTCAAAATTACACCGCAGGAAAAATAATCCGGGCGCAACGAGCCTACCGCTCAACCCTGAAATGGATGACTGTCTTCGGAATATTCGTTTCTTTGGCCTTTATATTTACGGGCGAATCGATCTTTTCTCTCTTTATTCCCGAAAAATTAGCCTACCAGGCAGGTGGAGAATATCTGTTGATCATGGGCTTTTCACAAGTTTTCATGATGATAGAGATCACAACCCAAGGTATGTTCAACGGATTAGGGAGAACCGCCCCTCCGGCCATTGTAAGTATGACTTTCAATACGTTGCGAATCCCCCTATCCGTCTTTCTCGCGTCACAAATAGGAATAACCGGTGTATGGTGGGCCATAACGATCACCTCTATCATCAAAGGATGTACGTCCGTTTTATGGTTTCATTTTACCCGTAAAAAACATTTCAATCAATATGATGAAATCACCTGATTCTATTGATGATTCCTTCGTCAATTATTGCATGTTGACTGAAAATATATATCTTCTATATAACAAACCATCTCATCCGCATTCTTTGATTTGATTTTGAAGTTTTTCGAGGGTTCTTTGGGTCTTAATCAATTTTCTTCTAAGTATCTCGGTTTCGCTGGTTTGGGTAAAAGAGTCATCAAACTCGACCTTGTATTTAACCATTGTATAGAGTATTCTTCCCAATTTGTTCGCAGTAGCGATAATAGCCGGCAAGTAACCGCTTTTTGCCTGTATACGCCGGAAGTAATATCCTAAGGGCGTTTTACTTGTTTTCAGGGAGTTTGCCGAAGAACGCAGGATTTGTCCAACAGGATTCTTGCGCTTTGGAATTTTGCTGGACTGGAGTTTTCCACCCGATATTTTGTTGTTGGGTGTGAGGTTACACCAACAACAAAACTGTTTGTATGAGTCAAACTTATCGGTAAAATCGTGTCCCAGCTCACCGGCCAACCGCAACAGGGCCGCTTCACTGACACCCGGTATGCGCATCGCGTTGACACCCCATAATCGGATCGCGTGCTTTTCGATATCTATCGTGACGGCATTCTTTTGAGCTTTTGCTTTTTTCGCCCTTTGCTCCGGCTTGGAAGTTTCTTCGGGCTTAACGTCTTTGAGATACTCCTGCAGGATGCCCTCTATCTGCTTGTCACAATCCTTCATCAGGTTTTGGTAATATACATACAGTTCATAGCTTTGTTTGAGCATGAACAGCAGGTCTTCGTCCCAATTGGCCTGCAGGGATTTGGCGATGGTTTCTTTGGGAGATTTGCATCGGGGATCGGCCAAAGCCGATAGTTTTCGGGCATCGCGTTCCCCGGCCAGAATGGCGCGAATAATCTCCTGTCCCGATTTTCCCAAAATATCGCTGATGACATTGCCCAATTTGATGTTCATCAATTCCATGGCCTTTTGCATGTGGAGCACTTCCCGCGAAGAAGCTTTCAACAACCCGTCACGGTGGCGCGATACATTGCGGATGCGCCGGGCATGGTTCTGGGGTTGGAAACTGGCTCTCAGAAGCCCGTAACTATGCAAGACCATGATGGTTTCGGCATCTACCCGGTCGGTCTTCTTCTCGCTGATATTTTTGATGGCCTTGGCGTTGACCAGCAACACGTCAAATCCCTCCGATTCCAGTATCATGTAGAGTTGGACCCAATACACCCCCGTGGATTCCATGGCGACGGTTTCAATGCCACAGGCTTTAAGCCAATCCGATATAAGGTGTAAATCTTGCGTAAACGTGCCGAAGCGGCGGTTGTTTTCCCCATCCCGGTCTTCCGGGACACATACTTGCATTTCGGTGGAAGAAACATCGATACCCGCCGAATTGGGATTCACGATTTCCAATTTCAATCCCTTGCCTGTCTTGATTTTTTTCGCTTTCTTTGCCATAGTTTTAACTTGTGAATAAATAAAAGCCTCATCAAGCCCGGATGCTTTAAACAATGATAATCTTCTATAAGGTCTCATTGGAACCAAGTATTTCATTACGAGCAAACCGGAACCGTACTTTGCATTGGAGTCGTATCCAAGATAACTTGTGGTTTACTTGCTTGATAGGGCTTCGCAAGTTATTAATTATTTCTCATTTTCAGAGAAAATCCTAACTTTGCACTCAGTATTAATAGCATTAGCTATTGTTTTGAGGGCTAAGAAAACGACCAATTTCAATCCAACCTCAATGAGCAATCAGTTAATGCCGGCGTTTTGGCGCGGGCATTACTTTTGTCTAGGTTGGTGGGTGCTTGGTCGTACCTCTTAGTCGGATAAAGTGTAATCCTGCGCCTTTTGCGTGTTGAAAACAATAATAAATGCTGTCGATCAGATAATTATTATTTAAGTAAACAAGCAACAAATGAAAAATATAACAATCGATCTTCCTTTACTACCGCTCAACCTCACTCTTCAGAAAGGATGCTCTTACAGATTTTTATTTATCGGAAATCTATTGATCATGTATCGCATGCCATTCTTCTTTTTTTTCTTTCTAAAAATGAAGATAATGGTTAAAAAAACAAAAATATCTTATCTGCGTCCTTTGAGAGCTCATTTTACATTTTTATCTTAAAATGAAGTGCTTGCCCGAAATAAAAAATAAATGTAACTTGCATCTTTTTTATTGGCAAATCATTAGTCAACAAACATATAATGCAATGTTCAATTATATTTTTATTTTCTCTATTCGTCAATTCTTTACAGCATTAATGATTTTCTTTGCAATGATTTACCAAAATCCGGAGTCAACTACAATCCAAGGAAATAATCGGAATATAAAAAATAAGAAATCATTGTTCATTATAGAGAATTCAAATTCCCATTTAATGATACAACTAAGGAAATACGAAGCTGAAAAAAACAATTTCCTTTTTTCAAGATTTTTTTCCCGAGAACGACAATATATGACATCTTATAAACCGGATAACCGATTTCACACCCATTCTATATTAAAAAAATGCCCTCCATTACAGGTAAACTATGAGATATCAGCAACAACAGTACCCCGCATTCAAATGAATTTACGAAGCAACTCCTGTCATTTGACTATTGTACTCGTGAGTATATCCGTCTTTTTCATCATCACGACGATTATCTTATTTATTGCCTTTATACGAAAGACTAAAAACAATCGGTTATTGCAGAATATAGAAGAAATTCACACCAATTTTTTCACTCAAATAGTACATGAATTCCGTACGCCTCTTACCATTATTTTAGGATTAAGCAAGCAATTGAAAAGTCAAGGAAATATTTCCCCACAAACCTATACGACCTATCTTTCCGCGATAGAGCGGCAAGCACGAAGCTTATCAAACTTAGTCAATCAATTATTAGATATCGCTAATCTGAATGCTTCACCTCGCACCGTTGAGTGGAAAACCGGTAATATCGTGGCATATATAGAAATGCTTTACGAATCCTTTCGCCTGTTTGCAAGCCAAAAAGGAATAAACTTGATTTTTTATAGTGAGGAAACAACTATAAAAACAGATTTTGTCCCGAACTATCTAAATAAAATTTTACAGAATCTGCTTTCTAATGCCATAAAGTATAGTAAAGAAGGGGATAAAATAACCCTTACGCTGGAGAGAAAGAAAAAAGACGGAAAGAAACTACTGATCAAAGTGGTCGATCAGGGAAAAGGAATTGATAAAAAGGCGATTCCTTACATATTCAATTTATTCTATCAAGCCCCATCGGTAGAAGAGCCTATAGGTAGTGGAATAGGATTGACCCTCTCTAAACAATTAACGGATATACTTGGCGGAAATATTACAGTGAAAAGTGAACCGGGAAAAGGCTCTGTTTTTATAGTAGAACTACCGATCAATCGAAATGAAAAAGAATTGTTTCCTTATTGGTTACCCGAACAACCCGGTACTCCCTCTCTTATCGAAAATCCGCCTTTATATAAAAATGAAGAAACGTTAGCTACAGAGAATCACCCCAATGAAAACGACCCGCGCACGACCATTTTACTCGCAGAAGATAATAAAGATGTGGCACTTTATATAAAAGCACTGTTTCCGGAAGATAAATATCACATTCTCATAGCTCGGAACGGAGAGAAAGCGTTATCCATCGCGAATGAATGCATTCCCGACCTAATCATAACCGATCTTATAATGCCTAAAAAAGACGGAATAGAACTTTGCCGCGAAATAAAAGCATCGCAATTACTCAATCACATACCCATTATTATGCTTACAGCAAAAAGCTCAATAACAGATCAAATCAATGGAATCAAATGTGGAGCCGATGCTTATATCTGTAAACCTTTTAATTCAGAAGAATTACAAGTGAGAGTAGAGAAACTTCTTGAAATACGTAAATTATTGAAAGAGAAATATCTCAGGATCGTTTTCAAAGGAGAAAAAAACAGTATGAGCAATGACATCAATTCGGACTTTCTTCAGCAAGTGACGAACATCATTTATCGAGACATGAAAAATGCGGAGTTTTCATCGAAGAAATTAGCGGATGAAATGGCTATCAGCATCTCTCAACTCAATAAAAAGCTAAATGCCCTAACCGGATTCCCTGCTTCTACTTATATTTTGCAGGTAAAACTGGAATTGGCAAAGAAAATTCTATCGACCTACGATAGAAGTATCGGAGAAGTGGCTGCGGAATGCGGAATATACGATGTAAATTACTTTGCCCGTGTATTTAAAAAACACATAGGAATATCACCTTCCAAATATCAGCGGCTGCCACGGTAATATAGATGTGCTGATGACCGGACAGACTGAAGCATAGGTGTTTTTTAAAAGGACAACAGCCATTTCCATAGTGGAATAACTTCTATCGTTTTATCTTCCATATTCCGGTTGTAATAATATACTTCGTCTCCGTATTGTTTTATCAAGGTGAGGGCAACGATATTTTCCATAAGCTTAGTATTCGCATCCAAAAGAAAAATATGCAACAAACCGTTGTCGGAAAAATAGCGTTTTTTCAAACTTTCCCGGCTACTGAGTTTATCCGAAAAATTTGAAATGCCCAAGATCAGATAAGCATCCGACAGAAAAGTGAGATATTCAGTGAGTGTATTACGCGATATGGAGGCGCCGGTAGAATCTACCACGTTCTTCAAACGTGCCAGAGAGGAGGGCTGCATCACACTCTCCGCCAACTTTTTCACTAAGATACGGATGGCATTTTCATTGCGGATATTGTTGCGTAACACTACGTCGCCCAACAAAATTTATACCTGCTATTTCAGTTTGCCTTTCCATAATAATCGGAGGTAGCTTTCAACGGTCGGCTCGCTCTTTCCGTTCTTTTCGAACCCAAGTCATCCCCCTCCTTCGCCTTATCCGATAGCGCCTGTTTCGAATATATCATGAAAAAACACTTTATTTTACAATTTCATTAACGAAATATCCATATTCTTACCATTAAAAATATAGATAAAAATAGTACTTCTATTTAACTATAAAATAGTGATGTAACTACATAAAATGAGCATTCGGTGCTAATTATTCAAATGTTAACGAGCACGCCGTGCTATTATTCCGTGAAAAAATCCTAACACGAGGACTGAGAAAAACATACATTTGCCACCGAAATAAATTTGGAAGGATAATTAGGATACAAATCGATGTTTCAGAGGAAAATAAAAAATTCTATCTGTGGGCAACCGAAACTCTATACGTAGAGGAATATATCCGTAACCACCAAACGACTCAAAGCAGTACATATAATAGCTCGCCCTATTTTGGGGTATGAGAGACAATGAATTAGAAGTGAAATAAACAATAAGAGTTACACATGAAGTATAAGTTAATACAAAAGCCCAATCCGCTGGAGCCCGAAGCCGAACGAAAATGGTATGCCAGTCCGGTAAAAGCGGGTACTATCAACAATTATCAATTGAGCAAAAAAATAGCCGGCCGTTCGTCTCTTACCCGTGGCGACGTGATGAATGTTATCGAAAACATTATTGATGAAATACCTCAATTCCTGATGGAAGGATACAGCGTAAATCTGGATAACTTAGGAACTTTGAGGCTCTCTATTTCCAGCGAAGGCGTCAATGATCCTGAAAAATTCTGTTCTGAAAATATTAAAAGCAGAAGAATCGTCTTCACCCCTTCGCCTGAATTTAAACTCATATTACAGGCTATACATTTCGAAAAAGCCAAATAAAGGAAATCGAAAAATATGGGAAATAAAAAAAGTCGTACTCCTAAAAAGCGTCTATTGAAACAGAAAAGCCTGATGCTCCATGGGTTGGGACTAGTCACCGGCGATCCAACCATAAAGATCAATTACCCCTTTCTTTTTCATCCCGGGGTACAAATAAGTGTTACCGAACCGGGTGAAGCGAAATGGGTATATTTGATGCTACCGCTTTCCATGGGTGACCTAATAACGGAAGTTAAAATAGCTTCTTTCCGAAGCGATATGGGAAGCCTGATATCATTGATCCGTCTGGTAGAGCAACGCATGCCCATTTCAGCGACCGTACTATTCGATGACAAACTTGACAGAGAGAATACCTCAGCATCTGTAATAAGTACACCCTGCCACGTGTTGGTGACAAAAAGTATCTTTCTGAAATTATGTATGAATTTCACCAGCACCGAAGACATAATCGAAATCGGGTCTATTGAAGTAAAGTACATTCCCGAATATGAATCGATCGAGTATATAGAAAAGAAAGAATTGAAAGAAGAGAAACAAAAGATGCTTGCGTTTGAACTCGAGGATACTCCTTCGGAAGCCCTCCGCCACAAACCTTCGCTGTCCGATATTTTCTTTTTCAATAAACTCAAAAAGGACAAGCAGGTTTTCTAAACATCTTTCTGAAAGACTCCAGATAAGAAACGAAAAAGCCATTGTCGGCAAAGCCGATATTTTATCGGAAAGGATCACAAAATATTTAATCTGTAATAATCGAGAGATGCTTTTATTCTTAATTGATCGTCCGGTCTTCTGATCGGACTCAAAATAAACTAAATAAAAAATTATTCTACATTCAACACAATTAATTACAAAATGAAAAAAATCTATTTTAGTCTGATAACAATAGGCGTATTGTTATTTTCTGCCTGTAGCAATGACGAGCCGGGCAATGGAAATGAAGAGAAGGAGACCGGTACGTTGACGGCAACCATCTCGTTCGGAAACAAAGACACTAAAAGTGCACAAGCCACAACAAGAGCATCAGGATCAACAGCTATCCCTGTTGTCAGCTGGGGTAATGTAAAGCAAGTGCAGTTGTTTTTGTATGGAGATGACGGTATAATCGCGTTTTCCCACATTTTAACTCCGGGGGAAGCTACAAATCCAGAAGCAACAGACGGACGTATTTTTAATATTCCAAACGTGCCACTAGGTAACTACAAAATGGCTTTGCTAGCTAACACGAAAAGTAGCACTGACAATGTGAGAACATCACTAGACAAAGGTCAGACTTGGGACGTAGAATTTACCAATGCCAATGTCAGGGGTAAAAAAATTGAAGACATACTTGTCGATGTAAAAACAAAAGATTTGCCTACAATTCCTGATAAAGTGCCTGCAGAAGTATGGAAGACACGAAAAGGTTATGACAAACCGTCCGAGATATTTACAGCGTTTTATGAAAATGTAAATATCACAGAAGGAGAAACGAAAGTAGTAATTCCAGAACTTAAACGTGAAATTTCATTAATGCGCACTCGTTTCGATATTACCAATGTACCTGCGGATGAAGTTGCAAATAGAGCAAAAGTGAAATTCGATACCGAGAACAGTTTTATCGTTGTACAGCGTCTGCCTCAACATTTCAGTTTAGAATCTGGCATTGTGTCCGCGTTAGATTCCAAAAAAGTATTTGTTGGCGCTACCGGTGCGAATACCTATAGAAAAGGAGAAGACCGTCCTACGGGTTATAAAACCCCCTCTGGCGGCGATGATTATACATTTGTCGATACTAAATACAGTCGTTGGAACGAGTTTCATATTTTTCCCAATGTGGAAGGTAGGGATGGTACAAATATAATAGATAAACAATATTTCATTATTATCGCAGCTTGGGTTGATCTTAAGGAAGGTGAAATTTACACATACGCAGATGGAAAAATCGCAACAAAATCCCAACCTGTATATTGGTGGGCTCTTGTAAAAGACGAGTTTACCAGAAATGTAATTCGTGAAGTCAATTTAACTCTGGAAACGGCCGGTTATCTAGAATTCCCAGATGAACCAACAGCACAAGGCAGTCTTCAAATTGAGATCGGAGCACCTGAAGAATGGAATTCAACGATAGTAAGTACCGATATGAATATTTAATCTTTTTATCGTCAGAGATAAAAAGTAACTGGAAATAAAAAAGTCATCTTTTTCCTTGCACTGCTCCCCGGAGCCGGTGCGGGCAGTGCGAGGAGAAAGTTTTTTGCGATGCCGGGTCTTGTTTCTAAATAAACTACAGGAATGAATATAATAAAAAGATATAGCATTCATCGATTTTCTTTTCGAATCAGCCTCTTTTTCGGTTTGCTTTTCTTCGCGTCATGTACCTACGACTATTTCGAAGATGAAACGAACTATGTTGTATATGCCCCGAAGGCAAGCAGTGAATTGATGACCGATGACTATCGAATCGAGGATATACATATCTATGTCTATAAAGAAACGCTGCAGAAACAAAAAACAGCCTCTTACCCTTTTCAAGAGAACACCAGAATGAAATTTGGAAATTTCAATTTCAGGTTGTTTCCGGGATCGTACCTCACGTATTGTTTCGCCAATACAGCGGACATTCATTTCTATGATATGGAAACCTATCAGGATGCAGCCTTTGGTTTACAAGAGTCGGAAAGTAACGAGTACCGATACCCCGATTCCCTTGCCTTGTTTTCAACGGAACTAAAGCCTCCCGTAATCGACTATCCCGCACCTCTCAAAACGGATACCGCCTATTTCAATAAACGCTACAGCGGCAGAATCTGTGTGGCGTTCGAAAAGCTGACCAAACTCAATCCGTTTTTGACCTATAGCAATATAAGCGAAGTAAAAATTGAGGCGACGGGCACAGGTACCTATCAACGTTTGTCGTTATTGACGGATTCGGTCAACACCCGTTCCAGCCGTTACTCGTCATCCGATAAAGTAAAGGTACGCAGCAATCTTTACGAAAAACCCTATGGTGATTACGACTTCGGGATTGACGGCTACTTTTTCCCTTCGATAAACGAGGAAGAAAGCGGCAGCACAATACCCATATCATTGACATTGGATTTTCTCGATCGCAACGGCGTTTCGATACACGCATTCTCGATATCCGTTACGGAAACCCTCCATATGAATCAAACGATTTATTTGGGAACAGACGGCCTCAGCACGCTGGTATTGGAAATTGGCGGCCCCGAACAATGGGATCCGGAAATAGTGCCGGGTGATGATGGAGGAATGGGAATTTAAAAAACTAATTAAATAAGTATAGAACTTGGAGATGAAACATTTTTTGCGATACGCTTTTTTATCGATCCTATTTCTGCTTCCGCTTCTTGCCGGACAGAGCATCCGGGCACAAGCTATCAAGACAAACATTCCGCTCACGCTAACCGGCAATCCCAATATCGGGTTCGAATGGTCTGTCGGAAGGCAAATGACCGTAAACGCGGATGTGTTATGGGCACCTTACCTTTTTAAAAAGAACGAAGAGGTCTTTCGGACATTAATAGCAAGTGTCGATTTCAGGTATTACCTCAATCCCAGGTATTATTATACGAATGACTTGTGGGATGGTTTTTATGTGGGTCCGTACGCCATGTGGGGAAACTTCAATATCGGCCTGAAAAACAAAGACGAAAATAAAACCAGCTATCGCCACAAAGGATGGGGAGTATCCAGCGGAGTTACCTGCGGATATAAATTCTACATATCCAGCCGCTTTAGACTCGATATTAACTTGGGTGCGGGTTATACCCATCTGCAATACGATAAGTTTCAGTTGGGAGGGGAGTATGCCGATTTCCCGCTCGAGATAAAGAAAACAAAAAGTTATGTTGGACCTACCAAGTTTGGTGTGCATATAGTTTACAATATTTTTAAGTAAAATAGATATGTATAAGCATGATATAAAAGTGTCTGTTCGTTCTGTCCTGGCCGCGCTCTTTCTGGTCTTTTTCACCTCTATAGCCCACGCGCAAGATGAAAAAATGATAGCGGAAGGAGACCGAAGAGCCAGAGGTATCGAAGCTAAAGCCGATCGAAGATTCGCACAGCAGGATTTCGATAAAGCCATGCAAATCTATGAGACGGCATTCAAGGACAATATTCAATTGAGCCCGTCTTATTCGGCGACATTGCATCTGAAAACCGCCCGCCTTTACTTAACCTTACTCGAATACGCATTGGCAATACCTCACTACGATGCCGCCATGGCTTTGAACGACGATTTGTTTAAAGCATCCGATATATGCAATTACCTCGATGCGTTACGCTATTCGGGTTCGAAGATGAAAGCAATAGGGATCGCCCGAAAATATGCTTATCGCGACGCTTATCATTCCGACCGGCGTTACCAAAATATTTTGCATGCGCTCAATTACGAAGACGGATTTTTGCCTATCGGCACTCCCGAATTCAATGTGCGTGCGCTGGAAGAAGTGAATACGGTCAACTCCGAGTTCTGGATCGGCGAAGTACAGGACGAATATTTCTATGCTGCGAGTAACAGCCGTTTTCACGATCCTTACAAGAAATTTTACCACCGCACCCAATATTTCCCGTTGATCTCGCAGGGGAAGAGTCAGCTGCTTGACAGGATTCCCCGAGCCATGCAAAACGGAGCGCTCTCCCTTTCGAACGATTTGTCGAATATGATCATCACCGGCGTTTATTACGAACGGGGAGGAAGTATCGGCATAACCGACGAGGGCATCAACACTTTTCAAACAAAACTGTATTCCTCCCGCTACAATTCCAGACGAAAGGGCTGGTCATCGTTTACGGAAGTTTTTCCCGGCAAGGAGAACTATTCCTATTCGCATCCTTTTCTGTTTAATAACGACCGGTCGTTTTTGTTCGCTTCCGATAGGACGGGAGGATTCGGAGGATATGATATATACGTTGTCCATTGGGATGATGAAAAAAACGACTGGGGATTGCCTGTAAATTTGGGGGCCTACATTAATACGGCAGGAGATGAAATTACACCTTCTATCTTTCAGAATTCGCTCATTTTTGCCTCCAACGGCCACACCGGATTCGGAGGATATGACCTCTATAGTACAGAATATGTGGACGGAGAGATTACCGTAGGAAGTTTAGTCCATTTCAGCTATCCGATCAATACCGTCTCAAACGACTTCAATATGGTTCGGATCGATGAAAACAGCGGTTATATTATTTCCGACCGTAATCTGTCAAATAAAGACGATGTTTATTATTTTGACCGTAATCGCAGTTTCGGCACGGCAAGTATGTCTTTCGGCGGTGTGTCCGGCAATCAGTTATTCTTTGCAAACCTGTTTAAATTCCCGGCAAAAGATCAAACTTCGGGCGTACCTCGTGTGGAAGAATTACCTCAACACACGTTTACCGAGCCGGTGTTAAGCGTATTCTTCGATTTTGACTCTTTCGACCTGAACGGAAAAGCTTTACAACAACTCGACGATTGGATTTCGCGCGCCGATCTCACTCGTGTAGAATCTTTTCTAATCGAGGGATATGCCGATGAGTTCGGAGAAGAAAAATATAATTTGGAATTATCTGAAAAAAGAGCGAATAGGGTCGAAAACTATTTGAATTCGTCCGGTATAAAGACCCATATGAAAACCATCGGGAGGGGCATGATACCCCTATTGGACGATTTAGAGGGAGACGTATCCTTGAATAATCCGGAGTCAACAGTATGGGATAAGCCTGTATGGTTGACAAAAGATGCAAGACGTGTAGATATAATAGCAACAATCAAATAAAAAAGAAATAAAGGAATGAACTACAAAAAGAATGTGATCAGAATAGCGTTTTCGGCGATTCTATTTCTGTTTCTCTGCGGAAATGCCAAAGCGCAGTATATGCCGGTGGTTTACGACAGAACGTACGGCAACGATATGGTATACCAACACACCTGCCCTGTTTCGGAAGGCGAAGTAGCTCTTGTGGGGAACAGTGACCGTCAAACGACCGTTACGTGGGTGAAAAGAGACGGCGAGATTCTATTTTCCCAAGCCCTCCCTAAAAGGTTCAACATCGTAAATAATGTATACCATATAGGCGAGAGAAAACTACTTATCATAGGACAATCACAAAATTGGTCGTCCCGTAAATCCGAAAAAAACAGTTGTGGAAGAGCGGTTATCATAGACTATACGGGAACCGTATTGAACGATGTTTACACCGGGAATAACGGCAGCGAACTCTTTTGCGGCGGCCAACTGAAAGACGGAAACCTTATGTTGGGCGGATACGAACAAAATGCTGCTGGCGTGCGTCTGGGAATGTTAACAAAGATTGATAAAGCAGGACAGGAAATTTATAAGTATGTCTCCGAAGAGAGCGGCCCATGCATTGGATTTGAAGTATTGGGCAGTATGACCGAGTATGTGCATGCCGCGTTCACCTCGGCCGAAAATACGGTTTCTTCGATTGCGAGCCTCGACAGCAAAGGGAAAGTGGTATTCGTTACGAAATTCCCCGACGCAGGGTTTGCCATCAATAAGATGATCACAGCCCCGGATGATTTTCTCTTCCTTATCGGGAACAGTTATATGGGCGACGGACGAGTCATCAAGATACGGCCGGAAGGCGATATCGTATTCAGTAAGGAAATCGTTCCCGCGTCAGCCAATACGACGATCGATCATCTGTTTGTGACAAACAACGGCAACTTACTGGTCGGAGGCAACGGAGGCGACGGAAAAAGTTACTATTCTCTTTTACGAAACGACGGAACAGACCTGCAAAAATATGTCGTATCCGGTTCTATTTCGGGTATGGGTATCAATCCCGTTACGGGCGAATCGGTTATCGCCGGTTTCGACAATGAACGTGCACGGGGAACCATAACCGGTTTGGCAAAAGACGGGCGTCAGACTTATCAGAAGTCGACAGACGGTAATTTCGATAGAGTACAAGTGACATCCAATGGAATTTTTCTGGCAGAAAGCCTCTCCGGGCGCGTTTGCATGTTATCTCCTGCAGGCGAATTATTGTTCGACCGGCATGCAACGGAAGAGAGTAGTGCGACCAATTTCGAAGAAGTTTTGTTTGTCTCTAACGGAGATATTCTTTTTAAAGGGATAAAAAACAGGTTGGTAAAAATGAGCCATGGATTATATGTATCCGATGTAAAAATCAATAAACCCGTCGACGGATACATCACCGCGCTTTTCAGCGTAACGCTCACCGGATTCCCCACTTCAGAACAGGGAACCCCCATGCCGGTACACGTCGACTTTTTCACAAAGGACGGAACGGCGAATCAAAGGGAAAATTATGGTCCTGTGAAGGGAAGCCTGTCTTTCATACCATCCAGCGACGGAGCCGGACGCTATATGATTAAACAAGACATCGAAGTGCCCATCAAAACGAACAATCTGCTCGAAGGGCGAAAGATGTTCGAGGTGAATCTGGCCAATGTCGATCAGAGTTATATCGTAAAGCCGATCGGCGTGGGAACCATAGAAGATCAGGAAGTATTGGTCAAACTGGTCAACACGCAGAACGGACTGGAAGGAGAAAGGGACATCGTGTATGAGCTGGGGATTTTTAAAACCAACGGTCAAAAATTAATCAATGCCACCGGATCCGATATTATCGTAGAAGGCAATTACGGCAGAGGCACCGCCGATAAGTTGGACTTCGATATGGGTGTGGCGCCGAGGCTTGTTATCGGGAAAGGCGCTTCCGGCGGCAAGTTTAATGTGAATACGCTGACCGACGCCCGTTATGAGCTACCTAAAACAGTAGTGGTTGATTTCAACAAGATACTCGCTATTAATGACGCATCCGTCGGTTTTGAAGGCTCCATCCTCAGTTGCCGGGGATTGATTATCGATCAGCCGGCTGCGGTGGCCATCACTTCGTTAGGCGATCATGGGCGGATGAATAATATTGTTTCGGGATTCTTCAAACTATCCCTGTTGCGTGCATCCGACGGGCAGCCCTTGACCAATGCCACCGGCGGAGATATCGGCATCGCCTGTTCCATTCTTGCCCAGACAACGGCTGAGGAAGGAAAAGATTTCGTCCTTACCAATATGCATAACTTAAGAGTATTGGGCGACGGAGAGCGTAGCGCCGTCAATCTAGACGGTATCGTATTGTTCAATCGCGACAGTTCGGGAGCGAAAAAGATAGTCATCGGGATCGACTCTATCACCAAACCCGACAACGCACCCGATATCATTGTATCACCGAAAGCGGCGTCAGCCGAATTTTCGATTGTTGAATAGAAGTTAGCAGAAGTTGTCTCGATAATAGTTCTTTCTTATTCATAACCTTTGTGAATCCTATGAGTTCCTTTGTGTCATGCAAAGGAGTTCATAGGAGAAACAAAGACTTTTAGAGATGTTTTAAAACGCGTTCTTTATCCGTTTTCGATCTTGTATAAAGTTTTTTTCGATTGAAGCATTCATGAATTTTCGTATATAGTTAAAAAGATGAACAAAACCGGTAAATATATTGCATATTTGTTTTTTAGCCTGTTTACATTCTTGGCTTTCATGGCCTCCTGCACGGCGGAAAATGAACCTGAGAAGCTGATTTCTCCGGGCGATAAGATTTCGTTGTCTATATCTTTTCATTCTGCACAACAGACCAAGACTCAAAACGGACTGAGGGGAACGGAAATCGACTTAGAAGGCGAAAAGAAAATTTATAGCCTGGCGGTATTCATTTTCAAATCGGGAACGAATGAGTTAGATGGGAAAAAAATCATCAACCGCGAGTTAAGCGGTGCAGCAGACGATCAAAATAGAAAAGATTATAAGGAAGTATCCGAAATGAAGGATATTGAACTTACTGCCGGCATGCGGGATATCTATATCATTGCAAATGCTCCGGATAACCATTTCGACGGTGTCAATAATTGGACTTCTTTTACGACGAGTACAGAGTTATTAGGTGAGCAAAAAACATACGGTTCAAAGATAGACGACGGTACTTCCGGAGAAACTCCTATCGGAGGCGAGGTGCCGGAAGAGAAATACACCAACTTGGTAATGACTCAGTCGTTTAAGAATCTACCGCTGAATAGTGGTGCTGAGAAGCACTATCTGGGCTACACAGAGAATGGAGGAATACCCTCAGCCGATAGTCCCGGTACACCGCTTCTCGATGGTGATAAAAAACCGATAAAAGTTGAGTTGGTGCGCTTGGTGGCAAGGGTAGCTATCCAAAAAATAAGTTTTAATCTTCCTAAGTCGTATGAATTTGAAACGGGGAAACCTACAAGCAATTTCAACCACTATATTGATGGAGTTTTTATGCTGAATGCAAAAAACATTTCATCGTATTTCCCGGATGAATTTAGTACATCGGATGGAAACTTCGGGCAAGGAAACACAGAGGGGTATAATTTTCTGGTAGATAAAACAACTAACATAAGTGCTAATGCAGTACTTGCAGACTACTTGTATAAGCCGCTTAGCTTCCCTGAATACGACATAATTAATAATCAAGTTCCTTTATGGTTCTACGCTTTTGAGAATAATCAAAGTGAAAATTACCCTACCGGCTTTGTGATTGGTGTGAAATATCAATATATAAATCCGAACGAGACGGATATACAAGAATTAAAAGCATATTACCTGCTTTCCATTAATCGAGAAGGAATAAAAAATGGGAAGGGTCATGATTTTATCAAACGAAATAACCAATATGGTCTCAATGTAACGATAAAAGGAGTTGGAAATCTTATTGCGGGATATTCTACAAAAAGCGCTTCGCTTCGTACGGCGGATATTCTTTCGGCGCAAGAGGACGCGGGAGTATTGGAAATAGAAGAAACGGTCGGGCCGAATCTGTTCCCATGGACAGGCGATATATATAAATAATCAGAAGATGATGAACAAAAGGATATTCAACATACGAGCACTTCATTCTTATGCGATAGTCGCATTACTGTTTATTGTAGCGTTCTCTTCGTGCAACGACAGTAATTCTCCCGATGAAACTCGTGAAGAAGCTGCGGTATCATTTCAACTGAGGGCGGCTTCCGAAGATTATTTAAATAATACCTCCATTTATCGCTTCGATACAAGTAACAAGTTTGTAGAGAAAATGCTGAATGTTCAGCGAGAAAATAATACGCTTTCCACCTATACCGCAGTAGGTACATGGAATCTGGTATTATTGACCTGCAATGAGAATATCTCGGACAATATCATTGTGCCGTCGCCGAAAGCATCGTATACTGAACCGATGTGGCGGACGAAAGATGTCGGAAACTTTTTATCTCAAACTCCTGAACTTCGGTATGTATCATTGCCGAATGTGGTAATAACGAAAGATAATGTCACCAAACTTAGCACGCTATTATATCGAAATGTGGCGAAAATACAGGTGATATTGAAAAAATACGACGGTTTCGATAAGATTAAAGAGGGAAAAAATACGAATGCGTATGCAGAACTGTTGGATGTACCGACCACCTTGAATTGGGACGGCAATTTATATCCGAATAAGACCTCTCCGGATCTTTCAGAAAAACCATTGAGGGAAGATTTCAAATTTAATAATAGCGGCGTGGCTGACACGGTGAATTTTATTGTTCCTGCTCATCGAGGCGATGACGCATTCAAAATCGACGAAGACGGGATATTAGTACAGAATTCAGCAACAGTAGATACTACGACACACAAATTGAAGTTGCGTGTTTCTATGCCGTTAAGCGGTCAGGCGTATTTTGGAAAAAGTAAAGAAGGCATTGAGATTCCGTATGTTCCGAAAGTGAACAGTATTATACAAGTGAATGTAACATTTTACGGCAAAACATCGATGGATATTAAGATCGATGTAAAACCTTGGGAGGATTGGATTATTCAAGAGGAAACATTCGAATGAGTTACTGCAATTGGGAGATCGTTCCAAATGACGCTCTCGGTAAATACATAAGTAAAAAAAGAAACGATTATGAATCTATCATATACAAAAAATAGGAGTTGTACAAAACGTTCCGTTCTACATAGAATACTGTTTGTAGGATTGTTCATTCTTTGTTCTTTATCGATATATGCCCAAGACTCCGATAATACCGAGTTTTGGTTCGTTGCCCCCGACGCGTCGAACGCGCATGATGATCGTCCTACGTTTTTGATGATTACCGCAGGTGATAAACCTACTATGGTTACTATCAGTATGCCTCGAAATAAATCTTTTAAAGAAGCTTTTTCGCTTCACACAGATACTACACGTTCATTAAAAGCAAACGAATATTGGAAATTTGAGTTTAACAGCGACAATATAGATATTATAGAAAATGATTACACCTCTTCCGGTACCGTTACAAAAAAAGGGATATATATCAAGTCTGATGAGCCAATATCTGTTTACTATCAAATTGATGGGCACGAAAACCACCAAAAGGAAATATTCACGCTCAAAGGAAAAAAAGCATTGGGAGAAGAATTTTATATGCCCTTTCAAACAAAATATAATGTTAGTCCGACCTATAGCGTTGATGCTTTTCGACAGATACAGATTGTAGCAACCGAAGATAATACAGTCGTTACAATTGAGCCCAAGGGAAAATTGGCTTCCAACAATGGATTCATTGATAGTAATAGCAATTTACCAGATCGACAACAAACGCTAATGAAAGGACAAACTCTTTTGTGGAGAGCGTATGAGAGAACTACTGAAGGTTTAACAGGAACAAAAATTACATCTACATCCGGTAAACCGATTGCCGTTACTTGGTTTGAAGATTGTCTTCAAGGAACCAATTCTGCGGGCGGATTTTCAGGAAATATTGATCCGATTGGTGACCAACTCGTTCCTGTAAAGAACTTAGGAAAAAACTATATTCTAGTTAAGGGGTATTCAAATGGTAATAATTCTGTGAATGATCATGTTGGAGTGCTGGCTGTGACAAACAATACCGAGGTATATCTGGATAATGTTAAGATAGAAACATTACAAGCCGGTGAATATTGGTCTAAGGATTTAGGCAAAGGAATTGAGGGTCAACAGGGTTATTATGTAAAAGCCAGCCATCCGGTCTATTGTATTCATCAATCCGCCGGAGGAGCGGAAATAGGAGGGTCTTTATTGCCCAGTTTATATTCCATATCGGGACGCCGTATCACTTTTATAAAGGGGACATTGACGGATTATAATACGATATTTTTGGTGTTCAGAGAATCGGCTAAAGACGGATTTAAAATTAATAATAAAACATTCAGCGATTTAGTGGCAGAGAAAATTATCAGTTATAGTCCCCAGAAAATAGGCTTCGAAACATGGATGTATGCTAAAGTGGATATTAAAAACGTTACTCCATTGGAAGGAAGTGTTTGTGTGGTAGAAAATAACGCAGGCTCTTTTTCTTTAGGTTATTTTAATGGAAGCAGCGGTGGCACTTGTTTATATGGATACTTTTCAGCATTCGGGACTTTTTCTTTTAAGAGTGATGTCATAAATCACTGTAAAGACAGTTATGAATTTGATGCGCCTTATGCTTTAACCTATAAATGGACATTACCTGATGGTACAACCTCTACGACTTCAAATTTAACGGCGACAAAAAGTGGAATATATAAATTATGGGTAGACCAAGATCCTTATGAAATAGAGGATGAAACGCATCTTAAACTGCAAAACTTCAATAATTACGCACTTAACTCTCCGAAACAACTGCTTCTAAATAAATCCTACAATTTCTCGATTCAATTGGATCACAGCGATCTGGATAATATCTTTAATGCTTCATACGATTGGAATTTCGGTGACGGAGCTGTTACTACGCCAACTGAGAATCCGAATATAGTAAACGTATATTATACAACCGTTGGAGATAAAGAAATTACATTAAAAGTAACGAATGAGGATGCTGTAGATTGCTCTACCGAGATTAAGGTTCCTGTAAAAATTGAAACGCAGGATGGAAGGGTGATGTATTGGAAATCCGATGCGAGAAACCACAATTGGAATGATGAAAATAACTGGGTGGTAAAAGATGGGGAAGGAAAAATCATAGCTGATATATCGGTTGTACCCTCAGCCAAAACAAAGGTATATTTACCGGGAAATGCAGAAGAGTATCCATCTCTTGATGAATGGAATACTGACTGGAGGTATTACGGGCAACCGGAGGCGAGGGATATCGTTTTCCAATATGGTAGCCAACTTCATTATCAACATAAATTGAAATATGAGAACGCTTATATCCAATACAACTGGGGGTATTACGGAAATGATAAAAATGTTGGACAACCTCTACATTGGCAAGATGGTCAGAAATTGTTTCGTGACACGTGGCATATATTGGCGGCACCGTTAAAAGGTATGGCGTCGGGCGATTTTTCCCTGACAGGACGTCCGTTCTCTTGGCAGAAAAAATTCCAAACAACCACACTGCAAGACGGTGTGATTGAAGGCGGGTTTTTTCCGGCGTTCGCCGATAACGCAGTTCCACTTGCGAAAAATAATAATGCGATCGCGGTAAAAATGGCCGAATACAATACTCAAACCGGTTATCAAGATCAAGCCTATTTGGAAAACTTAAAAGGCGTAATCGAAATTCCATATTTTGAGAATAGTTCGAAAGCTGCATCTTATCCCGGCCACAGCTATGATGCTTTATCGGAGATAAGTAATTTCTACTATTTCGATACGAAGACATTGAAACTTCTTAACTCCCCGGTACACGCGATGAAGCGAGGGGATGAAGCTTACCGCTTTGTGTATGAAACGGAGCATAATCAACTTCCCGCTGATAACACCTATAAAATGTCCCTGAATCCGAAAAGTATCAGCGATTCGGGTGAAGTAATGGTTGGGAATCCGTTTCTTTCGCCTATCCATGCTTGGGGGTTTTATCAAGCCAATAATGAAGTGATTGATCATGATGCTGGATTCAAACTGTTATCGGAAGACGGCTTACAATGGGTACAGAAGTTTTTTACGGAGAACGAAATGATTCCTGCTTGGAAGGCGTTTATTGTTACATTAAAAAACGATCTTTCCGGTAAATCTTCTTCTAAACAAGCTTCATCTATGCGGGATGCATCCGCTGCCGTGTTGTCATTTCCTTTGGAGACGTCCCCCGTACCTACGTATACGCTCCTTTCTGCTTCGACAACACGTGCTTCGTCTATTGAGCATAGTATGGGGAGTTCCCTTTATATGGGCATTCTGAAAGAGAATGTCCTCTCGGGCGATAAAGCGATATTGCAAGATGAACAGAATACTTCATTTTCCGAGATCCTGAAAATGATTCAGCCTGAAGGGCATGCAACGCCCGAAGTCTTCTTTATCGATTCAGAGGAAGGAACTTCAAACTTGATTCAAAATTACAGGCAGGGACAAAACGAAGTGGCTATTGGTGTAAAGACATCCGATGTGCATTCGCGACTATCGCTCCAATTCAAAAATGTACCGATGTTTACCGCTACCACCGGCGCCAAAGCTGTTTTGGTTGATAAGTACTTAAATATAAAACAAGATCTTGCCCGCAGTGCGACGTATGGGTTTACCCAACGCGCTACAGGATTGGACAAACAATCGGTCGATAAAACCCGCTTTGTGTTGCAATTGGGCAACGAAACAACCGTTCAAGAGGATTCTGAAAATGGAATTCATGTATTTTACCGTTCGGGAGTATTGCAAATCTCCTCGGATGAAACTATCGACGCCGTTGCGGTATATGATTCGCAGGGACGACTGGTTTATTCGGCCCATTCGATCGGTCGTACCGAATATACGTATTCCATCTCGTTAAAAGGAGGAATCTTTGTCGTTCAGGTAAAAACGGCTTCAGGAAAATCGAAAGCAGAGAAGATAACGGGTTATTGATCATTTTGCCGTGTAGTTATACGAACTACAGTCGAACGGCATAACACAATTTTTTATAATGAAGCGAATACGTTGGATATTCGTAACAGGCAAACTATAATCAAAAGGAAAGAGAAGTGAGTTTAGAAATTTCATATGCAAAGAGCCACAAGAGCTCAATAAATAGTATATATCTTAAAATATTACTAGTGGTTGTCCCTATTGTTTTTTCTTTCTCGGGTTATGCGGAGGATGAAAAAGGGTACACAGTTACCGTGCCTTCGCTGTTGATTCAGAATAAATCATACACATTTTCCGTTAATAAAAATAATCGACCTCCTGCAAATTGCTCATGGAATTTTGGCGAGGACGCCAATCCTTCAACGTCGGGTAAGTCTTCCGTAGAGGTCACCTATACAACTCCCGGCGTAAAAATAATAACATTAACGGTGAAGGATTCAAATAAAGACATCGCGATCGAAAAGCAGGTGTTTGTCAGCGAGCAACCTGATAACGTTGAAGATGTTGGTTGTTATGTGAACCCTGAGACAACTAATTGGCAACCCGCTGAAAAGGGAAAAAGTGAGGAAGCTACAGGAGAAGATAAAGTGCATATCCTGGCCCAACCGTTCGTAGGAGACATCGATGGCGATGAAAAATCGGAAGTTGTGACTTCAAACAAAACTACTTCGGGGACTTATACGCATTCCAATAAAATATTGATTTTCGATAACGAATTAAAGTTGAAGAAAAGCATATCAACGCCGAGTATGTATAGTAATTCGGCTACTCCCATTGTTTTGCTAAGACTCAAACCTACGGATACGCATGCGTTGATTATTATCGCGACTGATGGGGAGGATAAGGATAATAACCTTAAATATAAACTTCAGGCATATAAGTCCGACGGTACATTAGTGTGGACTTCTAATGCATCGATTTTTAATGATAAAACCACCTCCGTAAAAGATGCGTCGATCAGTTTGGTGGCGGGCGATATCAATAACGACGGAATACCGGAGATTTTGGCCGGCGACCGTATTTTTAATGCTTCGAACGGTAAATTGGTGGCCAGCCTGCTCGTGGGTGGCAGAGGATACCGGTTCTTGAATACTCAGAATCCGATGTATATGCCAGCATTAGCAGATATGAATAACGACGGACGTTTGGAAGTGGTAACCGGCAATACTGTATATAAGGTGACGATCAATGATCCTGATGATGCTTCAAAAAACACAGTTGTTATATTATCTCAAGCTACAGGAGTGGATGACGGTTTTGTTTCGGTAGCCGATATTGATAGGAACGGACAATTAGACGTAGTGGTGATCAAGAACGGAAACGAGTCTTCTACCGGATTCCCGATATTAACGGTATGGAACGGAGCAACGGGTAACATCATTGCCGGTCCGGCATCTCCGTCTGTAAAAGCAGGAGGTGGCTCCCGTGTGTTTATCGGGAATGTGGATGAAGATGCGCATCCCGAATTATTTTTTTCTTATATAAACCAACTCGTCCGTTTTGATTATGATGGCAATGCTGTAAATGTCAAAGATAGGCTCAAACAAACATGGAATGTGATAACAAGCGATGCGTCGGGAGGAACGACCTTATCGATGTTCGATTTTGACCAGGACGGGAAAGCCGAATTGGTCTATAGAGATATGACCGACTTACGCATTATTGAAGGGACAGACGGCAGTAATCGGAAAACATTTCCTTGTTTTTCCGCCACCCACTCCGAGTATCCGATAGTCGTCGACTTTAACCGGGATGGTCATGCAGACATCTTGGTTTCGGGAGCGGTAAAAGATCAAACATACGCAGATGTCCGCCTCTATTGGTTCTCCGGAGAAAAAAATGATTGGGCGCCAGCCCGTACAGTATGGAACCAACACGGGTATAATGCCGTACACGTAAATGAAGACCTGACGATCCCCAAGTATCAGTTGAATCCGGCAATGACGTTCGCGGGGCCAGACCAGGTGCTAGGCACAGCGGACGATGTATATCCTTACAATGGTTTCCTGCAGCAACAAACATCATTGAGTGGCGACGGCGTGCCTTTTTATAAGGCTCCGAGAGCGGATTTTCTGGAACCCGAGAGTGTCGTCTACGATTACAATGCCGATACGGATGTGTTGCATATTACCAACGTCAAGGTGAAAAATAGCGGCGACGCCGTTCTCCCTAAACCGATGAAGATTACAGTGTATAAAGAAAAAGTGGAAGCGCCTGCCATCATTTACACGCATGACTACGACAAGGACATTGCGATTGGAGAGACCATAATGCTCAATTTCGATATTCCGAATTTCAAGAAGTGGTTGCCGGCGGAAGGACTGATCATCCGTGTCAACGATGCCGGTAACGGAGGATCGTTTCACCGGGTGTGTGATGATAAAAACGTGGAAAATACAACCGATGCGTTTATGTACATTCCGCTCGGTAAGCTGGCATGGGCAGACGGTTATCGTAAATGTGAAGGTGGAGAGGTATTATTTCAAGCGGATGAAAAACTTCACAACGATAAGGTGACATTCAGTTGGCGAACCCCTACCCCTGCATCCAAAGAGTTTTCTACCGAAAAAGAAGCAACGCTCACAGACCTGAAATTGAGTGATGCGGGGCGATATGTGTTTCAGGCGAAAGTAAATAACCAGTTGAATATCACGGCTACGTTGCCTTATTTGTCTGTGGCACCGGCCGTGATGTATTGGAGAACCGATGCCGAAAACAGCAATTGGAATAATAGAAACAATTGGGCAAAAAGTGCGACAATGGGAGATAATATATCAGCCGTTCCTGCGCCATGTACGCGGGTCGTTCTTCCGGGAAGTGAGAAAACAAAGGTATATCCTTCATTAAGCGATAAGAATACCGACCGATCGCTTTACGGAGAGCCCGAAGCGGATGAGATCGTTTTCCACTATGGCAGCCAACTGCATTATCAACATAAACTGAAATACAACAGAGCGTTTATTCAGTATAACTGGGGATATTATAAGAGTGATACTCCGACAACACATTGGGAAGAGGGTCGGCAATTATCGCGTAATACATGGCATATATTGGCTGCACCGTTAAAGAAGATGGCTTCGGGAGATTTTTCTCTGGCAGGGCGTCCTTTCTCGTGGCAAAGTCAGTTTCAGAAAGTCACTAATCCTGGTGGATTAGTGGAAGTAGGCGATTTGTCTAAGTCTTTTCCGGAGAACAATATAGATCTTGTAGAGAACAATAACGCCATTGCGGTGAAAATGGCGGGATATCAATCCGGTAAAACAGGTTATAAAAATCAGGAAAATCTGGATGGATTAAAAGGTGTTCTTGAAATTCCCTATTTCGAAAACAAAGATTATCCCGGGCACAACTACGATGCCTTGTCAAAAAAGAGCTCTTTCTATTATTTCGATACGAAGACGTTGAAACTGCTTAACTCTCCTGTGGGCTCAATGGAGCGGAGTAATGAGGCTTATCGCTTCATATACGAAACAAAGAATGTGGCGACAGGAAAGTATGAACTGCCCGCAGACAATATCTATAAAATGACTGTGCATGCTGTAGGGGAAACAAAAGAGATAATGATTGGCAATCCGTTTTTAGCAGATATAGATGCCAAAGCTTTTGCCTACGAAAATTCAAATACGATAATTAGAGATCAAGGTTATAAATTGTTGTCGGATGATGGAACATGGAAGCAACATAAATTCGATGAGAGTAGTCCTATTATTCCTGCCTGGAAAGCGTTTATCGTTACGTTAAACTCACCGGGAGCATCGACCGTATCCTTTCCTTTGACAGCGACGAATACGCGTTCCGCTTCGACGACGGCGCGCGCATCTTACGCGGGAGCTGTTGGCAACAGTCTGTCTTTGCAACTGCTGAAAGAGGGTGCCGCCTCCGGCGATGCCGCCGTATTACAAAATAATCAAGACGGAAATTCGCCGGAAGTACGGAAAATGATTCTGCCGGAAGGGCATGCAACGCCGGAAGTCTTCTTTATCGATTCGGAAAAAGACGCTGCAAACCTGATCCAACATTATACGCCGGGACAAAAAGAGGTGACGATCGGCGTGAAAACATCCGACACCCGCTCGCGTTTGTCGCTCGAGTTCGGGAATATACCCGCGTTTATCGCGTCCACCGGGGCAAAAGCTATCCTAAAAGACACGTATTTGAATATAAAGCAAGATATCGCTCGCAATCCGGTGTATACGTTTACACAACGGGCTTCGGGGCTGGATAAACAATCGGTCGATAAAAATCGCTTTGTCTTGCAACTGACTAACGAAACCGTTCGGAAAAATGATGCTGACGAAGGAATAAACATCCTTTACCGTTCGGGAATATTAAAAATCACGTCAGACGAAAATATAGGAGCTATCTATATATATGATTCTCAAGGACGCTTGGTGCATTCGGCACATTCGGTCAATTTCACCGAATATACACACCGGGTATCCTTACGCGGAGGAATCTTCTTGATTCAAGTAAGAACGATTTCAGGAAAATTAAAAGTAGAAAAGATAAATGGATTGTCAATCACGCTATCGGCTCATACCCGATTTTCATCTTACCCGACCGATATGGATAATTTTATTAATAAATGAAATATGAAAAATAGATTTATTTTACTGATAGTTGGCGCATTATTTACCACCCTTTGTTATTCGGGAGGTATGCCGGATAAGCAAAAGAATAAAAAAGAAAGTTCAAAACAGAAAATTCAAGTGGAAGAATTCGAAGACCGGAATACCGGTTGCAAAATACGGTATGAATATTACAAGGATGCGAACGGTAAAAAAGTCAAACACGGAAAATTTACCCGGAAATGGTCCATGGAGAAAACCGAGCGGAGTTTGTGGTCGGGTTCGGAGAATGTTACCGCAACATTCGCCCACGATAAAATAAACGGGCCCGTCGTGATCAATTGCGAAAAGTTCAAGTGGAAAAGAAAAAGCGAATTTATAAAAGGGAAAGGAAGGAAGATCACGTTCGTTCCGTCAGAAGCGTATGTAGCTCATAATTTACGGCTGGAAGTTAAAAATGATACCCTCGCCGGTTCATTTAATTTTGCATTGGGCAACTACAAATACGAAGCCCTGGGATCGGTCAACGAAATGGGCGAAATGAAAGGCAAATATACGCTCTACCGATTGAAAGAATCGGACGACCTCTTGAGAGATTTAAAGAAAGGCGAACAGAATTGGAGTATTGTGGAACAATATTTATGCGATCCGGATTATACCTACCAAGATGCCACGCCCAAAATCACAGAAGTACAGTTAGGGTATCCCGGGACTTCAAGGGGGGAGCATTTACATATAAAGATACCTCGTCTACGATTGAGCATGAATTCACTGTAAAATAAACGTATAAAACCTCTTTTTTAGATAAGAAATCAAAATATGAAAAAAAAAATCCCGTTTAATTTTAGTCTGCTGTTTTTTATATTAGCGTTGGCTTTTATCATTTTTATTCTCGTATCGTGTTCGCCGAAGAAAAATTATCGGAAATTGGATATCGAGCGTCTGTTTATGCAAACCACGACTCCGGAGATCGCCTTTCCGGGTTCCTTCGGAGGCTTGGAAGGACAGGATGGCTCACGATCGGTATCGGAAGAAATCACGTTTTCAGAGTCATCCGGTGATCTTGGAAAAGACGAAGTCCTTGCCGATGAAACCAATGCGGTTGACAGTACTAAGACATACCGGTTATTTAATGTGGTTGTGAAAGCAAAGTCAAATTTTGCGACAGAAAGAGATGGAAAGGTGCATGTGGATTTCGATATTATCGCCCCGATAGATGTAATCGACCCGAATTGGCGGTTAACGCTGGCTCCTTTCTTGATAGACGGAGACAGCATCACTCCGCTGGATACCGTCTTGGTTACGGGTGAAGGGTTCAGGGACAAGCAGCAGGGCGATTACGAGGCGTATCAGGATTTCCTTAATACGATCGTGGATCCGTCAGCATACGATTCGTTATTTATTGACTGGAAAGGCCTTAACAAGGAAATTCTGAAAGTCCAAAGGCGCAACTACACGGATTACAGGCGCAATTACGACTTGATGATGGACTATGCGAATTGGAGGAAAATGAATGAAATGGAATTTCTTCGGATGGAAGCGATCGCCAGAAGGCATAAAAGATATGTACAGAACCGCTATTGGCGTAAATCGGAGAAAAAAGCATTGAAGCAGTTGGAAAACGATACCGATACGCTGGGTATTTACGGCAAGTATATGGATAAATACGAAAAAGATTATATTGACTACCTTAAAAGGCAATTTTCGCTGGCATGGCTCGACTCGATCAGTCCCGATATAAATATCCACAATCAGAAAGACAGCATTATGAGACGGAGCCATATTCCAAGGAAATACAGGGATATTCATAAAAAAGGATTAACCTTACGGGATCTGAAAGCGAAAGCGTTTACGAAAGAAGATTCGGTAAAAATAGCGAAACATCATTATTTGATTGATGAAATCGTTCTCAATGATATGAATATCGAGCGGAAAAATGAAATATTCAATGAAGTGGTCGAGTTCCCTCTCCGCAATGAGATGGCCGGATTACGACTGGATACGGTTATTACGGCGGAAGATGATTTTATTTATGGCTATAAACAACCGTGGAAGATTGATAAGGGAACCAAAAAGTTAGGAGTCGTCTTAGCCGGAATGGTGGAAGGTATCGACAAATCGACTTTCGTGTTTCCGCTGACCGACACCCTCACCTACTTCATCGCCTCCTTGTCGCAATTGGCGGACGAATCGCTGATAACGGAACGAAAAATGCTTCATAAAAACATGGTGGATAAGCAAAGCGTTTATCCGGATTACCGGACGAATAAATCGTATCGGTTCAAAGATATTAAAAATCCGGAGATCTTCGATAAAATATTCGAAGCCTACCAGACCTATAATAAGGAAACGGATTTGTTTGTCGACAGCGTATCGATTCGCGGATATACCGACCTGACGGGATTGTGGCATGAAAACTACGAACTGGCGGAAAACCGCGCCAAAGAGGTTGCCGATTACTTTAAACAGAAGGGGGTGAAAATGCCTGTCGCCAAAGCTGCCGGCGAAGACTGGTCTACGTTGGCACAGGAAGTACAAAAACATAAAAGCCTGCTGCATCGCGAAGAGATATTGGATACCCTCACCCATGCGGTATTTCCCGACATGACCGAAGAGAACATAAAAGCGCTGTTTCCGGATGATTATAAAATCATGAAAGACGAGATATTTCCTAAGCTCCGCCGTTTCGACGTGATTCTCCATGTCAATCGCCACGATATAGAAAAAAGCACGATGAAGGAAACCTATCGTGAGGATTACGCCGAGGGAATAAAGTTGTTGAAAGAGAAGGAGTATATGCCTGCTCTGGAGAAGCTGGCCAAATACGGCGACTATAATACGGCATTGGCATTAGTTTGTTTAGGATATAACGATAAAGCGCAAGAAGTATTGGAGTCGTTGCCTGAAACCGGTAAAAACGAATACTTACTGGCCATTGTCAAAGCAAGAAAGCAAAAGACGACGGAGGCCGCAAAGCATCTTCAAAAAGCCTGCCAACTCAATCCGGATTTATATTATCGCACCCGATTGGATTCGGAAGTGAAAGAATTGGCCGATCAACAGAATTTATGGGATACGCTTAATAATTAATTGGAGGTTAGAGATTGGAGATTGGAGACAATGACGAATGACGAATGACAAATGACAAATGACAAATAAGGTCTAAGACCGGTGACCTGATGACTGATGACCGGAAACTAAAGACTAAAGACTAAAAACTAAAAACTAAAATAATGATGAAAGCAATTAGATATTTATGTATTGCCACGTGTTTATTCACGTCTTTAAATGGCTTTGGGCAGCATGCGCCCGAAGCGATAACGTCGGAATGGGAAATCATTTCCCAGGGAAAATTACAGAAAAAACCTCGATTCAAAGATCCGATGATTACGGTAAGATTCATTTATGAGAACGGCTCGCAATTTATGAACCTGTCTTTGAAATATATGTTTACCGATGCCGTATTCGAAGAAGCTGTACCGGTAGAATATTTAAAGAATGAGCGGCTTGAAGTCGAGACGGAAGGCAGTAAATACGAATTAAGAGCGGCCCGGTATGCAAAAGCGCGCAGAATGAACACGGTGGCGCAGAAAATTGCCGATATGAGGGTCGTGTTCGGGGGCGATCTTTCGTTCCTGTCGAATAAATTAGTGAAAAAATTTGTCGTGCACTTTGCACAAGGTTATCAGAACATCGATGTCAATCCTCAGGAAGCCGCTTTATTGAAAAAATCTTATGCCAATTTCTTATCGCTTATTCCCGAGCCGGCGCCAGGGACAAAAAAACAAGGCGGTCAACAACAAGGAAAGCCGCTACCCTCGCCTCGTGGCCAAGTTCAGGGAGATCATAAAGACGATCACAAAGTCGACGATACACAACAGGCTACTCCTAAGAAAAAAGCCTCTATCGAAGAGTTGCGGAAACGGGCTAAAAATTGGAATAAATAATATCAGTGACGACGGCATCATTCATTCAAGTCAAAACGTAAATAAATTTAAATTCTTTTTTCTAAAGAGCAAGGGCGCCCCCAAAGCGCCTTTGTTCTTTTAGTGTGCCGGGCATAATGAGGTATGCCGGAAGCAGTGAAGGAATTTAGACATATCGGCAGCTTCTTGGCAGTCGCGGACATCCAAAACAGAGTTCTCAATGAATACATCGCCGATATGGCGAATGCCAACCGTCGACGGTACGCATGGCCGTCACCAGACGCAGAAATACTGTCTGAAAACGGAATTGTTCGTATATCTGTAAAAAAATAATTGGATATCCGATAAAGAAATTCTAACTTTGCTCGATTAATGAACAATAAGTGGAATATGATAACAACATTGAAACAAGGGGAAAGCAAAATAAAAATGAGGCAACTCATAGAGGCTTTAGCTAAAAACAGAAAACCAAAGCACATCGATGTCCATTCTTATTGCGGGAAAATAAAACTAAAAGAAGACCCGCTTTCTATTCAAAGAAAAATGAGAGATGAATGGGATTAAAATTTTGCTGGACAGTAGGAGTTACTCAGCTATAAAGGATTTACAAATGAAGAAGAGATACATGTGCGTAACTTCCTCTCGGAGTGCAGAAGCATCGACATTGACAATGACATAAAGACTGAGGTCATATACCTCCGTCGGAAATTCGGCAACAAGCTTCCCGACAGTATTATAGCCGCCACGTCTATTTGCATGGACATTCCTTTGATTACCGCAGACCATGACTTTAAGAAAATAGAGAAATTACAACTCATCTTCTACGAAAAAATAAAGTAAATCACGATTGCCCCAACAAATCATTTTACATAAAAATAACCTGCAAAAAAGAAGTCAGGTTTCTTATCAAAGTCTCAAGAAACAAACGAGGTTCTTTGACTCGAATGCCAGACTGTCCGAAAGCACGAACAGGGACAATCACACTATAGCGAGGGTATTCCAATTGAATGGGAGAAAGTATGTTGTACTGCAAGGTTGTAATTGTTGTCGTGACTATCTTTATTATCGCGAACGCATCAAGCATTCCGATGAAAATAGGGAGATGCCACTTATAGCAACATCCCCCTCAATCTATTAACTCTAATATGGAAAAAATTCTCACCTCTTTTAAGCTTTGGGCTTATCCTTGTCTTCGTCTTCCACTTCCTTGCCGGAACGGATAGCCCGTTTAATGGTTTTCACCACCTCTTCGATATCGGCATACAGATCTTGCCAACCGTCGACGGTACGCATGGCCGTCACCAGACTCAGGTAATCTTTCAAGGCATCTTCC
This sequence comes from Limibacterium fermenti, assembly GCF_041902845.1. GTDB lineage: Bacteria > Bacteroidota > Bacteroidia > Bacteroidales > Dysgonomonadaceae > Limibacterium > Limibacterium fermenti. Next base: position 3,117,639 of record NZ_CP159486.1, read on the forward strand.
ATCCGACCACGCGCTTCGGAAGCCGTGTCGAGTTGCTTCAACTCCGACTCTTTATCGACCCGCTTTACGGTAAGGGCATTGTAATTCTTTTTCTTATTCGCCAACAACGTTACCGGAGCCGTGAGCTCAAGAGCGGTAAGGTTGGCTTCCATTTCAGGATTGGTCAGTCGCGTAAGCACCGCTTCGGTACGCGAATCCAATTCGCCTGTTGTCTGGTTATACAGTTTGCCGCCCGCTTTTATGGCCCCGGTCACCGCCTGTGCCGCCTGGCTCTTTTCGGTGCCGGGAAACAAGGCGGCATATCCCGAGGCATAACTGTTCATCCCTTTTATTAAAGCAATAATCTCCTTGCTTTCCGTTTTCATCGGCCCGCTCATACGGCTGTAATGATCTACCGGCACTAATGGGGCAAAATAGGCATGTTCACTGACCACTTTCTGAAAGACCGGACTTGTTTTCGCCGCTTCCTGAGGGTTGTTATTGGTTACATCGATAATCAATTTCGCTCCATAATCTAAAGAACGTACACTCAATTTTCTAAAATTTGCTTTCATAATTTTTTTAATTTAAAATGTTATCCAATCAAAAGACGATATATCGATATGTTCCGGATTATCCGGGAGTCGTTTAGGCGTAAAAGATGTCGGATAGTCAAAAGTCCGCAGAAGAACGACCGTAAAGGATGTTGTATGACCATCATTTTACGGAAGAATGACCGTAACGGGTGTGGAATGGCCAAAAATTTGCGGAGGAATGACCGTACACTCTGTTGAATGCCGAAAAATTCACAGGAAGATGAGCGTAAAGGATGTTGGATACCCATCAGTTTACGGAAGAATGGCCGTAAAGCGTGTGGAATGAGTAAACCTGCATCATAAATTGCGGATAAAAACCGTTTAAGGGGCAAAAGTCGAAGGAGAGTTGCTCGAAAAGCGTCGGATGATTCCTTTTTAGAATGGATAAAAGGGCTAAGCGGCGTTCTTTCTTTGGTCATATTTTTGCTAATCACCATAATGAAGCCGATAAACGATACAAAGGTACTGTTTTTTTATTAGAAACAAGTTTTTAATAAAAAAAATTTCGGCCTGTTTTTTTCACCGAAATTTTTCATGCGGTATTGCATGGTATGGAAGAAGTCTTTTCGTGACTCTCGTTCGAAAACGAGGAGGAAGATGAATATAAAGGCAAGCATTATTGAAATTGCCTATAAAAGAAAAAATAACGGAAACCCGTGAAAAGGATTATTTATAAATACCGGACTTTTGTACCTGCTATCACTGACGTTAACAAATTACAAGTAGCTCTTTTTGATAAAATCTTGCGATATGAGAAGTTATATATGGATTATGATTTGCTTGCTGACAATAACCATGGTCATCATTATATATGCAAGCATGAAAAAACAATACGAGCTTCAACAACTAAAGTATCACGAAGAAATGATCCGATTGCAATTAACAAATATCCGGAATCGTATTTCTCCGCATTTCCTGTTTAATGTACTCAATAAAGAAATGGGTATGATGGATGACTCTCCGCAAACGAATTTGATGAATTTAGTAACGCTTTTACGGATGAGCCTCGAAATGACGGAACAATGTTACGTATCGTTGTCGCAGGACCTGACTTTTGCAAAAACATATATCCAACTCGAACGGAAAAGTTTAGGCGATGAATTTCTTTTGGAATGGAATATCGATCCGGCTATCCCGACGGACCATACATGGGTTCCGACGATGATCCTGCAGATTCCGATAGAGAATGCCGTCAAACATGCTTTGCGCGGCAAGGAGGGTGTCAAACGCTTGTCGGGGAGTATACGAAGAAAAGAGAACGGCTCACAGTTGCTCATTTGCGATAACGGCGCGGGATTCCGGCCGTATATAAATCCTCATTCCGCGAACACCGGCACCGGATTGAAAACGTTATATCAAACAATCGATCTGCTCAATATCCGAAATGAGGAGAAAATCCTTTTCACCATTTTTTCTTCCGATAGTACCGGTCACACAGGAACGCAGGTGTCGGTTTTTATTCCCGACAAGTACCGGTTTGAATAAAAGGAAGCCTTTCTTTATGGGAAAGGCTTCCTAATAGCGACAGTCGTGTAACCGAGTTACACCTCCATTATAAAATAAATCCTATTTTCAGTGTCGGCGCGGCCAGGAAACCGATGCTGTGGCTGTCGGCTTGCAACAGTTTCAGTCCCGATTGCGGCTGAATGCCGGCGACGCCATAGGTATAGGATAACGGATCTATCTGAGCGCCGACATACAACGCCGGCAGGACAAAATAATCGATGCCGGATGTAAACGCCGCCCGCAGGTTCCAAGCCTCGCCGATGGATTTACCCATCGATTCTGCTTCATCGTACTTTTTCTCGTTCAGGCCGTAAGCAAGCCCTACGCGCACTCCGCTATACCAATAGAGGTTGTCGATGCGGGTGGAAAAATACCTGTCGGCTCCCGCAGAGACTGTATAGACGAATGTTTGCGATTTCGCCACCGCCCGGTAGTCGGGAATTCCGCCGTTTTCCACGTCGCCCGTACCCGGAACGCCGGTATAGCCGGGAGTGTATGCGAAATGAAGTCCTCCGCCCAGATTCAGTTTCCACGCGTTGCTTACAAACCAGCCGGCTTCGAAGCCGACCTGTAGTTTTTTATCGCTCCAGTTGGTGGAAAGTGCAGCCAGTTGGTAGCTGTCGAGGGTGCCTTCGGGCGCCTCAATGCTCGCGTAGCTGTTGTAACTCACGGTCGCCGCCAGGGTCACGTTGCCCTTGGAGGGAGCAACGGACGACTGGGCGAACACCGTGATACAAAATACGGGCATGATGGCTGCTACTAAAAGCTTTTTTATGTTCATATCTGTTCTTTCATTAATTATATACATTTGCCATCACGTAAGGATTTTATTTCTTTGGCAAAGCGTCTTCCAGCGCCTTCTTGGCGTCGTCGGCCGCTTTTTGCTTCACCGCCACGTTTTTTTCCTGTGCATCGATAGTCGATTTGAGACGTTCGATGGTTTCTTCTATAGAATTATCGGCCGCTATATTCTTATTGTCTTGTTCCAGAGCTTTATTCCAATCTTCCAGATTGGTTATATCGGCCTCAATACTACTTGCATCGTAATAAATAGACCATAATGCACCGGATTCTCCGCTCAATATAGCCGCATCATTACCAGCTTCACTGTATTCAAGATAAGCCTGAGCCACACCTGTAAACTGCGCGTTGTAGGCATCTATGGCCGTTTTTATTTCGGCCAGCTTATCGGCATCCTTAAGTACATTATAAGCATTCTGATAAGACTCTAACTCGTCTTGCGAAGATTCTAAATTAGATTGAGCGTCTTCCAAATCGATTTTCGCATTATTTTCATTCTGGAGAGCTGCCTCATAGTTCTGCTTTTCAGTCCATTCGTCGGGGGTGCCTTGGGCGTCTTCCCATGCTGTTTTAGCTGCTGCCGAGGCTGCTTTTGCATCCGCATATTGTTTGGCTAAACCGGTTGTTTCATCGTTAATATAGTCATCGAAATATTCTACAGTCGATTCTCTATCGCGAATGTCTATTTCCAACCGGCGCACATCGGCTACGGGAAGGATTATTTTTTGGTAGCCTTTTCGGATAAATATACCCTTATCACTGTGTAATTCGATATAATCATAGGAATACCATAATCTCGGATCAACCTGATAATTACTATAACTATCGTAATAACCAATACCGGAACCATCAGAATTCGGATACGCCACGTAATTGTTGCCCGGAAAATCAGAAGCAATCTTAAAATAATCCGTCTTCCGAATGGGCTGAAGATTATGTATTGATTGTGCATCCCTTTCTTTTTGATTGTAAGTTTCCCATAAGGATTGTTTTTTATCATCCGCTAGCTGAACTTCATCGACTTTAGCTTGCGCTGCTTCCAACAGAGCCTGAGGATCACCGCTATAATCAGCGTATTGTTTGTACACAGCTATTTGCGCCTTATTCCGGGTTATCTGCGTGTTGTTTTGTTCTATGCTTATGGCTTTGGATTCTTCAGAACTAATCAGGTCGTTTTCGGCTTGTATCAATTGGCTTTTTAAACCGGAGAGAGCCAGTTTTGCTTCGTTCAAATCCCTTACCTTGTTCACATAATTTGCAGACAGCTTCTGCAGCTTTGCCTTTTCTGCTTCGGATAGATTATCTTTCAGATCGGCCAGATTTTTTTGAGCAGCTAATAAATCCGCTTCGGCGCGCGCCAGATCAACCTGTAGCTGTTGCTCCGCCAGCAATAATTGATTGGCAATTTGTTTCAAACTCGCTTCACTTTGGGCCTTAACCACCTTTTGTTGTTCCAGCGCATTTTGCAGTTCAATTTTTTCCTTTTCGTTGGCCGTCTTCTCCTTCTCCAGTTGTTGTTTTTTAATTTCCAACTCCTGCTTGGCCTGTTCGTTGGTCATTTTCTGCAATTCCACATTCAGTTTAGCCAGTTCCAGGTCCTGTTTGGCCCGTTCGTTTTGAGTTTCCTGCAATTTGGCCTGCAACTTGAGGATCTCGGTTTCGGCGGCCGTCTTCTGGGCGTTGGCTTTTTCGGCTTCGGCCTGAGCGTTCTTCAGGGCGGCCTCGGCGGCAGCCAGTATCTTGGTTGCTTCGGCATCAGCGGCGTTCAACGCGGCTTGCGACTTCAACAGTTCCGACTTCGAGTTGCGCAACTGCTCCACCGAAAGAGACTCTTCGTTATCCACGCAAGAGCTAAAAATAAATACTCCGAGCAATAATGCTCCTAAAAAAAATTTCCTTTTCATAAATCATACATTTTTAATTAATACAATAATTTTAAATTTGTTTCAAATACAAGGGTGTATTGTTTTTTTGTTTGCTTCTTGCCCGATAATATTCAAAGTTTCTCTTTTCTACCGATAGCGTTATGTAACGTTTGCATTGTTTTTACATTTCTTTTCAACCAATACAAAAGTAGAGAGAAACACCTTACAACACAAGGGGCTAAATTTGCAGAAAGGCTTATCATGCACTATTGTAGGCGTATCTTGCATAAAACGTGATTAAGCGGTATATTTTTATTTTACACGTTGCTTTCCGGAAAAAAATAATCCTTTGTATATACGCTCTGTCCGCTCGAAGCATTTTTTTAGAAAATTACGGAACCGGTAACCGTTTTATCAAAATAAATGAATAAGTCGAGCACCGAATAGGACTTTTTTTGTAAGTTTGCGGTCAACAATTTTCACATCGCTTTGTGTTTAGAAACAACTATTTCAGAATGAAAACAAGAAGCTGCGTTTATTTTTTTATCGTCATTGCCGTGCTTTCGTGCAAAGAAAGAGCTGTTCCGCCCGCCGGGGAAAGGGCCGGCAAAGTCGATGAACTTATCTCCGAAGCGATGGATTCGCTATACGCGAACCTGCCTTATTCGCGCCACCTGCTCCAACAAGCCATGCAGCAAGCCCCCGACAGCCTCTCGTTCCACGAAGCTCTTAACACCTACGCATTTACCTGCTTCGTAGCGGATCGGCTCGACTCGGCGCGCACCACGGCCCAACAGGTGCAGGCGTATACAGCGCGACAAAACCCCTCCGACCGCATTTACATCCTTACGGCATCCTCTCATAATATGATCGGGAATTGTTACGCCATGGGCAGGAAACAAGATTCGGCATTGTATCATTACTTGCACGCCTTGAATTATTACGAATTAACATCCGAACGGGAAAAAGCGCCCGATGTGTGTATGAATATCGCCGACATGTATATGAAAAAAGGAGATTTCGCCAATAGCGCGCAATATTACCGGAAGGCATTATTCCTCAGCGACTCGTTAGGAATAACCGGCCGAATGGGATTTCCTATCTATACCGGATTGGCTCAACTGTATATGGAGCTTCGGGATTTCGACCTTTCCGATCATTATTTCCGATTGGCGGAAAACCAATATGAGGAACGCCCACTGAATGAAAAATTCTTTTTCTGTAATACACGGGGGAATTATTATTTTTTTAAGGAAGAATACCGGCAGGCATTGCCTTGGTTCGAGAAAGCGAAAACATTGGTTACTGCTGGAGGGTACGGTTTTTCTATCCACTTGGTCAACATCAATCTGGGAGAGATTTATTTTCATTTGAACAAGCCTGATTCGGCGCTTGATTACCTGAATCAGGCGCAGGCATATTTCTCCCGGATGAACGAACCAGCCTTTCTGTATCATATCGGGACAATCCGGGCGGGTATCGCGTTGAAAGAAGATAATCCCGCACAAGCTCGCCGTTATTTGCAAAACAACGGCGACACTATCCGGATAGAGCCTAACCTGATGAGTATCCGCAACCGGTACATGCAAGACTATTTTGCCCGCACAGGTGATTTCGAACAGGCGTATGCTTATTTACAAAGAAATAAAGCGACCGACGACTCGATCCGTTCGGAACGAACGAGGATGCGTATCGCCGAAATGGATATGCGTTATGTCCGGGATACGACGCTGATGAAAAAAGAACTGTTTATCCAAGGACAAGCGGCCCATATCGAGTCTCTACGGATGAGGAGTTTTATCTGGGTGATGGCTTGCCTGCTCATCATGGCGGTGGCCGGGATCGTATATGTCAGCATGAAGAAACAAAAAGACTTGCAATGGATGATCTTTCATGACCAAATGGCCAAACTCCGGCTAACGAACATCCGCAACCGGATTTCCCCGCATTTCATATTCAATGCCCTTAACAGGGAAATAAGTTCCGCCGAAGATCCGGATCATTCCAATCTGAAGGGATTGGTGTTTTTATTGCGAAGGAGTCTCGAGATGACCGACCGGACTCATGTTACACTTTTCCGCGAATTGGAGTTCGCCGAAGCTTATATCAAACTGGAACAGGAAAGCCTCGGGGACGATTTCCGTCTCGAATGGCAAATCGATCCGCATGTCGACACAACAGCCGTTTCGGTTCCTCCCATGATTATTCAGATACCGGTTGAAAACGCGATGAAGCATGCCTTACGTCAAAAAGAAGGAGAAAAAAAACTATCCGTCCGTATAAAAAAAGAGGAAAATGGTGTCGGGATAACCATTCAGGATAACGGCCCCGGTTATTTCCCGGGCAAAGAAACCTCTTCGGCCGGTACCGGTACTGGATTGAAAGTGTTATACCAGAGCATCGACGTGTTCAATGCTAAAAATAAGGAAAAAATACTTTTCCACATCGGCCGTTCGGACGAAAAAGGGTTAGGCGGAGCAAAAGTAACCGTTTTTATACCGGATAATTATGTGTTTAAATAAATTCAATAAAAAAGATTGATAAGAAATGGCAAACAACCTGTATACCGTAGCGGTGATTGATGATGAACCGGTTTGCATCCAGAACTTGCGGCAATCGTTAACGGATTTTCCCGACCTGAAGGTTGTCGGAGAAGCCCAAACGGCGAAGAATGGTAAGAAACTGATTTTGCAGGAAAAACCCGATTTGCTTTTCCTTGACGTGGAACTACCCGATATCGACGGGTTGGAATTATTGCAAGATTTACAATATCGTATTACCTGGCCTATGCAGGTGATTTTCTATACTTCTTACCAGAAATATTGGCTTGACGCTTTAAGGCAATCCGCTTTTGACTATTTGCTTAAACCGTATAGCCCAAAAGAATTTTCTTTGATCATCCGCCGCTTTTTTGAACATACGGCCAAGCAGAAAAACAGTCAGCCTTTCGACCGGGAATTCTCCGAACTGCTGCCCGCACACCAGATTTTCCTCGTCCCCGATATAACCGGATATCAATTGATCCGGATCAATCAAATCGGTTTTTTCTCGTATATCCATGCTCAACGCCAATGGAACGCGGCCTTATCCGACGGAAAACAAGTGCTCTTAAGGAGAAATACAAAGGCGGGCGATATCCTGAAGGCGTCTTCTTCTTTCATTCAAATTAACCAACAGCAAATCATCAATCTGAATTATCTGTGTACGATCAGGGGTAAAAACTGCCGCCTGATTCCGCCTTTCGAGAAGGAAGAAAATTTATGCGTATCTCGAAACTTTCTCAAGAACTTGCAGGATAAATTTTATCAGATATAATGGTCATCCTTCGTCATTCCGCGCTTGACTCGGAATCCTCTTATTATACATTCCTCGTTTTTTCAGGGGATTACGGGTCAATCCCGCCATGACGAAAAGGCCGGACTAAAAACAACCGATACACTCGTTCCTTTCCCTTTTTCCGACACGATAGCCAGTTCGCCCGACCAATTGTCGACCCGTTCGCGCATGGTTCGCCATCCGATGCCGCCCGGAGACGCTTGCGGATCGAACCCTTTGCCGTTATCTTCGACCGAAAAACGGAAAACGCCGTCGCCATAAGCAAACGTCAACGAAACTATTCAGGCAGCAGCGTTTTGCTATTTTTTCTTTATCTTTGCCCTCATAAATGAATAATCAAGCAACATGCATACCTATTCGATAGAAGAACAAGAACGGGTAGAACGGATTATCAGGCAGTGTGCACTCTGTTATGTCGGGCTGATCGACAAAAACCGCCGCCCTTATGTACTGCCGATGAATTTCGGATATAAAGACGAGATCATCTACCTGCATTCGGGACCGGAAGGGAAAGCGGCGGCGTTAATGGCTGAGGGTCCCGAAGTGTGTCTCACGTTTTGTACCGATAGCAAATTAATTTGGCAACACCAAGAGGTTGCATGCAGCTACCGTATGCGGGCAGAAAGCGTACTGGTTTACGGGCACGTAGTTCCGGAAGAAGATTTTGACGAGAAGGTAAAAGCGCTGGATATCATTATGCAGCAATACTCCGGTAAGACATTTACTTATTCCGACCCGGCCGTCAAGAACGTCAAGATTTGGAAAGTGGCGTTGGAAGAGGTATCGGCAAAAGAATTCGGCGTGCCCAGCCGGAACGCGTTAAAATACAAAGATCGCGACCGTTTTTAATTCGCATTATATTTATATGATTACAATACAAACAATGAAAAAAATCGTCCTTTTAGCATCCTTTCTCGGCGCGGTGTTTGTCGCCTTGCCCAAAGAGCCGGTTTCGGTAAAAAAGACGGCCAAACCCGTAGAAATCACGAAAACCGATTTTATCCGTAAAATATTCGATTACGAAGAGAATAAAGAGGTGTGGAAATATAAAGGAGATAAGCCGGCAATTGTAGATTTTTATGCAACCTGGTGCGGTCCGTGCCGCATCACCCATCCGATACTGGAGGAGCTTGCAGCCGAATACAGTAACGAAATTTACATTTACAAAGTGGATGTGGATAAAGAACCGGAGTTGGCTTCTTTATTCGGGGTACAAAGCATTCCGGTATTTATTTTTATTCCGATGAACGAAAATCCGCAAGTAGCGGTGGGCGCTTTACCTAAAAAGACCTTCAAAAGCGCCATAGACAGTATTTTGTTGAAAAAAGAAACGGAAGAAAAATAAGGCCGACAGTTTCGGTTACCGATATGATTACCAGCCTGCAAAACCCAGCCGTAAAAAATATTGTCAAACTCTCGAAAAATAAAGAGCGCCAACGGCAACAGCTCTTTATGATTGAAGGCGCGCGCGAATTGTCGCTGGCTTTACAAAGCCATTATGCGATCGATTCGGTATATGTATGCCGGCAGATGTTGGCAAAGACCAAGTATCCGCAGGTGCTGGACTCGATTCCCGACAAACTCGTTTATGAAATCTCTCCCGAGGTATTCGCCAAGATTGCTTACCGAGAAAATTCCGACGGATTGGTCGCGTTATCCAAACCCAAAGCGCATGCCCTTTCTGATCTGCAATTATCCGGCAACCCTTTTATCGTGGTTTTGGAAGCCGTTGAAAAGCCGGGAAACCTGGGGGCTATTTTACGAACCTGCGACGCCGCCGCTGTCGATGCCCTCATCGTTTGCGACCCGCAAACCGACTTGTATAATCCCAATGTCATCCGTTCGAGCGTGGGCGGGCTTTTTACCGTACAAACGGCGGCTTGTACCTCTTCCGAAGCCATGTCGTGGCTCGACGCCCATTCCATACACACTTTCGCAGCAGAATTAACGGCGGCTGAGTTTTATCAAAACATCGATTTCACCCATCCTTCGGCGATCATTATGGGAACAGAAGCCGACGGGCTCACCGATGCATGGTTGCAATATGCCGGCAACCGTATAAAGATACCCATGCGCGGTAAAATCGATTCGCTAAACGTTTCGGTATCGGCCGCTATACTGATCTTCGAGGCCATGAGGCAGCGCGGCTTCTAAAACGGATCCCGGGCATCTGAAGTCAGGCCTATTTTCGTTACTCCTCCCGGCAGATTCTCATCATGGGACGGCAAGTCGCCCGGTTGACCGCCGTCTTTTTTCATCATAAACGGCTCTAAATTATCTTTATTCCGATCATACGTATCGATCATCTCCTCCAATTGCCTTTCGGTAACCGTTCGGCAAATGGTATAGAAGTGCTCTTCCTGAAACGAAATATGATAGTACCGTATGTCTTCCTTATCGGTAATATTATCGATACGTGCAACGGTCGGGGAAAAACCCGGAATGATCACGTCAAACTTATCTCCGATTTTGTAGCTCATGTTTCTGATTGTGTTATTGTGTTCATAAATGAATTTTGCGATCGAACTATTCGGATGATTGCCTTTCCAATAGTACGAAATATATAACATACTTCTTAAATAAAATGTTCTGAGGGAAGATGTGTGTCGGAGGGATGAATGTTTTTCTAAAAAACAGGGTAAAACACTTCCCTAAAACAAAAGAATTATGTACCTTTGCACGACTGTCATTTAAAATGACACCTTAATTGTAGAGCCGTTCAGATTGTGAAATTTGGGCGGCTTATTTTTTTATTCCTTAACTGTAGAGCCGTTTTCTATTTCGTGTGATTTTCTACTATATAACAGTAGGATAAAAAACATGTTCATTTTTTCTTCAAATAATTTACGCCTCTTCTTCGCGAGAGCTTTCCGGAATATGATTCCAGCCCTGTGCTTTCAACTCCATCGCCTGCCCGTCGCGCGTCACAAAATACGATCCGTTTTCGGCTTTGGTCATATGCCCGATAAGATGAATCCCCGACAGCTCCGCCATCGTATCATGCAAATGCAGCGGCACGGTAAACAACAGTTCATAGTCTTCTCCTCCATTCAGAGCCACCGTAGCCACATTCATATTAAACGTCTCGGCCATCATAGCCGTTTGGTAATCTATCGGAAGGCGCTCCTCAAACAATTGGCAACCGACATGGCTTTCTTTGCAGAGATGCAATATATCGGACGACAGGCCATCGGAAACATCAATCATCGAAGTAGGAACGATTCCATGTTCGGCCAACATCTTCACAATATCTTTACGGGCCTCGGGTTTCAACTGCCTTTCCAGCAAATATTCTTTTCCTGCAAAATCGGGCTGAAATTCTTTGCTGTTGCTTTTATCAAATACCCTTTTTTCACGCTCCAACAGTTGCAACCCCATATAGGCAGCCCCTAAATCGCCCGACACGTAGATCAGGTCGGTGTCTTTTGCTCCGCTACGGTAAACAATCTGCTCTTCGTCGGCAATGCCGATGCAGGTGATGCTCACCGTAAATCCCGTTAACGAAGAAGACGTATCGCCACCCACAATGTCCACGCCATACGTCTCACAAGCCAACAGCAGGCCGGCATAAAATTCTTCGATATCTTCCACCGAAAAACGATTGGAAATCCCCAACGAAACCGTTATTTGTTGCGGGGTTCCATTCATGGCATAAATATCGGAAAAATTCACCACAGCCGATTTGTATCCCAAATGTTTCATCGGCACATACACCAAATCGAAATGGATTCCTTCGAGAAGCAGATCGGTTGTCACCAATGTGCGTTTATGGGCATTATCGATAACCGCAGCATCATCTCCTACCCCTTTGCGAGAAGTAGGTTGCGTTAATTGTATGTGCTTCGTGAGATGATCGATCAACCCGAACTCTCCCAGAGACGATATTTCTTTTCCTTTCATATTAATCTCGATATAAATAATTCAAGTTTCGCAAGTTATTCCGCCTGAAAATTTGCAGCTTACAGTTTACAGTTACTGTTTACTGCATACTTCTTACTCCTAACTATTTGTAATTTGTAATTCGTAATTTGTAATTCGTAATTCGTAATTTGTAATTCGTAATCTGTAATTCGTAATTTGTAATTTCTTAAAGTCCCTCGCGAAACTTGAGTCATCTCATATTTTTTGAATCACGGCACGCATGATCTCGGCCATTTTGGGCTGCGCTATCTTCGCCGCTTCCTGCACATCTTCGTGCGAAACTTCGACAATTTTCCCGATTACACCTAAATCGGTAATAATAGAGAAGGCAAGAACTTTCATCTTGGCATGATTGGCCACAATCACTTCGGGAACGGTAGACATGCCCACCGCATCGCCTCCGATGATACGGAAGAAGTTATATTCGGCCGGCGTTTCGAACGTGGGGCCTTGAACGCCTACATACACACCATGTTGTAGCTTGATATTTTTTTCTTTTGCGATATTCATTGCCAGCAAACGTAACTCGCGGTCATAGGCTTCGCTCATATCCGGGAAACGGGTTCCCAATTCATTGTAGTTCTTTCCGTGCAGCGGATGTTCGGGAAACATATTGATATGATCTTCTATCAACATAATATCTCCGATATCGAAACTGGAATTCATTCCTCCGGCAGCATTCGACACGAAAAGATACTGGATTCCCAATGCTTGAAACACGCGGATGGGAAAGGTGACCTCCTGCATGTTATAGCCTTCATAATAATGAAAACGCCCTTGCATGGCCAGCACCTTTTTACCGCCTAACGTTCCGACGATAAGCTTTCCGCTATGCCCTTCAACGGTCGACAAGGGAAAGTTGGGAATCTCGGCGTAGGGAATTTCGTTTTTATCTTCTATTTCATGCACTAATTCGCCTAATCCCGTACCTAAAATAATGGCGGTATTAGGAATTTCGTGAATCTTTTTTCTTAAATAATCAGCGGTTTGTTTGATAATTTCTAACATGTTGATTGATTTTTTTATTGAATTGTTCTTTTTTTGATTGTTCTATAAAGCGCACCTTAATAGGCACATAATAGAGTCGTTTTTTCAAGTCCTCCTCAAGGAAAGGCAATGATTGAAAACGCATCGCATCTTTTTCGGTCGTGACAATCATTTTATCGTCGCCCTCCATTTTCTTAAACAGGTCACGAATGGTGCGGATATCGTCTTTTGTGAACGAGTGATGATCGGGGAAAAACCGGGTATGTAAAGAATCCGTTTTTTGCTTTAACTCATTTACTAAAGGTTCCGGAGCGGCAATACCGGCCACTAAAAGCACGTGAGTGCCGGGAAGAATATCCGCCTTTTGCCCTCTTTCCTCGAATTCAGGAAACACGGAAACCGGATCGCCATATTGAATAGAGGAAAAATATAAATTCTGATAAGGATACAAGTTAAGCCCTTTAGTATAAATACGGAAATCAATCGCTTGCATATCCGGCGGGCACTTTGTGACAATGACCATGGAAGCTCTGTTCTTTCCACTTATGGATTCCCGAAGCGACCCGGCCGGCAAAAGTTGATCTTCATAGACAGGTCGATGGCTATCTACTAAAAGAATCGACAAAGAGGGTTGCACGTATCGATGCTGAAAGCCGTCATCCAATAAGATCACGTCGGGACGTTCGCCCTGCCCGCTATCGAGCAGTTTTTTAATGGCGCGTCTTCTGTTTTTATCCACCACCACGAGCGTCCGGGGATACTTCCTCTTTATTTGTAGCGGCTCATCTCCTACCTCAGCGGCTTTCGAATCCTCTTCGACCATTAAAAAGCCCTTGGTTTTCCTTTTATATCCCCGGCTAAGCACAGCCACCTTATATCGCGAGGACAATAGCTCTATTAAATATTCGATATGAGGAGTTTTGCCGGTTCCCCCAACCGTGATATTTCCGACACAAATAATCGGAACAGGAAATTTTTCTTGTTTTAGGATATGATGGTCGAATAGAAAATTCCGAAAGCGAACACCGGCCCCATATAACCATGAAAACGGCAATAACGAACGGCGTATTTCGACGGGCGGAGTATCCATTACACTTATAATTCGTTTACATCTTATCGAATATTCAAATCAGCCGGAATCCGAGCCTGAACAAAATCCTGCTCTTTCATATCTTTGACCAGCGTAAATAAATCGTAGCTCCGGCCTAAATACTGCTTCAATGTTTTAGCGGCCAAATCTTCCCTTTGTTTATCGAATAGCTGCTCGAACTTCGAACGCATCTTCGGATATTCAAATACCACATAACTTTTCCCCAGATTGGCCAATTCGGCTGCAACTTCGATGGCTTTTTCAATACCGCCAAGTTCGTCCACCAATCCGATTTCCTTTGCCTGATTACCCGTCCAAACGCGGCCTTCGGCATAAAGCTTCAAGGAATCTTTAGATATGCCGCGGCCTTCGGCACAACGGGTCACAAAGAGGTCGTATCCTTGCTCTATCATGTTTTGGAATAATTGTTTCTCGCCGTCATTGAGGGGGCGGGAAAAATCGCCGAAATCGGAGTAGGTGTTGGTTTTTACCACATCCGTACTAATACCCAGTTTGTCCGCAGTGCCTTCGAAGTTCGGAACCATTCCGAAAATACCGATCGAACCGGTTAATGTCGTCGGCTGAGCGACAATCTTATCGGCGTTGCAAGAAATATAATAACCTCCCGAAGCCGCGTAATCGCCCATCGAAACCACTACCGGTTTTTCCTCTTTCAGGCTACTGATGGCTTTCCATATCTGTTCGGAAGCATAAGCGCTTCCTCCGCCCGAGTTGACCCTGAAAACAACCGCCTTTATATCGTCATCCTTCCGAAGCTTTTCGATCTGATCGACGATAAATTTATCCTGAATATTGGTCGCTCCGGAACCGGACGTGATATTTCCATTGGCATACAGGATGGCGATGGAGTTTTCGGTTTTCTTTAGTTGCTGGGTCTTGACCGATTTCATATCCTGAACGGATGCGTACGGAATACTTGCGTCCGCTTCAATGCTGAGCAATGAGCGCAGATAATTCTTCATTTCGGTTTCATACAAAACGGTATCGACCAAACGGGAGGTCAACAGGAAATCCGTCTCGTGCATTGCAGGGACTTTGTTGGCAAGCGAATCGATTGCCTGCGAAGAGAGCCCGCGCGCTTCCGCCATATCATCGCGAAGTTCGCCCCAAAGATCATGCAGATAGGAACTCACCTGCTCTCGGTTCGCTTCGCTCATTTTATCTTGAATAAAAGGCTCAACAGCCGACTTATAGGTACCTACTTTAAAGATTTGCACATCGACACCCAGCTTTTTCAATGCATCTTTATAGAATATCGGCATCGAGGCCAATCCATGTATGTCAAGCATTCCCTGAGGGTTAATCGCAATCTTATCCGCAACGGAAGCCAGATAATAGCCCGCTTGGGAATAAGAGTCGGCATAAGCGACAATAAATTTTCCGCTTTCCTTAAAACGCTCGAGCTCTTGGCGAATTTCAGCTAATGTGGCAATGGAAGCGCTAAACATACGGGAATCGAAATAAATTCCTTTGATGTTGTCATTATTTTTGGCTTTCCGGATAGCGCCCACAATATCGTTCAAACCCATTGTAGAGGGCTCATTTTCGAACATAGAACTAAACGGATCTTCTTCCGGAGTTCTTTCCGTCACCTGACCGGTAAGGCGCAAGTTCAGAATGCTGTTTTCTTGCAAAGTAAATTTTTCTTGAGTAGAAAGGGAGCCAAGGAAAGAACTCATCGTACCGAAGAAAAACAGCATTGCCACAAAGGAGAGTAGAATGTTTGCAATCACAAAGCCCAAAGCCGAAGCAAGCATTATTTTCAGGAAATCTTTCATATAAGAAATTTTTATATTTATAGAAACAACAAAAATAAAGAAAAAAGGCGGATATTGCAATATAAACGCCTTGATTTTAATCCTATTCTTTTACAGGATGCTGTCATCTCCCGCCTAACGCCTCCTTGCCGTTCGGCGGATAAAAAAAGCGCCGATCTTTGCGTTTAAAACGGAAATACTCCCGGAGCGAAGCCTCCAATCGAGGCTATTTAGTGATTTTAATTCTTTCTTAGATTGTTTTATAAACAAAACAGACGCCTTCAACCATAAAAAATAATAAATTTGCAAAAAAAAGCCGCCCTCGTGCAGCGTTTTTAGCTTTTTTCCATCATAATCTATGTATGCGAGAAGAATGGATGAATCGCAATTAATAATAGCGTGTAAGAAACAAGATCGTAACGCTCAAAGAGCGCTATACGAATTGTATGCTCCAAAAATGATGACGGTTTGTTTGCGTTATTGTAAAAATGAGGAAACAGCCCGCGATTTATTACACGACGGATTCATTCAAGTATTTACGCATATAAGCTCTTATGCGGGTAAAGGTTCTTTTCAAGGCTGGTTAAGACGGATTTTTGTAAATGTGGCGCTCGAGAATTATCGGCAAGAAGCTCGGAGAAATAAATTTATGGAAGAATACGAATATGAAATAACCGATTTGGAAGACGATTATCAGGACAATCGGTTCGATATCGAAAATATTTCTCAAGAAACGGTGATGCAAATGATCCAGGAATTACCGACAGGGTATAGAACGATTTTTAATTTATTCATTTTTGAGGAGATGCCTCATAAAGAAATCGCGAAGCTATTGGGTATAAATGAAGCGGCATCCCGGTCGCAATTCTATCGGGCAAAAACACAATTACAAAAGAAAATCAGCGTATTACTGGAACGTAATAAACGACAAGCTCAATGAACGAAGACAATAATATAAGACAACAATTTCAGTCTAAGCTGAACAACTTCGAGGCGCGCGTCCCCGAAGACGGTTGGGTTCGGCTGGAAGAATCGCTTATCGCCGCGTCTAAACTAAAACGACTGCGGAGCAGGTGGTATATCGGTTCGGCTGCTGCCGTACTGGCATTACTTATCGGCAGTCTATTGTTTTTCCCCACGTCGATAGAAGATCCGTCTCCGATCATAACGCAGCAAAAAACCATTCCGCAAACAGAAGAGCATAAGAAAAGCGAAAAGCAAAAAGCAAAACATAAAGTTCCCGCACAATATGCCCATAAAAATAAAAAGAAGGCGGTATCCGGCATTCGACAAAACACGGAGAAAGAGAACGATCTTATTTTTGCTTCCGGGGAATCTCCTGCGAAATTAAATCCGGTTGAAAAATCGTCATCTGAAATTGAACGCACATCCGAAAAGGACCAATCCTCTCCCCAAAAACAAGAAAAGAAAATAAGTCAAGCGGAGAAGGATCGCCTAATCGAAGAGTTTGCCCAAGCAGGGAAAAAGGATATGTTACTTGCGGCGTTAGAGACCGGCGCAAAAACGAAAAACAGGAACACCGGCATTGGAATAACCGGCGGCGGGGGCCTGCTTTCTTCCGAAAGGACTGTGAACGCCCCCATGACATTGCGAAGCGCATCGGCTAATCCGAAAGATAAAGAGCATTATTCTTCTCCTCCGAAGCAACTCGATCTCACATCCAACCCAGCCGATAACATCGCAGAAATGGAGCATGCACAACCGGTATCGTTGGGAATTACCGTTTCAAAAGTCGTCTTCGACAATTTGTCGGTCGAAACGGGATTGGTATATACCTATTTATATTCGAAGACAAAAAACACCAATATCAATTCCGACACTAAAGAAACATTGCATATTCATTATTTGGGTATTCCCGTAAACGTCAATTATTATTTCCTTTCCATCCATAAACTGGATATATATGCTTCTTTGGGAGGTATGATTGAAAAAGACATTCACGGAGAATTCAGACGAAACCGCAATTCGGAAGTGAAAGAATTAAACAGTTCATCCTCGAAACAAGAAACGATTTCGGTGAAACAAGATAATCCTCAGCTATCGATTAATGCGGGCTTCGGCTTATCGTATCCGATATATAAAAATTTGAATTTATACGGGAAAATCGGAGGTGCGTATTATTTTGAAACGAATAATCCTTATAAAACTATTTATTCGGAGCAGAAGATTATGCTCGATCTGAACCTCGGATTAAGAGTTGAATTTTAATTATCAATTTAAATATAGAACAAAATGAAAAAATTATTACTATTTGCTATGATAGGCGTCAGCCTGATATTGACATCATGCTTGGGAGAAACCGATACACAGTTTTCGGGTATGCCCTTGTCTTATATAACAAGGACAGAAGGAGGAACCGTTTTTGCCCGAACGATCGATGGATTGGCAATCACTTCATCGAGTATTAAAAATTTAACTCCCGGGACATTTGTGGTTATTACTTATTCATGGAATGAGAAAACAAACACCGTGACTGAAGATAACATTTATGATGTTACGGTGACAAACATCGATGGACCTATCGAACAATCATCCATCGCTCACAATGCAGCACCGGTACAAACGCCCGAAATACCGTTAAAAGACTTCCAGCCTTTCCTTTATAATAGCAACATCTACAATGCCGGTGAATATTTTGACTATCACATCTTCTATTCGTATCAAACCGATGAAAGCGACAAGGGGCAGTTGAAATTCTACAAGTCTGAAGAGACTGATATCTCGGATAACAAGCTGGTTATCGATGCGCGTTGGGAAGCATCCGCTTTCGGAAAAGACAGTGAGAAAGGGGCTTCAGGCGCCGTAAAAATCAAATCTATCATGGACGAATTTTTAGCAGGCAGCTCCTCTACCGAATATAAGACGTTACAAGTGACTTTCCAATATTTTGAAAAAGGTAACGATGGTAAGATCACATTAAAAAAGAGTCAACCTTATTCGATGGTTATTTCAAAAGAAAAACAATAAAAAAATACAAGCTCCCAAGAGAGTGTCTCAAAAGACTCGTACCGGGGATGTCGTTCAGAGCGACGCCCCCGGTAATTTCGTTTATTACTGGGAAATGCGTATCTTTGCATTCCAAAATCAAAAAGGAATGTGGAGAGATATTTTTCTCACAATTATTCAATTGACGACATCCCCGCAACAAGCTTGGAACCATATAGAGAAAGATGAAGAAACACGGGACGAATTTTTCAACCGTTTCCTTCATCCTCTATTTGCCATCATCGCGGTCACTTCGTTTATCGGCGGGATAGGGCTGATGCATGGCGCCGGATTACAGATGGCTTTGAAGATGGCGATTATAAACATCGTCACCCTTTATAGCAGCTACTACATTGTTTCGTATACGCTTAACGAAATGGCTGTGCAATTCGGGCTCGAAAAAAACCGGTATCTTTATCAGCGGTTTGTAGGATATTCATCCGTTGTGATGTATGCCTTGTATATGGTCATGCCTCTACTATCGGATTTCTTCATATTATGGGTTTTCGCTCTATATACCATTTATATCGTATACAACGGAGCGGAGATTTTTATGAAAACGAGGGAGGAGAAAAGGATGAACTTCTCGATCGTTGCGACGTTATTAATAGTGGCAGTACCGGGATTAATCAATGCCTTCATGATTTATTTAATCCATTAAAATGAAACAATCTCCTGTAAATATAAGAAACAAGCGAGCTTCATTCGATTATGAATTGCTGGATACGTTTACGGCCGGCATCGTATTGACCGGCACAGAAATAAAATCTATCCGGTTGGGAAAAGGCAGCTTGGTCGATACGTTCTGTGTGTTCGAAAAAGACGAATTGTGGGTGAGAAACATGTATATAGCCGAATATTTCTATGGGACGTATAACAATCACAGCGCCCGCCGCGATCGGAAACTATTGCTGAATCGTACGGAATTACGTAAACTCATGCGACTGGTTAAAGAAACGGGATTCACCATTATTCCCACCCGTTTGTTCGTCAACGATAAAGGACTGGCCAAACTCAATATCGCCGTCGCAAAAGGGAAAAAGCAATACGATAAACGTCAGGCTCTGAAGGAAAAGGAAGACAAGCGGACGATGGACCGCATGTTTAAACGGTAAACACCATTTATTTAAACAATTCCATAAGCGCCCAAATAAATGTTGCCGAATGAAGCGGATAAGAAGAAGATGGCTTTTTGGATTGTCTTACGAAATTTGCGGCAAATTCGGGATATTTGTTCCGGATATGGTCGCGTACGATGACCAACGATTGTGAGAATTTGTTGTATGTCGTAGGCACGGTAATGGACAATGTTTGCGCAATTTCTTCGGGACTGCAATTGTTCAACCTCATCCAAAATGTACGCCGGGTGGATTCGGGCAACGAGGCCAATGCCTCACGAACAATAGCGATCGCTTCTTTCACATCCAGGTCTTCCGACACATGGCTATACCATTCCATATCCTCCGCCTTAGCCATATCATCCCACAACACAGGAGAAGTCAATGTGCGGCGATAATTATCGACTATGCGGAAACGAAGTTGCTGCACAATAAACGATTTAGCGGAGCCCGATCCATTACAATGAATGAAGGAAGGCTTTTCCCATACATTCAACCAAAACTCCTGGGTAATATCCTCCGCAATCGTTTCCGACTTGACTTTTTTCATCACAAAATCAAATAAAAATGACGCATATCGAATATAGAATTCCTTGAAAGCATATGAATCTTTCGCCGAAATTCCATCCAATAAATCGCTATCTAAAACAAGCTTCTTCATTTTACATTATTTGTCGACATCCGGCATCTTCCTCCCCCCGATAACAGGAAGAATATAAAATAAGCCTCTGAATAATTGCAATATACACTATTTTATAACTTTACGACCCGACAAATGTAGGACAAATTGTTTCAATAAAACAACAGGTATATATTAAGATATTGTTACATTTTGAAGACATTTTTGTTACACGTCCTGCTTTTCATCAATATCTTACTGATTAGTAATATCCTATAATCATTTCAAGCGACATCTTCAACAAATGAGAATCAGAGGGAGCAAAACGTAATATATATAGAAAGCGGTTTGCTCATCATTTTTATTTAAAAGCAGATGAAAAGAAATAGATTATCACGAAGAAGAAAGCAACTTACTGAGAAAGAAAAGGAACGCTATGTGAAGATTTTTCTCGGCCGCTTTCTGAACGGTGAATTGAACGAAAAGGAAAAAGAAATCGTTACCGGACTAAAAGCAAATGCAATACAACATCCCTTGACCGATGATGAATTACAAAAGAAATTAATCAGCGGTTTTGACCGGTTGGCCGAAACCATCGGTGTGGAAAAACTGACTCCTATGGAAGCGCGCCGCCTATTAAAGGATAAAAAGCAAAACCGCCGGGTGCTGCGACCATGGATGGCCTATGGAACCGTAGCCGCCATTGCAGCATTGCTGTTGATTATCGGCTTCAACAGCCCTTCTATTCGCCGAACAGTATTGTCGGCAAATCTGGTGGCAGAGGCATTGGTTCGGGACAGTTTTGCAACCGGACAGGAGATTAAATCGATACGCCTATCCGACGGGACGGTCATTCATTTGAATACAAATACCAAACTCAGCCTGTATAAAGACAAATACGCCGGTAAGACCCGCGAAGTATGGTTGGACGAAGGGGAAGCTTTCTTCGATGTCGCCCGGGATGCAGACCACCCCTTTATCGTCCATACGGCGGACGGTGTAAGCACGCGGGTATTAGGAACGTCTTTCAATATAAAAGCTTACGGCGAATTGAACGAACAGATAATTTCCGTACGAACGGGAAAGGTTCGGATCAGTGACGCCGACGGAAAATACATCCAAATCACCTCCGACCGGAAAGTCATCTTTAACAAGGCCGACCACTCCTTGACGCAATCGCTTACCGACACTGAGTTGGCTGCAAGCTGGCGAAGCGGACAACTCGTATTCGACGACGCAGGCCTCGATGAAATAGCTATGAAGATACTCCGCCGATACGGCAAACAGGTAATCGTAACAAACGAAGCATTACCCGAAACCATCCGGCTCAAAGCGGTATTTCCGCCGGACACGGAGGTGGAACTCATCGCCCGGCAAATTGCCGATATGTACGGTATCGGCTACAGGCTCGAAAACAGCCGGTTGATTTTTGAACAGATGGATGAGAGATTAAAGGTAAATTGAAAAAGATTGATGACAGATTGAAGGTAGATTGATAATAGATTGATAAAAAAACAGATGAACCCAAGAAGCAATTTAGTAAAAACAATTCTTTTTACATTATTCACACTGATAGCAATTCTATCCGTATATCAGGTGCAGGCGCAAAACGAGTACTCTTTTCCTGCACAGACATTGATGCAACGGATAGACGACATCAGCAAATTGTCCAAAAAACAAATAGCGTACGACATTAGTCGCGTGGAAGACGTGCGGGTAGCGGCCTATAGTGCTGCGACACAAAATACGGAAGAATGGCTGGATCGTTCGCTGAAGAATACGCCTTTCATCTATCGAAAAAAAGCAGACGGCAATTATTACCTGGTACAACGCCCGCAGCAAACCGATACTTCCGAAAAAGGGAGTCTGAAGGGACGTATCGTAGAAGCCGAGACTTCGGAACCGCTCATCGGAGCCACCGTAAAGATACAAGGCACTCAATTCGGCACGATCACCGATATGGACGGATACTATCGCTTGACCGGTGTACCGGAGGGACGTCATACCTTGGAGGTTACTTATCTGGGATATACGAATGAAAAGGTCGATGTGCGGGTGCGCGCTTCACAAACCGAGACCTACAACGTTGTGCTCTCACCCGATAGCAAGATGCTCCAGGAAGTGATAGTCAGCGGCGTACGCCGCGAGCGCGGCTCGGTTCCCCATGCCACCGTACAACAAGTGGTGCAGGAAATCAAGGAATTGCAAGTGGTGGCATCCGGCATTTCGTCGGAGCAAATCAGCAAAAGCGCCGATCGCAACGCGGCCGATGCCGTGGCTAAAGTGGCGGGTGTAAGCATACGCGACAACAAGTTCGTGGTGGTGCGGGGAATGAACGAACGTTACAACCTGACCTATCTGAATGATAATGTCGCTCCGAGTACCGAAATCTACTCGCGCGCCTTCGCCCTCAACTTATTACCGACACGGATTATCGACAAGATACTAGTCTATAAATCCCCCTCGCCCGACCTGTTGGGCGATATGACCGGGGGAGTCGTAAAAGTGTATACCAAAGACGCCACGGCCGTGAAGCATTTCGATTTGGATATACAGTTAGGCGTGAGGGAGTCGACGACATTCAATCATAATTTCCTCACTTATAAAGGCGGTAAATACGATTTTCTGGGTTTCGACGACGGCACGCGAGCCCTGCCCAAAACGGTGCCGGATTACGGCGACTTTACCAAAGCCAACATCAGCCAGAAAACGTATGCCGAGTCTTTCGGCAATATTCTCCAATACGGCAAAATAAAAGCGCTGCCGGATATACAGATGACGGCCAATTACTACGATGCCTGGAATGTCTTCGGCAAAACGCTTTCCATGCTCTCCTCTTTCAGCTACAAAAAAGAAAGCAAGCATTGGACGACCGAAAGGCGGCAGGGATTTACCATCTCCGCCCAAAACGTACAGGCGTTGAATAAAATGTACAATGACAACATTAATGAAGACAACGCCCAAATGAGTTTGTTACAAAATTTTACCCTGCGCCTGAACGACAACCACCGCATCCGGTTCAACAACTTTCTGTTGCAGCAGGGACAAGACCAGGTGACTACGCGCCTGAGCGCCGGGCCTTTCGTAAACCAACCCGGCTCCGACGGCGAGTGGGTATATGATTCATCCATCCGCAAACAAGAAAAAAATACGATCTTTTCCTATACCCATTGGTTCCTTTATAGCAGCAACCTGAGCGGAAGCCACAGCTTTGCCGGCGGAAAACAGTCGCTCGACTGGAACGGCGGTTATATTTTCACCCGTCAGGAAATACCCGACCAACGGATCATGCGCTTCGACAATATCGACGTATCCGGCGGGACGTATCCGGTGATTTTTACGGATTATAACTGGACGGCCATCAAGCGGGCGGAGCACTATGCTTCCGGAGGAAACAATCTGGAACTGGGAAAAATATCCCGCTCCTGGACACGCAATACCGAGCAGGCCGGAAATCTTTCGATGGACTATAAAGCACAGCCCCTCAAATGGCTGCGCATAAAACTGGGTACCTATCACCAATTGAAACGCCGGGTACTGTTCCGCCGCGTGTATACACTCAATGAAGGGGACTTGAACGAAAACGGTTCGCATGCAATGGGCGACGACAATGCATGGATTATCGGAGGAAGCGGCAATTATATGAACTACAATCTGGTCTACTACCGCGAGCAGGATTTGGGAAGCGTGTGGAGCGATACCTATCTGCGTGACGACGGTTCCGCGTTGAAAGTATTCGACCGTACCTCCGGAAGCGATTCCTATAAGGCTTATGAACAGTTGAATTCGGGATACGTCATGCTCAACATGCAACCTTTCGGCGATATTCTGGATATTTCGGGCGGCGTGCGCTTGGAATACGACCGCCAGCGCATCGCGTCGGCCATAAGCGGCAGCAGCAGCGGCTATGTGAATGTGCCGGTGTATGTGGACAATAAAACCGCCGACTGGCTGCCTTCCGTCAACATCAGTTTCAAACCCACCGCCAAATGGGTGCTCCGGGCCGCTTACGGCGAAACCGTCAACCGTACCGAATTCCGCGAATCGGCCTCTTTCCGCGAAATGGATTATCTCAACAACCAGACCATTACCGGTAATTCAGACCTCACAGCATCCAACGCTTCCAACTACGACGCGCGCCTCGAGTGGTATCCTTACGGGGAGAAGAAAAGTGACTTGCTGTCTGTCGGGGCGTTTTATAAAGAGATCGTAAATCCTATCGAAAGAACGATTGATAAAGACTTGGGGAATTCAAAAGTAATCCCCGTCATCTCGTTCTCCAACGCCAAAAAAGCCCAAATAAAAGGATTGGAAGCAGAACTGCGAAAAGATCTCGATTTTATCTCCGGCATGTTCTTCCGCAACTTGTCGGTTATCGCCAACTACAGCTATCTGCATAGCGAGGTGGAAACGCCCAACGGACGATATTACAATAATGAAACCGGGGAAAATGAGTTCCGTTACATCAAGCGGGCGTTGCAGGGACAGGCTCCTTATATCTTTAACGCAGGTATATATTACGATAATCCGGGCAGCGGAACCAAAGTCGCCTTTATCTACAATGCCGTGGGCGAGCGCATATACGCGGCATCCACCGGCCGGACAGGCAGCGATTCGGGAGGGGGAAACTATGATGAAGCCGGTTATTTAGGCAGCCAGATAGAGTTGCCGAGCCGGCAGTTGGATTTCTCCTTTTCCCAACGCCTGGCAACCGGTTGGCAATTGAAATTTACCGTACAGAATCTGTTGAATGCTCCCGTGGAGATCGCAGAGGATAGCAATTTCACGTATAAATATGAAAAATTCGAGAAGGACGAGAACAACCGTTATTCAAACGATATTATCACCAACAGTTACAAACCGGGGCGTTTCTTTTCGCTGAGTGTGAATTACTCGTTTTGATGGAATTGGATAGGAGATTGATGGGATTGATTAAGATTGATGTTAGATTGAAAATAGATTGATATGATTCAAAACAGTTCGATAAATTCAGTGGGAGAAACGATACGGATATTTCCGAAAGGATCGAGTATCTGCAAATCATGGTCGCCGGTAACAATACACAAAGCTTTTGCCGCTACTGCCAATTCAAGCAGCATATTATCTTTCGGATCGCGACAGGCAACGATTTGTTCGACAGGAGTAACGAACACGATATTTTTTCGGATAGTTTCAATCAATTCGAGTCGTTGGCGGTATGCTTCAAAGTACCGGTCGAACTTCTTCCGAAAGATAACGAAAACAAATTCAATCAATGTTTGCGGCAACAAGGCTATTTGTCCTCTTTCAATAGCATGGTTGGTAGCGCTCGCTCTACTGCTTCAGCAGCCTCTTGTTTCATCCGGTGGAAAGCGCGATTCCATTTATCCGTCATGCCAGGCTTGACATCCAATATAATTTTATCCATACGAATCAATTTAATCACTCAACGATTCAAAGGTACTAAAAAAGATTTTATGATGATATATAAGAATATGACAAAATCAAACTTACAACAATACAGTCCTGATGCCCGGGTACATTCCATCAGCGCATCAGTACATCAACCAATTAGCACATTGACTTATTGGCTCATTTTCGCATTGGCTAATTGGCTCATTTTTTCTTCCTGCGACGAAACCGAAACGTATTTCCAAACCCTCGCCGACTTGCCGCAATTGGACTTAAGCGCCGGCCGCGCGTACGATGCAAGCTACGGAACAGGCGATACGCTGTTTATGTACGGCAAATTTCAACAACCGCAAAACCCGTTAACCGTCACGGTGGGCGAAACGGTTGCCGAAATCGTGAAGAACGAAAAATATGTGTACAACCAATCTTTCGGGGAGGATACCCTCGACAGGATAGGCATCCTTATCGTGGAGGAAATGGGGTTGGGCAAAAACCGGCCGGTAACGTTGAAGTCGGGCGAAAAGGAAATCATTTGCCCGTCCATCGAAATCACCGCCGCTTCGGCATCGTTGAAGCCGTATCTGGCTCAAAGGTTGAAGTTGACGGAAATACACAGCCCGGCTTCCGAACCCGTACTGCTCCACCTGAACAACGGCAAAGGGAGCATGTATTATTTCGACACGGAAACGCAAGCCTTTAACAAAATTAGCGCCGGCGGCGTGGAAACCGTAACCGATATGGGAAGTATACGCCTTGCCCTAGGGTCCGAAAAGTTCCAGGTGCATACGCTCTATGCCGGCGCGGTCGACCCGCAGGAGGAAAACCTGTACTTCTCGGTGCGCGCCCGTACGGGAACCAATTACCGCAGCTATTTTATCCGTTATCATATTCCGGATAAAACCGTCGCGCTGCTCAACTTGAAACCCAATGCCGGCGTGCGGCCTTCCGGCGCGTTTCAAAACGGCGACATACTGGGCGAGTTGCGTTTCACGGTCAACGAAGTGCAAGCCGACAGCAAGGGGAATGTGTTGATAGGCATCGGAAGTGAAAATGCCGCTCAAGCCGTTGTAACCGTCGGGCGGGCATACTTTAACTCAACACAAAACATCCTGACTTATCTGCACAACACCGATTTATTTACCGGAGGAGTCAATCCGTTACCGGGCAAACAGTCGGACGACGCCAAAAATGCCGTTATCAATCTGGAGGAAGGTTTGTTTTACACAGCCGCCTTCAACGCCAAAACCATTAAACAGTACAACCTTTTCAAAGGTAATTCGCTCGAAGAATACCGTTCCGCCACGCAAGACGCCAAAACCATCGGTTTCTTCGGCGAAGTAACGCTTCCTTCCTGGATGAGGGACGCAAACAGCGGCAACAGTATAAGCCTGCTTACTCTACCGGGAAAGAAGATTTTCATCTCGCTGAATACGTTGTTGGATTTTGATGCCGAACGTTTGATACGGTATGCTCCTTCGGTGGATACGTCAGGATACGAGTCCTCTAATGAACGGTATGATTTCCATGCCCTGAATTACGACGAAGAAGGGAATATCTATCTGTATTACAAACCCGGAAAGCAGTTTGTGAAAACGCAAATTGCAGAATCCGCATCAAACTGATTTTAAATATGAAAACGAATGATCTATTTCCGGCAGGCTTGTTCCTGTTATTGCTCCTGGCGGCCTGCGAGCCGGAAGCGGACATTATCAGTCCGCAGGCGGCCAATGTGAATTTTTACGACGCTACCGAAATGCTCGCCGCACAAGCCGCCGATGCCGGCGCCGGCGCATACGAGTTGCGTTTCCCTATACTGATCAATACGCAGGACAAGGACAGCGCCTCCATGTTTCCAACGTTTATTTATTCCAAATCGGGAGAAGGAAGCGGACAAGCCCCTTCCGGCGCGGGAAGCGTCCCGCACATGGAGGAAAAGGTGGCTTATTACCTCCGCCTTGCTGCGGGAAAAAACCGTTTCATTTTCTATTGCGACCCCTTGCCCTTCATTTCAAAAACGGCGGAGAGGGAACTACCGCCGCAAAGCAATACGCTCTTTTACCTGGCCGACAGCCTGCGCGACGACAACATCACGGACTATACCGTCGTGACGGCGGACGAGCGACTGGAATCGGAAAACCGGGAAAAGGTCAATTTCCGCTTCGTGCATCTCAGTCCGGATGCCGGAAAGATTACGTTGCGCTTTAAAAAGCGGGATGGCGGCTATGCAACCGCCGCGCCCGACGTTTCCGCTTCTTTTCCCGGATATACCGGTTACTTCGCCGTGGATACCACGGGGCTGGTCAACAACCGCAACAAGCTGCCGTTCGATGTATTAGACGAATCCGGCGGGGTGCTGCTTTCCTCTGCGCTCCATACCGGCGTGGGAGGAAATTACCATATTGTCCTGCGCGGTTTTATCGAAACACGGCAACTGAAATATCCCTATATGCGCCAATCCGACGGGAATATCCTCTATAAAAATATAACGATAAAACAGAATGTAAGAACCGCCATACGGCGGGTGTTTTAAAGCAGGAATCCGCTTATAAGCCTCTGAAAAGCGAACATCCTGATACGGATGATCCGGACAACAATAGTGGGACGCCACTGATGATACAAAATAAACAAGGCATTGCTCGCAAGTCTTGAAATAACTTCCGGCTTTGCAGGGGAAACGATCTTTGACATATTGGTTTACACATTTATAGAAAAAGATATTCGTGATTTTTGTGAATGTTGAAAAATCGCATTAACTTTGTTCAAGTTCAATAAAAAAACGACAAAAATGAAGACAGTTAAGATTACGGCTTATCCCGACGATGCTTCGCAAATAGAAGCCATCAAGGCTTTTATGAAAGCATTAAAGATCAGATATGATCTTACGAAGAACAACGAGCCTTATAACGAGGCATTTGTAAAAAAGATACAACAAGGCGATGAAGATTTAAAAAACGGCAAAGGCAGAACCGTAACGGTTGAAGAACTGGACAGTTTATGGAAATAATCTATCTTCCGCAAGCGGATGAAGATCTTGCCTACTGGATTAAAAACGGCAATAAAGCCATTCTCAAAAAAATAGCCGAACTCACAAAAGCGATCCTCGAAAATCCTTTTGAAGGAATCGGCAAACCCGAAGCGCTTAAATACAGTCTTGCTCCGAAATGGTCGAGAAGGATAACCTCGGAGCATCGTTACATTTATTTAGTCCGGGACGGGAAACTATTTGTCTATTCGCTCCGGGGACATTACGAAAACTTTTAAGGGGATTTCGCGTCAAGCGTGGAATGACAAAAGAATACATCGCGCCACGTACTGAATGACGTTCTTTTGTCACCCTGAAAATAAAAAACGTGTAAACCAATATTAAATGGTTTACACGTTTTTTTTGTGTCTGTGTAGAGGCGTAATGATTACGTTCATAAAATAAATAAGCGAAAAGCAATAAAACCCAAAGAAGCGTCATACGCTGCCAACGCTCCTAAGGGTTCACAAATAAATAAGGAGGCGGCAAAGTTAAATAAAAAAGTATTTCGTATGAAAAAAGTATGTATGTTAGTCATCCTGTTGCTCTCCGGCATGCTTGCCGCATATGGGCAGCAACAAACGGTGAATGTCCCCAACCCGGGAGGTTTGAAAGATTTGGTAACAGACCAAATTTCAGCAGCTACCGATCTGAAAGTAACCGGTAAATTGGATTACAGCGATTTTCAGGTTATCCAGGCCTTTACCAATCTGGTTTCGCTCGACTTATCGGGAGTAACTGAAATTGCAGAGTTTGTTGAAGTAGGAGAATGGATTGAAACTACTCATCCTGCCGGCAAGGTGCCCAACAGAGGTTTGAAAGGATTGGTTAAATTGACGACGCTGAAACTGCCTACACACTCATCCATTACAACCCTTGGGAGCATATTCGAGGGAACCAGTATTACAGCCATCGAATTCCCTTCCAATATTACGACAATTGGTGGCTATGCCTTTTCCGGTTCGGCTTTCGAAACCCTTACCATTCCCGCTACCGTAACTACATTAGAAGAAGGGGCTTTTGGAAATGCAAAAAATCTGGCCTCCGTAACTTTACACGATGGAATTACAGAACTTCCGGGATTTCTTTTTCAAAATTCATCTGCTTTGGAAGAAATCGTATGGCCCACAAACCTGAAAACCATCGGACGGGGCGCCTTTAATGGAACAGGCTTTGCCGAACTGGAAATTCCCAAAACCGTGGAAACGATCGGCCAATACGCTTTTGAGAATACCGAAAAGTTGGAATCGTTGACGTTTGAAGCAGGCAGCCGGTTGAAAACCATCGGGAAGAGAGCCTTTCAGTATTCAACCCTCCAACATATCGACATTCCGGAAGGCGTTACTGCAATCGGAGAAAGCGCTTTCAGTTGGAGCGGCTTGAAATCGTTTACGCTGCCCTCATCCCTGACGGTTTTGGAAAATTTCCTGTTTGCAAATAGTAAAGGATTGGAAGGGGTTGAATACACCTTACCTGCACACCTTACCAAAATAGGGAACAACGTGTTTGAAGACACCGGCCTCAAATTCGATGTGGTGGAGATTCCGGCTACTATTGTTTCCGTGGGCGCAAGGGCATTTGCCGGCACCACCATCAATACCTTTAAACTGCAACAAAATACAACCGAGTTCATCAATCCCGAATCCAGCGGAAATGCATACAAAGGCGGATTAAACGAAGCTACCGTAAACAAGGTGGATCTTTCGGGCAGGGAAAATCTTCCGGATTTCTTTTTCTGGCGCGCTACGGTCAATGAAATCGTTTACGGTGAGAACCTGAAAAGCATTGGCGAGGGCGCCTTTTCCGGCTCTAACATCAAAGAAGTGACGCTGCCGGCTACGGTAGAAAGTGTGGGTGGCGGCGTATTCTACGGTTTTCAGGGCGAAACCGTCGACATAAGTAAGATAAGCCTCAAAGAAATCGTTAATTCGAATCTTCCTTTTTTTAGTAGCAGTCAGGTAAAAACCATTAAGCTACCGGCCACCCTTGCTACCATTCCGTCCTATACTTTTTTTGATTCGCCCAATATTATTTCGTTGTATTTAGGCAACAGCACGCCGGCAACTTTGAAAGGAGAATTTTACGAAAATTTTTCGGAAGACATTAAGGATAAGGCGACGCTCTATGTGCCCAAAGGCAGTGAAGAAGCTTATCGTAAAGCGAATATATGGAAGGAGTTTGCGAAGATTGAGGGTTATTCCGATAAAGAAGCGCAAACCGTCAAAGATTTAGCCGACCGGTTGGCCGATGTGGAGGATGTAATCGAACTGCCCGCCAAAACCGACCAAGGGTTGGATGTTACGTATACGATCGAAGAGGGCAAGACGGATGTGGCGACCCTGAGCGGCAACAAACTGACCGTCACAGGTGCGGGAGAAGTGAAAGTCACCGCTACGCAGGCCGGTAACGACCAATATGCGGCCTTCAGCAAAACCATCACCATTGCCACGTCATTCGATTACTCATGGTTGCAAGCGCCGGCCATCTCGGTGGAAGGCAACACGGTGAAAGTTGTCGGAACCGACAAACCCGAAGAGTTTGAAATCACTATCGACGGTGTAAAAGGCTTCGACCTTTCCGGTAAAACCGGCGATGCCATCAAATTGGAAGCGACAAACGACACGCAGAAAATACGGCTGATTATTAAACGATGAAGTATGAGTTATGAAGCATGAACGATGAAGTATGAACGATGAAGTATGAATTATGAATGAAGTCAAAAGTCGAAGGTCTAAAGACCGGGTACTGGAGACCGGCAACATATAAGAAATTTACAAATTACAAATTACGAATTACGAATTACAAATTACAAATTACGAATGAAGTCGAAGACATCAGGAGTTAGAAGTCAGAAGTCAAAGGTCTAACGACCGGCGACATTAGACATTAGACATTAGACTTTAGACCTTCGACAATAAAACAAAAACGAAATGAAAAAAATACTCAACATTTTATTCATGGCAACCCTCATCCTCGGGTTTGCCTCGTGCAAAGACGATAACGACGAACCGGCGGCGAAACTTACGCTCGACACGACCACCGAAGTGGTATTGAAACCGGGGGAATCGAAAGTGGTAATGGTCAAAACCGGTAACCCCGAGTATAAAGCCGTACCTGCCGTCAACGGTGTGATAACCATCGAAGTAAAGAATGACGAAATAACCCTGACGGGGATAAAGGACGGCGGGGAAACGACCATCGCCGTGACCGATGCCAAAGGGCAAAGGGCGGAGATAAAAGTGAAGGTCGGCGTTCCGACAGTCGGCACCTTCGTTTGGGACATCTCTTCTGCGAAATTCGACGAAGCCGATCAGTACGGCATCACTCTTCTTCAGAGCGGACTCGCGGTAACCCAATTGTCGGGTGACAAGAAGCAGCAATATTACTTGTTGTGGACGGGCGGCCTGAGCGCAGGCGACAAGACGGGCGGCAAGTTGTATGTGGTGGATTCGAAAACGAAAGATGCCAAGCCTATCGACCTGACCTCTGTAAAGGTTTCGGAAACGAAAACGGCCGGCACGTTCTACATCGCTTTCAGCGACGGTACCAAGAACGGCGACGTGGTGTTCGTAAAATAAAAAGATCCGGGGGCAGCTCCGAACGACACCCTTGGTAAAACACACATCCTGCAGGCGGTTTGTTCTGCCTGCGGGAACGAGAAAAAGGTATGAATGATGAAGGCTGAAAGATGAATTACTACTCACTATTCGACTTAAACATTTGACATTTTTAAACTGGAGACCGGTGACCTATGACCTATCATTCATACTTCATAACTCATACTTCATAATTCAATACAACGTGCGGGGAATAGACAGAAAAAAACATAAACAGCTCATGGTACGGCTCAAACAACTCCGGTCGTTGACACACGGCAGAGAGGAGAAGCGCCGTATCGACAATGAGATAACCAGGCTCAGCAGAATCTACCGGAAATATGAAACCTATGTGGACGGTTTGCTCTCGCAATCCGAACTTTATGATTCCTATTACCGCGAGATATTGCCCGACGCCACCAAAGAGTTGCGCCGGCTACATAAGATGAAGAGAAAACAGACAATGTAGTTACCGGGGCATCGCTTGGATGGAAAGAGAATATCGTTAAGCGCTTATCCGTGATAAAAATATCTTCCGCCACGGTAACAATACCGGCACGGCTTTCCGATACGACTCCGGGAAAATAAAAGAGGATGGAAAACCGCTCAAAAATGTTCCAAAGGACGATGAAAATGGTTCAACGGAGGATAAAAACGATAGAGGGTACTTCAAAAATGATAGCCGGCACCTCTAAAATGACAAAAAGAAAGTAAAAAACGATAAACTGTACATCAAAAATACTTACCGGTAGCTCCGAAATGATAAAAGGGAGGGAGGAAATGCCGGAAGGGAGGTAAAAAACACTTTCGAGAATGTTAAAAACAAGGGAATAGTTGTTTTTTTGATTTAAATCGACTTTCTTTGCAATCAAAATAAAAGACAAAATATGCATTTACTTTCTAACGGATATTGGTGGCGCTACTTACAACTCCTAACGGTCGTAAGGAAAGCAGTCATGTCTTAACGGAAAGTACACATCGGTATATAAGAAAGCCTGTCGCACCTGCGGCGGGCTTTTTTCGTTTTCAGCAATCATTAAAACCATTCTATATATGCAAAATTTTACAGTCAATCAAAGAGGCTACTATGGCGAGTTCGGCGGCGCCTTCGTGCCCGAAATCCTTCACCGGTGCGTGACGGACTTACAGGAGTCGTATCTGCCGATTATCGAGAGCGAGAGTTTCCGCAACGAGTTTCATGCCTTGTTGCGCGACTATGCGGGACGCCCTTCGCCCCTCTATTTGTCGAAGTATCTCTCCGCGAAACACCGTTGCACCGTGTATCTGAAGCGTGAAGACTTGAACCACACCGGGGCGCATAAAATCAATAATACTCTCGGGCAGATCCTTATCGCCCGAAGGATGAATAAACACCGTATCATCGCCGAGACGGGCGCCGGGCAGCACGGCGTGGCCACCGCCACTGTGTGCGCCCTCATGCAGATGCCTTGCACCGTGTACATGGGACAGACCGATGTGCAACGCCAACAGCCTAATGTAAAAAAGATGGAAATGCTGGGAGCCGAAGTCATTCCCGTCACTTCCGGCAACCAAACGCTGAAAGACGCCACCAACGAAGCCATCCGAGACTGGTGCAGCCATCCCGATGACACCTACTACATCATCGGATCGACCATCGGCCCGCATCCCTACCCCGACATGGTCGCGCGCCTGCAATCGGTCATCAGCAAAGAGATTCGTCAACAACTCGCCGGCAAGGAGCCACGAGATTATCCCGATTATCTCATCGCCTGTGTGGGCGGGGGAAGCAACGCAGCCGGAACGGTATACGAATATCTCGACGACACGCGCGTAAAGATTATCCTGGCCGAAGCCGCGGGGAAGGGCATCGATACGGGATACTCGGCCGCTACCATCCGCCTCGGCAAGCCCGGCATATTACACGGATGCCGTACGCTGTTGATGCAAACCGATGACGGGCAGATCACCGAACCCTACTCCATTTCGGCAGGGCTCGATTATCCCGGCGTGGGGCCCATCCATGCGTATCTGGCGTCGCAACACAGGGCCGACGTCATCGCGATCACCGACGACGAAGCGCTCGAAGCCGCTTTCGAGCTCACCCGTAAGGAAGGCATCATTCCCGCGCTCGAATCGGCGCACGCCCTTGCAGCGCTCAACAAAAACACCTTCGCGCCTTCCGATATCATTGTTCTCACCGTTTCCGGACGGGGCGACAAGGACATGGAGACCTATATCAACTATTCGCAAACAACTCATCAGCAAAAACAATCGATATGAAATTCAAGTTACACACGCACACCCGCCGGTTACTCGGCGACCTGCACACGCCGGTCAGCATTTATCTGAAAGTGCGGGACGCTTTTCCCGAATCGGCGCTGCTCGAAAGTTCCGATTTTCATGCCCGAGACAACAGCACGTCGTATGTGGCGCTCAATCCCATCGCTTCCGTCGAAGTAAACCGGGGCGCCGCCACGATGCGTTTTCCCGACGGAAGCCTGCTCCACGAAAAACTTCGCGACCGCTATTCCATTACCGATGCCCTGGCCGGATTTATCGGGCATTTCGATGTGGAAGGGGATGAAAAAGAGGCTTGCGGCCTTTTCGGGTATACCACCTTCAACTGTGTGCGATATACCGAGAATATCGCCGTAAAGGAAAGCCGCCCCGACCGCAACGATGCGCCCGACATGCTATATATCTTGTACAAATACCTGATCGTTTTCGACCATTTCACCGATCGCATCACCCTCATCGAATTGCTGCGAGAAGGCGAAGAGAGCCGTTTGCACGAAGTCGAATCGCTCGTGAACCTGCGAAACTTCGCTTCGTTCAACTTCTTTGCCGAAGGCGACGAATACAGTACCATCACCGACAATCAATTCAAAGAATACGTACGACTGGGCAGACAACATTGCCTGCGTGGCGACGTGTTCCAGATCGTTCTTTCCCGCCGGTTTGTCCAGCATTTTTCGGGCGATGACTTCAAAGTGTACCGGGCGCTGCGCTCCGTAAATCCGTCGCCGTATTTATTTTATTTCGACTTCGGAGGATACCGTATCTTCGGCTCTTCCCCCGAAACGCATTGTAAGATTAAAGGGAAAGCCATCAGCATCGACCCCATCGCCGGCACCACCAAACGCACGGGCAATCCCGTCGAAGACCGGAAGGCGGTCGACTTCCTGCTGAAGGATCCCAAAGAGAACGCCGAGCATGTCATGCTGGTCGATCTGGCGCGCAACGATATCAGCCGCCATGCACACGGCGTGAAGGTCGAGTTCTATAAAGAACCGCAGTTCTACTCGCATGTCATCCACCTTGTTTCACGGGTGAGCGGCACGCTCGACGAGGGAGCCGATCCCATCCGGGCTTTCTTCGACACCTTCCCCGCCGGCACATTATCCGGAGCTCCGAAAGTAAGGGCGATGCAACTGATTTCCGAAATAGAGGAGCACAATCGCGGAGCCTACGGCGGATGCATCGGCTTTATCGGATTGAACGGCGACCTCAATCAGGCCATTACGATACGCACTTTCGTCAGCCGCAACAACGAACTATGGTATCAGGCGGGCGCGGGAATCGTGTCCAAAAGTGAGGAAGAATACGAATTGCAGGAAGTAAACAGCAAGCTCGGCGCCTTGAAAAAAGCCATCGACCTGGCTGCGTCTTTATATCACGTTTAAAACGGATTGAAATGAAAAAAATTCTCGTCCTCGACAACTACGATTCCTTTACGTATAATCTGGTTCATGCGATAAAGGCCTTAGGATATACCGAAGTCGATGTCATCCGGAACGACCGCATCGATCTCGACCGTGTGGAACAGTATGATAAGATCATTCTGTCGCCCGGTCCGGGCATCCCCGAAGAAGCCGGCCTTCTCTTGCCTCTTATACGGCGTTACGCGCCTGCAAAAAGCATGTTGGGCGTTTGCCTGGGGCATCAGGCCATCGCCGAGGCCTTCGGAGGGACACTCGTCAACCTGTCCGACGTCTTTCACGGCGTACAAATTCCCGCGGAAATCGTTGCCGACGATCCGATTTTCAGGGGTCTGCCCCGCATCATACCGGTCGGACGGTATCACTCATGGATTGTTTCCCGCAACGGCTTCCCCGCCCATCTCGAAATCACCGCAATCGATGATGCCGGCTCGATTATGGCTTTTAAACACCGTACGCTCGACATTCACGGCGTACAGTTTCATCCCGAATCGGTCTTGACGCCTAACGGATTAACCATTATACGAAACTTCTTAATGATGAGTTATGAGTTATGAACTATGAACTATGAGCTATGAGTTAATTAGCAAATTAGCAAATTAGCAAATTAGCTGATGACCGACAACTTTCAACTGTACTGTAAACTCCTAATAATTATATGAAAGAAATACTTTATAAACTATTCGACTATCACTATCTTTCGCGAGAAGAAGCGAAAGACATTCTTTTCCAAATTGTGCAGGGCACGATTCCCGAAGCGCAGGTATCCGCCTTGATCACCTGCTTCCTGATGCGCCGTATTTCGGTAGAAGAAATCATGGGCTTCCGCGATGCGCTGCTCGATATGCGCGTGCCCACCGACCTTTCGGAATACCGACCCATCGATATCGTCGGCACAGGAGGCGACGGGAAGAACACCTTCAATATATCCACGCTGTCTTGCTTTGTAGTAGCAGGCGCGGGGTATCCGGTGGTAAAACACGGCAACTACGGCTCGACGTCCGTCAGCGGGGCAAGCAACGTGATGGAATTGCAAGGGGTGAAGTTCACCACCGATATAGATGCCCTGCGCAAGAGCATCGAAGCGTGCGGGATGGCGTATTTGCATGCCCCGCTGTTCAGTCCCGCTTTGAAAGAAGTGGCCGGAGTACGCCGCAACCTCGGCGTGCGCAGCTTCTTTAATGTACTGGGCCCGTTAGTCAATCCCGTACAGCCCGAATACCAGTTACTGGGAGTATACGACCTTTCGATGATGCGCTTGTACAGCTATATCTATCAGGAAAGCAAGAAGAGATATTGTGTGGTTCACAGTCTTGACGGATATGATGAGATCTCCCTTACCGGGCGGTTTAAGGTCGTATCGAATAAGGGGGAACAGCTTTTCCGCCCGGGGGATTTGGGTTTCCGGGAAAACAAACAGAAGGAATTGTACGGAGGCGATACGCCCGAAGAGGCGGCGCGGTTGTTCAACAAGGTGCTTGAATGCGAAGCCACGGAAGCGCAACTGAATGTGGTATTGGCTAATTCGGCTTTCGCCATTCAAACCATTGTTCCCGACCGATCGATCGAGGATTGTCTGGAAACCGCCCGCGATTCGCTATATGGCAAAAAGGCCTTGAAAACATTTAAAAAATTTATCGAACTCAATAGGCCGTAAACTGTAAACGATAATTTGTCTGACAGATGAAAAGGATAAATGATGAATTAATTAGCAAATTAGCAAATTAGCATATTAGCAAATTAGCATATTAGCTGATAGCTGCCGACATTAGACATTAGACCGGTGACTGATGACTGGTGACCGGAGACCGGTGACCGGTGACTGGAGACCAAAAAAAAAGATTTCTCCGTGTAACAACTATAAACTGTAAACTACCATTCGTTATATGAAAGATATTTTAAACGATATTATCGCCCACAAAAAAGTGGAGGTGGAGCAGGCTAAAAAAGCCCGCCCGCTGTCGTCCCTCGTTCGTTCCGTAGAAGAAGGGACCTTTGAAGTGAAATCATTGAAAGAGGCCCTGGTGAGTTCCCCGACGGGAATTATTTCGGAATTCAAACGCCGCTCGCCCAGCAAGGGCTGGATAAGGCAAACGGCCGATGCGGTAACGATTGCCAAAGGTTATCAGGACAACGGGGCGAGCGCCCTGTCGGTGCTCACCGACGAGAAGTTTTTCGGAGGTACGCGGCAAGATCTCCACGCAGCGGCACAGGCGATATCCATTCCCATCCTTCGCAAAGACTTCATTATAGATGAATACCAACTCTATGAAGCGAAGTTGTCGGGCGCCCATGCCGTCTTACTCATTGCCGCGGCGCTCTCTCCCACCCGATGCAAAAAACTGACCGAAGTCGCCCGCGATCTCGAATTGGAGGTATTGTTGGAGTTGCACGACGAGCGTGAAATAGCGTATATCACCCCGCTCAACACGCTTATCGGAATCAATAACCGTAATCTCGGATCGTTTCACACCGACGTGCGTAAATCATTCGACATGACCCGGCGGTTACCTTCGGACGCGGTTTGGGTTTCCGAAAGCGGCATTTCTTCGCCGGCCACGGTCAAAGAATTACGCGATGCCGGCTATAAGGGATTCCTTATCGGTGAAAGGTTTATGAAAGAAGACGATCCGGGCGCTTCATTGGGTCGTTTTATGAAAAGCATCCCGGCATGAAACCACAAATCATTAAAGTATGCGGCA
This sequence comes from Limibacterium fermenti, assembly GCF_041902845.1. Taxonomy (GTDB): domain Bacteria; phylum Bacteroidota; class Bacteroidia; order Bacteroidales; family Dysgonomonadaceae; genus Limibacterium; species Limibacterium fermenti. Next base: position 3,156,653 of record NZ_CP159486.1, read on the forward strand.
TGCGCGATGCGGAAAACATCCGGGCTATAGACGAACTGGACGTGGACTGGATCGGATTCATTTTTTATCCTTCCTCGCCGCGATATGCCGGCAAGTTCGTGCCTCCCCTTCCCGCGAAGGCCAAACGCGTAGGCGTTTTCGTCAACGAAGAGACTGCCACGTTGCGCGAAACAGCCCGGCGAAACAGTATCGACATCCTTCAACTTCATGGCGATGAAACGCCCGACGATTGCCGTTCTCTTCGCGGCGACGGCTTTAAGGTGATAAAAGCTTTTTCCGTCTCGCGTGAAGACGCCTCCTTTCCCGCAGGCCTGGTGAAACGCTACGACAACAGTTGCGACTATTTCCTGTTCGATACCTATACCGCAGCGTATGGCGGATCGGGACAGTCCTTTCAGTGGGAAACCCTTCATTCGTATTCAGGCAATACTCCTTTTTTACTCAGCGGAGGAATTTCCCCGACAGATCTATCCCGCATCCGCGAATTCCATCATCCGGCATGCGTGGGTATCGACCTCAACAGCCGTTTCGAAACACGGCCGGGACTCAAAGACATCGAATTACTACAACACTTTATTCAAGAAATCAGAAAATGAACAGAATCGATCAATTATTCAACGAAAAGAATAGCGGAATCCTGTCGGTTTACTTTACGGCCGGCTACCCACATCTTCATGACACGACCGAAATCATCCGGGCCTTACAACAACACGGCGCCGATATGCTTGAAATCGGCATTCCTTTCAGCGATCCGATGGCCGACGGGCCGGTCATTCAGCAATCGAGCGCAGAGGCGTTGAAAAACGGCATGAGCGTGAAACATTTGTTCGGGCAACTATCCGGAATCCGCAAGAAGGTGCATATTCCGTTGATTTTAATGGGTTACCTGAACCCTATCATGCAATATGGCTTCGATAACTTTTGCCGCGATGCGGCACAATGCGGTATCGACGGACTCATTATTCCCGACTTGCCTTTCGCCGAATATCGCGAATCGTACAAACCCGTCGCAGAGAAATACGGATTGCATACCATCATGCTCATTACTCCCGAAACCTCGGAAGAACGCATCCGGCTCATTGACGAACATACCGGAGGGTTTATTTACATGGTATCGTCGGCTTCGGTGACGGGCGTGAAAGACACTTTCGACGATGCGACCCTCGCTTATTTCCGCCGGGTGAATGCGATGCGATTACGTCATCCGAGGCTGACCGGCTTCGGCATTTCCAACAAAACGACTTTCGACGCCGCTTGCCGGTATTCCTCCGGCGCCATCATCGGAAGCAAGTTCGTCCGCTTATTGGAAAACGGAAACTCCCCCGACAGGGCGGCTGAAAAGCTAATCGAAGCATTGAAGTAGACAAAAAAATAACCGGATACACTCTTCACAGGGTTTATCCGGTTCTTGGAAAATCAAAAAGTCATATAAGAAATAGAACTAATTCAAAGTAAGTTTTTTCAATTTATTAATAGTATTCATCCGATGTGATGACCGGTATGGAAGCATTATCCGACATATTCGCCAATGCCGCTTGATTATACCGGTATACCACCTCGTAATTTTTTTCTTCCGCCCAATCCTTCACTTTTACCGAAATAACAACCGAATCGACATCAGTCCGTTGCAACGGTTTCAAGTTGAAACTGACAAAGCCTCTGTACAATTTGGAGCTGGCGCTATTATAGGCATTATGCCTGAACTCCAGGTCGACTCCATTCAAGGTGGCTTCGGAAGAGAGGGTATTCTTTACCATATTGACCGCATGGGGTTTCTCGCCTTTGCCGTAATTAAAGAAAAAGTCGACATTCAGGTAGTCACCTCCAACCCAGATATCATGTATTTGTATAGGATCATTTCCGATACTGTCGGCATTTTCCTCATTTAACTCAATCACTTGCTTGGTAAGGATGTTCCAAATATCATTTATTTTCACATAATAATCATATCCGTCTTTCGCATCCGACAAAATCGTATAATTCACCACTACCCGCTGTTCGCTCCCCGGCATATAACGGATGTCGGAATGAACGGGAAGCAACCGTTTCCCATTATCCAGAACGATGTGATACCCATTTGCACCGGTTGGCTCGACCGTTGCGATACTTACCACAAAATCTCCCAACGAATATTTACTGTTATCATCACACGAAGAAAAGTAAGCCAACAATGCGGCCAAACAAATTCCTATTACGACATACGCTTTCTTCATAGATCCCAATAATTATATTGAATAAATGATTGCTTTTATCTAATAGATGAAAAGTCGAAAAAAACGCTGCACAAAAGACAGACAAAACGGATAATTTAACCCTAATTAACCATTCGGGTAAAGTTTCGCAATGAGATCCGGTCGATGTATCCTTTTTAATTTCTGTATAATAGAAGTTTTATTCCGTTTTTCATACCAAAAGAAAAATTGGCGTTGCGCATTTTTCTGTTCCTTTGTTTTGGCGGTGTACATCGGCTTAAGAGTGTACGGATGGTAGCCGGTATAATAGATTTCAGTAGCTAAGGTCATGGGCGAAGGCGTAAAATCCTGCACTTGCTCCAACCGGAAATCAAGATTTTTTGTGATGGCGGCCAAGTCGGCCATATCCTCATCGGTACAACCGGGATGAGAAGATATAAAATAAGGGATTAGTTGTTGATTGAGTCCGTGTTGCTTATTTTCTTCATCGAAAATCCGCTTGAATTGATAAAATTGATGAAACGAAGGTTTTCTCATCACGTTCAGCGTTTCGTCCGAAGTATGTTCGGGCGCCACCTTTAATCTTCCCGACACATGATGGACAATCAACTCGTGCATATACTCCCGGGCCGATTGGTCAATCTTCGGATCGTTGCTCGTATGCAATAACATATCGTAGCGGATTCCGCTTCCGATGAAAGATTTTTTCACTCCCGGCAAAGCGTCGACCGAACGATAGATATCCAGCAACGGTGCGTGATCGGTACTCAGGTTCGGACAAATCTTCGGAAAGATACACGAAGGCCTCTTACATTTCTCACAAAGCGAGGTTTCTTTGCCTGCCATGCGGTACATATTGGCCGAGGGGCCTCCCAAATCACTGATATAGCCCTTAAAGTCGGGCATTTCCGTAATCTTTTCCACCTCTTTGAGGATAGAGTCTTTCGATCGCGACGATATAAACTTGCCCTGATGAGCCGAAATCGTACAAAACGCGCATCCGCCGAAACAGCCCCGATGCAAGGTAACCGAAAACTTAATCATTTCGTAGGCGGGAATATGTTTGTCCTTGTACTTCGGATGCGGTAAACGCGTATAAGGCAAATCGAACGAGGAATCGATCTCCGTTTCCGTCATGGGAGGGAACGGAGGATTGACCACCAACGTCTGATCGTCTACATTCTGCAAAAGCCGCGCCGCATGCAAGCGGTTCGATTGTTCTTCTACGATTCGGAAGTTTTTCGCTTGCTTCAGTTTATCATTCAGGCACTCCTCATGCGAAAAAAGGCGGATATCTTCTTGAAAGATGCTCGCCGGAATTTGTTGAGGTGCGGTCAAAAAAGCGGTTTGAGGAATATCCTGCAATTCACGCATCGATTTACCCTTCTGCATTTCCTCCACCAATCGATGAAGCGGCTGTTCGCCCATCCCGTAAATCAACAAGTCGGCGTGCGTATCGGCGAGAATGGTTTTAAAAAGCCGGTCATCCCAATAATCGTAATGGGTAACGCGCCTCAGAGAAGCCTCCACTCCGCCAATCAGTACGGGAATCTGCGGATACAGGTCCTTTAAAATGCGGCAATAAACGGTCATCGCCCGGTCGGGACGCATATCGCTGCGTCCGTCGGGCGTATACGCATCATCGGAACGACGGCGTTTATTGGCGGTGTAATGATTGATCATCGAATCCATCACACCGGCGGTGACGGCAAAAAACATCCGAGGCGTACCCAGCTTCTTGAAATCACGCAAATCGTCACGCCAGTTGGGCTGTGAAACAATCGCCACACGAAGGCCTAACCGCTCCAACAAGCGCCCGATGACCGCCGTTCCGAACGACGGATGGTCGATATAGGCATCTCCCGAGAATAGGATCACATCCAGATAATCCCATCCTCGGAGTTCGACTTCCTTTTTCGTCGTAGGGAGCCAGTCGGTAAGTTGCAATGGCCGCTTATTCATTTTTCCTATCTATTTCAGAGCACGAACTTACGTAAAAATCGGCAATCCTGCAACTTCATCCGGAACTCAGGCATCCTGCTTGGCTTGCTCCGTTAATTCATTTGCACGCTGTACCGCCAAATGAATGTTCGAACAAATATTTTCTTCACCGATAATGACCGGAATATCGGATTTATGCAATTTTGTACGCACATAATCATTCACACCCGATAAAATGACCGTAATTTTTTCCTTTCTCGAGTTTTTACAAAACGTTTCCAGATTGTTTAATCCGGTAGAATCGATAAAAGGAACTTTCCTCATCCGAATGATGCGGATATTCGGTTTATTGGCTATCTCCCGCATCAATTCATCGAACTTGTTCGCCACTCCGAAGAAAAACGGCCCGTTGATTTCATACACTTCCACCCCTTTGGGCAATGTGAGCACTTCGTCTTCATAATGATCGGAATGCGACTCCAGTTCTTTCGACATGTCGACCTTACCCGTCGTCACAGAGATCTGCGTACTTTCCGACATGCGCTTCAAGAAAGCAAACACGGCCAGTAAAAGCCCGACCTCGATGGCAATGGTCAAATCGAACACAACGGTCAGGATAAAGGTCGTCAATAAAATCGCCAATGTGGAGTAGGACTGTTTGGTAAGCGATACGAAAATCCGCCATTCACTCATATTATAAGCGACCACGACCAACACCCCGGCCAGGCAAGCCATCGGAATATGGCGCGTCAGATCGCCCAAGAACAGCAATATCAGCAATAATACCACGGCATGAATGATTCCCGCGACAGGTGTTTTACCCCCGTTATTGATATTGGTCATGGTGCGGGCAATCGCTCCGGTAGCGGGTATCCCGCCGAAGAAAGGCGTGACGATATTCGCCACCCCTTGCGCCACCAACTCCATATTGGAGTTATGCCTGTCGCCCGTCGCGCCATCGGCGACCATGGCAGACAATAAGGACTCTATCGCCCCCAGCATGGCAATGGTAAAGGCCGAAGGAAAAAGAAGGCGGATACTTTCCAAGTTAAACCCGATAGGCTCAGCCGCGGGAAGATGGTTATCAATATTAAACCGATCACCGATTGTTTCGATCCCCTCGATTCCCCATTGCGTTCTCATAAAATACACCACGACCGTCATGACGACAATCGCGACCAACGATCCCGGAATTCTCCGCGTCATCTTGGGGGTTAAGAAGATGAGAACAACGCTGATAATGCCGATGGCCGCCGCCCATCCGTTAATCGTATGAAAATTGGAGAGATAGACTTGCCACTTACTGATAAAATCGGAAGGAACACGATCGATGCTTAGCCCGAAGATATCTTTGATTTGAGTAGAGAAAATAGTCAGGGCGATGCCGCTTGTAAATCCGACGACAATCGGATACGGAATGAACTTAATCACCGTCCCGAGTTTCATAAAACCCATCGCCAACAACATGATCCCCGCCAAAACCGTAGCGATGGCAAGCCCGGAAACGCCGAACTTCTCGACGATACCGTACACAATGACGATGAAAGCCCCGGTAGGGCCTCCGATCTGGAAGTTACTCCCGCCCAAAAGCGAGATTAGAAAGCCGGCTATAATCGCCGTCACAATCCCTTTTTCGGGAGCCACTCCCGAAGAAATACCGAATGCTATGGCTAAAGGAAGAGCCACAATACCCACAATCAAGCCGGACATCAGATCCGACAAGAATTTTTCTTTATTATACGTCTTAAGGGAAACGAAAAGTGCGGGCTGAAAATCCTTTAAAAATTTTATTCTCATTAATCACTTCAAAAAAGAAGCGCAAAAGTACGACTAATTTAACGAAGAAAAAAATATATCCTTTCCCCTCATCCAGAATAAGAGCAATTAAGAAACTGTTTTGAATTTTCCGAATGATATGATTTTGTTTAACCGGTAGACGGGACACTTATCAAATGACCCCTTGCTCGGCCAATACACAGGCCCTCTCCGTCATCCGATCATTGCCGTAAGGATCGTACCTCTCTTTGAGGCTATTTCCAAAGAGGCTCGCAAACAAATTGTAAGACCAGGCTTTGGCGCTCCCCATAAACGCATCGATAATATGATAGGAAGAAGAATGCGTTTCCCGATCGACTAACTTCATCAGCAACTGTCCTTGAGAACGGGTCAATTTTTTCATTTTAGGCATATACACCTCGAATAAGTGTTTTTCCATTGCCTCAAGATGCTTCTGACGCGCCTTATCATCGGGAAGCGTTTCCATATACTCATAAGTCTCAATAATAATACCGGCAATCTCTTTGGCATAAGGAAGGGTTTTTTTCACATCGCGCATCAGCTTGGTGTATTTTACCTGCTCCTTATTATTACGGAAATGAACCGGAGAATATTTAACAAAATCATGCAGATACATGCAAGCCACCGTATCGCCGTCGATCAATTCGGCCGGAAACACGTTGGGCATCATGTACACGGAATTGCCCGATGCTCCGGACTCCGAATAGATGTTCGCCGCATAGTATTGCTGCGCTTTTGCCGCCATGGCGAAAAGCAACCAACAAATAAATATCAATGAGTGGACACACTTTTTCATAACAGGAACAAAGATAAAATCATTGTTTTACTCGTGTGTAAAAAAACGAGTTAAGTCTCGTTAATTACACGCCCTGTTTTTCGGCCCGTAAGTGAATAATTCGCAAAAAGTCTTTTCCCGGAGGCGCCGCTGAGGGCGGTTTTACCGAAAGCGTCACCCCAAACGACATCCTGATACGTCAATAAATCCCGCCCGACAGTCGTTTTTTCACTAAATTGATTTATCTTTGACTCCATAAACTATAAAGAAAATGAACTATTATCATTTAGGTGAACTCATCCATAAGCAAGCGCAAGAATATACTTATAAAACGGCACTGAAATATCAACCGTCCGGAACGAAGTGGCATACGATGTCGTGGGAAACATTCTCCGCTAAAATAATGAAAACTGCCCAGGCAATGGCTGAAATAGGAATCAAACCGCACGATAATATCGGCGTTTACTCTCAAAATATGGAGAAATACCTGATGACCGATTTCGGCGGATATGCCAACAGGGCGGTAATGGTTCCGATGTATGCCACCGCTTCGCCTTTGCAAGTGAAATATATTACCGAGGATGCCAAAATCCAAATTTTATTTGTAGGAGAGCAATTCCAGTATAATAATGCTTTCAAAGTGCAAAAAGAAAGTCCGGTATTACAAAAGCTTATCATCTTCGACCGCAGCGTGGTTCTCAATCCGGAAGACCGCACGTCGATTTATTTCGACGACTTCATTACGACGGGGGATAACTCCGATTCGTTAGCGCAAGTGCATTCCCGGCTAAAACAACTGAAAGAGTCCGATGCGGCCACGATCATTTACACCTCCGGAACCACCGGAGAGCCCAAAGGGGTCGTGCTCACCCATACCAATTATATACAAGCCTTTAGAATACACGACAAACGGCTCATCCGTTTATCGGACAAAGATCTCTCGATGTGCTTTCTGCCTCTAACCCACGTATTCGAAAAGACCTGGACCTATTATTGCCTGCACAGAGGCATTCCGGTGGCGATCAACCAAGATCCGAGCAAAATCCAAACGGCATTAAAACAAGTCCGCCCCACGTTGATGAGTAATGTTCCTCGTTTCTGGGAAAAAGTATACATCGGCATCCGGGAACGCATCGACAATTCTACCGGCATCATTAAATGGCTGTTCGATGATTGCGTAAAAACAGGACGGAAACATAACCTGATGTTTAAAAATGAAGGAAAAAGGCCTCCATTAGGCAACAGAATCAAGTTTTTCCTTTATCAATACACCGTTTTTTATCTTATTAAACATATCGTCGGGATTAACCGGGGCAACTTTTTTCCCGTTGCCGGCGCTCCGCTGTCGGATACCATCAATGAGTTCATGCAATGTATCGATGTGCATTTGATTTACGGTTACGGGCTTTCGGAAACCACCGCTACGGTTACCTGCTTTCCACAAGACGGATTCCGCATCGGCACGGTGGGAAAAGTGATGCCTGAGGTAGACGTGAAGATCGGCGAAAACAATGAAATCCTCGTGAAAGGGAAAACCGTGATGCAAGGATATTATAATAAACCCGAAGAAACCCGTAACGCCTTTACCGACGACGGGTATTTCAAAACGGGGGATGCGGGTTATCTGAACGAGGACAATACGCTTGTGCTCACCGACCGTATCAAGGACATGTACAAGACATCGAACGGAAAATATATCGCTCCGCAAATGATCGAAACGCGCATCATGGAAGATTCGTATATCGATCAGGTCGCCGTCATCGGAAACGAACGGAAATTCGTCAGCGCCTTGATTATCCCCAATTATGAGGCGTTGAAGGCTTATGCCGACAAACATGAAATTCCTTACGATTCCATCCCACAGCTTACGGCCAACAAGCACATAAACGACTTTATTTTCGGACGAATCGAACTCTTGCAGGCTCAATTTACGTCCTACGAAAAAATCAAACGGATCACCGTGCTTCCCGAACCGTTTACCATTCAGTCAGGGGAACTGACCGACACCCTCAAATTAAGGCGAAAAGTGATTTTGGAAAAATATGCCGACGCCATCGATAAGATGTACCGGGAGTGAGAGATAAAGCGTCCCGATACAATTGGCAAAATAGTTTTTATTCACTACCTTTGCAGCGTTTTTTAAAAGAATAAAAATGGATTATAATTTCGAAGAAATAGAAAAACGCTGGCAGCAATACTGGACGGAGAATCAGACGTATCGGGTAACCGAAAATTCGACGAAACCGAAGTTTTATGTGTTGGACATGTTCCCTTACCCCTCGGGAGCCGGGCTACACGTAGGGCATCCCCTCGGATACATTGCCTCGGATATCTATTCGAGATTTAAACGCTTGCAAGGCTATAACGTGCTTCACCCCATGGGCTACGATGCGTATGGCCTTCCCGCAGAGCAATATGCCATCCAAACCGGACAACATCCGGCTATAACCACGCAAAAAAACATTGCCCGGTATCGCGAACAGCTCGATAAAATCGGTTTCTCTTACGATTGGAGCCGCGAGATCCGCACCAGCGATCCGGAATATTATAAATGGACCCAATGGGCTTTCCTGCAAATGTTCAAGTCGTATTACGATTTTGACACCAATCGGGCAGCGCCTATCGATCGACTTATCGCACATTTTGAACAGCAGGGTACGGAAGGAATCCATGCCGCTTGCTCGGAAGAACGCGGGTTCACAGCCGATGAATGGAAGGCGAAAAGTGAAAAAGACCGGCAGGATGTGTTGATGAACTACCGTATCGCTTATTTGGGCGATACGATGGTAAACTGGTGCGCGGCCTTAGGGACGGTACTGGCAAACGACGAAGTCATCAACGGGTTGTCGCAACGCGGAGGATATCCGGTTGAGCAGAAGAGAATGCGTCAGTGGTGCCTGCGGGTATCGGCCTACGCCCAACGGTTGCTGGACGGGTTGGAGACGATCGATTGGACCGACTCGCTGAAGGAAACGCAGAAGAACTGGATCGGCCGTTCGGAAGGTGCCGTCATGCACTTTAAAGCACAGAACAATATACGCTTCGATATCTTCACCACCCGTGCCGATACCATTTTCGGCGTCACATTCATGGTGCTTGCTCCCGAAAGCGATTTAACCTTGCTGCTGACCTCCGAAGAGCAGCTCCCGGCCGTACAGGAATATCTGGAAAAAACCAAAAAAAGAACCGAACGCGAACGCATATCGGAGAAAACCGTGAGCGGGGTCTTTTCGGGATCGTATGCCTTGCATCCGTTTACGGGCGAGAAACTGCCCATCTGGATTTCGGACTATGTATTGGCCGGATACGGAACGGGAGCGATCATGGCCGTGCCGGCTCATGACAGCCGCGACTATGCGTTTGCCAAACATTTCGACCTGCCCATTATCCCGTTGATTGAAGGATGCGACGTTTCGCAAGAAAGCTTCGACGCGAAAGACGGCGTGATGATCAATTCCGGTTTCCTCAACGGCAAAACCGTAAAAGAAGCCATCCCCGCCGCCATCGACGAGGTGGAGCAAAAAGGCCTGGGATACCGACAAATCAACTATCGCCTGCGCGACGCCATCTTTTCACGCCAACGCTATTGGGGCGAACCGTTCCCCATCTATTATAAAGACGGCATAGCCTACCCTCTCGAGGAGAGCAAGCTGCCCCTCGAACTGCCCGAAGTGGACAAATATCTTCCTACCGAAGCGGGAGATCCTCCGTTGGGACGCGCTAAAAACTGGCATACGGAAGAAGGCTATCCTTTCGAACTATCGACGATGCCGGGCTTTGCCGGTTCATCCGCCTATTACCTGCGCTACATGGATCCGCACAACCCGAAGGCATTGGTTTCGAAACATGCCGATGAATACTGGAGAAATGTCGATTTGTATATCGGAGGAACGGAACATGCCACGGGACATCTTATATATAGCCGGTTCTGGAATAAATTCCTCTTCGACTTAGGCGTTTCCTGCGAACAGGAGCCCTTCAAAAAGCTGGTGAATCAAGGCATGATTCAGGGGCGGAGCAATTTCGTGTACCGCATCAACCATACGCAGACCTTTGTTTCTTACAACTTAAAAGATCAATACGAAACGAGTCCGCTGCATGTCGATGTCAATATCGTGCACAACGATCTCCTCGATATAGAAGCATTCCGCAATTGGAATCCCGAATATAAAAAGGCGGAATTCATACTGGAGGACGGAAAGTATGTCTGTGGATGGGCGATCGAAAAAATGTCCAAATCGATGTTCAACGTAGTGAATCCCGATGACATTATCGAGAAATACGGCGCCGACACGTTGCGTTTGTACGAAATGTTCCTCGGGCCTTTGGAACAGTCCAAACCCTGGGATACCAACGGGATCGACGGGGTGCATCGCTTCTTGCGGAAACTGTGGAATCTGTTTTTCGACGGTGAGAAGTGGCGGGTGTCGGACGAAGAGCCGTCGAAAGACGAGTTGCGCGCTCTCCATAAACTGATAAAAAAAGTAACGACGGATATCGAACAGTTTTCGTTCAACACTTCTGTGTCTGCTTTTATGATTTGCGTAAATGAATTATCGCAATTACGATGCAATAAGAAAGCAATTTTAAGCGACCTGTTGGTCTGCCTCGCCCCGTTTGCCCCGCACATCGCAGAAGAACTGTGGCACAGGTTGGGTAACGAAGGAACGATTTTCGACACCGCATTCCCGAAATTCCGGGAAGACTATTTGCAGGAAGAAACCTTCTCCTACTCGATCTCTTTCAATGGCAGGACACGCTTTACGCTGGATTTCCCAGCCGATGCCGGCCGCGAAGCAATCGAAAAAGCCGTATTGGAACACGTCAAGTCCGAACGATGGTTGGAAGGGAAAACGCCGAAAAAAATAATCATCGTTCCGAAAAAGATTGTCAATATCGTCATCTAAGTATGAACGCGCAATTAAAGAAGTACGAGTTAAAGAAATTCTTCTGGAAGGATTATCTCACGATTATGATGGGTACCGCCATGTACGCTATCGGGATAACCTTGTTTATTATGCCCCATCATTTTGTGACGGGGGGACTGACGGGTATTGCGATATTAATGAATTACGCTTTCGGCATGCCGGTCTCTTTAACGATTTTAGGGGTGAATATATTCCTCATCCTGGCCGCCATCAAAATATTAGGGTCGCAATTCCTGTTGAAAACAATTATCGGCGTAGGGTCGTTGACTTTGTTTATCGGCCTGTTGGAGGGATTTCCTTCTATGCCGGTGTTACTACAGGAAGATCCTCTAATTGCCGGCATGATCGGGGCGATTTTATGCGGGGGCGGATTGGGATTGGTTTTTTCCGTAAACGGGAGTACCGGCGGAACCGATATTGTGGTAATGGTCATCAATAAATACCGGAATGTAACGCCGGGACGCATTATGCTTGTCATTGACCTGACCATTGTTTCGTCTTCTTACATTATCTTCCAAAGCATCGAAACCATTCTGTTCGGCATTATCATCATCGCGGTCATGACCACATCCGTAGACTACGTCATTAACGGGATCCGCCAATCGGTTCAGTTCCTGATCTTCTCTAAGAAATATGAAGAGATCGCCACGGAAATCAACCTTCAATTACATCGAGGATGTACCGTATTGGACGGAGTAGGTTGGTATTCGCAAAAACCTCAAAAAGTGGTGGTGGTTTTGGCTAAGCGTACCGAATCGGTATCGATTTTTCGCATTGTGAAAGGTGTCGATCCGAATGCTTTCGTCAGTCAGGCGTCTGTTATCGGAGTTTACGGAGAAGGATTCGACAAAATGAAATAATCTCCCCGGTATCCGGCGTGCGTTCGTCCATTCAGACTCCGGCTGCGCAAGTATCCGGCTTGCGATTTGCAAATCACATCGAGGATACCGGGTATCTATAACTTCTTTTCACAATGAGAATCCGGATACTCAGTATCCTTCATATAAATTTTAATTGGAAGAGCGTATACCCGGTATCCTTAACAAAATTTTTAGTTTGCAAGCCAGATCTCCGGTTTCCGGCTAAAATAAAGATAAAAGCATGCCGGCAACAGCCGTTGCCGATGGCTATCTTTCAAAACAGAGCGTCATTCTCCCCGAATCGCATCGACAATAACCGCCGCCGCACGGTCAGAGGCTCCCGGGCCACCGACGAACTGTCGCATCTCCTCATAATTGCCGAGCATCGTTTGCCGGTACGCGTCATCGTTGAGCAACAAGTCCAATTCTTTTTGAATATTCCGCTCTGAAAAAAACACGGCGAATAATTCTTTCACCACCTCCTTTCCGGCGATCAGGTTAACCAGCGAAATATAGGGAGTATGCAAAATATGGCGAAACGCCCAATACGATAGTTTCGGGAATGCCGTTTGGTAACAAACGACCTGAGGGACATTGAGCAAAGCGGTTTCCAATGTCGCCGTTCCCGACGTAACCAAAGCCGCTCTCGCTTGCGCCAGTATCCGGTAGGTTTGCTGAAAAAGCACCGTCACATTCAGGGGATAAGAGTCCGCATAAGTATCGTAAAAGTCCGGCTCGATTCCCGGCGCTCCGGCAATAATCACCTGATAGTCCCTAAAACTTTCCGAAGCGCGGAGCATGACCGGCAAGTTGGCTTCTATTTCACGCTTACGGCTCCCCGGAAGCAGCGCAATAATCGGCTTGTTATCCAAACCGTATTGCGTAATAAAAGCCGGAAACGGTTCATCTTGATGATCCCGCGCAGCAAGCGCATCGACGATAGGATTTCCGACATAATGAACCCGGTACCGGTGTTTTTTGTAAAAATCGACTTCAAACGGCAGGATGCAGAGCATTTCATCCACATATTTTTTGAACGACTTTACACGATATTCTTTCCAAGCCCACACTTTCGGCGAAATATAATAGTGCACGGGAATATCGAGATGCTTCTTAACGAATTTGGCAATCTGAAGATTAAAGCCGGGATAATCAATTAAAATCACGACATCGGGGCGATATCGAACGATATCCTTTTTGCAGGATTTCATATTAGCCCATATTTTATCGGCATGCCTAATCACAGGAATAATGCCCATATAAGCCATTTCGCGGTAATGCTTTACCAACACCCCGCCCTGAGCCTGCATCAAGTCGCCTCCCAAAAAGCGAAAATCAGCCTCTTCATCGCGATTTTTAATCGATCGCATCAAGTTCGACCCGTGCAAGTCCCCCGACGCTTCCCCTGCTATAAGATAATACTTCATATAATTACCAATTACCAATTACTAATTACCAATTACTAATTACTAATTCGTCATTTGTAATTAGTCATTCGTAATTCCTATAACTCCCATTGCTTCAGCTCAGGAATAAGATCATAAGCCGTCATATCAATTTTCACCGGAACGACCGACGCATAACCATTCGCCAGCGCCCATTCATCCGAATTATCATTGTCTTGTTCCCAATTTTCAAAATTCCCCGTCATCCAAAAGACATCATGCCCGCCGCCATCTTTGGCACGCACATATTCGTTCACCCACTTGCCTTGAGTTTGAGCCGTTATTTTTATCCCCTCTATTTCTCCCGCCGGAACATTTGCGTTCAGGCACATTCCTTTAGGAAGCCCGTTTTCCAAGACCCGGACAGCTAATTTGCGGGCAACCGATGCGGCATGATTGAAATCCGCATTCGCCGTATGCTCACACAGAGATAATGCCACCGACGGCACACCGAACACACAACCTTCAATAGCGGCGCCGACCGTTCCCGAATACAAAACACTGATACCGGCATTCGATCCGTGATTGATTCCGGAAAGCAACAGATCCGGCTTCCGGTCGAGAAATTCATTTATCGCCAGCTTGACACAATCGACCGGTGTACCCGAACAGACATACAACCGGACATTTTCGTCTTCTTTATACAGATAACTCCGTAATGGCAAAATCGTTGTAATGGCGCCCGACATTCCCGAACGGGGGGAATCGGGAGCAAAAACGACAATGTCGCCCAAATCTTTTACGGCCTCCACCAAAGAGGCAATACCTTTCGCTTGATATCCATCGTCATTCGTGATGAGGATAAGAGGTTTTTTCGAATTCATTTTACTTTTGTTTGATAAAAGAGCAGCAAATATACGCAAAAACGCGCACTTTTTAGGGTAAGCAGGACACAGAAAAAAGCTTCCTTTGAAATCTTCATATAAAAGTAATAACATTTTTGTACCTTTACATTCACAAACAAATCAACTATAAACAATTCATATAATCGATAATGAAAGTTATCATAGGTATAAGATGAAAAAATTAAGTGTATTAATCTATTTGGCAGCCCTTTGCCTCACGGCATCGGCGCAGCAGGTAAAGCCGGTAAAAAATGTAATCGTCATGATTCCCGACGGCACATCCATTGGAGTTTACTCGGCGGCAAGATGGTATAAAATTTACAATAAACTGGGGCAACAATTGAATATCGATCCCTATTTTACAGGAACCGTTCGGACGCATTCCTCGAATGCTCCCATCGGCGACTCGGCGCCGACCACCTCCGCTTATATGACCGGCGTCCTGCAAAAGACAGGCAATGTGGCCATTCATCCGGAAGCCGACCCCGAAGCCGATCTCTATCCGGTAGACTCAACCCGCACCTATCAACCCGCCGCCACGATTCTCGAAGCGTCGCGTATCGAACTGGGTAAGGCTACCGGTTTGGTTGTTACCTGCGAATTTCCTCATGCCACGCCGGCAGATTGCTCCGCTCATTATTACAACCGGGGTAATTACAAGGCCTTGGCGCCGCAAATAGCCTATCAGAATTTAGACGTGATGTTTGGCGGGGGAACCGGTATCGTTACCGACGACATCAGGCAACATTTCCGGAATAACGGGACGACCTATCTCGAAAATGATCGTGACGGCCTTTTGAACTACAAAGGAAAAGGAAAGATATGGGCGCTCTTTCAGGACAAAGCGTTTCCTTATGATATCGACCGGAACCCCGATAAATTGCCGTCTCTTTCCGAAATGACGGAGAAAGCATTGGACGTATTGTCGCAAAATCCGAAGGGATTCTTCCTGATGGTCGAAGGCAGTCAGATAGACTGGGCGGCGCACGCCAATGATCCGGCGAGTATCATCACCGAGTATCTGGCTTTCGATGAAGCCGTAGGCAAGGTGATGGATTTTGCAAAAAAAGACGGCGAAACAGCGGTTATCATCCTTTCCGATCATGGCAACAGCGGCTTCACCATCGGATCCAGCCGTTGTCCGGGATACGACAAACTATCGATAAAACAGCTCTTTGAGAATGTATCCAATTACAAGTTAAGCGCTAACGGGCTTGAAGCATTGCTTTTAAAGACAAAACCCGAAAATGTAAGAAGCGAATTTAAGAAATATACCAACATCGATTTAACCGACGAAGAGTTGGAAACACTCTACTCTTCCCGAAACTATAAAGAGGGCGATTACACAAAGGTCGGTACCAGCAATAACATGGTGCATAACATCGTCGACATCCTCAACGCACACACTTGTTTCGGTTTCACGACCGGAGGCCACACAGGAGAAGAGGTGTTGTTGGCGGCCTATCACCCGCAAGACAATGTTCCCCGGGGTAATCTCCGGAATGTCGATATCAATCGGTACCTGTTCCAGGTATCGGGTTTATCGACTCCCCTTCAGGAACTGTCGGACAATATCTTCGCAAAACATACCGAAGTGTTTGCACGCACCGGTTATAAAATCGATAAAAAGGATGCCGATTTTCCGGTTCTACGTGTCACGAAGAACGGAAAAACGTTAGAGGTGAAAGCCTTTTCATCGGTTGCAAAATTAAACGGCAAACCGTTCGATGTAGGATCGGTAGTGGTATACATCGACAAGAACGACACGTTTTACCTCCCGAAAAAGTTGGCGGAAAAACTTTGAATTCTTAGACCGGGGGTGTCGCTTAAGGCGATCCCCCGGTAGTTAAAGCCCCCCTATAGTTAAAGCTTTTCGGGAATAACGATATCCCCTTGGAATGAAATCGGCTGCCGGTCGGGATGAGTAACATCGAGGCGGGCTTTGGCATTCTCCCAGATATCGAAAAAAAGAATTGTCTGCCGAGGGGTATCGTTCGTCCGGATACGGATCTGCCAATTACCGGCTTTTTTGCCTTCTTCCATTTCGTACGAAAAATCGGTACTCGAAAATTTGATGCCGCCTTCTCCGGGATCTATCGGAGCCGAATAAGCCCGTCCGTAATAAGGTAAATACACCGTTAACGTATCGGGCGAAACTTTTACGTCGTAACTCGGTGTAAGATACCTCGATTTGAATCCGGTAGGATACACATACGTAGCATTGAACGTGAATCGGCGAGCTTCTATAGCCTCTTTCAACTCAGTCGTACGGGCCGCTTTTTCAGCAGCCGTCTGGGAAGCACCGCACGCATATAGTACGCTCACAAGCGCCATCGCGACCATGAATCGCAGAATATTTTTTTTCATTGTTTTTCTCTCCTATTATTTTATAGTAAGACTCAGTAGCCTTTTAACAATCAAATAGCTACCTTTGTTTGTCAGACCGCAGGGAAAAGAGAGAAATAGTTTAACACGTAGTATCCTATTAGCAATAGGAACACAAAGTACCCCGCGTAAATATTCACTTTTGAAGTTGTCAGCGTATAAAAATAGGCAATAAGGTAAGATAGTAAAGCAATGCCCAGTGAAAGGAAAAAAACACCTTGGCTCCAATAAACCATTTGAAACAAAAGCAAAAATATCAGCAAATAAATCATGAATTGTATCGCAGACAAAGTCAACACCTTGTCTCGGATATAGGTTTTAATGCTTAAAAACATATAGACTCCGAAGAATAAGCCGACCGCTATAACCAGTACCCAATGCCCTGGCGAAAAGGCCGGCAAGTCGGGAAGTGAAAAAAGAGCCAGGTACGAGAACGGAGCTGTAAAGGCCGGCAAATCGTCGAAAAAGAAACAAACGGAGAAAACCGACCAGAACACGAGCAACACCGCGAAGAACGAAGAAAGGAACGAACGAAGATGCACGCCGTGCATGGAAGCCTCCCCGCGCCACCATAAAGGCACAAGCAGCAAAGAATATATTTGAAAAAGCGAGGCTATCGCTAAAAAAACACCCGATTGGGCAGAATATAAATAGGTCTCATCGCGATGAAAAGAACTCAGTAAGGGGAAAAGCGCGCACAAAATAAAAAAGATACTGATATAATCGGGAGTCATCCTCAAAAAATACGGATGCACGCTAAACAAGATCAGCGGGACAATAAATGGCAAGTGGGTACGGTTACGGATGAGCGAAAAGCGGCTGTTAAGGCGGGCAATCATCCAGGCAATAAGAAAAACCGACAGGGTGGCCGCGATAAAAGATATGGTCGGGTCGGAAAACCAATGTTCGCAAAAGCGCCATAGATAACCGGTATCGGGAAAACCGGCAGAAGGGATCTCCGATACCGAAAACAACCCCAGCCGCATAGCGATTACGCATAACGAAACAACTAACGAGGAGAACCGTGCTTCGACAACGGTATTCCGGAATATACGAACGGCGTAATGCATATAGATCTATTATAAAAGTTCAATATCCTGGCCGATATCTTTCCGGCAATACGATTGCTCGAAACGAATCTTAGCGATATTTTTATAGCTTGTTTTCAGCGCATCCTTCAATGTTGCGCCTAACGATGTTACCGACAAAACACGTCCTCCCGCCGAAACCACATTCCGTTCTTTAAACGCTGTGCCGGCATGGAAAACCAAGCTGTCGGAAACCTCTTCGAGTCCCGAAATCACTTTCCCTTTTTCATATGCTTGCGGATATCCCCCCGAAACCATCATGACGGTAGCGGCATGACGTTCATCAATTTCGAGTTTTTTCTCATTCAACGTCTCGGTGGTTACCCCGATAAATAACTCCAACAAATCCGACTTTATACGAGGGATTACGACTTCGGTTTCGGGATCGCCCAAACGCACGTTGTATTCAATCACCTTCGGATCGCCGTTCACATTGATCAACCCGAGAAAAACAAATCCCTTATAATCGATTCCTTCTCGGCGAAGGCCTTGAATGGTCGGCTCCACGACACGCAAACGAACCTTCTCCATAAACACCTCGTCCGCAAAAGGCACCGGTGAAACGGCCCCCATTCCCCCGGTATTCAGACCGGTATCTCCTTCGCCGACACGTTTGTAATCTTTGGCTACCGGTAAAATCTTATACGACTTTCCGTCGGTAAGTACAAAAACAGAACACTCGATGCCGGATAAGAACTCCTCTATGACCACTTTCCGGCTCGCTTCGCCGAACATTCCTGCCAGCATATCGCGTATTTGCAATTTCGCCTGCTTCAAATCGGGCGTAATCAACACCCCTTTTCCGGCGGCCAACCCATCGGCTTTCAGCACGTAAGGGGGCTGTAACGATTCGAGGAAGCGATCGCCCTCTTCTATATTCGCCGGAGTAATCGTTTTGTGAGCGGCGGTGG
Source organism: Limibacterium fermenti (assembly GCF_041902845.1). GTDB lineage: Bacteria > Bacteroidota > Bacteroidia > Bacteroidales > Dysgonomonadaceae > Limibacterium > Limibacterium fermenti. Next base: position 3,175,820 of record NZ_CP159486.1, read on the forward strand.
GAATATTATGCCGTTTCATAAAATCCTTCGCAAAGTCTTTACTGCCTTCCAAGCGTGCACCATTTGCCGACGGACCGATAACGGAAACATGGCAAATGTCCTCATCTTTGCGGAAAAAGTCCGATACGCCTTGCACCAGGGGATCTTCCGGGCCGACAATTACCATATCCACATCATTATTGAGTACAAACCGTTTCATCTCGTGAAAATCGGTCACACCGAAGGGTACATTGGTACCATGCAACGCAGTACCGGCATTTCCGGGAGCAATATACAAATTATTCAACTGGGAACTATTCCGTATCTTCCAAGCCAAAGCATGCTCACGACCTCCAGACCCTAATAATAATACATTCATAAAAAAACCATTAAAAAAAGACAGCAAAAAAAAATTTCAAAAACTTGCATGCAAAACTAATAAAATAAAATGAAAGGGAAAAATCGATAAAATATTTTATCTCTCGACGATTTTACTTCCGTGGCTTGCAATTCCCTGAAAAATCAGCTAATTTTGCAAGGTTTTTGTTTAAACACCGAACTATGGGGCTTTCTAAAAAAGAGTTTTCAGCGTATTTTCATGCATATTACCGCCCGCTGTGCCTTCACGCGTTACATTATCTGGGAAATACAGACGAATCCGAAGATATTGTACAGGAAACTTTTGCCAATTTATGGAGCAAACAACCTTCCGGCGGAATACAATCGGTGAAGGCCTACTTGTTCGGTGCGGTGCGCAACAATTGTCTCGCTAAAATACGCGATGCAAAGACGACGGTTCCCCTCGAGCCCGGATATATCGACGATAGCTTAACGATTGAAGAGGAGCAGGAACGCGCCGACATGGAAAGCCGGATATGGAAGATGATCGACGAATTGCCGGAACGCCGGCGGGAGATATTCTTGCTGGCCAAACGCGACGGGCTGCGCTATAAAGAAATCGCCGATTTGACCGGACTGAGTGTGAAAACCGTAGAAAGCCACGTGGCACGCGCCATGCAGCAGCTCCGTCAAAAAGACCGAGGCGCCTATCTCTTTTTCTTTGCATAAAAAAAGCGCTTTTCCTGTAGGGATTTTGACCTCTACGGCATCTTATAGGTAGAATTACAACGACATGGAAGATAATGAAAGAAAGTGGAAAGAAGCGATCGGCTTTGTAACGAAACATTACAAGGAGAATCGATTCAACCCCGACACCGCATGGAAGCAGTTCGCCAGGAACCGCACACTGTCGCCCGGCATTAAAAAACAGGCGGTTTTTTACCGTGTGGCAGCCGTGATAATCGTTCTTCTTATTTCGGGAATCGTTTATTTTTCGGCAAACCGAAACGAAACGCTTCTCGCTTCGATTGACGGAACGGTGTATTTACTTCCCGACAGTACAAGGGCGACTTTGCAAAAAGACGCCCGCCTCGAATTCAATAGCCGTTTCGGTGAAACGAACCGGAGCGTAAAGATGAGAGGCCAAATCCGTTTTGACGTTGCGCACGACTTGCGGAAACCGTTCATTGTGATCACTCCCACCGCCACCGTGAGAGTCACGGGAACAAGTTTCGAAGTGGATGAATCGGGCAACGGCACGCAGCTTCGCGTGACATCGGGCAACGTATCGTTTACGCCCATTGACCCGTCGCTGTCGTTTGCCTGCACGGCGGGCATGTCGGCGACGTACGATGCTGCCGCTAAAACCATCGCCGTCGTGTCGCCCGAAACAAGGCTATCGGTCGATGCGATGAATGAGACCTTCGCATTTGAAAACGTCCCGCTGAAAGACGTGGCCGATTTGCTCGAACAATTCTTCTCCGCAACGCTATCGATCCCCGAAGAGGAACGGGAATGGACCATCACCACCACTTTCAACCGGCAAGACCTCCACGGCATCATAGAGATTATCAACTTGACGCTCGACTCGCATATACGCGTGGCAGAATAATTTGCATGAAACACTACACGCTTTTTTTTCTTTTGATATTCTGTCCGGGGCCGTCGTTGCAGGCTCAGAAAACAATCACGCTCGACGTCAAAGGCCGGCCGTTGCTGGAAATTCTTCCTGACATCGAGAAGCAGTCGGGCTACACATTCTCCTATACGCCGTCGCTTCTGAAGGGCTTTGCAAAAGTAACTCTCCGGGCGAAAAACGAACCGCTCGAAAAGGTATTGCATCGGCTTTTCGGGCAAAGCGACATCCGTGCTTCCGTTCAAGGCAAATATATCATTCTGAAAAAACGTCCGAGAAATGTCGTCGTAAGCGGCTTCGTCTACGACCGTGAGTCGCACGAACCGCTCATCGGTGCGAACCTGTATGAAGAGATTTCGGGGGAAGGCGCCGCCACGAATAATTTCGGATTTTACAGTTTTTCCTTAGCGCCGGACGAAGAGATAAGGCTTCGGTCGAGCTATGTGGGCTATATGACCGCCCATCGCTCGATCGCGATTTCAGGAGACACCGTGATGGATTTTTTTCTGGAGCCTTCCTCCCTGCTGAAAGAGGTGGTGGTGGAAGGTAATCTGAGAAATGCGGTACATCATGCCGAAACCGGAAAGATCAGTCTCGACGCCGCCACGCTGAAAGCTGTTCCGGCCTTTATGGGCGAAAGCGATGTGGTAAAGACCTTGCAACACATGCCGGGAGTAGCCGCCGGAACCGATGGCATGGCCGGGCTGTATGTACGGGGAGGCAATGCCGATGAAAATCTGTATTTGGTAGACGGAAATCCGTTGTATCACATTCATCATTTGCTGGGCATCTTTTCGGCATTCAATCCGGAGGCCGTGAAAACGATGGACTTTTACAAAGGCAGTTTTCCGGGGCGGTACGGGGGGCGCTTATCGTCGGTGATGGATGTGAGAATGAATGACGGGGATATGAAAAAGTATTCGGGAACCGCTTCCGTGGGACTTATTTCGTCGCGCTTCTCTTTGCAAGGCCCTATTGTAAAAGACCGCACCGCGTTCTCGGTTTCGTTGCGGAGAACCTATCTCGACCTGCTTGCCCGCTCGGCGATGTTTGTCTTAAACAGGAGGAATAAAAAGAAAGATCCGTTGAATTACGAACACATGGATTTCGGCTATTACTTTTATGATTTCAATGCCAAATTCACCCACCGTTTCTCCGACAAAAGCCGGATTTATCTGAGCGTTTACGACGGCAAAGATCAATTTTTCGGGGAATCCCATACGATAGACAAGAATGAGACTACGTACGTTCAGGACGACAAAGAGTTTCTCTACACCTCAAAATATGAAGACAACATCTCCATCAACTTGGGCTGGGGCAACCGGATGGCTTCCGTCAACTGGGCCTACGCCATCCATCCCCGCCTCTTTTCGAATGCCACGCTCGTGTACAGCCGCTATTGGTCGGATATCGGCACCTCATCCGAGCTGATACAGTCGTCCACCTCGCAATATGCAAAAGACACGCCCCCGGAGCGGAAAAGCTATTATGCCTTGTACCATCCGATATACCGTTCGGGCATCGAAGACGTGGGATACCGCCTCGAAATGGATTATGCCCGCGACAACCGTCACCGCATCCGTTTCGGAACGGCCTTGTTGCACCATCATTTCCGCCCGGAGGAAAGCCGCGTTTATAACGGCTTGAAAGACGGACAAATTACAAAGAACGACACGATTACGTATGCCGACGAAAATATCGGGGTGACCGAACTCTCACTCTATGCCGAAGACGAAATGGATCTGGGCAAACGATGGAAGGTGAACGCCGGCTTGCACCTCTCCGGGTTCTTCGTACAGGGGCGTTCGTATGTCAGCGCCCAGCCGCGCCTGTCGGCACGCTATCTGCTTTCGCCCGACTTTTCGGTGAAAGCCTCGTTCGGCAAGATGCATCAATATGTGCATTTGTTGCAAAACAGCTATCTGAGTGCGCCCACCGATTTGTGGGTGCCGGTCACACGGAATATCAAACCGTTGTCGTCGCATCAGTTTTCGGCGGGTATCTACGGCAAGTACCAAGGATTCGATCTCTCGGCGGAGGCTTACTATAAAAAATCGACCAACCAGATCGACTATAAAGACGGCGTGGGACTGCTGACGGGAAACCTGAACTGGGAACAACGCGTGGCCCAGGGAGTCGGGGTTTCGTACGGATTGGAAATGATGGCGCGAAAACGCTTCGGGAATACAACGGGTTGGGTCGGTTATACGCTTTCGTGGGCAAACCGTCGCTTTCCGGGCGGAGAAATCAACCAGGGGAAAACGTTCCCGGCACGATATGACAACCGCCACAAGCTGAATGCCGTCTTGTCGCATACGTTTAATAAGCATTTCGACATCAATCTTTCCTGGATGTACGCCTCGGGCAATAACACCACCCTTCCGGAAGAACAATATGTCGATATAAATGGTCGGCAAGCATCGTATATCCAAGAGCGAAACAACTTCAAGATGCCCGGCTATCAACGGCTCGATATCAGCGTCAATTATTACCGGCACAAGAAGAAGGGGCGTATGGGTATCTGGAATTTCAGTATTTATAATGTATATGCGCATCACAACTCGTTTATAGTGCTCCCCTCGGAAGGTTTCGCTCCGGGCCCCGACAGCATAGACGGCTATCCACAGCACAGTTACCCCACGTACCAGAGTTATTGCATCTTCCCGTTCATTCCGTCGTTTTCTTACACGTATACATTTTAACAAGATGATGAAACCCATCCGCACCAGTCTTCAACGTATTCTCCCGACCCTCGTTTTGCTGGGCGCCGCGCTTTCGTGCGAGAAAGAAATGACGCTCAACTTAAAGAACCGTACCCCCAAGATTGTGATGAACGGGATCATCGTGTCTGACTCCCTCATCGAAATAAACGTCAGCAAAAGTTTCCTCTATACCGATACGGCTGCGGACAAGAGTTTGCTGCGCGAGGCTTCGCTCAGACTGTTTATCAATGGCGATGAGCGGGAAACGATGCGCATGACGGGAATCGATTCGACACGTCCCATCACCCCATTGGGTTATCAACCCCTTTTGTTACAACTTGTTTTCCGTTCGACGGTACGTCCCAGAGCCGGCGACCGGGTACGCATAGAAGCTTCGGCCGAGGGACTGCCAACCGTTTGGGCAGAGACGGTCGTTCCGCTTCCGCCCGACATCCTGCACGTGGATACGGCTACGTTTTTCACATCCGGAAAATTGATTCGTCCCGATTACGCTTACAGCAGCGGTTCTGACTTCGGATATCCCGACACGGTTTCGGAAGAACGGGACTTCCGCAATTTGCGGATAAAAGCGGAAATAAAGGTTGCTCCGAGCGATGCCTCGCAATATTTTATGCTTCAGACCTACACTCGCCCCAATGGGATCGTGGAAGAAAGCCGGGTGTCCGCCCGAAGGCTTTTTTTGTACACCGACGATGATCCCGTATTTTTAGAGAGCCCTCCAAACGGCATTCTCGAAGACATCCTAACGGAGAGCAATTCCGGTATGGAAAGGAAACATTCCGACAAGGCGTTTTTTTCCGATAACTTATTCCGGAACAAGCGCCACACGCTCGATTTTTCCGTGACAAACGTCTATGAGGTGTACACGGTGTACGAGAAAATAGAAGATGAATGGAGTTATTTCCCGATTTATAAACCGATTAAAACCGAAGTGTTTCATTTTCCCCTGGAAGTGAGCATCACCACCCTTTCGCCCGAGCTTTACCGTTATTACCGGAAGGGAAACGACGTTTTGAACAGCGATGCAGAGGCTTTCAATATGTTTTCCGAACCGCAAACCTCCCTGACCAATGTGCATAACGGCATCGGCATTGTGGGAGCGATGTCGGTGGCATCCGCACAAATCGATATTCCTCCTTTTCCGGGCCCCGCCAATGTGGTTCCGAAATAGCGACGGGAAGGACGAATGATAAAACGCACCCATGGCGTTTTCTTCTTAATTTACGACCCATTCATAATGGGTACTTCTTCCTCCTCGCGCTTCTTTCTGAAGAATTCCTTTTTCAATCAGATCGTTTATGTCGCGTAAAGCCGTATCCTGTGACGATTTTGTAATTTTGGCCCATTTGGATGACGTCAGTTTGCCCTCGAATCCATCCAATAGTTTATTCAGCATCAGGTTTTGACGGGCATTAAACTTTGTTTCTTTATGTTTATCCCAAAAATCAGCTTTATGCAACACCTTTTGAAAAGTTGCTTCCGTTGATTGCAGCGCTCGATATAAGCAATTCAGATACCAGAGGAGCCATTCGGTTATATCCCCTTTACTGAATTGCATTTTCTGCAACACCGCATAGTAACCTTTTCTTTCGGTAAGTATCTGGCCGGATAAGCTGTAAAAACGTTGTGAGGTATCGTCTGAACGGGAGAGCAATAAATCCGACAAAGCCCTAGCTATCCGGCCGTTTCCGTCATCAAACGGGTGGATGATGATAAACCGGAAATGGGCTATGGCTGATTTCAAAACGAGGTCTAACGTGTTTTCTTCATTAAACCATTTCAGAAACGTATCCATCTCGTTTTTAACCTGATCAGGTGACGGCGCCTGATAATGGATTTTCTCCTTGCCCATTGCCCCCGATACGACCTGCATCTCTCCGTTTCGATAACGGGCAACATCTATTTTATGCATTCCGCTCCGGCCTGTCGGAAATAAAGCGGCATGCCAACCGAATAGACGTTCCTCATCAAGGGGGCGTTTATAATTCTGCGTAGCGTCAAGCATCATTTCAACCACTCCCTCGACATTTCTGTCGGGATAAACCATTCCGGCATATTCCATCCCTAATCTTCTTGCGATAGACGAGCGAACCTGATCATAATTTAATAGTTCACCTTCAATCTCCGAAGATTTCAAGACATCGAGGGTCAGTGTGCTAAGATGGGTTTCTTCCTTTAACGAAAAACCGGCCATGTTCATCTGCCCCAACAGTTTGCCTTGCAGATGGCGCACCTTTCCCAAAAGGGCTTGTATCTCCTGTTCATCCCAAGTGAAATGTGGCCAACTGCTGTATTGATAAATATATTTCATCATCGAATCATCTTATATTCTGCAAATATACGCATTATTCTCCGCATATCTAATGAGAATACACAAACTATTCTCCGCAAATTAATTCGGGAACGTCATCCGGAACACCGTCCATTCGTGTTGCGTGAAGTGCGACAAGTTGCCCCCGTGCAGCCGCATGATATAACGCGATACGCTCAGCCCGATGCCGGTACCGGCGTTTTTGGTGGTAAAAAACGGCACGAAGATATTGGGAAGCACCTCGGCCGCAATCGGCTCGCCATTATTGCATACATCCACATGGAACCGGTCTTTCTCTTCCCGCAGTTCAATCTTTATCCGTCCGCCTTTTCCCGCAACGATCGCTTCCGACGCATTCTTCAGCAGATTCACCAGCACCTGCATGACCTGCGATTCATCGACCGACCTCAACTGATCGCCGGGCGGCACATTCCGGTCTACCGATATTCCTTTTTCTTCAAACAGCGGCGATTCCAACGCCACCGCCCGTTCGATAAGGGCGCTTAACGCTACCGGCTTCAACTGCGGCTTAGGCACGCCGGTAAACTTGCGGTACGAATTGACAAAGTTGATGAGCCCTTTCGCCGTGGTATTGATCGTCTGAAACGCCTCCACCGTATCCTGCATCAGCTCGTTATCCGGCGCATGAGGTGCCTGCCGGTAAGCAAACAGCAGCGTGTCGGTGAGCGACGTGATGGGCGCGATGGAATTCATGATTTCGTGCGTCATGACGCGGATTAGCCGTATCCACGAATCCATTTCCTTATAATCCAGCTCGCTGCCGATGTTGCTAAGCGTGATGATTTTCACCTTCCGCCGTTTCATGATAATTTCGGAAACCCTCAGGCTGATCTGCACCTCTTCCCGTTCGTTGGCAATATGGATGGTTTTCGTGTCGGATGCTTCGAGGGTGCGAAACAAGTCGGGAAACGAGGGGTCGAGCGTCGCCAATTGATTCAAATGCGTAAAGACGGGCATGCCCAGCAACTCATTCACGGTACGGTTTATGTGCATTAAGCGGTTGTCCTCATCGAGGAGGATAATGCCGGTAGAAACGCTTTCGATGATGACGCTCAGGAACTTTTCGTTTTCGATGACTTCTTTCCGCGCCTTCGAAAGGATCTCTTTGATGCGGTTCATCATCTGGTTCAACTCCCGCTCGCGGCGCGAAAGATTGGTTTCGGTAAAGTTGAACGAATAATCGCCGTTATCCAACGCATTCAACAGGAAAAGGATGTTTTTGTTGAACTGATTATAGCTTCGGTGGAGCCTGCGCAACGACAAGCAAACCACGAAAATGCTTACCGCCGCATACACATATTCGGCTTTCAGCGCGAAGTAGGTGCTTGCCGAAACCGATGCGATGAGCAGGATGACGTACAGATAAAGTTTATATTCGATCGATTTAAACATACACGCGAAGGATTAAAGCCCGTATTTTTTTATTTTACTGTACAAGGTGGGGCGCGAAATACCCAGCTCTTTGGCGATGGCCGAAAGGTTGTTGTCGTGATGGCGAATGGCTCTCTCGATGAGGGTTCGTTCCATTTCGTCGAGCGTAACCGGGGCAGAGCCGTTCGTTTTTTCTTCATGCGGGCGCAGGAACAAATCGGACGGTTCGATGACGGCATTATCCGACAGGATGAGCGCTTTCTCGATGGTATGTTCCAGTTCGCGTACATTTCCCGGCCAGGCATACTCCTGCATTTTGGCAATGGCTTCGCGGCTCAGCGTGGCTTCTTTTTTATGATACTTCCCGGCAAGGCGATGGAGGAAGAAAGACGCCAGTTCGGGAATATCTTCCTTGCGGTTTCGCAATGCCGGCACTTCAATCTGAATGGTATTGATACGGTAAAGCAAGTCTTCCCTGAAAAGGCCCTTCTCCACATCCTCGAAGAGGTTGTGATTGGTGGCGCAAATCAGCCGGATATCCACCGGCACGGGCTCGTTGCTACCGACGCGGGTGACGTGCCTCGACTGCAACGCGTTCAACAACTTCGCCTGAAGCACATAACTGAGATTGCCGATTTCGTCGAGAAACAACGTCCCTTTATCGGCCGCTTCGATCTTCCCTGCCCGATCGATACGGGCATCGGTGAAGGCGCCTTTCACATGCCCGAAGAGTTCGCTCTCAAACAATGTCTCGGTGATCGCCCCCATGTCGACGGTAACAATCGACTCGTTGGAACGCAACGAAAGTTGATGGATCTTACGGGCGATGACCTCTTTTCCGGTGCCGTTTTCGCCTGTGATCAACACGTTGGCATCGGTCTTGGCCACCTTTTCCACCAGGCGGAGCAACTCCTGCATGCCACGCGACCGTCCCCAACAGATATCATTTTCACGGTTCAGTTGGGAGTTCAACACGCTTTGCTTTTCCTTTAGTTTGGTGACTTCTTTGCGCGACAGGCGCAGTTCCAAAGCCGATTGTAACGTGGCGAGCAGCTTGGCATTGTCCCACGGCTTTACGATAAAGTCCGACGCCCCCTTCTTGAGGGCGGTCACGGCCAGTTCGATATCGGCATACGCCGTAAAAAGCACCACGGGCAAATCGGGAGCCGCCTTTTTTACTTCCGACAGCCAAAACAGCCCCTCGTTTCCCGTGTTGATGCCGGCAGAGTAGTTCATATCGAGCAATACCACATCGGGATTCTTTTCTTTCAACATCGTCAGCAACGTGTTGGGGGAAGAAAGCAACGTGACTTCTTCGAAATACGTGTTTAGCAGAATGCGAAGCGCACTCAGCACATTTTTATTATCATCGACAATGAGAATACGTCCTTGTTTCATATTGGTCAGTCTATCGTTTAATGTCGCCGGTCATCGGTCGCCGGTCACCAGTCGCCAGTCACCAGTCATCGGTCTTCACTCTTCAGTCTCATTCCTCATAGTTCATAACTCATAGTTCATAACTCATCCTTCATAGCTCATCACTCATAGTTCATAACTCATAGTTCATCGTTCATAGTTCATCGTTCATAGCTCATCGTTCATACTTCATAGCTCATACTTCATCATCCCTCATCCCTTCATTTTCCTGCAAATGTACGCATAATATTGTCAAAATATCGACACTCCTGTAAAATAATTTTACAAACCCATCCCTACTGAAAAATCGATAAGTAATACGCAATGTGAGGCTTATGTATTTTGGCACGGAATTGGATTGAAAAAAGGCAAAGCAAACTTATCTGTATGAAAAAGTTCTTATATCTCGTTTTCGTATTCGTGTCGGGAATTCCTCTGCCGGGCTTTACGCAAGACCGGCTTTGGAATTTGGAAGAGTGCATCCGCTACGCGATCGAAAACAGTCCGAAGGTTAACAAGCAGAAAGCGCAGAACGACATCTATCATCAGGATTATCTGAGCGCGATCGGGCGGCTCATCCCTTCCCTCAACGCCAATTCGAGCGCGTATTTCAATTACGGGCGCCGGGTGGATTCCGAAACCAATACCTACACCAATATCAACTCGTTCAGCAATTCTTATTCGGTGTATTCGAATTTAACGCTCTTCGACGGCTTCTCGAATATTTTTAAAGTCCGCATCCAAAAAGTGAATAAGCTGGCGGGAAAGCATGAGTTGGAACAGGCCCGGGAGCTTATCGCCTACGAAACGATGGAGGCGTTCCTGAATCTGCTTTATTACGAGCGGATGGTGGAGCTGGCGGAAGAACAGGTGGTCGAAAGCCGCAACAATCTGAAACAGGTGCGCCGCATGGAAGAGTTGGGCATGAAGGCCGAAACGGAGGTAGCCGAAATGGCGGCGAAGGAAGCCGCCGACACATACAATCTGACTAAGCAAAAGAATCTGTCGGCCATCGGCCTCATCTTATTAAAAGAGAAGATGCATTTTCCTATCGATAAAGAGTTGCATGTCACCGACGAAGGGTCGGAGGTATTGATTGCGAAATCGGACGAGACGGCATCCGATATTTTCGAAACGGCCAAAACCATCCATCCCAAAGCGCTGTCGGCGGAGTCGACGGTAAAGATGCAAGAGCTGACGGTCCGTTCCGCCATCGCAGGCTTCTCGCCGACCCTTTCCATGGAGGCGGGCATCTCAACGAACTTCGTAAAATATCTCGATGGAAGCGCGTATCTTCCGTTTACCGATCAATTGAAGAATAAACGCGGTAGCTACGTGGGATTTACGCTATCCATCCCGATCTTTAACGCGTTTGCGAAAACGACGGCGCTCAATCGCAGCCGGGCGCAGGTGGTGATCGCCCGCAATGAGTTGGACGAAACGCTGCGGTCGCTCTACAGCGAAATAGAACAGGCCGTCGCGGACCGGAACGGGCAGGCCGATGCCTACCTGCAGGCGGTGAAACAACGCGAGGCGATGGAAACGGCGCACAAGGCCAATCAACGCAAATATGAAGAGGGACTCATCAGTCCGCTCGAATTGCATACGAGTGCCAACCGTGTCGTACAGGCGCGGGCGGAACAGCTCAACGCCGAACTGCAATATCGGTTGAAAGAGCGGCTGGTGCGGTATTACAAAGGGGAGAGGTTTGGGAGTTATGAACTATGAACTATGAAGGATGAACTATGAACGATGAGCTATGAAGGATGAGTTATGAAGGATGAGTTATGAAGGATGAGTTATGAAGGATGAAGGATGAGGGATGAGACTGAAGAGTGAAGACCGACGACTGGAGACCGGCGACTTCAAACCGATGACCGTTGCCGATGACCGGAGACCGATGACCGTTGCCGATGACCGGCGACCGGAGACATTAAACATTTAGACATTAAACAATATGACGGATATTTTACTGGAAAAGAAAAAAGGACTAAAGAAGAAGCATATTCCTTATGTAATCGGAGGTGCGCTTATAGTCGCATGCATTAGTTGTCTGATATTCGGCAATCATGCGTCGAAGCTGAATGTCGATGCAAAACGCTTGTCGGTGCAGGCCGTCACGCAGGGTGAGTTTAACGATTACATCCGCATCAACGGGCAGGTGCAACCCATCAGCACCATCCAATTGAGCGCCATCGAGGGCGGCATGGTGGAAGCGAAATTGGTGGAAGAAGGCACCGAAGTGAAAAAGGGCGACGCAATCGTCCGCCTGAGCAACCCGATGTTGAGCTTGAACATCCTCGACAGCGAGGCGCAGTTGGCCGAAAAACAAAACTTCCTCCGCAATACGCAGGTGACGATGGAACAGGATAAGCTCACGCTAAAGAAAGAGAAACTGCAACTCGACCTCGATGTGACGCGTAAGCAACGCAAGTATGAACAATACAAAAAGCTGTACGGGGAAAAGCTGGCTTCGAAAGAGGAATACCTGCAAGCGAAAGAGGATTACGAATACGCGGTGGACGGCCGGCAACTGGTGGTGGAACGCCAGAAACAGGATTCCATTTACCGCTCCGTGCAAATCGAACAGATGGAAGAGAGTTTGCACAACATGCGCCAAAACCTCTTGCTCATCCGGCAGCGGAGCGATAACCTCAACATCAAGGCGCCGGTGGACGGCCAACTGGGCTTGTTGGAGGTGGAAATCGGACAAAACATCCCCACGGGCGGGCGCATCGGGCAAATCAATGTGCTGTCCGATTACAAAGTGGAAGCGATGATTGACGAGCATTACATCGACCGCGTGAAACAGGGATTGGATGCCGCCTTCGAGCGGCAGGACAAGCATTTCGCGCTGCGCGTGCGGAAGGTCTATCCCGAAGTGCGCGACAAGCAGTTCCGCACCGACTTTATGTTCGAAGGCGAGCGCCCCGACAATATCCGCACCGGGCAAACGTATTACATCAACCTGCAACTCGGCCAACCCGTGGAGGCGGCGTTGATTCCCCGCGGCGCCTTTTACCAGACGACAGGCGGACAGTGGATATTCGTGGTCAGCGAAGACGGAAAGAGAGCGGTCAAACGCAAAATCACCATCGGCCGTCAAAACCCCAATTATTACGAAGTGACCGCCGGGCTGGAACCGGGCGAGAAGGTCATCACTTCGAGTTACGAAACTTTCGGCACCGCCGACGAACTCGTGTTGAAATGATAAGGACACTGAGGGAGCGGGGGACAACGGGACAACGGGACAAAGAGACAAGAGACAAAGATACAAGAGAAGAGGAGAAAAGGAGAAAAGGAGACGATTATTTCAACGTACAATATATATGCAATTACTCATTAACAACTTAAGGCAATTCATACACTCATCGAAACTGATGTTTTTATTTATCATCTTGGGCTTCACGGTGGCATTCACCGCCTTTCTGGTCATTGCGATTCAGGTGAAATATGATTTCAGTTATAACAAAAACTTCGAAAAGTCGGATGAGATATACCGCTTCAACCGTTATCATCATGCCAACGGAAACTCTTATTGGACCATCAATCAGGATTTGGCTAAAGAGATGGAAGCGAAGATACCGGAAATAAAATCGTACGCTTTGCTGCAAGAGGGAAAGCAAGTGGATGTATCCCTTCCTGCGGCATCCGCCAAAAAAGAATATCCATCTTTGCTGATGGAAGCCACGCCCGGATTCCTCGAGGTCTTTACCCCCGAAATCCTGTCCGGAAACACACAGAAGATATTCGATGAAAAAGGCAAAGCGTTGATTTCCGAAAAGACGGCCGGGCGAATCTTCGGCGACGCCAATCCGATAGGGCAAGCGCTTCAAATCGGCGAAAACACCCTTTCCGTCATGGCGGTCTACAAAGACTTCCCGAAGAATTGCAGTCTGACCAACGGCATCTATACCTATATGGAGCCGAACTCGTCCAACAACTGGAACTATTATTGTTATTTCCTCATCGATCCGCAAAATGCCCCTAACGTTGCGCATAAAATAAACAGTGCGGACATCTTGGGGGAAGAAACGGTTCAGCATTACAACAGTCATCCCGAAGAGCGGGTCGAATTTCAACTTCCGGCTTTAGAAGATTTATATCTGCATGGTTACAACAAACGGATCCATACCACATTGGGATTGCTCGCGGTGGGCGTCATCCTGTTGGCCATCGCCTTTATCAACTATATCAACTTCTCTATTTCGATGGCGCCGGGAAGAATAAAAAACATCAATATCCATAAGATTTTCGGCATCGAGCGTTCGCGGCTCCGGTTGGCCATTCTCTCGGAAGGGGTGGCCTTTACGGCGCTGGCATTAGTCCTGTCGCTTGTCTGCCTGCATTTTTTCAAAAGCACGAGTTTAGCCTCGAACTTTGTCGCCGACCTGTCTATCGCCGGCAATGGGCAGATGATTGCGGCTACCGTCGCCGGGATTGTGCTGCTCTCATTTTTAGCCGGCATTTATCCCGCCCTGTACATCACGTCGTTCGGCGAAGCATTTGCCATGAAAGGGTCCTTCACCCTTTCCCCGAAAGGCGTAGTCTTGCGGAACTCGCTCATCGTATTTCAGTTTGCCGCATCCATCGCCCTGATTTGTATCGCCTCGATGATCACGTTACAAAACTACTATGTGAAAAACTACTCGTGGGGATTTCAGAAAGAGAACATCGCGTACCTGTCTTTACTGAACACGCAGGTCGATGACGAACTGCTCGGCGACGAGTTAAAGCAAAACGGCGCCATCATCGACTATACGTCGTCGTGGAATTTGCCCGGCCGCATCGGCATGAGTTGGTCGAGGGAGTTAGAAGGGAAGTATATCGATTACTTTACGGTCTGGCCGGTGACCCCGAATTTTCTCGATTTCTTCGGCGTGAAGGTCGTCGCCGGAAATGATTTTCCCAAAGAAAGAGACCGCGAAAAGATCATCTTCAACGAAGAGTTTATGAAAGTGAACGGTTTTACCGAAGATATTATCGGGAAGGAATTTGAGGGATTCAGCCCGGGGGATATCGTGGGTGTGGTGGAAAATATTCATTTCGAATCGCTGCATGAATCGATTAAGCCGATGGCGTTCGTTGTTTTTCCGAATAAGGAATATTATAATTACGTCTATCTGAAACTCTCCGGGGATCATCTGCCGGCGACCATCGCGCAGATCGAAAAGACGTGGAAAAAGTTTACCGATAAGCCTTTCGACTTGACGTTTTTGGATGCGTCGATGGACGCGTTATATAAGAATGAAACAAATACCGGCAATCTCATCAGCGTGGTCGCCCTTATTTCGGTGCTCATCGCCATGATGGGAGTATACGGATTGGTGCTGTTGAACACGCGGTATAAGACAAAGGAAATCGCCATCCGGAAGATCAACGGCGCCACCGAAGAAGAGATACTGCAATTGCTGAACCGCAACATGCTGTGGATGTTGGCCGTTTCTTTCGTGATTGCCGTCCCGGCAGCCTATGCGGTCATTCAAAACTGGCTGGGCAATTTTGCCTATAAAGCCGCGGTTCCGTGGTGGTTGTTTATCGGCTCGGGCGTTATCGTCTTACTCATCTCGGCCATAACGGTCAGTTGGCAAAGTTGGCGCGCGGCGACCGCCAACCCCGTGGATTCGCTGAAGATAGAATAAATTGATGGGATGATGTGCGAATGTGCCGATGAAAGATGGATAAGGGATGAAGTATGAAGTATGAAGTATAAGCGATGAGAGATGAGAGATGAGAGATGGGGCATTAGACTTTAGACCGGAGACTGAAGACCGGAGACCGGAGACCGGAGACCGGAGACTAACGACTAAAAATGAACAATCAATAACTAAAACAATGAACGTATTTCAATCTTATAAACGCACCCGCTTTTTCCTGTGGGTGAATATTGCCGGGCTGGCGATAGGGCTGGCGGTATCAATCATGCTGCTCCTGTTTGTGGTGAACGAACTGAGTTACGATAAACACTTCGCCAACCATGAACGGATTGTGCGCCTGACGACCATATCGGAAGAAAAAGATGCCGTCAATCATTATTCCATCAATTTACGGAAAGCTTATACCGAACTGCCGGCAAAAATACCGGGCGTGGAAACGGCTGTACAACTTTACGGCGGTGGCAAAAGAGAAGCGATTTATGGCACCGAACGCTTTCAAAATATCGGACTGGTGTATGCAGACCCTGAATTCTTCAACGTGTTCCAAATGAAATTCGTCGAAGGAAATGCACGGACAGCATTCGCCAATACCAACTCGGTAGTCCTGACCAGTGAACAGGCAAGCGTTATTTTCGGAGACGCAAGCAGCGCCATGAACCAAACCCTTCAAATAGACGAACAGGACTATGTCGTTTCAGCCATCGTGGAAAAGCTTCCCGCCAATACCCATTTTGTCTTCGACGCATTGGCCAACATGAAATCGTTAAGCTCCCTGGAATGGATGCAGGGATTGGAGTTTCAGACATATTACCTGGTTAAACCCGATGCGTCCCTCGCCGGAGCAAGAGACGCTATCGAAAAAGAATATACTTCCATCCTCAAACCTTTCGGCGAATATTTCAATGCAAAAACCTACGGAATAACCGAAAAACTGGACGATATCTACTTGCATTCCAAAGCGAATAATTATGGGTTCGGCAAGCAAAACAACATGCGCTTTGTATGGCTCTTGTCGGGGCTGGCCTTGTTCATCCTGCTCCTTGCCGTCAGCAATTTCATCAATCTGTTTCTCGTTCAAGGCGAGACGCGCATGAAGGAAATCGGTATCCGCAAGACTGCCGGAGCCACCATCGGAAATATCGTACGCCAATTTTTCTCGGAAGTGTCGGGTATCGTATTGATTGCGTTTGTATCCGGATTTATCCTTACGGTTATTTTTACACCTTACTTTTCGGAGTTGATTCACAAACAAATCGATTTGACCCAATTAGGAAACCCGTCGTTTATTTTATGTGCGGTGGGGCTTTTCATCGTGACCGTGGTTTGTTCGGCTTCTTACCCGGCGTTTTACCTGAGCCGCTTCAGTCCGCTCGACATCCTCGCTAAGCGGCTCCGGTTCTCGAAGCGCAGGCTCACCGTTGCCGTAGTGGTTTTTCAGTCCGTCATCACCATTGTACTGATATCGTTTATTATGATTGTCGACCGGCAAACCGCTTACCTGAAAGAGATTCCCATCGGATATAATCCCGAAAACGTCGTCAGTATTCCGCTGAATAATGCGCTTCTGAAAAGTTACGATGCCGTGAAGCAGGAATTGCTTTCCGTGCCCGAAATAAAGGCGGTAAGCGGTTCGCATCATCTTTTCGGCGGAGGTTGCAGCGGCCAGGGCATCAGCCTGCTGGAGAATGAGGAAGGAGAACACTCCATCAACGAATATCGCATTATGGGCGGTATGTGTGAATTGATGGAAGTGCAATTGATGGAAGGAAGTTTTTTCAAAGAAAACGCCCCCGACAGTGTGAATCAAATTGTTTTGAATGAAGCCGCCGTCAAGATGTTGGGACTCTCCTTTCCCGTCACGGGCCAATTTGTAAATTATAAAGGCCCGGCCGAAATCATCGGTGTTGCAAAAGACTTTTATTACGGTAATCCGGTGAATACAATACAACCGATTGTGCTCAGTAGAATAAGTAATCCCGGCAACCTGTCCATCCGCTTCAGGGAAGGCACCGATCGCCGGCAAGCGTTGGAAAAGACATTGGTCATATTCCACAAATTCGATCCCGGCTTTATCGTCAATCCGACGTGGAGCGAAGACCTCTACGCCGCCAACTTCGACACGTTCAAAACCATCTCGAAGATTATCACCGTGGCTTCGTTGCTCTCGCTGTTCATCGCCTTACTGGGATTGGTGGCGACGCACCTGTACGCGACCGTACGCCGGACTAAGGAAATAGGGATACGCCGTATCAACGGGGCCGGTTCCCGATCGATATTCACCTTGTTATCGGGCGACATCATCCAATGGATTGCCATTGCCGGGATAGTGGCGGCGCCTGTTATCTATTATGCGGCATCGCACCAGCTCAATGAATACGACAATCACGCTTCGTTGAGTTGGACGGTATTTGTGTTCCCCGTACTCATTCAATGCATCGTGGCGCTTTTGGCCACATCGGGGGTCAGTATATGGGCTATCCGTCAAAACCCCGTAGAGGCATTGAAGAAAGATTAAATAAATGTGCTGATTTACGAATATGCTAAGATGTGATGATTATAATAGGAACAAAATAGTATGAACAATTTAAAACTGGCTTATCGTAACCTGTTCAGGAAAAAACAGAACAGTCTGATCAAAATCATCTCCTTAGGAACGGGATTGGCGGTTGGATTGATGTTATTGTCAAAAGTAAGTTTCGAGCAGAACTACGACGATTTCTATCCGGATGCCGACCGTATCTACCGAATATCAACAACAATAAAAAGTAACGATGCGCCCCCCAACGAATGGGGACAAGTCAGCGGAGCGGTAGCGCCCGGAATGAAAGCGGAAATTCCGGAAGTAGAGGCTGCTACGCGCATTACAAATTTAACAGGGGAAGAAAACGCCGTATTTTCAACGCCGGACAAAAAACGCTATAAAGGGAAATTTATCATGGCCGATGAGAACATCTTCGACATCTTGCCCCGCCCGATGATAACAGGTAATGCAAAAGAGATACTTTCTAAACCGATGCATGCAATTGTTTCACAATCGATAGCGGCAAAGATGGGCGGTGACGTTATCGGACGTCAAATAGAAATCGAATCAATCCCCGGAAGAGAGCTGACCATAGAAGGAATATTTGAGGATGTGCCTGAAAATACCCACAAACAGTACGACATCATCCTATCGCTTCATTCAATGCCTTCTTTTTTCCGGCTTGACGGACGGGACAACTGGCTCGGAAACGACCGTTACTTCGGTTATGTAAAACTCCGAAAGGGCACCGATACGGCAAGTTTAGCTACTGCTATACGCCGCATGCAAGACAAACATCAGGATATTAAAACAGTTGAGGCAAAAAATGGTTATTCCTTCACTTACAACCTCGTCCCTTTGAAAACCCTGCATAGCGGTTCGCCTCACATCCGGCGCATGACACTCCTCCTTACAATCATCGCTTTAGCTCTTATACTTACGGCCGTACTCAACTATGTACTAATCGTTATCACGACCTTAGTTAGCCGCTCGAAAGAGATTGCCGTATATAAATGCTACGGAGCGGAAAACAAGGATGTGGGCAGACTGATATTTACCGAAACATTGCTCCATTTTATTTTGTCGTTATTGCTTGCCGGCTTCATTGTTTTTTGTTTCGGAAGAACTATCAAAGACCTGCTTTCAGTCTCGTTAGCCACATTGTTCAACTTGCGTTCCTGCATCTATTTATCGGTCGTTTGCATACTGATTTTTTTCATTACGGCATTCGCTCCTTCCTATATATTGTCCCGCATTCCTGTGGCAAATGTTTTCCGCAGTTCCACCCGATTACGGGCGAAATGGAAACTGATATTGCTGTCTGTTCAGTTTGCCGCCGCGGCTTTTCTTTTTACACTGTTGGTTATCGTCAATAAACAATACGACCTAATGACTAATGACAATCCGGGTTATACCTATCGGAACATTTTGCATACAAACACTTCAGGTGTCCCGAGAACGACCGTCCCAACGGTCATCGACCGCCTAAACCGATTGCAGCCGGTAGCCGCTGTAGCGACGGCCAGTTTTCTTCCATTTGGAAGCATGTCGGGCAACAACGTACTTATTCCCGGCGAAGACCGCGAATTATTCAATATCGCCGATATGTATTGGGCGGACGAACAGTATGTACCGTTGATGGAAATACCCATCATCAAAGGAGAAGCATTCGACCGCAACAGTAGTGACAACGATATACTGGTCAGTCAATCATTCGAAGAAAAAATGAAAACGATTGCCGGATGGGAGGGTGTAGTAGGCAAAGACATTATCATTACGGAACATGGGCTTAGCCGCATCGTGGGGGTATATCCCGATATCCGGCTTGGGGCGATTACCGATCAGGATATGCGTCCGTCCGTATTGTTCTATCAGTCGGAACCGGCCACGGAATTATTGATTAAGCTGAAAACAATGACTGCCGAAAATATCGAATCGGTATATAATATATTAAAAGAAGGCATGCCCGAGAAAGAAACAGTGCTCTCCCCTTACAGCGACAGCATGGTGATGATGTATTCGGGAGAGCGGCGTTTTCGCGATTCGATTCTAATCGGCGGAGCGATCACAATGCTGATCACGTTTATCGGCCTTATCGGTTATATCAACAGCGAAGTCGTACGCCGGACTGCAGAAATCGCCATTCGGAAGATCAACGGGGCAAGTTTAAGAGAGATATTACAGTTGTTTATGAAAAATATCCTGGTGATAGCTTTCTTCTCCTGTATAGTAGGAGAAATCGCCGCGTCTTTGGTTGCTGCTAAATGGATGGAGAATTTCAGCGAAAAAACCGCCTTGTCTCCGCTGCTATTTATCGGATGTGGAATGATTATCCTGCTTTTCATCGAAGTAGTCGTATTCATCAATTGTATAAAAACAGCCAATCAAAACCCGACGGATTCGCTCAAAAAAGATTAAAATGATGAGGGAGAAGATATGAAGGATGAAGGATGAAGGATGAAGGATGAAACGGTGACATTAGACATTAGACTTTAGACCGGTGACCGATGACTGGAGACTGGAGACTGGAGACTGGAGACCGGTGACCGGAGACCAACGAACAAATATAAAAATACAATTAATAAACAAAGAACATGATTAAGATTAATGATTTAAAGAAAGTATTCCGTACGGAAGAAGTAGAAACCATCGCATTAAACAGTATTTCGATGGAGGTGAAAGAAGGGGAATTTGTGGCCGTCATGGGCCCGTCGGGTTGCGGAAAATCCACGCTGCTGAATATCCTCGGGTTGCTCGATAATCCCACCTCGGGCGAGTATTATCTCGACGGCAAGGAAGTCGGGCATTTAAAGGAAAAAGAACGGACCCAAACACGAAAGGGGAAGATCGGCTTTGTCTTTCAGAGTTTCAACCTGATCGAGGAGATGACGGTATTCGAAAACGTGCAATTGCCGTTGACGTACCTCAAAGTGAAGGCATCCGAACGCAAAAAACGCGTCGAAGAAGTACTTCGCCGGATGAATATCAGTCACCGCTCGGGGCATTTTCCCAATCAGCTTTCGGGAGGACAGCAACAACGTGTGGCCATCGCCCGAGCGGTCATCGCCAACCCGAAACTGATTCTCGCCGATGAGCCGACGGGAAACCTCGACTCGAAAAACGGCAAGGATGTGATGGATCTCCTGACCGAACTGAACAGGGAAGGTACGACCATCGTCATGGTCACGCACTCGCAGCACGATGCGTCTTTCGCCCATCGCATCATCAACCTGTTCGACGGGCAGATCGTCACGGAGGCGCAGCTATGAAGCATGAAATATGATGTATGAAGTATGATGTATGAAGTATGATGTATGAAGTATGAAGTAAAATGTCTCATTTAAAAACATATTTGAATTTTCTTTCGCGAAATAAACTATATACGTTTGTTTCGGTAGTGGGGTTCTCCGTTTCGCTGATGTTCGTCATCATCCTCGGGTTGTATGTCAAGCAGGAATTATCGACCGATGACTTTCAGGAGAACAAAGACCGTATTTTCCTATTGACGCACGATAATGAAGTAGGCTTCGGTAACCCCGTCGCCCCCTTCGTGCAGGATAACTGCCCCGAAGTCGAAACCTTCGTACGCATCCTTTCGCAGGATGTAGCTATCGGACAAAAAGGTGGCGAGAAGACGAAGGCAAGGGCGTTATTTGCCGATTCGACTTTCTTCCGCACTTTTTCCTATCGGCTAATCGAGGGAAATCCGTCGCAGGTATTGGAAGGGCGCAAAAATGTGGTGGTCAGCCGCAGTTTTGCCGCCAAGACCTTCGGCGGGGAGAATCCCGTAGGCAAAAGCCTGTTTATTGAAAATACCGAGCATACGATTACGGGTATCATGGAGAATATGCCGCAAAACAGCATTATTCCTCCTGCCGATTTCGTCGTAAACTATCATTCCATAACAACGATCTTCGGAGGGAATTGGGTGCTCGACACCTCTTCCAATTTCGGATTCACCCTGTTTTTTATGGCGAAGGAAGGCGCCGACTTGCCGGCGAAAGCGCCCATACTGCTCGGGTTATTCAAAAAGGAATTCTGGTATTTCAAAGATGGCCGTTCCGACAATGTGGAATTCACGCCTCTCAAGAAGGCATATTTTCAACTCGACAAGTCGGGTTATGGAGACCTGAACCACAATAGCCGGACAACCATCACCGTATATCTGACCATTGCCATCCTGATATTGGTGATCGCCTTGCTGAATTATATTAACCTGACGGTGGCGCAAGCCGGATTCCGCGGCCGCGAGTCGGCTATCAAAAAACTGTTGGGAAGCAGTAAAACGCAACTCGTTTCACAATTGCTGTCCGAATCGTTGCTGATGACGGCCTTTACGTTCCTCGCGGGATTATTACTGGCTTTCCTCGCCGAACCGTTCTTCAACAAAGCGTTGGGTACGACGCTGAATCTGGCGCTTCAATTCACTCCGGCAATCATCGCCGCGTGCATCGTGTCCATCGCGTTTATTTCGCTATTGGCGGGCATTATCCCCGCAGCGGTGATCTCGAACTTCGATCCGATAGAAGTGGTAAAGGGGACTTTTTCCCGTAAGGTAAAATCGACGTACTCTAAAGTGTTGATCATTTTTCAATATACCGTAGCCATCGCCTTGCTGGTGTGCACCATTTTCATTCAGCAGCAATCGGATTTCCTGATCCGGTACGACACCGGCTATAACCGCGAAGGTATCCTGGAAATAGATAATACCGGACTGGGCATTACCCAACTCGACGGCTTCCGGGCAAAACTCGGGGAGATTCCCGGCGTCGAATTAGTCTCTTTTTCCTGCGGCACTCCTGTCAACGGGGGCAACAACATATCCTATTCGCAGGATGAGGAGCAATTCAGTTTTCAGGAGTTTTATGTCGATTCGGCTTTCTTCAAGATATACGGCATTACCGTCAGGCCGACCGGCGTCTTACCGTCTAAAGACACCTATTGGTTGAATGAAACCGGATACAAAGCCGTGCATCCCGATACGGCGGCGCAACTGTTCCGTATTTTCGGAGGAGAGGAGACGGCGCAGATCGCCGGCATATTCAGCGACTTCAAGATACGCACGCTATATCAGGACTATAACCAACTCCGCATGCGATGGAGGAAGGATGACGAGAGACCGTGGGATATCATCGTCAAAATGACGCCGGGAAGCGATTACTATCAAACGGCCGA
The DNA here is from genome assembly GCF_041902845.1 of Limibacterium fermenti. GTDB lineage: Bacteria > Bacteroidota > Bacteroidia > Bacteroidales > Dysgonomonadaceae > Limibacterium > Limibacterium fermenti. The sequence continues at coordinate 3,198,969 of NZ_CP159486.1, forward strand.
CCGCATTAAAAAGGAATATACGAAATACACCGGCGGCGAAGTGTTCGAAGCTTCTTTTGTGGATGAAATCATTCAAAAGAATTACGAAAGCGTGCGCAAGACCTCGTCCATCATGTCGGCTTTTACGCTGTTGACGATTGTGATTATGGTGATGGGCGTGTTTGCCATGTCGTTGTATTTGATTCGCCAAAAGCAAAAGGAGATCGCCTTGCGGAAGATCAACGGCGCCACCGAAAAAGAGATATTGCTCCTGCTCAACAAAGACTCCCTGAAAAGAGTGCTCATTGCCTTTGCGGTAGCGTCGCCGATAGCCTGGTATGCGATAAGCCGGTGGTTTGAAAACTTCCCCTATAAAATACCGCTCTCGTGGTGGGTGTTTGCGGTTTCGGGAGTAGCGGTGCTTTTGCTGACCCTTATCAGCGTCAGTTACATGACTTGGAAAGCCGCACGCGCCAATCCGGTGGAATCACTAAAGGGAGAATAAAAAGACATTCATTTGTCGTTAATAATTCATTTTCTTGTGTTACCCGTCGAACTGCGTGAAGTAGTTGACGGGTAACTTCCGTTTTGTTCCGACACCGGATAACCGGCTGTCGCCGATTATTGCGAGAACTGTTTGATATTTACATTCCTCGATTTAGTCTCTATTGTAAACGGTTCGAGCTTGTTCACTTCCCCGGCTTCGATGCGGAACGAACGGATAAAGTCCTTGCAATCGGTATTCTTAAGAAGGGTGCTTTTATCAAGAGTTATGCTATACTCCCCTACCGGCAGGAAAGTCATGAAATTGCCCTGCCCGTCGGTGACCGCCACATGCTCTACCTCCCGGTGGGTATTGGTGATGATAAACCGAAGCCCTTCGTACCGGGGAACGAGGTCGACGCTATGCTTGCCGAAAATATACCGGATGTTGCCCCGCAAGGTGCCGCTTTGAGTAAGCGGAATATCGACTTTCGTCTTCGAGCGGTTGACCGTTACATCCACCGGCCGGAAATACCAACTCGACGCCGACATCGGCTTGATGGTATAATCGCCGTAAGGAGTGAGCGAATAACGGATCTTCCCGTCCTTATCGGTGATGAAAGCTTTGTTGGAAAGCGCCACCACATAGTCGTTTACCGGCTCGTCGCCCTTGTCGTAGCGGCTGTTGGCGTTCTTGTCGTAATAGAGTTGCGCGATGATGGTGCTTTTCTTTTTGCTCGACGGCTGCGCTTTGCTGAAGTGCCAGGTGGCCCCCACCTCTATATTATAGGTATTGGTTTTCCTGCCCATAAACGCATAGTTATATTCCTGACTTCGACAATGCGACACCCTAACCGATTTTCCAGAAATCAGGGTCGAACAATCGGGCGATAGACTTGTGCCGAGCTGTCAGCAGCATGGTTTTGGTAAGCGTTTCGCCACTGAGTGGCAACCTGATTTTCAAGGTAGTAATTGTTTTGGAAATATTCAAAACTTTATCCACACTCAAGCCTATATTGTTGTTTTTCAATATTCGTTCCAATTCCTTATAAACCTTGTATGCCACGAAACAGAGGCAAACATGCGCCTCTATCCGTTCATGGGTAAAGTGAAACATTGGTCGTAACTCAATTTTGCCCTTAGTTACCCTAAACGCGTTTTCAACCTGCCACAGCCCGCTGTATTGCTCGTAAACTTCTTTTGCAGGCAGGTCTGTGTTGGTGATGTAACCTTTCAAACCGTCCCATTTCTCGTCTTCGATGATTTTCTCTTGATTGATTGAAACTTTTACATTATCAGATATTTCCAAAAACTTGTTATAACCGCGCTTGTTGATGTTTTCTTTGGTAAGCTGTCCGCTTTTACAGGCTGATTTCAAGCGTTTTATTCCCTTTTCGCGGTTATATTTATCTTTCTTTGCCCGTTTGTCGGTATAACCCACAACCAAGCGTGATTGGGCCAACTTGACAAGTTCATGAAATAGTCCGTCCTGCTTTTTCAACGATAAAATCCATTGCTTGATTTCTTCGTTTTCATTCTTTATCCTTGCCCCGATAATGTATTTGTAGCCGCCTGATTCTAAAAGAGAGATATTGCTTTTATTCATCAATCCCGAATCGGCTACAACCACAAAATCTTCCAAATCGAAGCGTTTCACAAAATCTTCTACGATTGGAATCATTGTTCGTCCTTCGTATTGAGAACCATTGAAAATCGAGTAACTCAACGGATAGCCGCCTTTACTGACCAACAAACCTAAAACAATCTGCGGTTGGGCGTGTTTACCGTCTTTGGAAAAGCCCCTTTCCCGCAAGTCGTCGCTCTCATCCGTTTCAAAATAGAGCGTGGTTACGTCGTAAAACACAAGCCCAATGGCACCTCCTAAAATCTTTTTAGTGTGCGCTACACTGATTCTTTGCACCTTATCCTGCTGTGTGTTGTATAATTTGTCAAGATACCTGTAAATCTTGTGCAATTCAATATCTTCGTCAAAATAAGACTGAAGATAATCAACCGTACCTGCCTTACTTGAAGGCTGACACAGTCGTGCTATAACCAAATGCTTCAATATCTCATCATCTATGGAGTCAAAACCAATAAGTTTGAAAACCTGATTCAGTATCAGTTGAGTTCCATTAAGCAAGATGTTTTCAATATTACTCAAAAGATGTTCGGTAACTTGTTTTTCCTCTTCTTTTCGTTGCGCTTCCCGGAACATATCACGCACGCCAACTTGCTTGGAAATCCATTTTTTGCCCGATTGATAAAACATCTCAATTTCTTTTTCATCAGAACTGGTACCGATTGTTTTCAAATAACGGATTTTGCCGGTGCTTTTATCAACGATAACAACACTGGTACTGCCCGACCTGTTTCGTTTTTTGCGTACATACATACCGCAAAATTAGGACTTTTCTTGCTTGCGACACCCATTTTGGTGTCGCAAAATACGCAAATATATAAATATGAGATGGTTATAAAAAGAGAGTTTTAAAAGTGTCGAAGTCAGGAGTTGACGGGTAACTTCCGTTTTGTTCCGACACCGGATAACCGGCTGTCGCCGATTATTGCGAGAACTGTTTGATATTTACATTCCTCGATTTAGTCTCTATTGTAAACGGTTCGAGCTTGTTCACTTCCCCGGCTTCGATGCGGAACGAACGGATAAAGTCCTTGCAATCGGTATTCTTAAGAAGGGTGCTTTTATCAAGAGTTATGCTATACTCCCCTACCGGCAGGAAAGTCATGAAATTGCCCTGCCCGTCGGTGACCGCCACATGCTCTACCTCCCGGTGGGTATTGGTGATGATAAACCGAAGCCCTTCGTACCGGGGAACGAGGTCGACGCTATGCTTGCCGAAAATATACCGGATGTTGCCCCGCAAGGTGCCGCTTTGAGTAAGCGGAATATCGACTTTCGTCTTCGAGCGGTTGACCGTTACATCCACCGGCCGGAAATACCAACTCGACGCCGACATCGGCTTGATGGTATAATCGCCGTAAGGAGTGAGCGAATAACGGATCTTCCCGTCCTTATCGGTGATGAAAGCTTTGTTGGAAAGCGCCACCACATAGTCGTTTACCGGCTCGTCGCCCTTGTCGTAGCGGCTGTTGGCGTTCTTGTCGTAATAGAGTTGCGCGATGATGGTGCTTTTCTTTTTGCTCGACGGCTGCGCTTTGCTGAAGTGCCAGGTGGCCCCCACCTCTATATTATAGGTATTGGTTTTCCTGCCCATAAACGCATAGTTATATTCCTGACTTCGACAATGCGACACCCTAACCGATTTTCCAGAAATCAGGGTCGAACAATCGGGCGATAGACTTGTGCCGAGCTGTCAGCAGCATGGTTTTGGTAAGCGTTTCGCCACTGAGTGGCAACCTGATTTTCAAGGTAGTAATTGTTTTGGAAATATTCAAAACTTTATCCACACTCAAGCCTATATTGTTGTTTTTCAATATTCGTTCCAATTCCTTATAAACCTTGTATGCCACGAAACAGAGGCAAACATGCGCCTCTATCCGTTCATGGGTAAAGTGAAACATTGGTCGTAACTCAATTTTGCCCTTAGTTACCCTAAACGCGTTTTCAACCTGCCACAGCCCGCTGTATTGCTCGTAAACTTCTTTTGCAGGCAGGTCTGTGTTGGTGATGTAACCTTTCAAACCGTCCCATTTCTCGTCTTCGATGATTTTCTCTTGATTGATTGAAACTTTTACATTATCAGATATTTCCAAAAACTTGTTATAACCGCGCTTGTTGATGTTTTCTTTGGTAAGCTGTCCGCTTTTACAGGCTGATTTCAAGCGTTTTATTCCCTTTTCGCGGTTATATTTATCTTTCTTTGCCCGTTTGTCGGTATAACCCACAACCAAGCGTGATTGGGCCAACTTGACAAGTTCATGAAATAGTCCGTCCTGCTTTTTCAACGATAAAATCCATTGCTTGATTTCTTCGTTTTCATTCTTTATCCTTGCCCCGATAATGTATTTGTAGCCGCCTGATTCTAAAAGAGAGATATTGCTTTTATTCATCAATCCCGAATCGGCTACAACCACAAAATCTTCCAAATCGAAGCGTTTCACAAAATCTTCTACGATTGGAATCATTGTTCGTCCTTCGTATTGAGAACCATTGAAAATCGAGTAACTCAACGGATAGCCGCCTTTACTGACCAACAAACCTAAAACAATCTGCGGTTGGGCGTGTTTACCGTCTTTGGAAAAGCCCCTTTCCCGCAAGTCGTCGCTCTCATCCGTTTCAAAATAGAGCGTGGTTACGTCGTAAAACACAAGCCCAATGGCACCTCCTAAAATCTTTTTAGTGTGCGCTACACTGATTCTTTGCACCTTATCCTGCTGTGTGTTGTATAATTTGTCAAGATACCTGTAAATCTTGTGCAATTCAATATCTTCGTCAAAATAAGACTGAAGATAATCAACCGTACCTGCCTTACTTGAAGGCTGACACAGTCGTGCTATAACCAAATGCTTCAATATCTCATCATCTATGGAGTCAAAACCAATAAGTTTGAAAACCTGATTCAGTATCAGTTGAGTTCCATTAAGCAAGATGTTTTCAATATTACTCAAAAGATGTTCGGTAACTTGTTTTTCCTCTTCTTTTCGTTGCGCTTCCCGGAACATATCACGCACGCCAACTTGCTTGGAAATCCATTTTTTGCCCGATTGATAAAACATCTCAATTTCTTTTTCATCAGAACTGGTACCGATTGTTTTCAAATAACGGATTTTGCCGGTGCTTTTATCAACGATAACAACACTGGTACTGCCCGACCTGTTTCGTTTTTTGCGTACATACATACCGCAAAATTAGGACTTTTCTTGCTTGCGACACCCATTTTGGTGTCGCAAAATACGCAAATATATAAATATGAGATGGTTATAAAAAGAGAGTTTTAAAAGTGTCGAAGTCAGGAGTTGACGGGTAACTTCCGTTTTGTTCCGACACCGGATAACCGGCTGTCGCCGATTATTGCGAGAACTGTTTGATATTTACATTCCTCGATTTAGTCTCTATTGTAAACGGTTCGAGCTTGTTCACTTCCCCGGCTTCGATGCGGAACGAACGGATAAAGTCCTTGCAATCGGTATTCTTAAGAAGGGTGCTTTTATCAAGAGTTATGCTATACTCCCCTACCGGCAGGAAAGTCATGAAATTGCCCTGCCCGTCGGTGACCGCCACATGCTCTACCTCCCGGTGGGTATTGGTGATGATAAACCGAAGCCCTTCGTACCGGGGAACGAGGTCGACGCTATGCTTGCCGAAAATATACCGGATGTTGCCCCGCAAGGTGCCGCTTTGAGTAAGCGGAATATCGACTTTCGTCTTCGAGCGGTTGACCGTTACATCCACCGGCCGGAAATACCAACTCGACGCCGACATCGGCTTGATGGTATAATCGCCGTAAGGAGTGAGCGAATAACGGATCTTCCCGTCCTTATCGGTGATGAAAGCTTTGTTGGAAAGCGCCACCACATAGTCGTTTACCGGCTCGTCGCCCTTGTCGTAGCGGCTGTTGGCGTTCTTGTCGTAATAGAGTTGCGCGATGATGGTGCTTTTCTTTTTGCTCGACGGCTGCGCTTTGCTGAAGTGCCAGGTGGCCCCCACCTCTATATTATAGGTATTGGTTTTCCTGCCCATAAACGCATAGTTATATTGATACCAATAGGCATTGGAGAAAAACGAATAGCTTTCGTTGGGGCGGTATTTAACCGTCAGGTTCGCCGAAGGGACATTGCCCTGATAGGTATCTTTGGTAAAATTGACATTCGACGTGAGCGAAACTTTTTTGGAAAAATCCTTATTGACGGACGCGCCTACGGCGAAGCGGTTGAAACCGGTATCGTTCTGCCGGGCCATGGCGTATTCGTACAGGTAAAACGCGCCTCGTTGCCAGGAACTGTTTACCGTAAGCCATTTATACGAGTAATCGAGCGACGATTTCCACTGTTGCCGCCATGCATGATCCAACGGATCTCCATAAGCGCCGCCTTCCACCGATCCGTAGATGGAATGATCGCCGTTGCGGCTGTTCCATCGCAACTGCACGCCACCGCGGTTGGACGGCATATCGAGCAACCGGTCGCCCACCTCCGCGCCGAAGTACGATGCATAAGAAGACGACCGCTCGCCGCGATATTGATAAAACAACGAAGGCGACCAGCGCCCCAGCTTGGGCAACGACAGGTGCGCGTTGCCGTAGACATTTTCCGACGAGTAACGATAGTCGTAAGCGTACGATTTCGGCTCGGTTTTGTTATAGCTGACATTTCCGCTGACATACATCGTTTGGGAGAGCTTTTGACTAAGTCCTTGCGAAAGCGACAGCGAGCCTTTGCGGCTTCCGGGGAAATAGCCGTCGCTATAATAAGCCGATCCGTTCAACATCAAATCGGAAAATAACTTCCCCTGATACCTCAATTCCCCGCTACCGGAAAACTTGTTTCCCCGTATGCCCTCATACCGGCTCACCGAACCGTGCGCTTTCAGGTCGATATCCCAATCATTGCCGAAACCGCGCCGCCATTGCGCCCCGGCCACATTATAATATGCCTTTTCGTAGGGGTTCCGTTGATAGACATACGACACTTCAGCGCCATTCTTATAATTGGAAGCACCCACCGTCCCCACGGCATAAAAGCTGTAATAATCGGCGAACCACGCTTCGGAACTCAACAGGTTGAAATTTTGGTCGATGGCGCCCACGGTAAAGGTCTTATCTTTTTTATCGTCGGAAAACATCGCTTTCGCTCCCCGGCCGTACAAGGGCAATTCGGCTTGTTCGCTCACATTCCCGACAGTAAACTCGTTTTCATACAGTTTGTACATCAGCGAGGTATTGGTGACCATCGGGGTGCGTTGCGAACTGTATTGATACAGATTCCCTTGCACTTGTAGGTACCCCGCAGGTAAGTTGACGTATCCTCCGCCGCGTGCTTGCCACATCCCCGAAGAGGCGTTATATTGGCGGTAACTCAATGTGAGGGCGTTGTCGTCCGATCCGTAGCCGGAAAACAGAACGTTCGGATTGACATCAATATAAGGGCGGTTGGAAGCGGCGTTTTGTACCGTCACCGTTTTATTGCCGAACAAGGTTTTTTCCTTCCCCTTCATGGCGGTGATGTGAACGGGAAACTGCTCGGCCGACAGCAGGTTGGCGCTCGGTATAAAGGCATAAACTACCGGCTTCTGCTCCATGGCTTTAACGGTGGTCTTTATCTCCGTAAACGGAGGGGCGCCGCGCAGTTGGGGCACGTTGAAAACCAGGGTGACTTCTTCCTCGGTATTGCCGCTGTTGTTCACCAGCACGCTGATGCGAATGGAATCCTCAGGATGTGTGACGAGGATAGGCGCCTCATCAGCCGCCAGGAAGATTCGCTCGCGCTTTTCAATATCAATGTGCGTCTCGCGGCGAAGCAATTGTTTGCGGTGGTCGTCGAACAAGGTGTACGCGACCGTCTTTCTTCCTGCCGGGATATTTTTCGCCATCACCAGTTTATAAGAAACAAAGGTACTGTCGCCCGGAGCCACCGTGAGCTCGCGCCCGGTCGCGGTAAGGTTGCGCACGCCTTCCGGTAACGCCGGAGTGATAAACCCGTGGAAAGCCTTCGCCGACGGGTTGCCGACTTTAATAATATGGCTGATGATTTGATCGTTCACAAACGATTGCCGGATCTCCACTCCGGGCATACCGGCTTCCGACTGCGCTTTTAAACCGCCGACGGCAAAGAAGCATAGCAACAGGATATAAATATATGGAATGTAGTTATTTCGTTCCTTACGGATCATTTAATTGAATTGAAAAAACAAGATGCAGCCTGTCATTCGTCATTGCGGCCTTGACCCGCAATTCCCCGCTGAACCCATCGTCCGGAGGAGTTGGACAGAAGGATGAAAGATAAGTAGGATAGCCCGGAAGGATTATTTCTCAACCTTCAAATTCATACCTCATACCTCATAATTCATACCTTTCCTACCGCGGCACAATCTCATAGGTGAGCGGCACGCTGTAATTATCAGGTTTGGCCAGGAATAACCGGCGATCGTCGCCAATCGTATAATACCGGATATCGAAACTCACGGGAGCGCTATTGGTGGTGGGGCCTTTCACTATCGGTTGCGCGGTTTGGGAAAGCGAAACAGGGAATTTGTCGCCGACGCCTTGCTGCAATTCCAGTTTTACCACATCCAGCGGGAGTTTATTGGCGGAAGAAGAAGAAAACTCGGGCGACAAAGCCCTTACCGTCACCTGATAGTCGGTGTTGGAAGTCACCGTCAACCCGTTGGAATAAACCACGCTTTTGCCGTTTACATAATCCGCCAGATGTTTGAACTCGAGCACCCCGTTCGCTGCCTCGGTCGATATGCGGATGGAATATTCTTTTTCCTCGGGAGGCGGCCCCTGAAGGTAATGTACTTGTATATTATTGTAAGTATAATTGATGATCCCTATTAATTGATTATTTCCATCTCGGACCTTGAATTGCAAAGGGGCATGATACGATCTTGTATTGTATCCTTCTTGCAAATTCTTCAAATAGGCTCCCGGTGCAGCGGATAATCTAAAATTCATTTCTAACCGATAATACTCCTGCGTATCACTTAAAGGAACTTGGGAGTTGGGCACCAAAAACACTTTGCCCGTCCGGTTAAGCGGAACAGGAGAAGGCATTCCTATTTGGCTGACAGTAGGTAAAGGGGCCGGTTGGCCTTGCGTATTGACAGGAATAAAACTGATTTTATCCGCAGGAAAAACCGTTCCCGATCCATCCGTCGCCAGAATATCGCCGGTAAGCTCAACGGATATTTTCCAGTTGGGTACAGAAGGTTTAGTACCCCATTCTCGTACAAGTACCAAAGAAAGAAAGCCTCCGGTGGTAGCTCCATCGTAACTATTTATGCCTAAATAAGGCTCTGTACTTCCTAATTCAAAAGAAATATTTTGCGCATCGGTAGTAGTTACTCTCCCTACCAATAAAAAAAGACCTATCCATAAGAGTATCCTCATTTTATTCATAGGCAAACTCCAATTGGGCAGCCTCTATATCCACATCATCCCCATAATCAAGCATCACGGTTGCGGTGTACGTGCCTTGTGCCGGTTCTTCTCCCAACCGGATCGCCATGATGCGGTGATCGCCAGGCAGGGTGTAGAACACAATCGGTTCGGGCGTAATTTCCTTGCCCGTCGCTTCATTAAAAACCGTGGCCGTCACCTTGCCGTTAATCCAACTGTTCCCTTTATTATTAAATACCAGTTGCAGCGAATTGGATGCTTTATCGTAGGATAGGTTCTCTATTTCCAGCTTCCGTATTTCCGGCGCATTGCCTTTGTGATAAATCTTGATGCCCTGCCGCACATTAATCTTGACACCTATCCCTCGTTCATTCACGCCATCCACGGGATTCATCTGCGTGACATATAGCATAGCCGTATGCATGTTGCCGTCGCCTTTAGACTGCATCGGCACATTCATCGTTACTTCGAGTTCCCGGTTTTCGCCCGGTTTCAGAGAAATATAAGAGTTTTCACCCACATTCAGCCAACTCGCACAGGAATTATCCAATGAATCGGGAGAAAACATCAGGTTATTGCCCTGATCATCGTATTTCCAATCGCCAAAAGTAACGGCTAAATTAAGCGGATGTTTTTTGCTGATATTACTGACCAATATCTTTTGTGTTCCGGTTTGTCCGGAGCCCAAATGATAATAGACTCTCGGCGGAGAGACAGAAAGACCCACTTGCGAAAACAGCAGTCGAAAAGAGGCCGAGAGCAAAATGCAAAGAAAAAGAAACGCTTTTTTGTTCATAATATTTTACCGTTTCGGAAAAGAGAAAAGACATAGAAAGGGAAAAATTCTATCGATTTTTTCCCTTTCATGTAAATAATATGCGAGCGTTATCAAAAGGCTTATTTCGGCTCTATGGAATACGTTACTTGCGCCGTATATACCGTAGGGTTGCCGTAGCTCATATTATAATAGCTCAAATACTTATCATCTTTTCCCGCCTCGTTGTTGTAAGTGATGTTGTACTTACGTTCTCTCGCTCCGGTTTCGGATATTATTAATGATTGATTATCCGTCGATAAATCCACATTGGTATAGCTATCATTCGCGTCGTTATCCGTGCCGGCTTCAGCTACAATCTGCACATCGCCCGCGTCAATAGATTCGCTATATCCTTCTGCATTGACAAAATTTCCATCTGATTTCACCGAAATAGTAAATCCGCCCGTACTGAATACGGTCAAATGATCAAGCTGCTGTTCCGAAATTTTACCGTTCTTATAATCCTCAGGGGTTTGGTATTCAATATCGACTGTTCTTTGCCCCTCAGTCACTACTAATGATTGAATAGGGTGCAATTTGATGTTTACCGTTACATTATTATCTGCCGGATCATCCCCTGACTGTGCTTTCGCACTATTCACACTCACCAGCCCTATTGTAACCAATAAGGCCACTAAAAAAACTTTTTTTGTTCTCATTTGTTTATTGATAAATAAAAATTGATTTGTAAAAACTTATTTGTAATATAGATAGATAATTCGTTGTTCTAGACACCTTAAGCACCTCATAGATTATAGTGCGCATTCACTCGATCTCCCCCTCTCCCACCTATTATGCAAAAGAGACATACGGCTCTGTTTTTAAGACATTCACAACACAAATACAAGATAAATCGAATACAAAAAAAATCGGTTGCAATCCTATAAAGTTTAAATTAAAAAAGTCTGATTCCCGGAACTATCGTGCTTAACTCTCTGTATACTATATAAATTATAACTTAACTGTCTGAAAAACGCACAAAGATAATCAAACAATCCATATGCTCCAAATAAAACAACTTTAAGTCTTTATATTTTAATTATAATTAACGACAATCGTTTGATTATTTAAGGTGTTACAAAAGCGGAAATCAAGTAAGAATGCGCTTTTCACAAATACTTATAATTTTTGTCTATCAATAATAGAAAAAAGACATTATTTATTCGGCGAATGTCCAACCGATTCATGAAACAAAAAGTGGAAAGGAAGGCAGGCTTTCTATTTAATCCGATTGCCTGACGCTTCACTTTCCACAATTTACTTTTACTCTCGCCTCTCCCTACACTCCGGTTTATTTACCGTCCGTCTCCTTCTTTTTCCGGTCGACTTTGAGTTGTGCTACCCGTTGATTGTAAGCCGCAGAAGTCTGGCGGATAAGATTATTGACGTTCCGGATAAATTCCGCCACCTTGTCGTTCGGAGTAAGCAAGGCGGTCGCATACGCGCGGTCGGCAATCTGCCGGTAAAGGTCGTCGATAGCCTTCCGTTTTTCCTGCGTTTCGGCATAAGCCGGCTTCTCAACGACCACCAATTTATCAATTTCGACATACCGGTTGTTCAACACCTCAAGGGCGTCAATCGCCGCGTCGAGGGTTAATGTCGTAACGTGTGCAGCCACGCCGGGGGCGCGCAAATCAAGGATCATCCCTTTGATGTCGACCGACTCCTGCCCTTTGGGGCGCGAAGCAATGCCTTTGTAAGGACTGACTATCGGCACAAGGGCGGTAGCGGCTTCCCGTTCGGCCGCAATAGGCGACTTCAGGGCAGCGTATATCCGGTCTATTACATATTCTGTTCCATCATCGCGGTCGGAGTCCAGGACGTCTTTTTCAGGCGTATAGGGACTGCGTGTGGAACGATGCACCAAATCTTGCATAATATCGATGGCCGATTTATACGGTGGATCCAACTCCACGGCACCGATATTCTCCAACCCGGCTTGTGTCATGAAACCATGCACCGAAGTGTGAAACCCCGTGTGCTCCGAGTTGTTCAAATGTGTAATATTAAAGGAATCTATTTTTCCCATATCATTCTTATTTATAGATTAATAATGTAATAATAATATTATATATAGAAGAGGTATAAGAGTAAAAATTAAATATATCCCGGGGGATACGCCGGTTTTGAAAACAAAAAATGAACATATCCCGTAGGATACAGGCAGTTTGAAATTGAAAACGAACGTATCCCACAAGTTAAAGGCTTTTGGGAAATAAAAAATACCTTTAACTCGCAGGATAAAAACCATTCGGGAACGGGATATACCCCTCGCCCGCCGGATAAAGTCATTTTTGGAATAAAAAAGTCCCTTGCGAGGGGTCGTGAAAGTGTTTTCGGCATGAAAAACCGCTTTGCGAGAGGTCGCCGATAAGGTTGTTTTTCTACCGGATATATTCCCGGGAGGAAGAAAGGTATTTCCAACTTCCGTATATCCGTTTACAGAGAACAACAACCTTGTACCGGATGTCAAAAGACTGTTCACTCTAACAGGATATGAATATCATTCAATCAGAAAGCGAAGTTCGGAAAATTTATCGAGACCGCAAAAATTTTTTACGGTATTTTTTTTATTTCTTTTGCGAAGGTAACGAATAGAATGGCTTATATACCGGTTGGATACGAAAAGCTCTATCGCCCCGGATAGACTCGAAGAAATCAAGAATGCGCTTAAAAAAGTATTTTCAATGGAATACCCCGATTCCGTGCATTCTCCGTCAACGCAAGTAGAGACGCAAAATGCTGCAACTCCAACCTCCAATCACCAATCACCAACCTCCAGCCTCCAATACCCAATCACGGCGCCAACCGTTGCATCGCCCAGCCCTGCGAATCAAGGGAATACACAATCCGGTCGTGCAAACGGTTTGTCCTCCCCTGCCAGAATTCCATAACCGACGGACACACCACGTAGCCGCCCCAATAATCGGGACGGGGAATATCTCCTCCGCCAAAACGGACAGCATATTCCGACAATGCCGCGTCTAATGTCTCGCGCCCTTCAATGACCCGGCTCTGAGCCGAAACCCATGCCCCCAAACGACTGCTTTCGGGACGCGAACGGAAATAGGCGTCCGACTCGTCTGCCGGCAGTTTCTCCACCGTTCCTTCCACGCGCACCTGGCGGGCGATTTCGTGCCAGTCGAAAACAAGTGCGGCATGCGGGTTTTCCCCCAGTTCACGCCCCTTCCGGCTGCCATAGTTGGTAAAAAACACAAATCCTCTGCGGGTTACTTCTTTCAACAGCACGACACGCGCCGATGGCATTCCGCCCCCGCCCACCGAAGCCAGCACCATCGCATTCGGCTCGGCTATTCCCGATTCGATGGCCTCGTGCAACCATTTTTCGAATTGCCGCACGGGGTCCGGCAGCATCGCCGACTCTTCCAGCGCGCCTCTGGTATATTCTTCCCTGAAATCCGATAATTTTTTCATAAAAAAAGCGGGGGCTGAATGCCGCCCGCCCGGTACGGGGTTATTTCTTAGCCGTTTTGTCTTTTGCGGCCGGAGCCTTCTTGTCTGAGCAGCATTTCTTATCACTTTTCTTATCCTTGCTGCAACATGATTTTTTATCGCCCGACTTGTTTTTGTCTTTCTGGCAACATTCGGTCGTCGATTTAACTTGCGCCTTCTGATTATCTTGCGCTACGGCGTTTGCCGACAATGACAAAGCGAAGATAACGGCTGTAGATAAAATCCATTTTCTCATTATTATACTATTTTAAATTAATCCCTATAAGAATATCGCCACAAATATACGATAGGAAATTTATCCGTAGACGAACTTGTTGTTAAGAATATTTAATTATTAAATTGCCCCGAAATACAATCCTCAAAAAGGACATTTTTTCTTATCTTCGCAGTTGATATTGAAACAGATTGAAAACAGATTGATTGGCAAATGATCAGGGTTGAACAGATTTATAAAAGTTTTGGCCGGCTACAGGTGTTGAAAGGCATCGACCTGCAAGTGGCGAAAGGAGAAATTGTCTCTATTGTAGGCCCCAGCGGCGCGGGCAAAACCACTCTGCTCATGATCATGGGCACGCTCGAAAAAGCCGACGCCGGGAAAGTATTCATTCAGGAACACGACTTAAGCCGGCTGAACGAAAAGAAACTATCCGATTTCCGGAACAAAAACATCGGCTTTGTCTTTCAGTTTCATCAGCTCCTACCCGAGTTCACGGCGCTCGAAAACGTGATGATCCCCTCGCTTATCGGCAAAAGAAAACATTCCGACAGCGAGAAAAAGGCGAAGGAGTTGCTCGACATGATGGGCTTAGCGGGACGCATGGGGCATAAACCGGCCGAACTGTCGGGGGGCGAAAAACAACGGGTCGCCGTGGCCCGCGCCTTAATCAACGAGCCGCTCGTGGTGTTTGCCGACGAGCCTTCGGGCAGTCTCGACACGGACAACAAACAGGAGCTGCATGCGTTGTTCTTCGAACTGAGGGACAAGCTCAACCAGACCTTCGTCATCGTCACCCACGACGAACAGCTCGCCTCCATCACCGACCGTACCATCCACATGAAAGACGGCCTCATCGTCGACGCTTTACACGAATAATCATCTTACATATATATAATGAAAATAAAATCTATTTTTATGACCATCGCAATAGGCGCCGGCTTACTCGGTTGTTCCACCGGGCAGGAGAGTAAAGGCGACAAACCGGCCGGCAAACAACCCGGAGAGGTAATAGGCAAAGCATCCGTCACGATACAGGACGGGCGCATGACTCCCGAAGCGCTATACAGCTTCGGACGCATCGGCGACGTGCACGTATCGCCCGACAAATCGCAACTGTTATATCAGGTGACTTACGTCAGCATCAAGCAGAATAAAACCAATCCCGAACTGTTCATCATCGCGGCCGACGGCTCGAAGAAGAAGCAGCTCACCGTCACCAACACCCGCGAAAGTAATCCGCAATGGATCGAGAACGGCAAACGGATCGCTTTCTTAAGCGACGAATCCGGTTCGCCGCAGATATGGACCATCCATCCCGATGGCGGCGGTATGACGCAGATATCCAATGTGGAGGGCGGCATAAGCGGCTTCCGGTTTTCGCCCGACGGCAAGAAAATCCTCTTTTATAAAGATGTGAAAGTAGCGACCTCTGCGGCCGACCGTTATCCCGACCTGCCTCAGGCATCGGGGCGCATCGTCGACGACCTGATGTACAAACACTGGGATACTTGGGTGGAGAACGTGCCGCACCCGTTTGTCGCCGATCTCAACAAAAACAAACTTTCAAACATAAAAGACCTGCTGGAAGGCGAACCTTACGAATCGCCGATGCTTCCGTTCGGCGGTATCGAACAGTTGGCTTGGAGCCCCGACGGCAAAACCATCGCGTACACGTGCCGGAAGAAAACGGGCCGCGAATATGCGGTTTCGACCAATTCCGATATTTATTTTTATAATGTGGAGACCGGAACGACGACGAACATGACGGAGGGCATGGCGGGGTACGACACCAACCCGCTATTCTCGCCCGACGGCCGCTATCTTGCCTGGCAAAGCATGGAGCGCGACGGCTATGAAGCCGATAAAAACCGGCTTTTGGTCATGAACCTGTCGACCGGCGAAAAGGCATACATTACAGAGCATTTCGATTACAACACGGATGCTTTTATATGGAATGCCGACAATAAGTCGCTTTTCCTGATAGCCTGCGTAGAAGCGAAAACGCACATTTTCTCCGCCGATGTTCAGACCAAAGAAGTGAAGCTCGTCACGCAGGGCGTCCACGATTATACCTCCGTGGCCTTGGGTGACGGTAAACTCATCGCCACGCGCCAATCGATGTCGCAACCGACCGAAATTTATTCGGTGGATATCGCGTCGGGCAATGCGACGGAATTGTCGTTCGAAAATAAAGATATTCTGGAACAGATAAAAATGGGCGCCGTGGAAGAACGATGGATACCGACGACCGACGGGAAAAAGATGCTCACTTGGGTGGTGTATCCGCCCGACTTCGACAGCACCAAGACTTACCCTGCGCTCCTTTATTGCCAGGGCGGCCCGCAAAGCGCCGTAAGCCAGTTCTGGTCATACCGCTGGAATCTGCAAATGATGGCCGCCAACGGATACATCATCGTAGCGCCCAACCGCCGCGGATTGCCCGGTTTCGGACAGGAATGGAACGAGCAGATCAGCGGCGACTACGGCGGGCAGAATATGAAAGATTACCTTTCGGCCATCGATGCGCTTGCCAAAGAGCCGTTTATCGATGAGAACCGGCTGGGATGCACCGGAGCCAGCTATGGCGGCTTCTCGGTATATTGGTTGGCAGGCAATCACAACAAGCGTTTCAAAGCGTTTCTTGCCCATGCAGGCATCTTTAATTTGGAGGCGCAATATCTCGAAACGGAAGAATTGTGGTTTGCCAACTGGGATATGGGCGGCCCGTATTGGGATAAGCTCAACACTGTTGCGCAGAAGACGTATGCCACCTCGCCTCATCGCTTTGTCGACAAGTGGGACACGCCCATTATGATCACGCACGGCGAACTCGATTACCGTATTCTGGCCTCACAGGGAATGATGGCTTTCAATGCCGCGAAATTACGCGACATTCCTGCGCGCATGCTGATATTCCCGAATGAGAATCATTGGATATCGCAGCCGCAGAACGGCATTCTTTTTCAGCGCGAGTTTTTCCGGTGGTTCGACGAATGGTTGAAATAAGGCTGTATTCGAGCAGGATAGATTAGCCTCTCGGTAGCGAGTGCGAAAAAAGACGCGAAAAGGCGAAAAAATACCAATTAAAAATTTTGCGGTTCTGAAAATATGCGTATCTTTGCACTCGCTATCGAAAAAACGATGCTAACCATGGTGTGGTAGTTCAGCTGGTTAGAATACCTGCCTGTCACGCAGGGGGTCGCGGGTTCGAGTCCCGTCCATACCGCCAAAAACATAAAAGAGAGTACTATTTTAGTATTCTCTTTTTTTATGTTTATTCCTGAATGCTACTGATAATCAATGTGTTATAAAGTGAAAAAGTGCAATATATCAAACCAGTTGAATACCATTTGGTAAGACTTGGTATCCAAGTTTGGTTCACTTTATTGCTACATTTTCTGCTACACTGCTTTTTCTGAAATAAAAAATGTAGCAATGAATACCGGTTGAATACCATTTGACTACTCATATCTAATTCATAATTAAATTATTATGTCGAACTTTGTGGCAAAATGCTACAGAAAAATTAAATTATGAAAGCGTTATTTAAAATTTCGTACTACTTACGAAGCAACTACAAAAACAAATCCGGGAAATGTCCCATTATGATTAGAATTTCTCTTAATGGAAATATGTGTAACGTTGGTTCATCAGGATTATCTTGCAAGCCCGAAATGTGGAATGCAAAGTTTAATAGAATGACAGGCAAAACGGCTGAAGCTCTAAATCTCAACAACCGGCTTGATGGTATAACCAACTCTTTGAATAAACTGTTTTTCAAACTACAAGATGATGAGTTTCTTACAACCGAAAAAATCAAATCTTTATACCTTCATGGAAACCAGTCCATGATGACTTTTATAGAGTTGTTTGAAAAATTCAATAGCGATTTTTCACTATTAGTCAACAAAACAAAATCACCTGCTACGCTCGAAAAATATGAACGTACAAAAAAATACTTTGTACTCTTTTTAAGGAACAAATATAATCGTAATGACATTTCATTGAATGACATTAATTTTACAATTCTCAATGATTTTGAATTATATTTAAAAGCAGATTTGCAATGCTCTCACAACACCACTGCAAAGTACTTGAAATATGTCAAAACAATAATTATTCATGCGCAGAAAAAAGGATTAATCCACCACGACCCATTTTTAAATTACAGCATTTCAATGAAAAAAGTGGACAGAGGTTACCTTACGAGCGAAGAAATCAATCGTCTGTTAGATAAAAAAATCAGCATTCAAAGATTAGAAATTGTTAAGGATATTTTTATTTTTTCGTGCTTTACGGGACTCTCCTATATTGATGTTTATAATTTAAGTCATGACAATATTCTTGAAACCAATGGTCAGAAGTGGATTGTGATTAACAGGCAAAAAACTAATGTACAATCCAACGTATTACTACTTGATATTCCTTTGCAAATTATTGAAAAATATAAGGGTAAAACAAAAAACAATAAACTTTTACCTGTTTTAAGCAATCAAAAAATGAACAGTTATTTAAAAGAAATTGCAGATATTTGCCAGATTAACAAGAATCTAACCTACCACCTCGCCAGGCACACTTTTGCAACTACGATTACATTAGAGAAAGGTGTTCCGATTGAAACAGTAAGCAAAATGTTGGGACATACGAACATAAAAACGACACAAACCTACGCGAGAATAACAAAACAAAAAATTGAAAAAGACATGGCAGACCTTTCTTTCAAACTAAACGAATTTCAGTTTAAGTAAATAATTCCTTTCCCTCTTCAGCCCATCGTTCTTCTGTTTCGCGGGCGTAACGGGCGTTTTTCATCACGCTTCGCCGGATGAAAAGCCTTGACCGCCCCTTTGAGCGAAACCTCCAACGGAAAAGCTGACGAGGGAGTTTATTGGACAATGACGAAAAAAGGCAGACAAAAACCAACCCGTCCGGCGTAGTCCGGTACGACCAAGTTTTTGTCTGCCACTTTTCCATCCATCATACTAAAACAAGTTCTTTTCGTCTGCGGCACACCGTCCGATGTATTTGAAGCCGTTCAATCACTCGTTTCATTCAGGTTCAAAAAATCAGCCGGCAAGCCTCGCCAAAATTTATTAGAGAGGACGAAAACCAACAAGCAAAAGCCCTGATAATATATCAGAACTGTTTTTGCTTGTCCGTTTTCTATGCGATAGAGAAACACCTTGTTCGTCTGCGGCACATCGGATTATTTTCTGTTCAGGCGGCTGCATGCTTTGCCTTTCCTTTCCATAAAATAACCCGAAAAGCCTCGCCGAAATTTACCGGGAAAAGACGAAAAAAAGCAAGTTCAAGAACGCCCGGAATACCGGAGCATCCTTGAACTTGCCTATTTTCTTTTTTACGATACAGCCTATATTATTTCAAAATATCTTGTTTTCATCTCAACCTTGCATTTTCTCCGCTGTAATTTCTTCCCTTCTGCTTTTTATCGCATCGAGCCGTGTATTGCTGTTGATTTTCGTATCGAGTGCAAAGGTATTTCGTGTGCTCGTCGGACAGTGCAAGGTCAAGCCCACAAGGGGTTTGGCAAAAAATCTTCCTCGTTCCACTTCGTGTTGAGCGTATTTTTCGCCAAAACCTTGCACTGCCGGCACACTGCCTTTTAACGCCCTCGAAACGAAAATCAACATACTCCGGCTCTTTGGACGCATCAAAAAAAATGTCAGAAATTATGAAAACAGAAAATGCAAATAACGAATTGATTTTGAGAAACGAAAATAACACCTCCTCTCATTACCGCATCAATTCGGATGGGTTCAAAGTGCAGTTGATGGCAGTGGTAGAGGGCAGTGAGCCTTTGAGTAAGTGTGAGTTTCTAATGTGCCAGGCGGGGTATCGGTCGGAATTTCTAGCGGCTTATATTACAGGAAAAGCGGTAAGGCTGTTCAAGTTGGTAGATTATGTGGATTGGGATTGTTTCGGAAAAGAGGTACGGAGCGTAGAAATGTCTTTTGAAAACTACATCCATCCCGATACTTTTTTGGAAGTCGTATTAACCCATTTTTTAGCTGTTAACTCTCAAAAACAAGCCGTATGAAACCGATAGCTGTAAAATTTGTATCGCACGAAATTCCGCCGTTAAATGCTTGCAGCGAGAGTAAAATTTTCAAGTTGAGAGTGAAACTGAACAACGGAGAGCCGATGAACAGAGCTGAAAAGAAATGGCTTACAGAGAACGTGAGGAGTAACGCTTATTTCAGAACAGCCGTTCCGCTGATGGGTTGGCGTTTTGACTTTTCAGACGTACTGAAAAAGTATGTGGTCAAGCAATACGACCATTGGGCGGAGTATTATGCCCCCGACAAAACGAGTCTGCGGAGTGTCCTTTTCGGGAAAATAGACCAAATAGTGGAAATACCTGACAAATAACTCAATGAAAACAGTCCCCTTACGGCTGATAACAGCCACAGCATTGATAATCGGAACGGTTTACACCGTTTCGGTTATCGCAAGTCGAGAAATGATACTGTTAGCGATGCTTTTCATTGTTTTTTCGATGGTGAAATTCATCATCCGCACCACGCTTTACATCGTGTTTCAAGTGCTGAAATGGGCAGTTATTATTGTCGTAATCGGGTCGCTTTTGGCATCTCTTTAATAATCAAATCATCAACATTAAAACATTCGCAAGTATGAAAAGATACGGCAAAACCGCTCTTCAGCAAAACAGGTATTACGAAGTAGGAAACATCTATGAATATATGGTGGAAAACTATATCAACGGCAATTTCACTCAATTCGACAAACTCCACAAAGAGTTGTGCCGTGATGCGAAACGTGATTTTATCACCTACTGTTTCAGCGAAGTACATCCTCAATTATTGCAGGAAATCATTTTGAGAACTATTTAATATCAATTGTATTATGAGCAATTTAGCAGAAAAAACAGAATATAGAGCATTGAAAATATTGGCTACAATGGTACGTCAATTTGAGCAACTGCATTGTTTGGATATGACCAAAACAGACGATTGGGACAGTTGTGCAGCACGAAACCTTTTGGAAAGTATTATTCAAAGCAACGGCTACCAAATAAATTATGACCCGAAAAATCCGAGAACCATTTTAGTGAAAGAACAACCCTCAAAAACAAACAGAAAATGAAAAAAGCAACAAACATCACAGATTACATATTGGTAAAAGCCTATACCGACAGCGAATGGGACGAGTGCCACTTTGCCATTATCCATTGTACAAAAGAATGGAAAGAGAAAATGAAACAATGCTTGCAAGCCGTTCAGCAGTTTACGGAAGACTACAACTTTTGTTCACTCAACTATTACGACACGGCAGTCGATTTTTACCGTACCGATGAAGAAGAACACACCGACATCGACACTCTTTTGGGCGAAAAGGATTGGACGTTTGTAGAATTGGAAGAAAACGAACAGGAAACGTTTCTTGTCCCCGAAAACCGATTAGACACCTACCGCTTGCATCTTTACAGAAACGGTACGGCTATGTATTCCGCTTACGGAAAGAACACAGGCGAAGAATTTTATACCGAAGAATTTTCCGTTTCACAAATTCTGAACTACCATCAGCAGACAATCAAAATCATTCAACTTTATTAATCAACTTTAAAACAGACAGAAATATGAACGCAAATTTTTTCAATCAAATTGCTCAGATGAGCATAACAGGAGCATTGCAAATTACCGTTTTGCAAGGAACAGACGACAATTTAATCGTATCGGTACTGTTGCAGAACGAACAGTGTGGCGACAACGCCAAACACCTTATCCCACCGCTGACACTAAAAGGAACAGCCGAAGAGTTGGACGGTGGATTTTTCCAAAGCATTGTAACCCCTATTGAGCAGACTTCTTCGCTTTTGCTCAATATGGAAAGTTATCTGAAAGCCCAAGAACAGGCACGTAAACAGTCGGCAATGGAAAAAGAGAAAGCCGATAAGGAAAAGAAGGAACGTGAAGCCAAAGAGAAGAAATTCAACGAGGCAATGCAAAAAGCATCCGCACTTGCAGATGAGGGCAAATACCGTGAAGCCTTTACCGCCGTCCCCGATGTGAACCGTTTTCCCGATTATGCTGAAGAAATCCACAAACGCAAAGATGAATTAGCCAGGCATTTTGCACCCAATTTATTCAATGCCAATCCAATTGTTTAACCCTTAAAGACAGGAAATTATGTTATTGGCAACACAATTAGAGAGAGTCTTCATACTCAACGACAAAGGACAGGAAATCCGCCTTGCCGACCCCGAACCACGCTGGTCGCCCGAAAGCGTGATGAACTTTTACGCCAACACCTATCCCATTCTCACAACGGCAAAAGTATCCGCCCCGATGATTAGGGAAGACAGCGTGCAATACCGCTTTGAAAGCATTATGGGAACAAAAGGATAAATTCAATTATACGATTGACAGATGAATTATGCAAACACATACAGTCATAAGTGGAACGATTGTCGTTCCGTGCAGACACAAACGGACGGATTTGCACCAAAAAATCGGCGAGTTTATGACGGAAATGCAACGCCCGAAAGACTACCGCGAAATCCGCAAAGACACACGGCAATCTGCCCCGAAAGACCTTTTGCCGATGGTTTTCTGAAAAGCCGTTTTTTGCCCAAATTGCAAGTAAACCCCGAACAGAGAAAACTGTCGGAACGGCAAGTAAAACAACGTGAAAGGGATTTTTACAACTCCCTTTCACAACTTGCCGAACATTACGGAGTTACACCCCTTCAAACGAAAGACTTCGGCTATCCGTACAACCTCGCACTTGCTTATCGGAAAATCGAAAAACAGTTGCGACAATCACACAAATGCAAGGATTTTACCGAGTTGCACATATCGGAAAACGGCGACACGGGACAACTGTTTTTATCGGTAACAGAAACATATTATACAGGCAGTCAATTCTATTATGTGCCTGTTGTTCCGCTTTTTCGTATGTTCGAAGACCCTGAACGCAAGCAAACGGCAATATTGCTTTTATCGGTGTGTTCATATATCTACCACATTGCAAAGATACCGTTTTACAGGCAGGAAAACAGCTATCTCTATTGGCAGTACGAAATGCTCAAAGAGTGGGCAATTCACGATGACGACAGCGAAGAAAACAGGGAAATTCTTGCAGAACTGAGCCAAACCGAACAGATTGGCGACCAAATGCACACGATGATTTTCGACAAAGAAAACCTAACGCATTGGAAACGGCGTATCAAAACCTTTCGGGCAAAAGACCCTTTCGACAGCGATGTTTTTCTGATGACAACAAAATTTTTCCAACTCTATCAAAAATATCCCGAACGCCGATTATTCCAAAACAGCGTTACCGGTTGGGAAGAAACGGAATACTGTTACGATGAAGAAGAAACAAAAATCACCATGGATAAATACATCGGCTTTATTGCCGATGATAAAGGCTATCTGTACGAACAACTTTGCGAAACGGTAAACGGCGAGTTTTCGCAGTATGGCGAAATGGAAGAACCTGCCGTTACCACCCATTTTGATGGAACACCTGTCGGCAAAGAAAGTCTGGACTTTGAAAACCGGATTTTTCCCCTTATCAATGAATTATGCTATTATCTGAACCAATACAATACTCAAGAAGATGAACGAGAACATAAATGACATAACCCGAAGTTTTGGAACGATATACATCCCAAGATCGGCATTGGTGGTATATCAAACCGAAGGACAGCATCCACAAACCTACATCGAACATTTTGATATGGATGACAACGGCAGTCCGATAAATGCTCATCCTTTGACGGTAAAAGAAGGACAAGCATTGGCAAAAGCGTTGAACACCGAAAAGGAAGAACAGAACAAGGCTTTTTTACGTCCCAAAGGTATTATCCCTACCCACGTGTTGCACATTCATCCGAGCGAAAACGGAAGTGTCGTCTGGTACACCCAACCGCAAATCCGCCCGATGTTTTTCATCGACAGTTTGGGCATACCCAACGGCAAGGCGCACGTTCCGGCAATGGTTTGGAAAGCCGACAAAAACGGATTATCGGTTTACGCTTTGTCATCGGGCATTCGTCCAAAAGCCGAGACTTCGCTTTATTTTGCACCGTTTCCGAATGTTTATGAAGACAACCGTGTCTGTATGGGGACGGTGGACGTGAAAATCCAACAATCCGCATCGCTCGAAGAATTTATGCACGTATGGGAAGAAAGTTTTTTCAACAGCTATTTCAGCCATTTGATAAACGGACATAATCCCGTTAATGGAAATTGCGTAACCCTTTGGAAAGAGCTAATCGAAACGCAAGAACCGTTTCCAAAGGAAGTATTGATAAAAAACCGTTTAACCCTCAAAGATTTGATAAAATGAGCAATTCCGAACAAAAAACGACCGTCCATTTTACGGACAGCGCATTGATACAGGCAACCAATCCGATAACGGTCAATCTTATCGGCGCAGGAGGAACAGGCTCGCAGGTTTTGACCGCCCTGGCAAGGATAAACCACGCCTTAAACGAACTCAATCACGCAGGATTGGAAGTAAGATTGTGGGATGATGACACCGTTGCAACCGCCAATTTGGGACGGCAACTCTTTGCCGAATGCGAATTGGGAGTGTATAAATCCGTTGTATTAATCAACCGCATCAACCGCTTTTTCGGTACGGATTGGAAAGCCGAGAGTCGAAAATTTGAGAAAGATATACAAGGCAACATTCCTAAACAGGCAAGCGCAAGTATCACTATTTCGTGTGTGGACAACGTACAGACACGTTTCGGCATTGCCGGAATATTGACCGAACTCCGAAAAAATAACATTTATTACAGCCATACGCCAAAATATTGGCTTGATTTCGGTAACAGCCAATGCACAGGGCAGGTAATCCTTTCCACAGTAGGCGAATTGTACCAACCGAAATCGGAACGGTTTGCAACCGTTGGCAGCCTGCCTTTTGTAACGGAAGAGTTTGGCGATTTGCTCTCGCAGTCGGAACAGTCGGACGATACGCCGAGTTGTTCGCTTGCCGATGCTCTCGCAAAGCAAGATTTGTTTATCAACGCAACGTTGGCACAAATGGGTTGCTCTTTGCTTTGGAACTTGTTCCGTAACGGAATGACCGACACGAGAGGTTTTTTCCTTAATCTGAAAGATTTTCGCACACAGCCGTTGAAAGTATAACCCCCTAAATCCCCCAAAGGGGGGACTTATTTCTGACTGTTTTTTTGCTTGTCCCTAAAACCCTCTCTAAAAGTTTTAGGGACTTCTTTTCTTTGGGGAAAAGGCAAACAAAGAAAAGAAGCAAAAGAAATTTGCCGGGACAGAGTGGATTTTTGACAATTCAGTGGTAAAAAATACAGTTGTCTTTTAATATTTTTTATTATCTTTGCATAATGGGGGTACTGTACATTATATGAATAAGGCAAAAGACATAAAAGAATCATTTCAACAAGGCTTGCAAAGGTTAGGCTTTGAAAATGACGATGCTTTATATTTGACTGACCATTGCGAAAATATTCCTGACCCGCAAATTTATTTTCACATAGAGAAGGCAAAAGAATTTAAAGCTTCCGCTGTTTATTTACGTCGGCAACTTAATGGCAGCTACAAACCACAAGCTTATTTGTTTGATTTTACAGATATAAACTTTGATGAATCAAATGAAAATGAGATAGCAGATATTCAAACAAAAATTTGGAGTAGTGGAGAAGCACCTTTAGCTTGTGTTTTTTACAATACAGAAATAAAGATTATTGACTGTACTAAACACATTACACCACAAGATTACAAACCTGAATATTTAGTAAAAGATTTAAAACTGACAGGCAAAGCACACGCTTTGTACAACGAACAATTTGCTGTAAAAATAAAAAGTGGAGTTTTTTGGGAGCAGGATGAACTAAAAAATAAATTTAAGTTTCAAAATTCCGCCTATGACAAACTCATTGACAACATTCATTTTGTATCCAATAAACTGAAATCAACGTTTAAGAATATATCCGTTCAAGTTATCAACAAAATTATAGTTCAAGCAATACTAATAAAGTATTTAGAAGAAACAATTGATACCAACGGAAATAAATTACTATCAAACAGATATTTTCAGAAATACAATAATGCATTATCATTTAATGATGTTTTATGTCAGCAAGGCAAATTTGTTGAACTACTCTCAGACTTAAATAAAGATTTCAATGGAAATGTGTTTAAATGGGAGGTTGAAGAACAAGAACAGCTCAATAAAATGGATTTATCTGTTGTTGCCGATTTGTTGGCTACGGAAAAAACGGATTTAAGTTCTAAACAACTTGAATTGGGATTCCTTGATTGGCGGTACTTTGAGTTCAAACAAATTCCGGTAGAATTAATTAGCCGTTTGTACGAGGAGTTTTTGGGCGAAAACAAACAAGAAAAAGGATTATATTACACGCCGTCCCACTTAGCTAAGCTGTTAGTTGATGAGTGCATCCCACTGAAAAGGTATAATGAAATTGACTTAAAAAAATATACGATATTAGATCCTGCTTGCGGTTCGGGTATCTTTTTAGTTGTTGGCTTCAAACGATTGGTTCAGATATGGAGGCTTCAAAACAATATGGATATACCGGATATTGATGATTTAAAATCAATATTGCGAAATATTTACGGCGTAGATAAAGAAGAACAAGCTATCCGATTAGCTTCTTTCAGTTTGAGTTTGGCTTTGTGTAATGAGTTAAGTCCGTTGAAAATCCTTAATGAATTAAGGTTTGATGATTTAACAATAGAAAATTTAATTCATTCCGATTTTTTTGAATGTAAATCCATAGAGAATAAAAAATTTGATTTGGTTATTGGGAACCCTCCATTTGTAAGAGGCGCTATATCCAACTATTCAAATGTGTGGCAATTGGAAAACAAAAAAATAAAAATTCCACAAGGACAAATTGCATTGAAATTTCTTTCAGACTCATTCGGTTTTCTCAAAGATAGAGGATTGGTTTGCTTGATTATCAAATCATCAGGTTTATTATATAATAGCACCTCCAATGATTACAAGAAAACCTTGTTTTCAAACTTTAATACAGTTCAGATTTTAGATTTCACTGCACTTGCAAGGAATAAATCTCTCTGGGATAATGGAGCAGATGTAGCTTCAGCTGCAATTTTTATTAGAAATGAGAAACCCGATTTCAGCAAAAATATCTTGCACCTAACATTCAGAAGGACAAGGGCGACCAAAGAACGAATTGTTTTTGAAATAGATGATTATGATTTGCATTTTGTAAACAGACAAACCGCTATCAATAATGAATTTATTTGGAAAAATAATTTGCTTGGAGGTGGCAGAATAAAAAATATTGTTGAAAAAGTACAGGCATTACCTTTTTTGAAAGATTTTTTAGTTGAAAACAGTTGTATTATCGAAGAAGGATTTGAAATAGGCAGCAAGCAAAACTTAGCGCCGGAATATATCTATAAAATTCCATTTTTACCGACAAAGGCTATAAATGAAAATACAATCAACTATGACTTATTGGCTGAAATGAGTAGGTATAGTAAATTTTCTAAAGTTCCTTCAGAAAATTCTTTTATCGCACCCAATTTGATTATATGGGAAAATATTGGAGAATATAGATTCCCAATATTTTTTAATGAAAAGTCTTTTTCTTTCAAAAGAAGAATGCTCTCAATTAAGTCTTTGAAGAACGATATCAAGTTATTAAAAAGCATCTACAATTCTTTTGAAGAGTATTACAATTTTTATAAATTCTATCTTCTTGCAACAAGTTCAGAAACTTTAATCAATCGAAATAATACGTTTCTTCTAAAAGATTTAAAGAATCTTCCATTTATTGAAAATGATTTTTTATTCTCTGCTTTTGACTCAGAAGTAATAAGTGATAGTTTAGAATTTCAGCAAGACTTCTTTATACACGGAGAAAAATCCAAAGCATTACAACCAATAAGACAAAATAAGTTAGTTCCAACTATATCTAAATACGGAACTGAATTTTCACGAGCTTTAAATGCAATTTACGAAGATAATAACCGCAAATTCAGATTGTCTGATATTGTTCAACTTGAAAATTCACTAATTGCGACGGTATTCAAATATGATAGCAAGAATGAGGCACCTACATTCAGTACAGACATTTCAGAATTAAATATAGATGGTCTTACCACTAATGTAATTTCTGCTCATTTATCTGTTAATAGGATAATAAAATTGTATCCTCAAAAAGACACAATTGCCTTTGTAAAACCAAATCAAAACAGGTATTGGTTAGCTTCAACCGCTTATCGTGATGCAGATAAATGTTTCTCTGATTTTTCAAATTTGACAGAATAATGATAGCAGAGGAAAATTTATCAAACAAATCCAACCACAAAGTTAGTATATCAAATACTAATATTATTTCGCTTATTAATAGGCTAATGAGAAGAACCGTGTCTAATTTCAAAGATTACATCGTGTCAGATTTCTATAAAAAAAGGAAACTAAATGAAGACGATTTTACCCAAATTTACATAGAACAAGCTCAAATACTGATAAGAAGTTATGATTACCCATTTAACATTAATGGGCAGTACCGAGACATTACATATCAAAGTAAGGGTTTTTCGGATTTTTATTTTTATCCAAACGAACAAAACATTTCATTAGCCTCACTTTTTTCAGTAGAATGTAAACGTCTGCCTTCTCCTGAAAAATCAAGAGAAAAAGAATACGTCATTGGAGAAAAAAATAACGGAGGAATTGAACGCTATAAAACCGAGAAACACGGGAAAGGATTATTTAATTGTGGTTTATTAGGGTTTGTAGAAAATAATGATTTTGACCATTGGAACACTACAATAAACAAGTGGATTTATGATTTAACGAAAACTACTTCAGATTGGAAAAAAGATGAAGTGTTATCAGAGATTGAATCTAATACTGACTATTGCGTCTTAAAATCTATTGCTCATAGAAAAGAAGATGATATTTGCCTGACACACTTATGGATAAAAATAAATTGATTCAAAAAAGCCCCTACACTCCACGTGCAAGGGCTTTTGTTATTTTTTATTAAATTTCCAAGTGTGAAGACGAGTTGTGGGTCTTTACTACCTTTTTTCGTCTTTTTTAGCGTTAAACTCAAACTCCAACTTCCTTTCATTTCCGAAACTATCTTCCACCACCACTTCAAACGCTTGGCTTTCAACTGAACGGGAAGTGTAGTACAACCGGAAAACTTTCTCCGGCAAGGGATAGCGGTCGTTGGGCAGGAAGGCTTCGCCGTTTTTGCCCAACCGCAATTCTCCGCTCCCCTCGTATTGAAAATATCGTATCGTATAACGGTTATCGGCAAAACGGCCCTTTTCTGTCAGCGTACACCTGATTTCAACGGTTTTCCCGACAGCAATTTCCTTTGGAACCGGCATCGTGTGCACATCAAATTCATAACTCTGCTGAATGTCCAACTTGTTATCACAAGCAGATAGGCAAAACACGGCGATGAGCAGCACTCCCACTACCCATAAATCATTGATTATTTTATGTTTCATATTTTTGTTTGTTTTTTATTGTTAGAAAATAAGTCTTATTCCCGTTTGCAAGGAAGGCCTGAACATCTCCACATCGCTTTTCCACAACACGTTGCATTTTCCTTTCACGAAAAACACCAAATTATCGGTAGTGTAAATATCCAACGCCAAATGGTATGCCCCGCCGTACACAAAGCGGTCTCGTGTCAATAGTGTTGCACCATCGGGTAAAAGTTTTTCGCCCCGATTGACGGTTTCATAACCTGCAACGGCGGTAATTCCTGTATTGAGCAATACGTTCTTACCTGTATCGGAAAAGAGATTTAAGAGATAACCGCCCTCGAAAGCAACCGTTTCGGACGGAATTTGCATATCCCGATAAGCAAAATGCCTTTTCGTGTATTCCAATCCGAACAACCAATAATTGGCTCGTTTGTGGTTAATGGTCATCGCCATCTCAGCGGTAAAATTGCCGTTTTCAAACAGGTTGTTTCCGGTAACGGGAACCCCAACCGAGAGCTGCAATCCCCGTTGTCCGGGTATCAGCCGTTGGGCGTGTGATGCGGCAGCTATCGTCACCGTCATCACCATGAATAACAGTATCCGTTTCATCAGAATTTCAATTTCAGGTTATCGATATCTTTGGCACGGATTAAATCCTCATTCTCCACAATAAATGTTTGATGACGACCGCCGTTTTGCTCAAAGAGTGTTACTTCCAATTGCTTGTCATCGGGCAGCGTGAATTGCTCCAGGACAAAGACGGAACGTTGGGTTTGGTATCCGCCGATACGGGTTACTTCGTTGAACGAGCGTAGCGGCTGCAATACCTGTTCCTGTATAGCTGTGCGTTTCGCCACTTTTTTATCCACAACCTTAAACGTGATAAAATCTACCTGATAAGGCATTTGATTTTGGTTTTTAATCAACGTGTGAAAATAAAGTAACCCGTTGTTCGAGTATAATCCTCTCAACAGGAACTGTAAGCCAAACTTCTTACTGCCGATGTGGTTGATTTCTCTGCGGTCGTTTTGCCAAATCGTTTTCATGATCAGTTTCACCAACACCGGTGATTCGTTACCGAGTTCCTTGAAGTAAATATCGGCTTTGTTGGTGGGCAGATTATTCGTACCGGAATGCAGAAAATCCTGCATTTCGATATTCAACCTTTCCGGTTCTTCGGCATATTTCACGTTAAAGGAGAAAAAACTTCCGTCGTTACAGATTACGCTCAGGTTGGTTTCCGTTTCAAAATCGCGAACGGCAGCCTTTACCCGAAGTACGTTGTCGGCATCTTCCGCTTTGCCTGCAATAATGTTACTGCTACCCAAATCAACGTAACGTATTTGGGAAGGAAAAATCAGGTGCACCGTTTTCTCGTAAGTTACAGAGAGTCCGTAAGGCAATACTATTCTGCCGTTGGGAATTGTCCGGCTCATTCCCTGATAGAGATCGCCCGTGTTAATTTGGGCATTTGAGGTAATCGCCGCAGAAAGCAGGGCAACGAAGAAAAAGATTGTTTTTAATTTTAGTTTCATACAAATTGGATTTTAGTGGTTTATAATCGGTTTATCTGTTTTGCATCAAAAAGAGCTTGTGACCGCTTTTGAGCGTCACCTTCACTTCACGCATCCTGTTCCCGAAGTATTGCGATGCACCCTGCAACAGTCCGCGCCCCGCATCGGCGGCCAGTTGTTGTCCTGCCGATGATGCAAACGTGAAACTCGTTCCGGCGGATTGTCCCATTCCGGCAGCAATTTCCTTGGCGGCATTCACTTCCAGGGAATTGGGGATAAAGGCACCCAGTTGTCCGTCTAGGTCGTATGCCGAAAGGTTTACGGGGACAATCCGTTCCCGGTGTTCGATGCTGGTTACGGAAAGCGTCAAGCGGTTGCCCTGTATCCGGGCTACAGCCGTCAACAAGGTGTTTTTCGGAATATACATACCGGCTACGCGGGCCGGTTCCAACAGGCGCAAGCGCACGGTTTCGCCGTCTTTTAACGTTTGGGTTTCATAAACTGCCACTTTCAGCGTGTTTTTTAGCGGAATGTCGTCGACGGTTTCGGTGCAGGGAAGAAACGATCGGTTGCGCTCCTGCATCTGTTCGGCCATAAACACGCTGTCGGGGACATCCTGATAAAGAGCCGACACCACGTTTTTCACTTCGGGCAGTACGGTAAACACAGACTCTTTGGCTTCCGTTTTGGTGTAAGCATTCGGCAACGGTTCGTCCATTTCACGTTCAACGGCAGTTTCAAAAGGATTGGGTGTTGTCGCTTGTTGATTTTGCGGCAGGTATCTGGCTGCCATTTCGTATGATTTTTCCATCAGTTCGAGTTGTCTTTGTATCTCCCGGTCTTCATCTACCAAACCGTTTTTCTCGTCCAGTTGTGCTTGCAATTCATCAATTTGTTGTTGCAAGATTTCCATTTGGGAGTTCTCTTCGTAGAAATTGCCGAGCGTGTTCCGGATATCACCGTAAGCCGATGCCGACCGGCTAATTTCGTTGCCTTTACCGGAACGATAATCCTGATCAGCAAATGATTCCCATTTTTCGAGACGATTATCCGACTTTTGAGTATCGCCGAAAAAGTCGGAAAGTGTACCCATTGTCCATTGACGTTCGTTCTCCTTTTGTTCATTCTCTGCCAGCTTGTAGGCAGTTTCCTTATCTTCGGGCAGTTCACCGCCGGATATTTCCGGTATTTCAACGTTTATTCCCTGTTCGGTTTGCTTTTTCTCTTTTTCGGCTTTTGAAGGTGCAAAAATCCAATATATTACACCGATAAAAACCAAAACCAACAACATATACACCAATACTTTCTTTCGCTTTTGAATTTCTTCGATCGTGGGTAGCTTGCGTGTCTGTGGCTCCTCTCTTTTCTGTTCGTCCTGTTTCGAAGTTTTTTCTTCCGAAACAGTAGTCGAAGTTTCATTATTTTCTTTCATTGTCATAATTTGAAATTTGTGGATTAGTGGTTGTTTTACTTAAATTCTTCTGCTGATAACGTGTCCTTTTCGGGCTCAAGCTTTATCGGTGTGTCAATCAACGGAGCAGGCTCGATATGCTTGATAATTATTGATCTTTCATTTTTATCGAATGCTCTGACAAGCATTATCAATGTCATTACCGCATAAAAGAGCATCACAAGCAAAATGCCGTTCAGTTTTGCCGTAGACGAAAGGTCACCTAATTTCCGTTTTAATTTATCGTTAAAACGATTTCGTTTTTGGCGTATTTTTATCAAGATATTATTCATATTCCTTTATCGTTTGACTGTCCGGATATCTCTGTTTTCACGAATAATAAAATTTTCGACGATAAAACCTTGCGGATTGTTGTCGGAACGGATGGAATTGACCAGACGGCATTCTGAAACCAAACTGCGTTCGGTCAGGTTGCTCGAACGGATGATGTATTGACGGGCAACGGTTCTCACTTCATAAGGATAGACCTCAAAATTGCACTGAATGCTGTCAATTTCGATACGCTGTTGGATATTTCCCGATATAATCCGGTTGTAATATCCTTTTTCCGTAAGGTCTTTGTAGTAGTTGAAAGCCGATTGGTCGGCAAGAAAAAATGCTCGTTTCATATTGCTTTCAATGGCTGACTTGTCGGGCGACAGCGTGAAGAACAGTTCATGAAAACGGCGAATGTGTTCGCGCGCTTCTACCGGACGGTTTGTTGCCGCATCTTGCGAAAGCGCAAGCATCAGTGATTTTCCGTTGTCCAACACATAGACTTTTTCCCGTTGTTTCTCGGCAAAAGCGTATGATTTCCAAAGAGAAAAACCGACTATCAAAAGACACACCACACCAAAAACAACGGCGTAAAGCCGTATCTGCCTGAAAGATGTTTCAATGTTTTTTAATGACTTGAATTCCATATTTTTACTTTGTTTACTCGTTTATTATTTTCTCAATTTACCCAAAACATTTCCGCCTACGGCTCCTGCGCCGGCTCCCGCCACTGCACCGCTTTTTTGCACGGTTTGATTAATGTTTTTTCCGTAGTTGCCCATTCCGCCTGCCTGGATAATCCATCCGGCAACGGTAGGAATTACAAAATATCCGACAATGCCTATCAGCATAAAAATGATATAAACCACACTCGAACCGTCCGGGATGTACGCCGGATTTTCAAGAGCTGCAATCTCTTTGCCTATCATCAGCGTCTGGATTTTGGCAAGCATGGTACTGAACAGATCCGATACGGGCAGCCACAGATAAACCGAAACATAGCGGCTCAACCATCCCGTCAAAGTAGATTGGAATCCGTCAAACACGGCAATTCCGAAAGCAATGGGTCCCAGTATGGAAAGAACGATAAGGAAAAATGTCCGAATGGTATCGATTATCAGAGCGGCAGCTTGAAACAATATCTCCAGAAAAGATTTGAAGGCATCCTGCATCGACTTTTTCAGGTTGTACATCCCCCTTTCCAGATACATTGATGTAATGGTAACAAGGTGTTTCGGGTTGAGTCCCTGCATTTCGTCTATCTTTTTGTCAAACTCTTCGTTGCTGACCAAAAAGGCTGTTTCGGGATTTCTCAGCATCGCTTCCCGTTCCAATCGGTCGCGTTGTTCACGCAATTTGTTCATATCCAGGGTTTGTGCTGCCATCATCTGATTAGTTCCTTTTACCACGGGCGAAAGCACGCTGTTTATCGTCCCCAAAACAATAGTAGGGAAAAACATAATACAAAGCCCGATGGCAAAAGGTCTCAAAAGCGGGTAAACGTCGATCTCTTCGGCACGCGCAAGGGACTGCCACACACGGCTTGCCACGTAAAACAGAGCGCCGAGTCCGGCAACACCCTTGGCTATGCCTGTCATATTGCCCACCAAGGGCATCATTTCAGTGTACAGCGTTCGCAGTACCTGATGTAAATTTTCAAAATCCATAAGCCCCCCTTCCCCCTGAAGGGGGTGTTTTAGTGTCATTATTCATCGTTATTTCATTTAGAAAATATTTATTTACTTAACGTCCTATTCCCCCTATAGGAGGTCAGGGGCAGTTTTACCAGTATTTGTCACTTAACGAACCGTACAGGTCGAGTACCCGTTGTGCGTCATTCTGTTTTTTCGCACGCAGGTAAGAGACCGAGATGTTTTTGTTGGTGTAATAGCTGACCAATGAACGGTATTCACTGACTTCTTTATAGATTTGGTCAATCCAATCCATCCGCTCCTTATCATTGAGTGAAAGGGTTGTGGGATTGACAATCTGTTTCAACTCTTTCAACAATGCCGCACTTTCTTCCAAGAGTCTTGTGTAGCCGAACGCGATCGCGGTAAGCTCTTCGAATGAGAAGTTTTTATCCTGCAGCATCAATTTGTAGCTGTTCACGTACAAATCCGAAATATCACCCACCATCAAGATGGTTTGCTGTACTTTTCGGGCATCCTTCACTAAATCGTTCACCTTACGCAGAGCATCATAATACTCTTTTCCCTGCTTATATACTTTCTCTACTTCCTTAAAGTTGTCGAGCGTATTTTTAACCGTTTTGGACGTCTGGATAATTTCTTTTGCCGTATTCGCAATGGAGGTGGCAACGTTTACCGGATCATTCACGATAAATTGGGCATTGGCGCAGAAACCGCTTAAAGTCAATGCCGTTACTAAAATTAAAAGTTTCTGTTTCATTGTTTTTGGATTTGGTTTAAAATTCTTGCTTACTTGTTTACCAAGAGTTTTATCGCCCTCTCCATATCTCCGTCCAACGATTCCGCTTTGTTCATCACTTCCAATTTTTCGGTTTCTTCGGTGGTGTAGCAAAGGTACTCTTCACGAGATACTTCGGTGGCGTAAACTGCGGATTGCGTTCCGCCCAGCCCTATCCAGACCTCTTTGTATTTACGGTTCGGAGCATTGTTCTGGTTAATGGAAAGTATTTGCGCTTTCTCCTTTTCCGTTAGTCCGAGCAGTGCCTGTATCTGATCGAATTTGTTCATATACTTGCGTTGGTCCAATAATATCTTGCAGTCTGAATTGTTGATGATGCTCTCTTTGACTATCGGGCTGGAAATGATGTCGTCCACTTCCTGCGTTACCACGATGGCTTCGCCGAAATACTTGCGCACCGTTTTGTACATGTATTTCAAATAATCAGCCATATTTGCCGATGCAACGGCTTTCCATGCCTCTTCCACTATCAGTTGTTTACGAACTCCTTTCAATCGCCTCATTTTATTGATAAAGGCTTCCATGATGATAATCGTGACAACAGGGAAAAGCTCGCGATTTTCCTTGATGGCATCTATCTCGAACACGATAAAGCGTTTGTTTAAAAGGTCGATGTTTTTGTCGGAATTAAGCAGAAAATCAAAGCGTCCACCGCTGTAATATTGTCTGAGTGTGGTCAGAAAATTATCGATATTAAAATCATCCTTTTCTACCTTGATTTCCCTGTTTTCCAATTCGGGACGATACACATCACGCATAAACTCGTAAAAAGTGTTGAAGTTGGGCGTGATACTCCGGTCGGACTGAATTTTATGGATGTAGGCCGTTACCGCACTGCCGAGTTCTCCGCTTTCGGTTTTCGATATTTTCTCTTCTTCACTTTTCCAAAGCGTTAAAAGCAGAGTTTTGATACTGTCTTTTTTCTCAACATCGAACACATAATCATCCGTGAAAAACGGGTTGAAAGAAATAGGATTCTCTTCCGTGTAGGTAAAGTAAATTCCGTCTTCGCCTTTGGTCTTTTGATGTATCAGGCTGCACAAACCTTGATACGAGTTTCCCGTATCCACCAACAACACATGCGTTCCCTGTTCGTAATACTGTCTGACAAGATGGTTCATAAAGAACGATTTTCCGCTTCCGCTGGGCCCCAGCACAAATTTATTTCGGTTGGTGATAATGCCTCTTTTCATCGGCAGATCGGAAATATCCACATGCAGGGGTTTTCCGGTCAGCCTATCCGCCATTTTAATGCCGAACGGCGATGTAGAACTTTTGTAGTTGGTTTCCTGACTGAAAAAGCACAGAGCCGGCTCAATGAAAGTGTAAAAACTTTCTTCCGACGGAAAGTCGGCGGCATTGCCGGGCATACACGCCCAATAGAGCGTTGCCGTATCTACGGTGTTGTGTCTGGGTGTGCAGCCCATTAAAGCCAACTGACTGCCCACATCGTTTTTGATATGTTTGAGTTCATCGCGGTTGTCGCTCCACGCTATTACGTTAAAGTGTGCCCTGATGGAAGTCAAGCCTTGAGAATGGGCTATGTTCAGATATTCCTGAATCCACTGCTCGTTGATTTGATTACTTCGCGAATAACGTCCGAGCGAGTGCATATTCCTTGCGCTTTTCTCGAACTTACGCAGGTTCTCATCGCTGTCTTCGATAAAAAGCAGCTGGTTGTAAATGTGGTTGCAGGCAAGCAGCAAGCCCACAGGCGCGGCAAAAGACAATCGGCAATCCGAGCGGTCGGTCGATAATTTTTCATACCGGCTGTCGGGACTGACTGCAGCCGGCAGATCATCGCTCTCTGAAAGCGTGTGCAGGCATAGGATATTGTCGCCGATTTTCACTTCTTCCGCACCTAACGAGATGTCTTCAAGCGGTGCGTGCTCTTTTCCTTTCAATGAAAAGTACTGCTCCAACAGACCTCCTTTTTCGCAGATTTCATCTTCCGAAAGACGGACAAGCGAAATAAAACCGCTGTCGTTTATTATACGTTCAAACTGACTCACACTTTCCAGAAAACGAAGAACGGTCTCCTTGTCCTTTATCTCTTTGGGCAGGATATTCCCTCTGCAAAGAGTAGAAAAATTGCTCTGCATCGCCATTCGCTGTCTGGTGGTTTTGGTCAAAAACAGATAGCACTCGTGGTTGAGATAGGGACGTTCGTTGAAGTGCCGTTCAAAGCTTCGGCTGAGAAAACTCAATTCATCTTTTTGAATGTCAGACTGATAGTTCTCTTTTAAAAACCAATCCTGCTTATGAACCACCGTGAAGTTGGGCAGCACCCGCACCGCCTTATTCCATGCCGAATGAATGGTTTCGTATTCGCCCGCGGTTACGGTAAAAAGTTCGGGCAGTTCTACCCTGAACGCCACGGTAATGTCGGCATCCTTACTCACGATACAGCCATTTTCAACGGCAAGCAACGGAAACTTATTTTCCAAGGTTGTCATTTTACTGATGTTTCTCATGCTCCTTTTCTTCTTTTTAAGAGTGAACGCATACGTTTTCGGTTGATTAGATAGCGGGGGTGGTTCTTTCGGGCTGAAATTTTCATCAAGCCGTGCTGCCCGTACTTTTTATTCATCGAAAAGGTTTTCCACACGATAATCGTTGCACCGGCAATACCGAGTACAAGACATAAAAATTGGTTTACACCTGCCATGTACAGCACTGCCACCAGGATAAACATCGCCAACAGTCCGCCTGCGAAAATGAAAAGGTATTGGGCTTTCAAGCCTTTAAACTCGACGCTGCGGCCCACGCCTTTATTGATTTCGTATTCCGCCATTTTTACAAGAAGAAGGAACGTAGAATAGTGGCTGCCACAATCAGGAACACACACGCACCAAACCACGAAGCCGCGGTTTTGGACGTGTCAGGATCGCCGGAACTGAACTTTCCGTAAACTTTTACTCCGCCGATAAGTCCCACAACGGCGCCGATGGCGTAGATGAGTTTGGTGGCGGGATCGAAATAGCCGGTTACCATATCGGTAGCTTTGGTGATTCCGGCAGCACCGTTTCCTTGTGCAAAGGCATTAAAAGCAGCAATCAGAACGATTGCCGTTGAGAGGATTTTTTTCTTTGCCATACAAACATTTGTTTAATGACTTCTGTCGTTCTTGGATGAGGAACAACAGAAGTCGGGTTTATAAAATTGGATTTAGTGGTTTTGTAAATGTTGTTTACCTGTTTATTTGTAAACTCGTTTACTGTAATCAAATGAAATTCCGGATGTCGAAACTTCGCCAATCTTCGGCTGTTTGTACTTTTTGTGGCGAAGCATCAAGCATCTTGGCAATCTTTCGGTTTGCGTCGGGCAACGCATTCATTATTTTTTCCCATAAATCGGTATGGGCAAGTTTGATGGCAGCCGTGGCTACGGATTTTTGCTCATCGGGTTGCAACGCATCTTTCTGTATCAGGCGAGTTATCTGTTGCAACTCATCGAAAGAGACTCCCGTGGCAAAATCATTCTCATTATCGGCTGTCGTGCGGTGCGCCTGCAATTCGGTTTCTTCCTCTTGCCAATCTACTTCGTCTTCGTCCGGGTCGGGGTCTTCCCGTGTGTCGGTTTCATCGGTTTGTTCCGTCCCGAAAACTTGGTCGAGTTCCTCGCTCGGAATTTCACGGGCAAAAGTAGCCGGTTTATCTTCACGATTTTCAGTTTGGCACTCGGTGGCTTCAATTGGCTGTGATTGGCGTTCCGGCTGCCGGGCTGTACCCATAATATCGGGTATTTTCAACTGTTTTTGAGATGTCTGTTTCATACTGCGTCCGTAACTTTCTCGCTTATCTTTTCTGCTTGTCTGGATGTAGAGACCGATAAGCAGGACGGTAAGCGAAAAAGCGGCTGTTCCGACAATAACAAGCAGGAACTGCCACAAGGTGGATATAAAAAAAGGATTCATGGTTATCTGTTTTTATTGATTAATGGCTTATAGTTTTTGTCGAATACATCTGTTATCTCCTGCTCAAACATCTCAAAGTGATGCGTCAAAATGTTATCCAAGTAATCGGTAATGGATATTTCATTATTTCCTATCACGCTGATTATGCGATTGATGCTGTTGTGGTAATCGGCACGGATATATACACCTTTGCCCGAACGGACGGTTAAATCGGCTTTTTTTATAAAACGACTTTCATAATCTATCAGGTTTTGTCGATTTTTACGTTTCTTGTTTTCCCGAATCTCCTGTTTTTCTGTTTGTAAATCGTTATCACGTTCCTGTGTCTGATTATCTGCCATCTTCTTTTCTGAAACTTGACGTATCTGCTCGTTTACGGCAGGAGCTAACTTATCGTGTCCGGAACGTGTTTCGGAAACTATGGACATGATATATTCTTCGTTAATGGGTGGTTTTCTGTTTTCTTCCATAAAAATCAGTGTTGAACGATTTGTAAAAATTCCGTGATAAACTCCTCGATCCGGGCGAACTTGGAAAGTCGCCTGTCAATCGGAAAAAGTGTAGAGCGTGAAATCTGTCGATTTTCCATTTGGGCGGACATCTCTTTCCGGAACCGCTTGCTGTCGGGAAGGTAGGTCTTCATCAGTGATAAATCCAATTCTTTGATTATATGGTCATAATGAGCATAAAGTTCCGATTTCTCCCTGCCGTCCACCATATTCCAAAACAGATGAATCCCTTTGATGCCGGTATCCCCGCCTTTTACCAACACGCCGTTCAGCACGTTCATAAAAGCAAGTGTGCTTTCCAACACCAAGCGGTCGGCAATGATGGGCGAAAAAATGTAGTGCATACGCGAAATGGAATTGATTACTCCTGCCGAGTTAATAGTCCCCGGTAAATCGAAAAACACGAAATCGAAATCAATCGGTGTCTCTTTTAAAAATACTTCTGCCTTTTGGATTACCTCATCGGGTTTGCACGAAATAACAGGGTATGCCTTTTTGTTGATGGAGGTAAATTGCTCGTAAGCCAACAGCTTGAAACGTTCGCTTTCAATCACGGTTTTGGTGTCCCTGTCGCGCATTTTGACAATACTCCATTGTGGATAATCGCAGTCAAATACAGCCACGTTGTACCCCATCCGGTAATGCAGGATGCTTGCTGTAATCGTAGTCATCGCACTTTTTCCTACTCCTCCCTTCTGTGTTGTGAAGGCAATAAATAATGTTTCTTTTTTCATTTTCCAATGCTTTTTTTAATGAATAATTCTGTTTTAATTCTCTTGTTGTATTGAATCACATTTTTGAAAAAATTTAATGTTTTGATTTGCTTTTTCGCTAATTATTAAAAGAGAAATTGTTCTATAATGCTGTCTTTCTTTTTAAATAATCCAATTATTATAACTTGATTATCAATGATTTAAATTTTTAGTTTGCTCATTTTTATGCCCTTTTTTTTGAATGCTTGCATGAAATGGCATTCAAGCAATATTGCATTCATAATTCTTATTGGAAATTGTGAATTAATTAAAAGGGCAACTTTTAAAGTTCAACTTCCATTGATTTATAATGCCGGAAATTTCATACTTTCTTTTTTTCTGCAAATAAAAACAGAATCTTCACGCGCTTGTCGGTTTTGGCGTTTCGTGGCGTCGTTTGGCAGTATTTGGCGTTTTTACTACGAGCTTTCACGACTATTTTTCCCCTTAATTTTGCACTGTATTGAAACAGATGCAGGCTGACGTGCCTTTTCGGATAAATCATCTGCCCATTCTTTTCAATCGACTGGTTTTAATCCCGACACGGTCGGGATTTTCTATTCGCCGGAATAGAGCAAGTTGTGTTTTCAGGCACTCGAAACTTTCGCCGTGCCTGAAAACCAACTTTAAAATCCTCTCCGAAGTCGGGATTTTTTTGAAACGGACTGATTTTATAGAATGAACTGATTATGACAACTAAAAAATATTCGGGTGGCAGAAAACCCAAACTCTCAAAGCGAAATAATCGCTATGTGGTACGTCTGACGGACGATGAAAATGCTCGTTTTTTGACTCTTTTTGATGAGTCGGGATTACAGACCAAGGCGGAATATATTCTCGCAGTACTCTTTAATCGTAAAATTAAAACGGTGAAAATAGATAAAGCTGGACAGGATTTTTATATGCGACTGACCACTTTTCATTCGCAATTCCGAGCAATAGGTGTCAATTACAACCAGATTGTTAAGGCGTTAAAAACAAATTTTACAGAGAAAAAGGCATTGGCTTTTCTCTACAAATTGGAAAAAGAGACGATAAAATTGGTGGAACTGTCGCAGAAAATCGTGGCACTGGCAAACGAGTTTAAACAGAAATACGGTGTATAATGGTGGCGAAAATCGGACACGGAACATCGCTTTTCGGGGCAATTTCGTACAATAAATTGAAGGTGGATGATGAAAACGGCAAGGTGCTTTTCGCTCAAAATATCATAGAACAGGCAGACGGAACATATCAAATGCCGGACATTTTGCACTCCTTCAAGCCTTATCTGTCAGCCAACAGACGTACTGAAAAGCCGGTAATTCACATTTCGTTAAACCCAAACCCAACCGATAAAGTAACTGACGAAAATTTTATCAAGATGGCTCAACAGTATATGGACGAACTCGGTTTTGGCGAACAACCGTACATCGTTTTCAAACATACCGATATTGACCGGACACATATTCACATTGTTTCGGTGAGGGTGAAAGCCGACGGAAGTTGCATTTCCGATGCCTATGAGAAACGGCGGTCGATGGATATCTGCCGGAAGTTGGAACAGGAATTTAACTTAACTCCTGCCGATAAACAGGAACGGCAAAATGTACTTCCGCTTCAAAAAGTGGATTACTCGAAAGGTGATGTAAAACGGCAAGTTGCCAATGCGGTTCGTGAGTTGGCAAAATCATACCGTTTTCAAAGTTTTAGCGAGTATCGGGCACTGTTATCATTATTTAATCTGACAGCGGAAGAAGTGAAAGGCGAACACAAAGGAAAACCTTATAATGGATTGGTTTATTCGGTATTGAACAAGAAGGGCGAAAAGGTTGGTAATCCCTTTAAATCGTCGCTTTTTGGCAAATCGGTCGGTTGCGATGCTTTGTATAAGAGAATGGACAAAGAGAAACAGACTTGGAAAATGGATAAAGCAACCAAAAACCGACTTCGAGTGAATATTTTGAAAACTATTTCTGACTCAAAAAAACGAAAAAACTTCGAGAAAAATCTGCTTAAAAAGGGGATTTCAGTGGTGTTCCGCGAGAATGAGCAAGGACGTATTTACGGCGTAACGTTTATCGACCATCAAAGTAAAACTGTTCTCAACGGTTCTCGTTTGGGAAAAGAGTTTTCGGCAAACGTGTTTCACGAGTGGTTTGCAAACGGCATTAAGCCGGAAGTTTCCCAAAAATCGGATACTCAAATCCAATCCAAAGAAAAAGAATATAATCCGTTTGCCGATTTGGAAAAAGCACCGGAAACAAACGATGTTTTTCCGGGTGTTTCTTTACTCGAAATGCACGGCGACGATTACGAAGATGAACTTTTCAAACGTAAAATGCGAAAAAAGAGAAGAACAATTAAGAAACCAAAACTATAATCAATTTTACTAACCAAAACTCCCCCTTTAGGGGGCTGGGGGGCATATTATGCAACAAGAAGACGATTTAAGGGGACTCGCCAAAACAATGGAATTTATGCGGGCCGTAAGTATTTTATTTGTGGTTATCCACTGTTATTGGTACTGTTATGAGGCGTTTCGGGAATGGCACGCAACGATTGCCGTGTTAGACAGAATTTTGATGAATTTTCATCGAACAGCAGGACTGTACAAACATCCGCTGATTACGAAATTCTTTTCGGTGCTGTTTCTGGCATTATCCTGCTTGGGAACAAAAGGGATGAAAGATGAAAAAATCACGTGGACGAAGATTTGGATTGTGTTGGGTTTCGGCATCGCACTGTATTTTCTGGACTTTTGGATATTGGCGTTGCCGATTGCCAAAACAGGCATTGCGGTATGGTATATTTTTACAATTTCGGCAGGTTATATTTGCCTCTTGATGGCAGGACTTTGGATTAGTCGCCTTTTGAAAAACAACCTGATGGACGATGTGTTTAATACCGAAAACGAGAGTTTTATGCAGGAAACCCGTCTGATGGAAAACGAGTATTCTGTGAATTTGCCTACACGATTTTACTATAAAAAAAAGTGGAACAACGGCTGGATAAATGTGGTCAATCCGTTTCGGGCGAGCATTGTTTTAGGTACGCCTGGTTCCGGAAAATCATACGCCGTGGTTAACAACTACATCAAACAACAAATAGAGAAAGGTTTTTCCATGTACATTTACGACTTCAAGTTCGACGACCTTTCCACCATCGCCTACAACCACTTGCTAAAGCATATCGACAAGTACAAAGTTCCGCCAAAATTTTATGTAATAAACTTTGATAATCCACGCAAAAGCCATCG
The DNA here is from genome assembly GCF_041902845.1 of Limibacterium fermenti. Classification (GTDB taxonomy): domain Bacteria; phylum Bacteroidota; class Bacteroidia; order Bacteroidales; family Dysgonomonadaceae; genus Limibacterium; species Limibacterium fermenti. Next base: position 3,242,559 of record NZ_CP159486.1, read on the forward strand.
CTGTAATCCAATTAATCCGGCATTTATGACCGATATCTCGGATGCTTATGAAAGCGCTTACACAATAATGCTAAACCTCAATAAAACGTGGATTCAGAAACAGGGCGATTTCTTCGTGGAAAGTCCGATAATTTTATTGGCTGCGATTATTTGGTATCTGAAAATATATGAAAACGGCAAATACTGTACTTTTCCGCACGCTATCGAGTTTCTGAATAAGAAATATGCTGATACCTTTACTATTCTCACAAGCTATCCCGAATTGGAAAATTACCTTTCGCCTTTTATGGATGCGTGGGAAGGCGGTGCACAAGACCAATTACAGGGACAAATTGCATCGGCAAAAATCCCGCTGTCGAGAATGATTTCGCCCGCACTCTATTGGGTAATGACGGGCGATGATTTTTCGTTGGACATTAATAATCCGAAAGAGCCGAAAATTCTTTGCGTGGGCAATAATCCCGACCGGCAAAACATCTATTCGGCAGCATTGGGATTATACAACAGCCGTATCGTGAAGCTGATAAACAAGAAAGGGCAGTTGAAAAGTTCGGTAATAATCGACGAGTTGCCAACCATTTATTTTCGTGGATTGGATAATTTGATTGCTACGGCACGAAGCAATAAAGTGGCTGTTTGCTTGGGATTTCAGGACTATTCGCAACTGACACGCGATTACGGCGATAAGGAAAGCAAGGTTATTCAAAATACGGTAGGCAATATCTTTTCGGGGCAGGTTGTTGGCGAAACTGCAAAAACTCTATCGGAACGTTTCGGAAAAGTGTTGCAGAAACGGCAATCAATGACCATTAACCGGCAGGATAAATCGACTTCTATTTCTACGCAGATGGACAGCCTTATCCCGGCAAGTAAAATCAGTAATCTAACACAAGGAATGTTCGTGGGTGCGGTTTCGGACAATTTCGACGAACGTATCGAGCAGAAGATTTTTCATTGCGAAATCGTGGTGGATAATGCTCGTGTTGCCGCCGAAACAAAAGCGTACTGCAACATCCCCGAAATAGTCTCTTTTACCGATGAAAACGGGAACGATACGATGCAACAGGATATTGAAAAAAATTACAGACAAATAAAGGCGGATGTGGAAAATATTGTAAAATCGGAGAAACACCGCATAGAGAATGACGATAATTTGAAGCACCTTATCAAAGAGAAGAAAGACTAATATGTAAAAGTTTAGATTTTGATCTGACAGTCTATTATTTTGTTACGTATTCAAGATTAAGTTTTCTATGTTTACATTTAAAATTTAGTATTTTACCACCATTTACAAATATTATTCTTGAAAGTGAAAGGTCTCCCTACTGTTTTTTCTTGACACTTAATAATATAGAGACAATTACCGGGAATACGTGAAAATATTACCCTATCGTTTTTAGCAATTGATTCGGAAATAAATTGCCAACCTTGATTATAAATATATATTTGATACTTTGTGCCATTAACTGGTTTTTCTCTATAATAATCATTCGCAATACCTTGAAATATATCATTGGGCAAATTATTCAAATCACCCCAAGCTTGCGCATATTCTTCTTCTCTTGATCTTAGAAACCTTATTTCAATCTCTATATGACTATTTATTAATGGGTTTAACTTTTTCATTTCCGAATATTCCGATAGTATAAAAGGCTCAGATATAGTATTAGTTCCGTCAGATAAAATATACAGTAAACCTTTATTCATGTTTTCAAATTTTATACTATTCTTGCCACAAATAGCGGCTGATACAGAAACCCACTTGTTTCTGTTATAAACACATAAGAATAAAACTTCACCGTCATATTTTTTATCTACTTCCAAAATAACATCAGCTACATTAAAATACTCTGAAGTAACATCTTTAAAATTTAGTTCTTTAAATAAAATGTTCTTTTTAGGCAAAAAGTGATGTTTAATTTTCTTGTATTTTTCATCAATAGAAAAGGTTTTGCGAAATACTTTTGCTGGATACCTATAACCACTTTTTGTAGAATCTATTTTGCAATCATACAAAATAAACGGATTATATGTGGTTGATTCTTGTAAACCCATAAACGGAACCATTTTCTTTTCATTAACATCGTAGATAACATTCCAGGCATGACTTCCATCCGCGTTTCCCCAACCTAAAATATAATCAACCGTTGTGGCATAACCTAAAGATCTGAGAGGATAAAGAACAACTTTAGTCATATCAAAGCAATTTCCGGATATACCTTTTTGATAATCACTCCAAGATTTATCCTTATATTCATTTCCTCGATTTTTAAAACTAAAATTCTTACCTAAATATTTATTTACAGTATCACAAACAAAAAAGATATCATGGGAGTTAGGATTAATAAAACTGAATTCTTTAATACAACTCAACCTCCAGTTTTCAAATGATTCTTGATAGATTACCGGCGGCAATATATATTCACAAAAGACATTAAATGGTAAAAATCCGGTTACAATTTTATCTCTGCATTGCTGTAGTGTGAAATTTATATCATCTATTATGGTATAATTTAGATCTGTCTTTCTTGTTAAAAGCTTGTTATTAAAAGAAGCATTTTCCTTTATGAAAAGATAAGAATTCGATAGCAAAGAATCATCTTGCTGTTTAATAGAGTTTTCAATTATTCTTATTTTTTTTTCAGTATTACTCTCTAAAAAAAGAATGAATGAAATACTTAAAATGGTAATAAAGCCCAATAATGTTACTAATTTGGCTTTCATAATTTATTTTACTAAAAATTTTAATATCTTCAAACGAAAAGCATATTCATATTTAGCTTGAGTCTTTTCACCCAAAACCTGTATTAAAATATTCTTAGCTTGGAAAAGTTCGTAGGAAGTCGCACGTCCGTTTTCATATTTTTCTTGAACAAATCGAAGCGCTTCACGATTTGCTGTTTCAGATTTTTGAGCAGCCTCCAATCTACTTTGAGCCGCAAGTGCATTATAAAAAGCTTGATCAATATGTTTACGAAGTTCGATTTTGGCCTTACTCTCATTTAATTTTGTTTTCTCTAAAATAATATTCATATTTTTTACCGCATTTCTCACTTGAAACCGATTAAAGATAGGAATGTTTAGAGTTACTCCAATGGAATTACTAAGATTGTTCTGAATTTGTGAGTTGAACGAAATATTATCTCTCCCGTTCATTTTATAATAGCCTGTATTCATCTGTGCACCTAAAGAGATGGATGGAAAGTATTGAGACTTGGCTGCTAATAATTCATTCTTTGCCGCATCTATTTGAAATTTTATACTCCGAATTTCCGGACGATTGTTAAATGCGTTTTCATATACCGAGTTATTTAAGAAAATAAGACCCTCTTCAAATAATGAGTCAAGTGTTTCTATGGAAATGTCGAAATCTTCCAGGTCTTCTAATTCCATTATTTGCATCAAATCAAGTTTCGACAGTTTTAACTTGTTTTCCGCATTAACCAAGTTGAAATTTTCTTTTGCTAATTGAGATTCTAGCTCAAGCACCTCCCCATGCAAAGATTTTCCGCTATTAACCAACTCTTTTTTTCTACTAATATTGTATTTACTCAGTTCGATTTGATCGGTAGCTATCTGCACAAGCTCTTTATTCATTAAGACAAGTAGAAATGCAGTTGAAACATTAATTGCAATATCTTCTTTTATTTTATCTAAATCTGCATCTGAAGCTGCTAAATATGCTTTTCGTGCTTCAATATCATGTTTCATTTTTAACCCATCGAAAATTGTGAAACTACTGCTTAGCGCAAAACTAGTCTGTAATGAATTTGTGTTTTGATAAGTGTTATCTATACCAATAGAGCGACCAAAAATAAAATTCTGTCCAACAGAAGCATTGAGGTTTGGGAGCAAATTGGCACGCGCTTGCTGGTAAGCAACTCCTTTCTGTTCATGTGTAAGCCTTTTTTCCCGAATATCAAGATTGTTTTTTTGTGCTATTTCTATACATTCATGAAGGCTATATACCTTTTTTTGAGAATAGGATAAAAAGGATAAAAAACACAGTGCAATTAGTATAAATAATTTTCTCATCATAGTGAAGATATCTATTTAGCAGAGTAGATTATTCCATCTTTTATATTAATAATCCGGTTAGTTGCTTTGGCTATTTCCGACTCATGAGTTACAATAATCATGGTAATTTTCTCCTCTCTGTTGATAGCTTTCAAAAGATTTAAAATTTCTCGCGAATTCTGGGAGTCTAAAGCACCAGTTGGCTCATCCGCAAGAATTAAACGTGGGTTAGTAATCAATGCCCGGGCTATTGCGACTCTTTGTTTTTGTCCACCGGACAATTCCGAGGGTTTGTGGTGCCACCACTCTTTTAATCCTAATTGTTCAAGATAAGACATAGCCACTTTGTTTCTCTCTTTTTCCCCTATTTTCTGATAATAAAGAGGAAGTGCTACATTCTCTAACGCATTTTTATATTCTATTAAATTAAAAGATTGGAATACAAAGCCGATGTATTTATTTCGATATATGGCAGCTTCTCTTTCTGTTAAGTTCTTCAGTAAAACATTGTCAAAAAAATAAGAGCCATCATCATAATTGTCTAAAACTCCTAAAATATTCAACAAGGTAGATTTACCGGAACCGGACGCTCCCATAATCGAAATCATTTCTCCTGACTCAATTGATAAATTTATACCTTTCAATACATGCAAAGGAGTAAGAGCCGTTGAATAGCTTTTATGTAAATTTTCAATTTTAATCATAAAAGCTTAACTTAAAAGATGGGGTAATATAGTCCAATAAACCGTTGGGAATGACATCATCTTTATTCGTTTCTAAAAAATATTGTCGTTTGCTCTGCGATGAATGTACCGAACGTTTATTTTCCCAAGCCTTTTCGGCAGCCTTCTGATATGATTCATACTTTGAAATATCATTAATATTTTTGTAATAGGTGGCAAAAGCAAAAAGAGGAAGATGGTCAAAAGGGGACAGGAAAAGACATTTCTTATAGTAATTTTTCATCGCTTCGTAATTTTTTCTTTTTTGCTCAATCAATCCCAAATAAAACCAAGGTCGGCTTAAATTTGGATGGAACTGAGTTACATGCACAAACTTTTTATAAGCTTGTTCCGTTTCTCCAATAGACAATAATAATTTTCCACTTTTGGCATCAATTATAGAACTATATCGGACAGCAAGTCTTTGTAATAAATCATCGGATATATCTCTCAATAACTTCTCTGCCGCTAAGGGATTACGTTCTTTTAAATCATTGAAAAAAGGAGAATCTACAATGTCAGGCGATAATAATATTGCTCTTTTGAAAGCTGCAAATGCTTCTGCTTCATTGCCAATAGATTCTTCTATCAACCCTTTACTTATATGGTATAAAGCAATATTTGGCTCTGTTCTTACAGCCCTAGATAAATATATATAAGCTGAATCTTTTTGTTCAATTGACCAGTAAAGCCACCCTAAATTATGCTGAAACATAGCGTCCGATGGACTTAATTCATTGGCTCTTTGAAATAACTGAAGGACCTTTACGAGTGAATCTTGTTGTGTTCTTGTCATGTCTTGTTTGAAATGAATATTCAATTCTCTTTCATGCTCCAATCCTTTTTTTGCAATGGACAAGGCATTTTCCGGTTGTTTGTAAAAATAAACACCAATCAATAACACAAATGCCATTGTACTAATTATTAGTGGCTTTTTAAATATAGTATAAGTACGTGAATAATTGAAAGACAATAAAACTAGAAACAATAACAACAATCCACTGTTGTAAAATAAGGATGAAAAGAACAATTCCCTAAATAAAATTGAAATAACACCTATAAGAATAATACTATTAGTTGCTATACTTAATTTATTTTTTCTTTTTTTGATCCCGGTAACTAAGTGAAAACAAAAAAAACCGATAATACTTAGCCATAAAGAAAAGCCAATCCATCCTTTCTCTAAAATTAACTGTAGAAATGTATTGTTCGTTCGTCCGGTAAACGCATACTCAACATTAAATTCTTGAGAATTGCGACCAAGAAGAGCATAATTTTTTGATCCAATGCCAAAAAAAGGCTTAACATTAGCTGTATTTATCACTTGCTCCCATTGGCTCAACCTTCCATCTACACTTCTTTGATGACTCTGTGATTGCTTAAAAGAAGATTGAAAACTTTCGAAAAAACAGAAAATAAAAAGAGATAGAGAAAATAGTGCAATTGCATTTCCTATTAGAATCTTTTTAATGGGAATTACTTCATAGAAAATGAAAAAAATATTCAGCAAAATAACAAAAAGTAGAAGAGCTAAAATTCCTGCTCTTGAAAATGAAATCAGAATATTAAATATTAATACTCCAATAATAAAAATAAAAACTAATCTGACATATTTCTTTTTCCACAATAAGAGTAGCCCCATAAAAGGGAAAGGTAAAAAGCATAATATTATGGTAACCCATTCATTGGATAAAAACCCCATGGGGTTGTATAAAAAACGAAATTGTGTGAAATCACTAAATCCGTAAATGCTGGCCTCGTAATATTTAAAAAAGAAAATGGGTATATTGAATAATGCCAGTAACCCTCCGAGCAAACTAATAAATCCGATTAAATAAACTTTATACTTCCTATTCGCCTTATTTTTCAAGAAAAAATCAAGAATTATAAAAAAACAGAATATAACAATAAGCTCCCTCAAAAATAAAATGCTATTTGGTTTATAATCTGAAAAAAAATAATTGATAACTTCAAACAGTAAAAGAAGTGCTACTGAAATTGTAATAGTAGAGATACACAACTTCCCATAAAAGCTACGTAAGACCGTAAAACCTGTTAGTCCAAGAATAAATACCAGCACAGGAATATAGAATATGGATAAAATCCACAAGTCTACGCATAATACGAGGCATAAAAACGCCATGATACTTTTATCCAAGACTAACTCCGTCTTACGCATAATTTTAGTGAATATAGTTCTATAACATCCCTGATTTTGCCAACGTAAGTTGAGAAAAATACACGGACATAGTAGGAATCAGTATTGTAATTATCCACAATAAAAATGCGATAGAAAATGCTTTTGCATATTTAATATCGGTAAACATTTTTAGACCAACACTCAATAGTATGATAAATGCTATTTGAAAAGGATTTATATAGCCTAAAAACGTATATAGGGTTGGACCAACTTGATCAACAGAGGTGAGCATATTAATTCCCGTCGAGACAATTTCATATGGATTTGTTATTGCATCTAAGCTACGTATATAAAGAATCCCGGTATTAATTAAATCACCAAGCACAATAACAAATGTGCTGAGCGTAATTAATGTTAGCGCTTCTTTATACTTTAATTTGGCTTTTGCTAAAGCACCAATGGCATATAAAAGTAAAGCGTAAAAAAAGATTGTTAAAGCATACATTATAAATGAACCAAAGGCTTGCAAATATCTCATTTTATACGCTACCTGTGATATGGTTTCCCTTTGATTTTCGGGAATATTCATTGTTGAAAAAGTCAATGAAGTTATTTTCTCCATAATAGGCACCATTAAAATCAAATTAAGCAACATCAAAAATAAAACGATAATCAAGCTCGTTGTTGGAAATTTACCTGCGGTTTTTATTTCATTGAAAGTTTTTGCAGGACGAAGTAGTGTCGAAAATAAAGTATTCATAGATGTAAATTGTATTAATTAGTTTTTCTTATCCAGGATATTATGTCTTTTATATTTATCTTCTTACCCGTAAATAAAATAGCAGTTTTATATATTTTCCCTGATAACCAGATAATCAAAGAAACGGTTGTAACTAAAAGTGCCATAGATAAGAGTATATCTTTTACGGGAGCTCCATAAACCACACGGCTTGTCATAATTATCGGAGATGTAAATGGAATAATTGAAAACCAGTAGGATAGAGTGCTGTCGGGACTATTTATCGTGTTAGATAAGACGAAAACAGACAGAATTAATGGAATAGTAACGATCATTGTTACTTGCTGAATGTCATCGCTGTGATTAGCAGTTGCGGATATGGCCGCAAATATGGATGAATAAAGCAAATAACCTCCTACAAAGAAAAATAAAAAAACGGGAATAATTACATTGAAGTCAATCTGACTCAAGTTGCTTAGAATTTGATTTATATCTTCAGGGCTTATACGGTTACTCATCATCTTGTTGTTAAGAAGCATTTCGGAACCGCTTGAAAAAAATAATGAAAAACAATACATGATTATAAGCCAACAAGCAATTTGGGTAAGTCCCAATAATGCTATGCCAATTATTTTTCCAATCATGAATTTTACAGGAGAAATAGAAGTTATTATTAATTCTACAATCCGGTTAGATTTTTCTTCCAAGACCCCTCGCATTACTTGAGAGCTAAACAGAAAAATAAACATATAAATGGTTACACCTAAAGCTAAGCATAAAGAACGCTGATACCCGGCATATCCTGTTTGTTTATTTTCGGTTCCAACCCGTATATTCTCTATTCTCACAGACTGTTTTGCCGTAAAAATTAGTGACTCTATGTCACGAATGCCGTAAACACTCAACTTATCGTTAACAATCACTTTTTCTATTTCCGATTTAATTCTGTTTTGTAAAAAAATGCTTGGTTGTTTTGCACTGTAATATTGAACATTCATTCCTGTAGAATCAGAAGACACTACATATATAATACCTTCCCATTGATTATTCAATAACAATTGCTTTATCTCTTCAATAGGTTGATTTTCGAGCCTTTCAACTGAGAATTCAGAGTCTTTAAATGTTCCGTCCAAAGCATGTGTCGGATCAACGATACCAATTTTCAATTGCTTATAATCTTCATGTTGCTTGGCAAAGTATGCCGGTAACACAAATATGGAAGACAATAACAGAGGGGTTAACAGCGTAATCAAGATAAACGACTTCGTTCGTACCCTGGTTACATATTCGCGCTGTATCACATGTAGTAGTTCATTCATAATTATTTGTTTATATCATTATTTGAAGTGATAGATTCCACAAAAATATCGTGCATAGAAGGGAGAATTTCTTTATACGAAATTATTCCAACTTTCCTTAATATATTAAAGAGTACAGATTCCGCTTCCGATTCATTGTGAAATTTTACTCTTGCGCAAATAAAATTGTCATTTCTTTGAATCAACAATATATCAGACTTATATTTAAGACATTCATCCTTAAATAATTCTTCGTGTTGTTTAAAACAAAACTCATACAAGAATGACTTTCTTTGTTGTTTTATTTCATTTACTTTCCCGGACAAAAGTATCTTTCCTTTATCAATTAACACAACTTGATCACAAAACTGTTCAACCGAATTCATGTCGTGAGTTGAAAGGATTATAGTCATTCCGGATTTATTAAGCTCTAAAATTTCTTTTCCTAACACTTCCCGGTTAATGGGGTCCAATCCGGAGAATGGTTCATCCAATATTAATAAATCCGGTTGATGAATAACAGATATAACAAACTGAATTTTTTGTTGCATTCCTTTAGATAAAGTGTCAATCCGTTTATTCCACCAATCGGTTATTTCTAATTTTTCAAACCATTCTTTTATTCTTTTTTCTGCTTCCTGATGTGTTAGTCCTTTTAATACCGCCAAATAAATAGCCTGTTCGCCAACTTTCATTTTTTTGTATAAACCACGTTCTTCAGGTAAATAACCAATCCGTTTTATACTTAATTTGTTTATTGGTTGTTCGTTAATAAGAACTTGACCTGAATCAGGAGTAATAATACCTGTTAGGATACGGATTAGCGTAGTCTTACCAGCTCCATTAGGACCTAAAAAACCAAAGATAGCATTTTGAGGTATTCTAAAATTGACACCATCTAAAGCTTTTACACACCTAAAATCTTTTTTAACTCTTTCTATATTTATCATTTTTTTATTTTGTTGATTATTTTGTCCTAATATAAATCTCAAGCAAAACCCATTGTTTATATCTTTTTCGATTGGAGTATTTTGTGAGGAGTCAATTTCATAATTGATTATCTTTAACATTTAATACTTGGAGTCGTTCTTTAATTTTGATGATTTTCGCCTCTCTTTCTAAAGAAAAAGTTTTCGACATTAAGTTACAGAAATTATATAGTTGTAACGTTTTTTCAATATATAAATTAGAATCACTAAAATTACAATCAATAACTGTATGAAATAGTAAATCAGCTAAAAGTTCAATATTATCAACATTGAATCCTACAAAAGTTGATAAATATTCTTTTGATTCTTCACAACCTAAAATTAAATATTTGTCAAGATCGAAGCTAATTTCATTCAACAACAACATTTTGATGTTTTCAATCTGCTTTTCAATAGTTATTGCCGAATTATCTTTACCACCTAAAAACTTTTGATAAATATTACTTATAATTACTCCAACTTTTTCTATTTCTTTCAATATAAAATCTCTCTGAATCATAATATTTCTATAGTTTTTTTAAGATCGTCTTTATATTAAATTTATTCATTGTTGTCTCAATTTCATTTCTTATTTGTTTCAATCTTTCATAATTACATAAATTTCCATTCTCGAATTTCTCTATAGAGTCCATAAACTTTTCCATATAATTTATATCATCAAATGGTGATGGTATATGAGTTGAAATATTCATATTTTGTAATTGAATAGCCACATCTTCTCTATCATAACATTGTGTGCCAATTGTTATAAATGGCTTGAGATGGAGCAATGGATAATGATAAATTCCATTACCGCAATGATGAATTATCAAATCAACATTTTCTGAAATATAATGTAACGGGAAAAAAGGATTAAAAAAAATACATCTTTTATCTACATCAAATGGAGGAAATACTGTAGTGGCTATTGCATATTCTTTTTTTATCAAATACTTAAATATTCCAGATATATCTTGATTTTCAACAAGACCTGTTGTCAGAAAGATTTTTTTCTTACTTTTATTCTCATTAAAAAAAGCTTTTATCCTACCTAATAATGAAATTTCTATTTGATCATTTGGGATTAAAGGGCCAGAAAAGTAATATGATTTTGTATCTACAAAAGGTGGCAATTTTTCAATTGAAGCAATACCTGGAATTATTTTTATAGGTGGATTCAAGGCATTTTTTAACTTTAAATCTAATGCATATTTTGCAACGTAGTATTCTTTATTGGTCAAATCATCTGAATTGCCAGTGTAATTTTTATACCTGAAGATCATAAATCGTTTACCATTAATCAATTCTTTTTCAATTGAATGTACATGTAAAGGATTTCTTATAGCAGGATTAAGTATTCTAAAAACCCCTGTACGCTGTATGGATATAACCGGAATATTCCTTTGTTCGCAATATTGATAAATATCAAAAGAAAAATCTTCTATAATAACATCAGGTTTATATTGGTCAATTACTTTATTTCTATTATCTAAGAATGGATGGATTGCTTTTAAATTGATATAGTTTGTGTTTTCTTTAAAAGTAGGAGGAGAATAATCAAAATCCAACCTATTGACCTTGTATAATTTACTATAGTACTCGTCAGAATTAGGAAGAAGAAAGGAACACTCAATTCCCTTTATACTTCTAAAATACTTATAGTACAAAACCAGTAAAGGAATTTGATGTGATTTTTTATAAAATGGTATAAATAAGAACTTCATAAATAATGATTAAGTATCCGTGCCATGAAATTGGACACAAAGTTTGACTAATTTTATTATAGTGTATCGAGAAAATATTCTAAAATAATTTTTTACCTTTTATATTTATTATAGCCTTATTCTTATTTAAATAAATCAAAAAAAGAATAGCGAAACAATTTAAATATATATCTTTTAAATCAAATACAAATAGTGGTTTTAAATAAATATAATCAAGGCACCCATTTTCCCAAATATATGTAGATATCAATACAGATATTATCCCCGAAAAAGCAAAAATGAAAGAAATATCAAGTAGTCTTGTTTTTTGTAAATTCCGTAAATAGTAATATAAAAGAATAATCACGATAAATGTTATAATGTTTAGAATTAAATGAAATGGCATGCCTAAATCAATATTAAATTTATTATGAAGCAAATGGTTCAAATAGCTATACTTATTGTTAAATGTTGGATGGAATTCCAAAATTGGATTCAATATAATAAATCGGCATTCAAAAAAATAAATGTTGATTATTATTTTGATCAATTGGTCAAGAAGCGTAAAAAACAACGTAATAAAAATAATTTTATTGATTTTCATAATCTATTCTATTTAACATTGAGGTACATATCCTCCCCTAGTTTATTCAATAATATCAACTTTAGTTTTACTAAATAAATACTTCTTGTATACGTAAACCATTATATTATTCAATGAATGGGCAACAATTACAGATAAGAGATTATTTGAATATAAGGTAATTGCCGAAAAAACAATAGCCATAAACATAAGCTCAATAACCTTTTTATTAAAATGAAATAAATAAAATAATAATGCATTTACTGCAATAGAAATAAGGGGTGAAAACAGCCTGTTAAAAAATGAGAGTAAAAATGACCTAAATATAAATTCTTCAACTGATGCAAGCAAGGTTATTACTAAAAATGTCTGTATTAATGAAAAGGAAATAAGATCAAGATCTAAAATTGACAAGTTATTAATGAATTTAGCAGAACGATTAATTTTTTTTCTGAAAAAGGTAATAAGGTAGGTAATCGAAAAATTCACAAAAAAAACAAAAACTCCAGTCATAACACCTAAAATTATATTTCTTATTGAAAAGAATATGGTAATAGGGGAAAATACATATAATATACCATTGATTACTATCAACAGTATAATTATAACAATTGAAAAAACTCGTTTTATCTTCTTTTTTTTCAGTATATGAAATTTATTTTCTTTGCTTAAATAAGAAACACTACTCAGTCTTTGCATATATATTTATTATTAAAATACACTACTCCCCAGTTGTAGGACAGGTATTATCACTTTATTAAGTGCGTTAAGATAAATATCTTCATACAAATTTATACTTATTATTTGGTTTATAATACTTTTCTTTCATTTTATTCGCTGTTTTTTCTTTAGCTCATGGAGCGAAGGCGTAGCCGAAGCGGAATGAGCTAAAAAAAGGCTCTCCCTATCAGGCCGTTTTCAGCCGTCCCGTTCCACATTGGAAGACTTCTATCGGCGGTCGGTAGCCAAGGCTCTGATGGAGCCTGTCGTGATTATAGAACCGGAAGTACCCGTTCAATCCCTTCCACAAACTGTTTCCATCGTCATACGCATGCAAATAGATGTGTTCGTACTTCACACTGCGCCATAAACGTTCAATAAAGATATTATCGATGGCACGACCTCTACCGTCCATACTGATGCGAATCTCATGCCTTTTCAGGCAATCGGTGTAAATATCCGAAGTGAACTGACTGCCTTGGTCAGAATTGATTATTTCCGGTGTTCCATGTACCGAGATAGCCTCTTCGATACAATCCACACACCATTCCGCGCTCATCGTGTTACTCAGGCTCCAGCCCACCACATAACGTGAGTAAACATCGATAATGGCAAACAAATACATAAACCCTTTCGACATGGGAATATAGGTGATGTCAATGGCCCAAACCTGATTCGGCCTGTCAATCTTCAGCCCTTTCAACAAATAGGGGTATTTGTGCCCATCCTTTCCCGGGATAGTGGTCCTTGTGCCCGGATAAAGGGTCTGCCAACCCACCATGCGCATTAACCGTCTGAGCCGTTTACGGTTGATTCTATACCCTAACAGGGTGAGTAAGGGTAGAAGTCGCTCAACACCATAAAATGGAGTGGAAAGATATTGTTCGTCCAACCAACGCATAATCCCCAAATTCTCCTCACTTTCAGGAGAAGGGGTGTAGTACAACCCGCTACGGTGAATCGAAAGCAGCTTGCATTGACGCACTATACTCATCTCCGGAGATTGACGTTCGACCAATTCGCGGCGTACTTCCGGAGGCATCATCGCAGCTTTTTTTTTAACCAGTCATTGTCAACCTTCAATTCCCCTATCTGACGATAAAGTTCTGCTATCAGACGGTCTTTTTCTGATAATTCATCATGCCCGACACTCTTTTCAAAGACCTTGCTTCCTTCTTCCTTGAAAGAACGTTTCCACTGGCTTACCTGATTGGGATGCAAATCATATTTTTTACACAAACTTTCAATGGTTTCTCGTTCTTGCAATGCTTCCAACGCTACTTTGGCTTTAAATTCAGCACTGAATTTTCTCCGACTTCCTTTATTCATAATTCTTTGTCTTTTACGCACAAAGATACTACTTAACTTCTTGTCCTAATTTTGGGGAGTATTATAAAATTCAACAAAAACAATAGCCATTTTAGCTTCTAAAGTCTGGTAAAATTCTGCAATATATTCTAAAGATAAATCATCAGCTTTTGCAAATATTTCATATAGTGTATTTTTACCTGTTGCTTTTTCCCATAAATAAGCATTTTTCCCATCAATAATTGTATTTATTCCACTTAAATCAATAAAATTATACTGGTTCGTATCTTTATTATATTCAATTTCCCAAAGCCTTAAAGGAGATAGAGTATGAGATTTCTGAATAACATCTATTTGAGTTGAATCTACTGTTGTGGATCGTGTTACGATTTGTAAATACTTTTGAAAAGACGCAAGTCTACCTAATGTATCTAATATACCATTTTGATGAAATGTAACTCGATTAGGTTCTGTAAAGTATTTTATTATTTTGTTCCTTGGATATTTAAAAATATTTTCATTGATACATTTTAATATCTCTCCATCAGTATATGGTTTTAGAGCTATTAATTCATCTAGCGACAGAGATTTTGGTCTACATACAATATCATTCATTCCAAAGCGTACAAACTCAAAATCATCAATTAAAATTTCTATATTATATTTTTCAGGATTATTTCTAAGTGGAGTTCCATGAAACGGAGTTACATAAGCATTCGAAATATTTAACTTAAAGTCAGATAACTTTATTAGATCCTTAATAAAATTTAAGCTATCCTTAAACTCATTAAAAGTTTCTTCGGGATTTCCTAATAGTATATTACCATGTACTAATAGACGTTCATATTTAGCAGTTTCATTTATGACTTTTTTTGTCTGTTCTAATGTAATGTTTTTATTATAAATATCCAATACCTTTTGATTACCAGATTCTACGCCCAATTGAATTTTTCTAAGTCCTGCTTCATACATTACAGACAACAATTCTGGATTCTTTGATAGAGCATCAATTCTTCCCTCACAAAACCAAACAAATCTATATTTTTGTCTGACTTCTTTTATCATTGAACACATATCTTTAACTCTTTTAGGAGAGGACGTAAATGTATCGTCTGAAATTATTAAATAATCGGTATTTGTTTGAGAAATGAAATACTCTAAGTCCTGTTTTACTAATTCTACTTTTTTTGCTCTATATTTTCTTTTTAGACTTCCTTCTACACAAAAAGCACAATTGTGAGGACATCCTCTTCCAGACATGAAAAACTTATATGATTTCCTCAGCTTGTCTAGAATGTGAGTATAGTCATCTTCTTTTACGCCAGATGGGATTATCCAATACTTCTTGTTTGATAATATCGCATATTGAGGGATTGGCAACGAATTGACATCAAGCGGCATTGCATCTACATTCTTTATTATTTTGCCATTTTTTTTGAAAGAAATACCTCTTACATGTTCAAATGATCTATTTTGACTAATACATTTAAGAATTTCTACGAGCTTAACTTCTCCTTCTTCTCGTACAACTACATCACATTCGCATTTTGATAATGTTTTTTCATCAGCAAAAGAAGCTTCAGGCCCTCCTAATATGATTGTAGTTTTAGGAAATTGATTTTTTATACTACTACAAATCTTGTATACATAACGAATATTATCCGAATTAGTAGTCATGCCTATTGCATCAAAATTCCATTTTTTAAGTTCATCTATGATACCCAGAATAGAGTAATTTAATAGAGTTTTTACATTTAACACTTTAAAACTCATATTGTATTCCTCTAGCATTGCACCTATTGGAAATAAATATCCAAGAACCATTGCATTTACATTAGTTTGTGGTTCAAGTCCATCTATGAAAATAATGTTCAATTTAGATTCTGAGTTTTTCATTGCTTATTAATTTGTTTCAATTTTTTTAATTATCTTAGATCCCCTCAGTAGTATTACAACCTTTTATGCAAATAAGTTTTTTATTATAACTAATTATTGCTGCTTTAAATATTTAAATTTTTAAATATTTCCGGTAATTTAGTTCTAAGTTCATTTCCCAGACATTAAGAATTGAAATAATAGTTTGTTTGTTAACTTTACCTGATGATTCTTGATTTAATAATGACACTATTTCGCCTAAAGAGAATCCACTCAAAATATAATTGATTAGAACTATATTTAAATTCGATAAATCACTTTTTAATTTTTCTTCTGGGAGATACTGCTTTTGGGTAAAAAATACTGGAGTATAATCATCTAGATTTTCTTCTATTTCCCACGAGTAATATGTATTAAAACTTTCATTCTTAATTGTAAATACCATGTATCTTTGTGTTCTTCTTATAAATTCTTTTTGTGTTTGAGTTTTAATATTATAATTATGTTCTAATTCAAATTGCTCATAAAGTGTTTTTACGGGGATATTTTTCCTAAGTTCATTCTTTGTTGCATTAATTTCTTTCAGCATATCTTTTTTATACATAGAAAGTTCTAAAGTACTTAGAGCTTTCGAACCTTGTATGAATTCTCTTTTCTTTTGACATATATCTTCATATTTATTATTTATTGGCAATTTTTCAGGGAAATAACAATGTAAATGAATGTCACATAAAGCAGTTGTCAAATAAAGTAATCTCATTATGAATTCTTTTGTTTCTAATAGGGATTTTTTTGTTTCTGAAGGCATTCCTATCATGAAATGTAAGACTATATTAGGTATTTTTGCTACCATTGCAGAATTAATTATTGATTCAACATCCATCAAAGAATGGTAAATGCCGTTTTTCGCCAATAATTTTTCATTTCCACTTTCACAACCAATCTCAATTCTTTTCAATTTTGCTTCAGTCATTAATTCTATTAAATCAAGATTATTAATAATAAAATTAGGCATAATAAAACAAGACCAGGCAAAATCGTATTCTGTTCCTATTTCGATTAGTTTAGAACAAAATTTTTCTACAAAATCTCTTTCACAAGCAAAATTATGATTTATAATATGGAAATATTTTATTCCCAACGATAAAACTGTCCTAATATCTTCAATAATAATATCAAGACTTCTATATAATATCTTGGAGTCATTAATATTACAATACTTGCATTTGCCTTTACAGCCAGTTCCTGTATTTATCGTAATTGTTTTTTCTTGAATATTCCTTATCAAGGAGAAATCTGTATTTAAATTATATTGATTATTGTCAAAATGAAGGTTAAATTTATTTAATAGAATGTTGATGTTTTCAATCAAACTATATTTTTCATTATAGATTACATTTTGGGGAGATTTGCCATTCAGTAAGTATGATAGATTTTCATTAATTGATAGGAATATTACATCTATTTTTGTTTTGAAATTATTTAGGTCTAACCGTAATAAGGGAAGTATATTATCAATATTTGAATAAAAAATAGCTACTTCTATTTTCTTTTCTTCTATGAATTTATATAGCTTTTCTTTATTAAAGTCCTTCTCACTTGCATTAATGTAAAATGTGTCTTTGTTTATTTTCTTGAATGCAGAGGCATATAATAAAAAGACTGAATTTGTTGAATTATCTCTATAATCATTAAATATATTTGAATAATCAGCCCAGCCATCTATAAAAAGAAATCTCATCGTATAATGTGTTAAATAATTAGTACAAACCTTGCATGGAATACATAAAATAAAGTATATCAAATAAGCGTTTTTAGGGAAATTTCGGCAAAAAAAGATTTTTCGGAGGGGACTCACTATTTATATTTATACTCGAATTATCTATGAAAATTTACCAATCTTTTTTTAATACCCACCTACTTGCTTGTAAGTAGGTGGGTAAAAGAGCTGTCTCGTTTTGAAACAGCACCCAATTTCAACCTTATTCGCCCCCACTACAAGTTGTGGAAATAACAATGGCTCCAATTACAATATAACATACCGCTGTTATAATTCCAACCCCGCCTTCTGTTGCATAACCTTCATCTACAGTTTGCATACTGTCTAATTTCTCACTAAATAAATCATTCATGATGATAAAATTTAAAAAATTAATAATAAGTTAATCACACTATATCTAATGATAGATATATTTTTTTATCAATAAATTCTTTTTTAATCAAGTCTTCAATTACCAATTTTGTAGGTTGGAAACATTGTTGTTCCATACATTTATACATCAGTTTATCTGTATAGCATCCTGTTTTGCAAATATCGATTAGATAACATTTTGAACATTGTTCATTATTCTCTTCCAAGCAATAAATCTTTTTAAGGTCCTGAGGTAAATTCAAGGGCAGAGTTAAAGAATCCAAAGACCCAATAACATATTCTTCATTCCCACACATTCTATAGCAAGGATATATCTTGCCATCTACATCAATTGTAATATTCCAGATACCTATTCCACACACGTTATAAATTTCCTTTTTAGTAATTTTTTCAAAAACTTTTGATTGTACTTCTTTTAAGTATCGATTATGTTTAAGATTAGCAATATATGATTTTCTATAGTCTTTCAAATCAAAAGCGTATCCTTCATGAGAATTAGGCATTACTGGTTTTAAAGAATAGTTGTATATTCCAACGTAGGAATTCAAATGGTTATAACAATTGTCAACATATTGAATAGTTTGATTTGTTAGTGTTCCGGAAAGGGAAACAAGAGAACCGTATCCATTTGCTATGAAATTTTTTATCACTTTGTCCACAATAGCAAAGCTACCTTTACCGTTAGTGAATTTCCGATGCGTATCATGTGCTTCTTTATTCCCATCAAGAGATATTTGAATCTTAAAATTGTTTCTAATGAGAAAATCTGTTTTTTCATTATTAATTAATGTCGCATTTGTTTTGATGCGATATTCTACTTTTAACTCTTTACTATTAATATATGCTGCAACCTGTTTTAGTAATTTAAAATTAAGAAGTGGTTCTCCTCCGGTAAATATTATAACCCAATCTGTGCTATTATCAGTAAAAAAAGTATCAATTGCTTTTTTTGCAATATCAAAAGACATATCTTCCAATTTTCGGTATTCACTATCTTCAAAACAATAAGAACATTTTAAGTTACATTTTCTAGTTACATTTAATGTTAAGGTACTTACTTTTTGAGATAAGTCAATTTGGATATATTCTTTATAAGTATCATCCACAAAAAACTTGTCTTTTACTTTGTTTAAACGCTGCTGAAATTCTTGAAAAACGGATAGCGGATATTTTTCTTTCAAAATAACCATAGAATTTTCAATATTATTCACTTCACATAGTTGGATAAACTCAGACATAATATCAGATACCCGACAAAAGAAAGGTGGGGTCAAGAGTCCAATTATACGAATTCCTTTTTCTTGAATATACATTAAATTCCTTAACTTCATGGTTATTTCTTTACTTTACTTTTTATTCCTATTCCACTTATTATTTCTGCATTTATTCCGTCAGATATTCCAATATCGACATATTTTTCTTTTAATTTGCCATTTATTAAGACATGAGTAAATGTTGAGTCATTCCGGAAACTCAAACTTGCTTCAGGAATAGCTATCACATCTTTCTTCTCCTTCAAGATAAACTCTGCCGTTGCATTAAAGCCGGAATAAATCCGTACACTATCAGGTAGTGTAAACACAGCTTCGATGTCATACTTCATTGTTCCTTGCTCCCAATAGCCTTTCGGCGATATTTTTCGAATTATAGCTTCTGTAGTGAAGCCTGGCATTGAAGTGGGTAAAACAGTCAATTTCAGACCTTTCTTTAGAGCCAACACATCATTTTCAATAATTTTCCCTCTAAAAAGAAACGAGTCTAATCTCGCAATCAATGCAACGGTTGTACCATCTCTGAAGTTATTTCGCTCTACCACAGGTGTACCTTCTTCCAATGGTAAATCAATAAGGGTGCCATCGGCGGTAGCTACTACAACATTCGAAACGTTACTGGAGGGAATATAGCCTTCTTGCAATAGGCGTAACTGATTTCGGGCGTGTTCATATTGTTCTTTGCTAATTCGATAGGATTTCTCTATTTCCTCAAACTCAAATGGTGTAATAATACCTTTTTCATATAGTTTCTTATCCCGCTCATAACTTAACCTATTCCTTTCAAATGTTATCTCGGTTGTTTTTAAATTCGTTTTTGCGTTTTCAATTTGTATGGGTTCTGAAAGAATTTTTATTTTGGCAATACGCTCTCCTTTTCGAATTCTATCACCTATGTTTACATAATATGTCTCTAAAATACCGGCAATAGCTGATTTTACTTCTATCTCTTTAATGGGATATAAATTGCCGGAAATGACTTGTTTTTGAGTTATTGTCATGATTTGGGGAGAAATGGTCTGAGAAATAAGTCTCTGCTTCTCAGATTGCTTCTCTGCAAAGAAAATGGCTCCTGCCCCCAAAATAAGAAATGAGAGAACCATGCTGATTATATGTGCCTTATTTTTCTTTGCCATGTTTTTTAAACAGCCTTGTTTAATGTTTCGACAGGCATAATTTCTGCTGCTTTTTGAGCAGGAAATAATCCGGCAAACACACCCGATAAAATCAACAGAATAAATGCAGGAAATACGATATGCCATCCAAGCGATGCACTTGCAAATATTTCTTGCTGCCCCGTTTGCAATGCCGAAACAATCCAATTATATATACCTATACCAATGTACCCAAGGAATATCCCAATTAAACCAAACAACATAGTAATAATTAGAGCTTCATATATGATTAAAAATTTAATGCTTTCGGGTGTGGCACCCAAAGCTTTTCTAATACCAATCTCGGTTGTTCTTTCTTTTACAACAACCAACATAATATTAGTAATACTTATCATTCCTGTTAATAAGAAGCAAATGCCTAAGACCCAAAGAAAAATATCTATACCTTTAAAGAGACTATTAAATGCAGAAACCTGCAGTTGAACATTGTTTACATATAGAGCTCCTCTGTCGTTTTTATCAAATCCTATTTCTTGGGCGATAAAATTGCGTAATTCGTTTTCAAAGGTTTCAACTTTTGTTTTATGATGTAAAAGAGCGCCAAACGTATAAAAATCGTTGTTTAAATTAAAAGTATTCTGTAGGGTCACAATAGGTATATAAATACTATTTCGCTCCATCATACTGAAAATTGTCCCCGTTTTAATTATACCAACTACTTGAAAAAAAACTCCATTTATACTAATTTGTTTCCCTATTGGATTCTGGTTCTTAAAAAGAGTTTCTTTTATTCTGTCTCCTATAACAACAACTCTTCTCTTCTGCTGATAATCAAAATCATTTAAAAAGCGTCCTTCTTCTATTTCAAGCAATTTAATCGTATTGTAATTCTGATCAATTCCTTTTACATCAAAATTTCCACTAAGACCTTCAAAACGAACGGGATTTGCATTTTCCAAACTGATTTCAGAAGATATATATTGAACCTCACGGAATCTCTTTTTTAGTTTACCTTCAAGAGATTTGTCAAAATGAACCCTGGAGCCGGATTGAACTCCTCCAATCTTTGCATGACTTACCCATTGACCGGTAATCCAGATGCTGTTTGAAGCGTATCCACTAAACATGGATAGCATTCCGGAGCGAAAACCGTTTCCTGCACCCAATAATACAATTAATATAAACATTCCCCACGCAACACCAAAACCAGTAAGCATAGAGCGAACTTTATGAACTTTTATTGAGGCTAATATTTCTTTTAAAACCTCCCTCATCAGTATTTTAGCTTATGGTTTATAACGTTATTTATAAAAAGAGTAATTGTTCACTTTTAGTATTATATCAATGTTATTGCGTTTAATCGAAATCTATATCTTGTTGTCTGTATGTTTTGTCCAGCTATACTTCAGGGAAAATGAATAACTGATAGTACTTCGTTACAAAAGTATATAAAATAAATTACTAAACAGTAATTAAGTTAGTCTTTAACATTAAAATTTTTCTTTTTTAGAACAAACAAAAAAACAGATTAAAGAAATTCTCTCTAATCTGTTTAAATAATGGATTGAAATGTAGTGGTTAAAGGATTAATTACAAACAATATAATCTTCTTCCAGTAATTTGTTTTTAATTATTATTTCAATTCCTGATTGATAAGAATTTGGAGTTAAATCTACCAGAGTGAATAGTTTCCCGAAATAGTTCTCTATACAATACTGAATAAGTGAATTGTAAGAATAAAACCCTAAATAAAGTTTTTGAACCAATGCTCCACACAAAGCCTTTGAATAATAGCTTGTTTGTCCAAGCATAATCAGCAACTTACAATATCCCAAGACTTTGAGTTTATATCGTTTAACCTTAATTTTTATCTACTTCTTCATAATTAACCCTTAAACATTATCGGAGGTATTAAGAAATTATCCTTCTCTAACACTACTAATCCTATTGAATGACTCATTTATTGTTTATTTATCGCAATATTATAAATAATAAAAACTCAAAGAAGAACAATTGATAATCTCAATTTTTCACTTTTTTCACCACCCACATCATCACACTCTGTTTTTCAAGTAAAATTTTGCCTTGTACAGTTAAAGGTTTATCCAATAAAATGTTTTCAGATATATTATCTATCGGGATAAGTGTAGCCGATTGCCACGCTTCTTGTCCGGAAAGTTTCACGTTATTCGAAATTTCTTCAATTCGGAATCGGGAGGGCAACGGCATCTCTGACCATGGGTTAAGACTTACTTCTGTAAACTTAGCTCTATTTTTTATTGCACTTCGCGGGATGCGAGCTGAGTAATGCAGTATACTGTCATCGGTTTGCGTTACCGTTATTTCCACACTTATGCTGGGTTGATACGGAATAAACGCCGAAACTCCCACAAGGACAAGCAGTGACAACCCGATAATAGCAATGCCATAGCGTAACAACACCGGCGGAACCTGCCCGATGATGTTACGGACTTTCTCGCTTCGGAGTTCTATGTGTTTTTGTCGTTCCATTTTCAATTTCCCAATTCCAACTGATTTTTTACCAATTCATAATATTTCCCACGTTTTTGCGTAAGTTCTTCGTGTGTACCCACTTCGGCAATTTGTCCGGCATCGAGAACCACAATCTGGTCGGCATTTTTTACCGTGCTTAGCCGGTGGGCGACCACGATAACGGTTTTGTCTTGATAGAAATCCGCCAAATTCTCCACAATCGCCCTCTCGTTATTGGCATCCAAAGCATTGGTGGCCTCGTCCAAAAAGATAAACGGCGGATTTTTATACACGGCACGGGCAATTAAGATTCGTTGTCGTTGCCCCTGGCTCACGCCTTGTCCGTCTTGTCCGATTTGGGTGTTGTAACCGAGTGGCAACGCCTCAATATAATCGGCAATATTGGCTACTCGTGCTGCGTAGCGCAGTCGTTCCAAATCTATCTCGTCGTCCGAGGGGGCGATGTTGCGGGCGATACTATCTGAAAAGAGATAACCTTCCTGCATCACGGCTCCGCACACCGTGCGCCACCAGTTGAGACTGAATTTTTCCAAATTCTCGTTTCCAATCTCTATTTTTCCCTCGTTGGGGGCGTAATAACCCAAAAGCAGTTTCAGAAGCGTGGTTTTCCCGCTTCCGCTTGCCCCCACAATGGCGGTTACTTTGCCCTGCGGAATATTCAGGTTGATATTGTTCAACACATAATCGGGGCGGGCACCGTCGTATTTGAAACAGAGATTTTCGATTTTTACCGAACGATTTTCGGAGAGTTTCTCCACCGTGCGGTTTGCGTCTTCCTCGTTCTTTTGGGTATGGATCTCGTTCATACGGTCTAAGCTGATGTTTACATCCTGCCAGCTGTAGATAAAGTTCATCATTTGCTCTACCGGAGCGTTCAACTGTCCTATAATGTATTGAATAGCCAACATCATACCCAGTGTGAGGTTACCGCCGATGACGGCTGTTGCAGCCAACACGGTAATAATAATGTTCTTCAACTCGTTGATCAGGATACTTCCGGCTTCCTGATTTTGCTGCAACGAGAGCGACTGCATATTCACATCGAAAAGGTCGGCTTGTACATCTTCCCATTCCCAACGCTTGCGCTGTTCGCACCCTTGCAGTTTTATCTCCTGCATTCCAGTAATAAGCTGATACACTACGTTTCTGTTTATTCCCTGTTGCTCGAAATACTTATAGTCCAATACCCTGCGTTTTTTCAAAAAAACCATTATCCACAAGCCGTAGAGTATGCTTCCTGCAAGAAAAACCAAGAATATAGGCACGTTATAGACAAAAAGCACGATGCCGAAAATCACGAAACTGAACACCGAAAAGAGCATATTAAGCGTTTGCACCGTGAGGAAGTTTTCGATACGGCGGTGGTCTTCTATACGTTGCAGGAGGTCACCCGTGAGTTTGGTATCGAAAAACTTCATGGGCAGTTTCATCAGCTTGATAAAGAAATCGGAAATCAGCGATATATTGATGCGCGTGCTGATGTGCAGCAGAATTTTCCGGCGGATAAAGTCGATGGCGGTACGGCTGAAAAGCAACATGGTTTGAGCTATCAAAATCAGCCACACAAAACCGATGTCTTTGCCCTGTATTCCTGTATCTACGATAGCTTGCGTGAGAAATGGAAATATCAATTGCAAAATGCTTCCCAAAAACAAGCCGAGGATAAGCTGCGTGAAAAACCGTTTGTATTTTACCAAGTATTTCCAAAGGAATTTCAGGCGGTTTTGACTCTTTACGGCATCGCCCTCTTGATCAAAAAACGCAGCTGTAGGTTCAAAAAGCAGGGCTACGCCTTTTTCTTCGCCACCAGTTTGGGTACTAATCCAATTTTTGCAAAATTCTTCTTTGGAAAAGCGAATGCGACCTTTACCGGGGTCGGCTACATAGACTTCGTAGCCGTTTTTGCGTGTTTTCTTGATATCATAGACCACCACAAAGTGCTCTTGTCGCCAATGCACGATGCACGGCAATAGGGCTTTTTCTGCTAGTTTTTCAAACGTGATGCGGCCGCCCATGGTGCGAAAACCGATGTTTTCGGCAGCACGGCTTATGCCGAGCATTGACACGCCTTCGCGACTGATATAGGAATTTGCCCGAAGATTATCAATGTTATACTCTTTGCCGTAATGTTTGGAAATCATACCTAGGCAGGCCGGACCGCAGTCCATAGAATCAAGTTGTTTTGTGAGAGGAAAATGCATCTACAATAGATTTTTATTGTATGTCATCTGTTTATAAGTTTCATATTCAACAGCTATATTTAATTGTTTTGAAATAGTCTTTTAAACATTTTTACTTATAAAAATAATTGAAGTTAGATTTTCATCACCATCCATAATGAGTAGATCTTGGTCTATTAGCTCCTGAACACATGTTTCAAAATAATTAAAATCGACATTCTTTTTTTTATTAATTAATGAATAAAGAGTTGTTTTATTTGATATGCATGTTTCTAATTCAAAAAATATTAAATAATACAATTTATCATCAAAAAACAACTCTTTGATCAATTTATTATCTCTATATTCTTTATATAAAACTTCTAAAGTATCTGAATTAACTTTTACGGTATAGCTGTATTTTGTTCTTTTGTAATATCTCAACGCTCGACCAAAAAGATTCCAAAGAGGTTTTTCTGCTTTATTCAAGACAAAATCCATCAAAGAAAAACGATCAATGTCCGTTGTATATCTTTCACTTATCAATTGTTGTAATTCAGAAATACTCCAATCAAGTTCTTGATTCTTATTTTTTATTATTTTAAGATATTTTGAAAAATTCGCAACGCCAAGAGGTATGATCTCAAAACTGAACTCTTCTTCGGATAACAAGAATCTATATGAATGAAGATTATTGATGGATTCCATAATCATCTGATCTGTTTCATTAGGTGTGTCGATAATTATATTTGCGCCTTTTATTAAGATATTATTGTTAATGGCAGATTTAATAAAGAAAAAATTATCTATAATATTTTGCTTCTTATTAATATCTTTAAGAAGTTTATCAGATATTGATTCTAATCCAACTTGGACACTATAAAAGCCAGCTAAGCTCATTTTTTTGATAGTTTCAAAACTAACCCCTTTAGATATAACTTCTGCCATTTTTATCGTAAAAAGAGGATATTCTTGTTTTAATTTTATCAATTGGTCTAAGAAATAATTAAATTCTACCATATCACTTCCTATAACATCGTTATCTGTAAAGAAAAAATTATATGTATCATACTTTTTTATTAGTTGCTTAATCTCTTCTATCAGTAAAGTTGTTGACTTACATCTGAACTTATATCCTTGTGACAGATAACAGAAACTACATTTATTCCAATTACAACCACGGCCTCTTTCAATTGGCAATAAAATTTCTTTTTGTTTAATAATATCCTTATAAACTTTAAAATAATCATCAAAATTAGGGATACAATAATCTGAATTAAAATCTACATAAGTCCTTAAATCACCATTACCTGATTTCATAAGAATATCATTATTCCCATTTCTATAAATAATTCTAGGGATTTGTTCAAATTTAAAATCGTTTCGTTTTATACTTTTCATTAACTCAACTAGTGGTATCTCTCCTTCTCCCCATATTGCAAAATCAAATTGTGAATTTAATTTCATGAAATTATATGCTGCTTCACTATTTGTCCATCCTCCTGAAATAATATTAACGTTAGGAAGAACCTTCTTAATATGATATGATAATAGTGCCGCTGGTGCCCATTGATGAAATTTTGAAGTAAAACCAATATTCAAAATGTTGTTATTATTAATATAGGCAATAGTTTCTTTAATAAAAACAAGATATTTATTAAAAATATCTTGTTTTATTTCTTCAAATATTGATCTATCCGCTAGGAAAAGTTCTGGCCAGAAGCATCTAAAGTAATAATTGATATATTCTTCTTTTTCCGGATTTAGATTGTCAAGAAGTCCAAGGAAAGGTAATAATGCTTCAGTTTCTGTTGTATTTTCTTCTTTAAAGAAGACGTTATCTCTTTCATATAAAAAATTTCCATAAAGTAGTTCACTTTGAAAGCCATGATGTTCTAAGTAACTTTTTAATATAGAAAAAGATGGAGATGGTATGTTCTTTGAAGAAGGGGGCATTAATATGAAAAGAATATCAATATTTTTCATTTTTTATCTTTTAATTTGATTTTCTTCTACTTAAAAAAGGAGAAAAATCGGGGTTCTAGTGTCTTAAGACTATAAAACCATAATTTATTCAATTAAATATGTGATTTTCAAAATCAAACATATTGTAATTAGGTGTAAATTTTTTTTGTTTTTGTTGCATTCTTTTTATTATTGACAAAACATCAAAATACATACAAGAATTTATTAATTCACATTTTTCACAATGAAAACAAGAAGTCCATTCATAATTATCAAATATTTTTTCCGGTTCTCCTACATCTTCAATTATCTCTGTTGCGATTTCTTGTCCATATTTGACAGCTAATAAGGACTTTATATCTAGGTTGTTATGATGTCTATTTTTAAGAACAATGAAATCTCTAATTGCAAAATAATATTTATATATAGAAAAGTCCTTATTCTCTAAAAACAGATTAATGTATTTAAGAGAATATTCATAATTACCAACTTTATAATTAATCATAAAGAATAATAATTCCAAATCAAGTTCGAGTAAATCTTCATCTGTATTATATAAAAAAATATCAGCTGTTTTGTAATCAATCATTTTTAAAAAATTATAGTCTTTGTTTATTGATTTTGCAATGTTGACAAATTCGTTATTATTAATATTTCTAATATCTCTCATTTTGCGAAGGGCCTCCACTGAATCACCAAATAAAAAATAATGCTTTTTGGACATTGGGAATTGGCTCATGCCTGGAACAACAATATAATATGAAGGAAAACCTAAAAATGAAACATCCCTGATATATATATCGAAACCTAACTCTGTTATCTTATTTTTGATAAACTCTAAATCTTCAACATCTGAAATATTTAGAGAAGTATTCAAACCTTTAAATTGATAGTCAGGAGATGCAGAAAATAATGAAATTGGCCAATATCCATTACTGCAATTAAATATTAAATTTCCATTTACGTATATATATTCTTCAGATAGATTTTTAAAATCAGTTTCAAATTTTAAATCAAGCCAATGTATTCCTTTCGGATTTTGATATATTTCTGTCAAACATCTCTCAAGAGCAATTTCAGGATTTAATGATGAACCCAAATTAAAATTGTATTTTCCATTTTTTCGATCAATTATTAATACACCAATTACAGGCAGATTTTTGCCTAAAGAACAATCTTTTATGATAACTTCGTAAGAACAGTCCTTAATGATTGATTTTATACTGTTATATATCCGAGTATCTTTAAAAAAATCTAATTGAATATCAGGGGGTGTTATATTATTATAGTAGAGTTCTCTCCCAACATATCTCTCAAATATTTCACAGAATCCTTGTATTAAAGCCTCATATTGAGTATTTCCACTAGCCATTCCATTTGATCCTGTTGTTATATGAATTATTTCTAAAGGCAGATATATTTCATTTCTTTCTTTAAATGAATAGAAAGGTACTGAAACTACTTGTTTAAAATTCAAATTATCTCTTAAAAATGAAATCATTTCTTGCTCATCATTAATAAATGGGAAAAAATCAAAAAAAATTTTTTTGTTATTTCTAACTGATTCCTCAATATTGATTTTTTTTTCTCTTGGATCAAACAGATATTCTACGAACAAGTCTTTATTCTCAAGTTTATTGTAAAATTCTTCATAGTCACTTTCCCTAAGATTATTTTTTATTGCATATTTTTGACCAGAGATTAAAAAAGAATTTTGAATCCTTTCCATAAATTCAGCGTAAGCACTAGCTAAAGAATATTCATAAGATGTTCCTTTTCCTCCTGTTCCTATATTTAGTTTTTGTAATTCATCAGAAGATAAATACACCCGTCCTGATTTAAATAACTTTGAGTTATTATATTGTATTTCCTGTAGAAACAATTTATTATCAAAAAGAATATTTCTGATTTTTTGAACAGTTTCAAGTGGTGGACATTCCTTATATTTCTTCATATTCATAATTTATTAAGTTTTTTCTTCAGTAATAAGCTTATACTTTTTCTTCTCTCCATAATTTATCAATCAAACGAAAAAGGGGCTGCATCAAAAGTAAAATTAATATCAATTTGTCATTTTGAACGAAGTTTTAACGAAGTGAAGAATCTATTTACTTGCACAAATTAGATTCACCGCATTCAATATGACAGGATGAAACTATGCTCAGACTTTTGGCACAGCCTCTTCAACTCATTATGTTACTTGAACATTTCTTCTGTTGTCTTTTTCTTACCTGTTTGAGTTACTTCATCAAGATCATAAGCAGAACGGGTTCCCCCTTTAGTTTTTTCTAAATCTTTTTTAGCTAACTCAACAATGTCAATTTTTAAAGATTTCTTCTTCATTATTCTATAATTTTTTAGTGATTCTACTCGTATCGCTTTTCGATATACGCGTTTTTTTTTCACACAGCATTCCGACGAATATTATCGGTTGGAAATTACTGTCCCTCCTATATCGCTACTTCTCTCTTCACTTCTGGAGACTTCCGGTAAACTTATTTACTAAAGAGTTTTCCGTGTTTTTTCTTCTATCTTATGCCTATTTTGTCATTTAATTGAAACTTTAGATAATTCTCTTGATTATTATTTCCTGGCAAGGGAAACTTTATATCAATATTCATCATAAAATCAATTTGTTCCAAACCGCGATGAATCCACCTCTTTGCGATCGCTCTCTTCATATCCACCGAACCGATATACCAACGAAAGCGAAAAGGTGCGTGTATCGCGAAACGCCTTTAATTGGCTTTTCTGTCCTTGATAATCGATGGAAGCTACAGGCGTGCGCGTACCGAGAACGTCGTCAGTTTTGAAAATGAGTGTCGCGCGGTTTTTGTCGAAAGTCCAAGTGAGTGCACCGGACAGATTTCCCGATGCTCCCAAATCATAAATACCCTGAATACCCGATGGTGTGGTAACGTATCCCGAAACGTTCATCTTTATATCGGGTTTGGCCGACAATGCAATGTCGTGGTTCATTTGCAACACACCCATCACCGTTTTACGATCGAACGAAATATCGAAAAACTCATCGTCTTTCTCGTGCCAATACATCACGTTGGCCACAACGCGTGAAGAAATCCGTTTCCCGATATTGAACGGTACAACTCCCAACAACCCGATGTTTTGCCTGAATGTGTAGTTTTGTTCCATAAATATTTGCTCCAATTTGTGGGGCGATTGATACGGCAATTGCACAAAATAATCGGGCATATAATTCATATAAGGACGAAACACATATTTGCGCTTGAAGATATAGGTCAATCCCACGCTGTAATTACGTTGCGGGCGAAGGTGCGGATTGCCGTACGTTACACCGTAAGAACTGAAATAATAGATACTCGGATTCAAGCTCCAATACGACGGATAACTTTTGTCGGACGATACCGCCAACTGAAACGTGTGGTTGAGCGATGGTCTGTAACTCGCGTTAAGAGTGGGAAACCAAGCCGTATCGTCCCACAGTTTTTGGGTAATGCCTTTTGATGTTTCTGTCGATTTATAATACTCCAATGCCAATGATGCTTCAAGCGACAGCCGTTCGGAAAACGATTTGGAAAAACCGGCAAAGAAATTCCAAATATCTTCCTGTTGTTGCGTGTCGAAGGATGCTTCTTCAAATTCGGCATTGTCCATTAGGGCGTTGGAACGGTTTTTGCTTTGCGCGCCCGAATAGCTCAAACCATAGTTGACACCCCACTTGTTTTGGAGTGAGTGCGATTGGTTGGCATAGAAATTATTCCGCCGGATTTCTTGTTTGGACTTATAGGTAAGAACTTGAGCAGGCAAGGATGATAGCACCGAATTTTGCATAAAATACTCCGAGTCATCTTTGTAAAACGTATAATCCGCACCGATATTTAGTCTGAAATGAAAGGTATAATCGGCTCTTATGTTGTGCATCGACGAAGGTCCTTCGGAAGTTGTTTTGGTGTCGGTTGGCGTTCCCGAAATATGGGTTGTTGCTGTTCGGTTTGAGCTTGATGTATCAAACATTCCCGTGTAAGAGACATCCATCTTGTCTTTATTATCAAAAACGTAATCAAATGCCAAGCGTGTGTTGTGAACCTGATATGTATTCGTTCCTTCGCTGAGTTGGTCAATAGCGTACACGGTATTATTCATCGTATGTTCAGCCGTGAGTTCTTCTTTGTTGAATGTATGGTAATTGCCATAAGAATAGAGCGCGTCGAAGGATGCGCGTTTCGCTCTATACGTTATATTTGCGCGTCCGTTTCCGCCCGCGTGTGTTCGTTGGCGATATTCCCCCGCCACTTCGCCCTGCCAAAGGGGGCGGTCGTCTTCTCCTGTTTGCTGTTTCAATATCACATTGATGGCTGCTCCGCGAATGTTGTATTGCGGTGGAGCGCTATACATAATTTCCACATCTTCCACCTGCGAAAGCGGTGTTGAACGCAGTAACGTCATCAGTTGCGCATAAGTCATCGATGTTTTCCGCCCATTCAGCAAAATAGTCATTCCGCTTGCTCCCATCAGGGTTATTTGTTCATTTTGCTCCATTACGCCGGGGATTTCTTTCAGCGCATCGTAAGCATTGGTAACCGGTTTGTTTCTCAGCAGCGTAGGAATATGATAAGAAAGTTTTCCGGCTTCCACTTTCATCGCCGGACGTTGCCCCTCTACCACCAGTTCGTTTAAGAGCGTTTCATCGAGTTGGAGTGTGAAGTTCAGCTCAATGGGACTGTTTTGCGCCGAGAGGCGAAAATTGACAGTTGCTGCTTTATATCCTAAAAACGATGCACGAAGCCGATAATCGCCGACAGGAATATCTTCCAAAATCCGGTAAAATCCGGTGCTGTCTGTTACTGCTCCGTGTGTCAGATTCACGGTATCGGGCAACGAGTAAAGAGCAACATTGGCAAACTCAACAGGTTGGTTTTGTGTATCAACCACCTTTCCACGAATGCTTTGGGCGGATAAATTCAAGTTGACAGCCATCACTAAAATGGATAATGTGAAATACTTCATATGTAACTGGTTTTTATATTTATTTTTTTTATGAGTACACCTATAAAAACAGACATCATAATTAACGAGTCATCACGCAAATTAGTCTTTTCAGTGCCTTTTCTTATTTGTTTAGTGATACTTATTGATTTTGTATTTAAAGCTAAATGTCTGCAATTCCTATTATCTCCATCTCATGTAAATAAGGTGCTTTTTAAATTTTATTTGTTTTTACAAAATAAGGAAACATTTTTATACTTACCAAACACAAAGTAACTTATTTTATAAAAAGATTATTGTACAAAAAGGATAGAGTATAGGTAAAAAAACAGACACATAAATATATTGTGCCTGCCTTTGCTTTGTAGAGTTTTTATAGATTATAATATTGTTAATTATCAATCATATAATTACAATGTGTCATCTTGTCTTTAATGCTTTTTTCCACCTCTGCTCTATAGGTATTGGGAGTTAAAGTTGTTGGATTAAATGATTTCCCAAAAAATGTCTAATGCAATACTGAATGATTTAATTGTAAGAATAAAACCCTAATAGTTGTTCCTTATCAATTCAAATGAAGCTGAAAAATATATTTTATCTTGTCAGAAAAGCCATCGGAAAATAAAATATAAAAATTCATCCTTCAACCTTTCCATCATTTTCTTCAAGTTTCAAGCCGCTGTAGCCAAGTAAGCGTTGATTTGTATGCCTTTTTCAGCCCACAAGTAATACTGTTCCATACGGAAGTCCTTTTTAAGATGTCCGAAAATAGGATCAATAGCAGCTCTGGCTCTGCATTTGTTATGTTTATGTCGTTTTTGATAAGCGATGTCTTTTACCTTGGGCTTGTCGGGGGTGATAATGCTTACACGGTCATAAATTAAGTTCTTTGGGTAGTTTCAACTTATTCTCTTCCATCTGTTCGAGTAACGGTTCTATGGTGTCGCCGTCGGGTTCCCGAACTTTAAAATCAAGTTTTTAAGTTTGCAAGAAGGATGTTTATAATAATATTCCGTTCTCAGAGTCTAAGTTATTTATTTTTTGTTTCTTCTCATTATTCTGTTTTCCCCAAGTTAAATTTATAGAACCATAAATTCCAAAACTTGGAAACATTTTTACATTGTTTTGCATATTTTTAAATCTTGTTAATGCACTAAAGTTATAGGTATATTTTCTATTCTTTTCTCCAAATAGATTTGTTGATATAATGCCTAATTGCATCTTGGGAAGACGGTAACTTAGTATATATTCATTATATGAAGATCCTTTCGATACAGATTCTCCCCAAAATGGTTGTGGCAAGTGTACCATTGTTATTGTGAGGGATAACTTTTTATAATCTGCAATAGTTTGTAACAAATAAAACCACTCATCTCGCCTGTGCTCATAGTTGTGTCCCTGAGAAACTATCTTATTGTAACCACCGTAACTGTTTATACTAATATGATTGTTGAATAATGACACTCCTATATTGTATTGAAATCTCAATTGATGAAATTTTTTCTGGTTATTGTAGGTAGTTATGAAAATATCTCTATAATTATCGAAGGATGTTTCCTCCATAATAGGACTATTATAATAAGATGAACTTAATACTAAAGAACTCCTTAGAGGTGACGGGTTAAAACTGATTCTTAATTCATTGTGATGCATCAAATAAGATTTTAATAATGGATTTCCTTTGTCTAATTGATAGCTATTTCTTAATCGTTCCACTTCACTTAAATAAGATAATGATGGATTTATGTTTTTTAATTGATATGAGTAACGTAATGAAAGCACGTTACTTAATATATAGTTAATATTTACCATAGGTGATATCATCCACCTACTATACATATTAGCTATTCCTTCCTGATTGAAGAATGATCGATGTATCCCAATATTTCCTGTATAATTTAATTTTTTTATTTTACCTTTGTATTGCAAAAATCCATAACTAAAAGCGTCGTGTAGTTGAGTTTTAAAGATTGAAGTGCCAGAATAATTATTTTTTGTATATCCTTGTATATGTCGTAATCCCACGGAGAGTAAATTTTCACCATATTTCCTTTCATAAAATATCTCGCCTATTAAGGAACTACGCTTTCCATCAACTAATGTTGTAATATTTGATATTATCTCATCCTCATCTGTTTCATTGTATATATAATCGACTGTATTTTTACTATATGTTCCAACTACATTTAAAGCTATTAAATGGTTGTCTGATATTTGTCGCGTGAAATAAATATCAATGGAAGGGCGAAAAGTTTGTTCTTTATTCTGTATCTTGTAGTTTGTTAATCGGTCAATCTCAGGGATTAAAATTTTCCCCTCATGATCATCATGTGGTTGGAATAAACTATTAAAGTTAGTTTTCATATTGAAAGTATTTTTCTTACCATAATAAGAGTATGATATATTTGGCATTTTTGTTGTTTCTTTCCACCAATTCTTCTCTCCATATTCATTTCTGGAA
This sequence comes from Limibacterium fermenti, assembly GCF_041902845.1. Classification (GTDB taxonomy): domain Bacteria; phylum Bacteroidota; class Bacteroidia; order Bacteroidales; family Dysgonomonadaceae; genus Limibacterium; species Limibacterium fermenti. Next base: position 3,277,237 of record NZ_CP159486.1, read on the forward strand.
ATAGTATTTCCAGATGGAAATAAAAATGTTTGGTGTTTAAATGAAGAGGTCTCGATATCATTGTGACTTAAAAAATAATAGAACTTAATTTGTGATTTGCCGTAATTTATTCCTCCAGACAATTGACCGTATGTGAAATTGTGTGTTAGTGTTTCACGAATATTTGCAGAAAAAAATGCACCGTTTGTTCTTTGCTTAACTATGAAGTCTAAAATAATGCCGATATCTTCTCCGTAACGCATTCCTGGATTCTCATAATAATCAATTCTTATTATATTTTCAGGTTGTATACCTATGACTTCCTGAGAGAGTGCTTCAATTCCATTGATTAATATCTTGAGTTTTTTTTCTCCAGTATATAAAATCTGTCCAGTTTGAGTATTGACAAATATTTGAGGAAGTAAAAGTCTTTGAGTCAATTGTAATCCATTTATACTTTTTACTATTTGTTCTTTAGTTGGATAGTACAATTTTCGATAAGATCCTTCAATCACTGATGAAGACTGCACAATAACTTCAGAAAGCAAAGTCGTTTTCTGATTTATCATCAACGAACCCAAATCTATTGCTTTAAAAACATTGAATAAGTCTATGCTCAATGTGTCATAACCAACAGAATGAACAACAATACGATAATTGTTTTCGCCTAAATTATTTAAAATAAAATCCCCATTTAAACCCGATGTGGTTCCTTTAATAAATAAGGAATCATCAGTTTGTAATATAATAGTTGCGTATTCGACTGGTTTTTTGGAGTCAAAATCAATTACTTTTCCTTTTATTGTAATTTGTTGTGCGTTCAAATTTATGTGATAAAATATTAATATGAACGCGATAATAGATGTCTTATTCATATACATTCTTTTCAATATTTTTGGACAAATTTATAATTTTCTGCTACTGCTGTTGCGTTAATAATTAAGAATTATTTAGAAATAACTCATATTGTAGCTCTTTGACATTTTGACTGGATTGAGAATCTGTGAGTAACTCAGCCATTGGTGTTTTGTCAAAAGAATGCTTGATGTAGGCCACTATTGTACATGTACAGATGGCTGACCATAAATGTATCTTTACGGCATTTGGAGTATGCCCCCAAAACTTCTTTATAATCAGATTTTGCTTTATCCATTTGAAAAAAACTTCAATCTGCCACCTGTTTTGATACAGATAAGCCACTTCAAGAGATGATACTTCAAAGTTCTTTGTAAGAAAAACAAGCAGTTCGTCGTTCTTGTTGTCATAAAACTCAACTAATCGCAGTTTTTCGGGATAAAGTTTTTTTGATTTCAGTACGGTTAGAACGATATTCTTGTCTGCCCTCAATCCGGTAGTTTCATCTATGTTGTGGTTTTGTTCTACAACATTGTATTTTATGGATGACTTGGCTCTAGTAACAAAGAAAGCTCCTGCATTATTGATGCGCATCAATGCTTCAAAATCCACATAAGCCTTGTCCATCAAATAGATGATCCCGTTTTGAAAGTCCATAATGTCAAGTACATTGCTGTCATGATACTTTCCATCTGAGATGTGGATAAAACTCGGAATGTTCCCTCGTAAATCAAGCAGCGTATGCATCTACTGCTCCACGCGAATATTTTCCTTCTGCCCAAGTCAGAAGATTGATGCTGCAGGATATGGAGGTAGAGTCCAAAGCAAATATTTCGTTGTCTATATCTACGTTAGCAATGGGATAATCCGTATAAAGCGGACGCACGATGTTTATCAGATAATTACCAAAGTCGGCGAAAATACGCCAATCCCGTTTCTCGTTAGCTCTCGACAACGAAGATGTATTGACTGATATTTTTATGCCTAAATGATACAGCTTTCTCTTGTGGGCTTTCAAGCAAAGACAAATGCTTTGAAGAGAACCGAGCGAAGTCAATTGTCCAAAAAACAGATACAGGAACTGATTCCAACAGTCAAACCCTCTGACATGGTAATTGCCAAAGTAGCGTTTAACGCACTTGTTGAATTCATACTTATCTATGAAATCCAGTACCTGAGAGAAAAGATATCTTCCTTTATTCATAATTTTACATTTTAATGCAAAATTACGAGGGTGTCAATTCAAATCAAAAAATCAAAGAACGCTTATATATTTTTATATATCAATACATTATATACGAATACTAAAAATCGACGCAAAGCTACTAATTCCAGAAAATAAAAACTCATCACAGATTGGTAATTTGCTAGACTTCAAACTAATTATTAGACAGCTAAAAACACCTATATGACGTGATTTTTATTATTTGAGATAACCATTATCTATTCTTGTATAATTTTATTCTACGAAAATGTTTCAGAATTTATATTTATTCCCATTAAAACTAAATTGAAAAAGTGATTATTGATGCATATTTGATTAATCAATAATCCCTCTTTTTTGAATCCATTTAATTCATACAGGTGTATTGCTCTATAATTATTTTCGAAAACTTGGAGTGTTATTTTTTTTATATTATTATTATCTTTTACTCTAAGGAAAGCCGCCTCAAACATTGATTTACCAATCCCCTTATTTCTAAATTTCTTATCAATATTGATTGTTAAATCAGCGACATGGGCTAATTTTTTTTCTTTGTATTGAAGAATATTAATATTTCCAATGATTTTGTTTTGATACTCTGCAATTAAACAGATATTATTTTTATTTTTTAATACTGACTCAATCCATTCTTTTTCTTCCTCTACAGTATATTTAAAATCATCTATAGAAGTTATAGAAAAAATTTCTTCATTAATTATACTCTGAGCAAAAGATAAGTAATTTTGAGCGTCATTAACAGTAAGATTCCTTAGTAATAAATTTTCCATTATGATATTATTAATTAGAAAACAATGACTCCAGTTTGACAATTATAAATGGACATATCTGCTCGTAATTATTATGCTTAAAATCTTTTTTTATTACTGGACATTTATTTATTTCACACTTTTTTATTTTAAGCATATCATCTACACCATCATCTTTCTCAACGATTAAAGGACAAGTATACCCTTTTCCATCATAATCAATTATAATCCTGTTTACGGCTCCTTTATCGTTATTTTGAGTTATGGGGTGACTTTTAGGTAAGAATCCAATCTCCGCTTCTACTGTATTGATAATTGGTTTTAGATAATAGGAAGCTAGGCGTAGTAAAGTAAACCATTCAAGGGGTTTTATGATTTCTTTGAAAGGATCGGATGATGTCTCAAATAATAAACGTACTTTTTTTACCCACGGATATCTACTAGGGAGTTCTTTAATTATACATAAGCTGGATTTTGTTAAGACATGATATAATTCAATATTAACCCCAAGATTATGTATGTAATTTATCTTATTATAAGTGCTGGTTGAGTTATCTTTCACACTTATTACCAGAGTAATATTGTTCCTTTTGAAAAAATCACACCAGTTATCATTGACAAGTGTAGCATTTGTACAAACATATATATATCTAGTTCGGTCTCTCATATCACATATTAATTCTTTTAAATGAGGATATATAAGAGGTTCTCCTCCAGTTAAAAATAATCTATCTATGAAATGAAATTCTTTTATCTTAGATTTAAAAACATCAATGGATAAATCAAACTTACTAGTAAAATCATCACTCTTACTATCTTTTGAAAATTCCAAAGTACTATAATAACAAAAGGAACATTTCATGTTACACCTCCTTGTTAAATTAACACCAATATTAATTTCGCTCATAATTATCAAATTTATATTCATGAAGTATATTCTGATAAAGAATTGGATTAGTTATCGTTAATGCGACAAGAGTTCCATCAATGTCGATAACAAGTTTATTATCTTTAGCCCATTCAGCATATTTTGGAAACACCCTGCTCTCTGGCCCAATAAGTGCAACCGACACCTGGTCTCGATCAATTATTTGGATTTTTTTTGTTTTATCCAATCCTCTTGTGTCGACTAAAATAAATTCACCATCTTTCTCTAAAATTACCAGTCTACTCCTTTTTTCTTTGCTTTGCCAAGATAAAATCCAATCTTTTACAAATTTACCAATACTTTCTATAAGGTCTGGATTTATTTGCTTTACTGTTGGATATTCACCCTCAAAAAGCCATGCTAAAGACTCTATATCAACATTATGAGGATAAATATCATCATATACATCAAAATATTTTAAATTCTTTATATTATATAATTCTGGCATTTCATGATATGGACTGAACCTTGCTATTTCAACAGGTCGGAAGTAAGAAGGTGGAGGCAGGTGTTTTATAAAAGGTAACACATCTAGCGTTTTTTTCCAACCTATTTCATCTTCATTTGGAATATTATAAAGGAGATTCCACCCGTTATATATATTTAAGATTGATGAATATCTTAAACTATTGATATTATTAGCTACACTTACACCTTTGTTTATCAGAGCTAAATGAGATGAACATAAAGATTCAATTCCAATTTGAATTGAATTTACACCTGCTTTTTTGAGAAGACTCATCTGCTCAAAACTCACATCTGCTCTCTGTTCGTAAAAAATATTGATTCCTAATCCAGACAATTTAGGAATCAACGATTTAAAAAACTTTCTAGGCATCAATGTATCTACCATTCTAAAATTCCTTACCTGATATTCCTCATTATAAAAGACTATATCCTTATAAATTCTTTCTGCCGTTTTAGATTTATAAATATTATGACTTCCATTGACACCACAAAATTTACACTGATTTTTCCATCCCCACCAACACCCTCGACTTGATTCGATATTTATCCAGTGTTTGAGTTCTAATTTATTTTCTTTAATTTGAAAAAAATAATCATCATAAAGTGGAGTTGGAAGATCGTCAAGATTATTAATAGTTTTTGAATGAATTATTTTTTGTTGTGGCAAAAATCCTTTCGAATAATCATTTATAAAATTCTTGAAAGATATATCTGATTTTCCTGTAAAAATAAAGTCAATATTGTTAGATAATGATAAAATGCCATTTGCCATTTTTCCATCACAATTGGATCCACCAACAACAATTATTTTTTTGGAATTCAACTCTTTAATCTTATCAATTAGAGCAATAGAGGCATTTGTTTGCTGATGTGAAATCGTGAATCCTATTAATTGAAATTCAGATGAAGCGAGAGTCGCAGCTGTTTCACAAACCCATTCATCTATACTCTTTTCCAAACAATAGAAACTACTCCAATTTATTTCTGGATCAAATTCAGAACGTGGCGTTTTATAATCAATACCATTTGATGTGACTCTTCGACCCAAAAATGGCAAATCTGGATATGCCGCTTTAACAAATAATCGTTCTTGTATAAGCTCGTATTGAGATAGCAAATCTTCAGAAATATATTTATATTGTTTTAATCCTATTTTATTAGCAAGTAATTGATCCGAATAAAAGACATAAACTTTACAATTTAAATCTTGAACCGATGCTTGTAATAGATGTGCACCTAAATTAGGCGTGTCAAGTATCGTCCACGGTGGAACTACAATAACCACATTGATTGAATCTTTTTGCACTTTGCTATGTTGCGATAAAGAATAAATTAAAAATAAGAGCTAACTCGAAAAATGAATTATCAAATCTAACCTGCTTATTTATATGAAAGTCCAAAACTGATTATCATTTTTTAAGCTAGCTCCATAAGTTTCTATTATTTGATTATAATATCAAATAACGGGGACAGGCTCTGGATCTTCTGGCTCAATTCCTTTACCATTGACGTCAGTTCCGCCGCACAATTCCATCATTTCTTCGAATGATAATTCATTTTTTTCAAATTGATCAACCAAGATAGCTAAGTTGACATCTTTTTTTTTCAACTGATTCATAAATAAAATATTAGTACTTTAGCCTACTCTATTATATAAGCTTTTCGGCATCCGCTTTTAAATGTAAGTATAGTAGAGTTTATACAAAATAATTCATTAAAGAATTCTTCAATAAATCCTGCACTATACAAAAAGTAGTACAAGATGAAATATTATAAAGTTTAAAAAAACTCCGAATCAACACACTCTCTTTAACGGGTTTCCCAGAGTTAAAATTTGAAGCCTTTGTACCTTTTTCGTGTAATATTGAAAAGAATATAATGTTCATAGACAAGCTATGGCTACGAATCTCTTTTAACCGTAAGAACAGTAAGAAACCTCCGATTAAAATTTATGTCCATATCATATCCTCAGCAGGAAATTACTGTGCCAAGCTACTTGCTATTCTTTTCATTTTCGGCGACTTCCGGCAATATTCGTTTTTCCAATCTGATGGATAGTTGAAATTACCGTGTTTTTATTATTTCTGCATTGCCTTTTCTTGTTCGTTTAGTGATACTTCGGGGTTAATGCTCTCATTTTAGTTGTTTCGCTTTCCGGGCAAGAGAGGCTTTTTTATTATTTTTAGGGTTTGAACCTAAAATGTTTTCTTATGATCTGTTCAATTCTCTTTTATTTGATTCTCTGGGTTTGATTTTTTTGTATTGTTGATTTTGTGTTTTAAGCTAAATGTCAGTATATTTCTATTATCTCCATCTCATGTAAATAAGGTGCTTTTTAAATTTTATTTGTTTTTGCAAAATAAGTAAACATTTTTATACTTACCAAATACAAAGTAACTTATTTTATAAAAAGATTATTGTACAAGAAGGATAAAGTATAGGTAAAAAAAACAGACACATAAATATATTGTGCCTGCCTTTTCTTTGTAGAGTTTTTATAGATTATAATATTGTTAATTATCAATCACATAATGATAATATGCCATCTTGTCTTTAATGCTTTTTTCCACCTCCACTCTATAGGTATTGGGAGTTAAAGTTGCGGAAGTAAATAATTTTCCAAAAAAGTTTCTAATGTAATACTGAATAATTGCATTGTAGGAGTAGAAGCTCAAATACAATCTTTGGACTAAAGCTCCACACAAAGCTTTGGAGTAGTAACTCGTTTGCCCAAGCATTACCAGTTCTTTACCTCTCTTCTCGGCTTCTTCTATTACCCGAAACATGGAATTGATATGCAGTAGTTTCAGATTCTTTTCCGAATTTTCGTAATTCAACCCTAAATATATTGGAATCAGGGCATTTTTTTCTTCCAAAATCAATCCCATAGAGTGCGTTATTCCCCGCTTATCTTTGGCAATTAACAAGTACGAGTTATCTTTAAATGACTCATTTATGTTTTTAAAGAAAGCTTCATTCATTATCTCGAACTGACTGGGCGATTTGAACAATGTAGCAAGGTAATACCGCTCAAACTCTTTTGTAAGACGAGAAAAATCGGTTACTTTTTCCCAACAGTAGTTTTTCTCAAATTTACCTTTGAGATTCCGGTATCTGTATCGCTCCTTATGCCTTAATCCGCTCGGATAGGGGAGTACCTCCGGAAATAAAGGTACTATGTTTGTCGGGAGAGAGTCATAAAAATAATAATCATTTGATAATACCTGCTTTATTTCGGATAGTTGGCTTTCGGGTACTTCTTTTACAAAGACTAATTTTATTTTCAATTCTTTTGATTTCTTTTTTATTTGTTCTGATATTATCCGACAAACAGACAGATAAGTGGCATTGTCTAAATTCTTGACTATTCCGATATGTTGTTCGCAGGTTGAAGCCAATGAGCCTACACCAAATATTTTTACCGATAAAAAATTAGGAAATCGTTTTTTTACGGTATCCGAAACCTTTCTTACGGATGGTGAGGCAATTACATCTAATTTTAATCGATAAGTAAAGCAAGGGACAATAGCTAACGTTTCATTTTTCGAGCTAACAGTTAGAAACATAAATTGAGCATACTCAATATCGGCATCGCATTGAGCCTTGAAAAAATCAAAACTTTTCAGGATATTTCCGGAAAAAATTCTATCCCAATCCATCCTGTTTATCTCATCAATCGAACTATGCCATTGAAAAGATAATGGTAAGTATTTGTCACTCATGATTTTTTGATGGGATGTGTGGCATTTATTTCATTTAAAGAGCTTATGAGGTATTCCATATCTTCATTGGTATGGGTTGCCATCACGCTAATGCGTATTCTGGTAAGATTGGGCGGCACAACGGGCGGAAAAATATAATTTGCCATAATGCCCCTATCTAATAGCATTTTTGATATTTGAGTCAATAGATATTGGTCTTTTACAACAATAGGAATTATTGCAGTTTGAGAATCTAGCGTATTGTACCCTTCCTGTTTTAGCCGTGTTCTTAGGTATGATGCATTTTGATTTAACCGTTCTACAATATCAGTGGTCTGCATAAATTCAAATACAGCTTTAGCCGATGCTAAAACACTTGGTGGCAATGCAGTTGAGTACATATTGCTGCGGGAGAAAATTCGCAAATAATCAATGACTTCTTGTTTCGCCGTGATGAATCCGCCCACAATTCCCACGGCTTTACTTAAAGTGCCGGTTAGGATAATATTATCTCTTTGTGCAATACCGTAGTACGACAAGCTACCCCTTCCTTTTTCTCCGATAACACCTGTTGCGTGGGCGTCATCTATAAGTAGTAGAACATTATATTTATTTACCAATTCGATTATTCCCGGTAGATTTGCAATATCTCCATCCATACTGAACACGCCATCGGTAACTACCAATATTCCTCCTGGATATAATGGTGAGTTTTCACGTAATAGTTTTTCCAAATCAGCCAAATCATTATGTTTGTAACGCAGCATTTTGGCTCCGCACATAATGGTGCCATCCATTAAGCTGGCATGATTGAGTTTATCGTGAATAATTAAATTGTCAGGAGAAAGCAAACCGGCCAAAGCTCCTAAATTAGCAGCAAATCCCGATGAAAAGACAATGGCATCGTCAAATCCTTTGGTCTGAGCAATAGCTTGTTCTAATTGATTCTGCAAAATGTTTGTGCCACTTAATAGTGGTACGCCACCGGAACCAATACCATATTTCTTGGTTGCTTCAATAGCGGTATCTATGCATATCTGATTTGTAATTGCACCCAAATAGTTATTAGAAGCAAACATCAATGCCGTTTTTTCTTTCTTCTCAAAACGGTCGTAATAGGTTACTTCAGTATCGGATACCGATGTGAGCGGAGATTTTTTCAGGATATTAACTTTTTCACGCTCGTGAACAATTAGCTGTTCATGAAAATCACTGATTTTGCCTAAAATAGTTCCATCCTGGCTTTTTCTATTCGATTGAATGTCTATTTTATAAACCATACATTACTTGTTTTTAGTTACTTAATGCATAGTCAAAAATACAGCAAAAAAAATAACTTTTCGTTATTTTTTTAAAGAATCATATAAAAAGACAAAGCTTTCTCTTAATTTACAGAGATCAATTCCATCTTTATTTGCAATGGATAAATAAGATAGACCACAATAGATATCCTCGAATAGCCGGGCTACAAGATCCACATCAATATTGTCATTTATTTCTCCTTTCACCATAGATTTTATTAATACCTTTCTCCATTGTGCTATTTGCAAATCAACCCATTTCTGACCTTTTTCTGCAAATTCGGGATAGTAAAAAAGTGCTTGATTAGTAATATTGATTAGAGCCATGTTAAGATTATCGACACCCAATTCTTTTGCTTTGTTTTTTTGTTCTTTCAATACATTAATATATAGTTCAATGTATTCTTCAAATGTCTCGCCTTCATATTTTTCTAATTTTAAAAACATTGATGTTTCTTCCAGAAGGAATTTATCACACATTTGCTCAAACAGAGCTTGTTTGCTTTTAAAATGATAGAAGATGCCTCCGCTTGTAATGTCGGTGGATTTTGCCATTTCTTCAAATACTACTTTGTCGTATGGTTTGGTTGCGTAAAAGAGAAACGCTACATCCAAAATCTTTTCTATGGATACTTCTTTACTATTTCTAACTCTTTTTGCCATCACAATATTTTTTGTGCAAAGTTATCATTAATTCAGTAACATTCAAATATTAAACACATTTAATATACCCATATTTTTCAAGGCTTGAAAAATATTATTGTATAAGGGCATTTCTGCGGTTTGGAATGGAAACGATTGAAACAACGCATCTAAACAGATAGCCGTACTATTAGTATCGTAAGTTAAAGGTATTTCTCCATTTTTTTTACCGATTTCAATAGCATTATGCCATTCTTTAAAATAAGGGTCTGATAATGATTTATATTTGGTTTTAAAATTGGGGTATCTCATCACGGCTTGGGCAAACAAATGTTGCATTATTGTAAAAGGGTTATCCTCTATCCCGTTTTGATGAAACCAGTGGTTTGTCTCTATATGACGCCTAATCTTATGCTTAAGAAAATCATTGAAAGATTTAATTTCAACTGTGTGAATAGGATATCGAGGATTTAACCGCGAAAAAAAGTACTTGTCCATCATTTGACAGTATAAATCCGTTTTATTTTCAAAATAATAAAAAAATATCCCTTTCGTGTATTCTGTTAATGAAGTTAAATAATCAAATGTTACTTGTCCATATTCTTTTGATATAAACACCTTGAAAGATACTTCCAACAAGAATTGTTTTGTATCTTTGTTAGCAGGATTATCTAAGTTAGTAATCATTTAGTAAAATAAAACGGTACGAGATCAAACTTATTACGTAACGAATGGACGGGCATCCAAGAAAACGATAATAAGCAGACTCGTACCGTCATTATATGACGATAGTCATGCGTATTTATCTCGTTTCCTATTGAAAAATTTGCCCGTTTTTCGTTACGAATAAATACGAATGTTCAATATTTACTCTTCAAAGAAAAGTATTTGTTTGCAAAAATATAAAAAGGATTTGAATACTCATATATTAAGTTTGAAAAGTTTCTGAGGAGTTTTTTAAACGTAAAACTTTACTACATCTTCACCCCATACCCTATTTTATCTTCCCCCTCCGTTTTCACCTTCTTTTCAACCTCTTCCTTTTTCCCCTCTTTTTCCGCTGTAATTTCCGTCAAAATCTTTTTATCCACTTCGTTCAATTTTTTTTTGAGTTCTTTCAGTTGTTCCTCCTTTTTCCAGAGACCATTTACCACTTCCTGCAATACCGGCAGACTGCTTTCTTCTTTGGCAATGCGTTTGTGTTCGTTGTCGATAAGCGTCGGAATTTTCTGCAAAGCGTTCAGAAAGTTCATGGATGCCAGCTTCGGGTCAGTTGCCATTATTCCGTTGTTATAGGTGTATTTGATACCTCCATCTCCTTCGACAAAGAACCGATTTTCCTTGAAGTCAAATCCGTCTTTCATACTTGTCTCCGTTTTTACCAGCAGTTTGAAACCGTACAGCGAACCAATCTCCTCATAAAATCCGTGCGTGCGGGCATTTTCCGACAAGCGGTTGAGTTTTTCACCAATCTGCTTTACGGTCGCGTTTTCGGGTAAGCCGTTTAAGCGGATTGGGTTTAATATTTCGCCGAACTCGTTCTTTTGAATACGCTCCGACAGGTGCTTTTGATCTTTCTCCAACAGCGATATCCTATACCGTGAAGCTTCAATTTCATTGACCATGCCCTCCAGTTTAATTCGCGATTGCGCCCTGGACTGGTTGAAACTGCGCCGCTCACTTTCCAATGAGGCAATTTGTCTTTCCAGCCGTGCCTTATCCAACAGATCGGTATTACCCGAAAGAATGGCCACATATTCCGAAAAACTCATGCCCGACTGCTCATCCAGACTGCCCTCGTCGATGGTACGCTTACCCAAACGATTGGTTTTGAGTTGGTCGATAAACAGTTGTTTATTATGTAGCAGGTTGAATTTATAGCTGTCCAACGAACGTTCTACAGCATAAATAACCACATCCACGTTATTGCCGGCAAAATTTTTGGCAATATCGTTCCCTTTGCGGACGGCACGGCCGTCGCGCTGCTGCAAATCGCTCGGTCGCCACGGCGTATCGAGATGATGCACGGCAACCGCCCGTTTTTGAGCATTTACGCCCGTTCCGAGCATGCTTGTGGAACCGAACAGCACCCTTATTTTTCCGGCATTCATATCGGCAAAAAACTGTTTGCGAACTTTGTCCGTCTTGGCTTCTTGAATAAAACGAATCTCACTTGCCGGAATGCCGTGATTTTCCACCAATTTGCGCTTGATCTCCGAATAAACGCTCCATTCGCTGTTGGACTTGAACGTTCCCAAATCCGAAAAGACAAACTGTGTTCCTTTTTGCGGATTGTATTTTTGGTAATAATCGGCAATGTTTTTAGCGCAATGGCTCGCTTTGTTATCCACGTGATCATCGTAGTGAGGACTTATCATGCGCATATCCAGACTCATCTTGCGGGCGTAATCGGTAGCGATAAGCATTTTGGCTTTTTCTTCATTTTCCGACAACTTTGGACGACCTAAAATAGTGGCATCACCTGTTTGGGCAAACTTCATCAATTTTTGAATAAACTCTTCCTGCTGTGGGGTAGGCGGAATATGGTGCAGGATTTCCTGCTTTTCGGGACGGTCTATCCCGATGTCTTTGGCTGTACGATAATCGGTAATCTCGTTGTAAAATTGTGCCAGCTCCGGGACTTTGATAAAATAACGAAAACGCTCTTTCTGTACGATATTATTCGTTACCGAAAACTCATAATCGGTGGTTTTCTTGGCATAAATGGCAGCCCATGCGTCAAACGAATGGATGTTTTGTTCTTCCAATGCTTTGGGACGTAAATATTTGAATAAAAGATACAATTCCGTTAACGAATTGGAAATGGTTGTTCCCGAAAGGAAAGTTGCTCCCAAATCCTTGCCCGTCCGTTCTTGAATGGTACGGATGGCAAAAAGCATATTCATTGCCCGCTGACTGCCTTCACTGTTGCCCAAGCCTGCCACGCGATTGTGGCGGGTGGTAAACATCAGGTTTTTGAACTGATGGCTCTCATCGACAAACAGATGGTCTATTCCCATCATTTTGAAATCGCTTACATCGTCTTTGCGGTTAGCAATATCGTGAGCCAACGTTTTCAGCTTCACGGTAAGATTGTTTTGCCTTACAATAAGCCCTTTTTCCATTGCACGCGATATCTCTTTGCCTTGCGAACGCAACACTTCCAAGTTTTCTTCCACGCTGTCCAACTCTTTTTGTAAAATTTCCTGCTGTATTTCGGGAGATTGCGGAAGCATTCCGAACTGTTCATGCGTTAGAATAACACAATCCCAATCGTTGTTTTTGATGTCCCCGAAAATCCGCTGCCGTTTTTCGGGCGTGAAATCGGCTTTGCCGGGATACATAATCTTGGCATCGGGGTAGGCTTTCCGGTAAGTTTCGGCAATCTCGTGCACGTTGGCTTTCAAGGCGATTATCATCGGTTTGTTAGCCAATCCCAAACGTTTCATTTCTTGTGCCGCACAGCACATTATCAGCGTTTTACCTGCGCCGACCTCATGATCGCAAATGCCGCCGCCGTTCATTTTCAGCATCCAAACCGCATCTTTCTGACTGTCGTATAAATCTTCGATATTTACATTTTTGCGGTTTAACCCAGGGAACGTTTGTAACGAACCGTCGTATCGGGGACGGACAAAACAGTTGAATTTCTCGTTGTACATCGTTGTCAGACGTTCTTTAAATTCGCTGTTTTGTGCCTGCAGCCATTCGGAAAAAGCTTCGCGTATTTCGTCGATTTTAGCATTGGCAGCTTGAATGGCTTCGCCGTCACGAACTTTCGTTTCCTTGCCGTCCTCCATCACTTTTTTGGTTATATCGGGAGTAGTATTTACCAAGGCATGTTTGAGCAGGGCGATGCCGTCGTACGTCCTGCTTTCGGAACGGGTGGCGTATTTTGTCCAAATAGTATAGTTTTTTCGGGAACAATTCACCGAAAAATCATCCAAAGAGTCTATATATTTTATCTCTACATCGGTATCGAACAGGTCGGATGCGAAACGGCCGTAAATTTCTGCCGGTATCCACCGCTCGCCAAGATTGAAATCCAACTCTTCAAACTCGATACGCTGCGGAAAGGCATCCTGCAGGGCTTTTAGGGAAAAAGCTGATTCGGCGTCATCGGGGTGGTTCTTTACATACCTTTCCACCGCTTTGGCTTTTACCACCACGTTTCCGGCAATAAACTTGTCGGCAATTTGATACTCTTTTTCCAACGGATTGAAAAAAACACGTCCGTGAAGTTCGGTTTTCAACTCTTCACGGGAACTGTCGTACAGATTTGCCATATAATCCAAGTCAACTGTTCCGAACTTGTTGAGCGATGCCGAAAGAGCTTCTTCCACGGTATCCACTTTTGTGATTTCCTGTGTGGCAAATGAAACAGGACGACTGAAAATATCGGCTTTCTGCCATACACCGCCAATATTGCGTTCCAAAAACGGCATATCACTTCCGGCGGTGTCCATCTTGATGACTTTCAAGTTTTCGGCTGTATTCAACCAACCAAATTTTCGAGTAAAGTCGTCGTAAAAGCGATTCAGATCATTTCGCATGACAGGGTGAGCCAAACTGTTTTCGGCTTCAACAGCGTATAAATTCTTGTAGGCATCCCGCACCGAAATATAACTTTCGATACGGTTTTGCTGTTTGACATTGACTTCCAAGGGATGAAAAAACGTTCGGTCGTTTTCGTCCTTTTTCAAAAAACCTACTTGTCCCAAATCGACAACCAAACAGCCTTCACGATAATGCTGTTTCCATTCATTAGGGAATAAACGGGATGCAAAGGATAAAGTTTCTTTCGTGTCAAAAAGATTGGTTTGAACGGCTGTGGTCGAGTTGTTGTTATTTAAGGTTTTATTTGACTTCTCAACAGCCACCTTCTTTTCAGGTAATTGTCCTGCCTTTTTAAGCCTTGCTTCATGCTGTATTTCCAACCGCCATTCATCTATATAATTACTTGAACTGTACGGGTCCATTTCAGCAAAAAATGCGTCGAGCATCTCTTCCGTAGTAGGAAGTTTTTCTGTTGTCAATGTTTCAATTTCCGTTGTTGTTGAAACAGCTTGTGCCGATTGTAACCCGGATGTACCCGATGCACTTAAAGCCGTTTCAAGAACGTTATTCATGATTTCTTGATTCGGACGTGGTAATTTTCCGTTTGAAGGGACAATCGGTTTTGGCGTAATAACGATCGCTTGTTTCGCCCAATTATTAAATTGTTTTTGTCCTTTTTTTTGTGGTTTTATTTGTGAACGTTCCTGCTCAGAAAAACCGAACAAATCGTACAACGTAAGCGCAGGGTTTTCTTGTTCGGGTGGTTCCGGTGGATTATTGTTTTCCTTTAATTTTAGCTCTTGCTCTTTTTCTTGTTCCTTTTGACTGTTATTATTAAAAATCTTGTTTTCAATTTTCTGCTCCAATATATCGGCAATGGCAACTCGTAATCCGGAACGTACCAATTGGGGCAACATCGCATCCAGTTCGTGACTTTTGAAACGGATTTTCATGTTATCATTTTTGCTGTTTTGAATGAGAGGCAAATCAAGGACAGGCGATACTTTTTCGGCATCGACATGATAGGCTTCGTAATATTCGTTTACCCTAAAAAGTACTACGGCTTCGGGATGTTTCTTTTTGATTTGGACGTACTCTGACGGGATTTGAAATGTTTCGGCTTGACGGTTTTCCTGTTTTGTTTCAACCGATTTGTCTTTTATAATTTCGGTATCGACAATTTCGGGCGTAAAGCGATTGCCCACGTAATCTTTTAATTCACGAATGTTTTTCAGTTGAGTAGGCTCGAAATATAAATCCCGCTCTACTTTCAAACCACCAATATTGATGGAACGAATTTCATCCAATGAAGCGTAGCCAAGCTCCCAATCCCTGCCGTCCATTGTAGTCAGGGTAAAAAGTTCGCCTGTTTTTGACTCGTGTTCCAATACGTAAGCCGTGTATGCACCCATCGGAAAGAAAAAACGCAGATGCGCTGTTTTGTCGCCGATGGGTTTCCCATCATCAGTATCGTAAGGTTTCGGCAGTTCTCCGATTAGTTGTTCGGGAATTAAATCGTATGCGTTTTCAACTATTTCCGTGTCATCTTTTTGCTCAATGGATTGGTTTTTGTCTTTAACGGACTTGGGCAAGGAAAAAGAGAAAGTCGATTTTCGTTGTCGATTTTCAAATAGCGAGATATCCAAATGGGACTGCCGTATTTGTTTTGTCAGGGTTTTCTCCAAATCGCTCGCAATGCCGTCTATACCGCCTTCGTGTCGCATAACCCAAGCGGGTTTTCCGTACAAGTCGGTGGAACGGTCGCGCGTGGTATGGATATTTCTGGACATATCGGTAAACAAGCTGTTTATTGAAATATCCTCATTGGTGGTTTCAATAAAACTCCGTTCGATATCATTGGAAACACCTTTCCCCGATTGTTTTTGCAACACAATCAAATCGGTGCCGACATCCGTTCCCGCATAATCCGAAAACAGATTATTCGGCAACCGTACCGCCGAAATCAATCGGCTGTTCTCCATTAGATACTCACGAATTGGGGCATTGCGGTCGCTGTTCATCACGCCTTGCGAAGTGATAAAAGCCAAAATGCCACCCTCTTGCAAGCAGTCCAATCCTTTCAGGAAAAAATAGTTGTGAATGCTTCGGGCGGCTTGCTGTTTGGCAATGGACTTGCCACGTGAATAGGACAAGTCGAAAACCGATACATCGCCGAACGGGATATTGCTCGCCACTAAATCGAACGAGCCAAGCCATTTGGCTTCGATATTCTCAAATCCTTCAATGCGTACATTCGCGTCGGGATGCAGGTGTTGCAAAATTTTTCCCGTGAGCAAATCCTTCTCGAAAGCTATGGTTTCTACGGAATTCCCGGGATTGAAGGCATCGACAAAGATACCCGTTCCTGCCGATGGTTCGAGCAGTCGGGCGGGCGTAATTCCGTGGTTACGCAACGTTTGAGCAAGGCTTTCCACTACCGCGGGCGGGGTATAAAATGCCGTGAGTACGGACTGTTTCAAACTGTCCATATAGCGATTGTACGTCCGCTCATCCTGTGAATTTTCCCGTATCAGGCGATGCAAATCGGCAACCTGCGGAAACAGGTCCAATTCAGACTTACTCCAACGAGATGCGTCTTCAAGCGTTCGAGCAGGATTGAGAATACATTTCAATCCGCCGAAACCGCTGTATCGGGATAGGATTTCACGTTCGGATGCGGTGGCTTTCCGTTTTTCTTTTTCAAGCCGGAAAACGGTAGCGATTGCTTCAATATTGTCGATTAAATGCGCCTTTTTACCATAAGCCATTCTCTTCGATATGGATGGCTACGGTTCCCGTGAGTTCGGTGTAAAGCAACTCGTAATCGGCACTGTCGGCAAATTCCGGTTCGTTCGTGGAATATTTGCTGAAAACATCCGTGCAAAGCGGATACATTTTCATTGCGAACGGTCGCAGTTCGTCATCCGGCATTTGGCTGTCAAACTCGTTGCAGATAACCTTGAACAGCATATCGAATTTGGAGAAGTGCAGTCCTTCATAGAGTACTTCATTGGAAAGTTCCGATGCTTCGGGATGTGTATGTCCTGCCAGAAGTGCATCGGCGTAAGTTTGTGCGGCTAGCTCGGAACGTTCTTCGATAAACGTTTTGTCGTTTGCCAACTCGGGAAAACTTTCGTTCAGGAAAGATTGCAATGTGAGCGTGAAATAGGACAGGTCTTCACGCTCGTCTTTCGTAGTGGTGGTTTTTGTTGTTGTCATTTTGTTTGTTGGATTTAGTGGTGGTTGTTTGGGTTATTTTAGTGCATAATTTGTTCCTGCACCAAGACCGTATTTATGAATTAATTTCTTCTGAACGAAATCTGCCAAAATTCGTTTTACCGTCGGCGCCGGAATATTCAAACGTTGAACGATTTCACTTCTTTTGCATCCGGGATTATTTTCAATAAACATCAATATTGAATTTTCACGTGGAGATAATGCCGATTTCAGTCCTTGATAGTCTAACTTTCTAATTAGTTGCTGTTGAATATTCAATAATGCACTGAAAAAGAAACTGATCCATTCGGATATATCTTCGTTCGGGCGTTGCGATTGACAACTTCTCAAAACATTGTAGTATTCTGTTTTCCGGCTTTCTATTTCGTGTTCAAGACTAACATATTGTATCCATTTGTAACCGTTTTTAAGCAATAAAAGCGTTGAGATTAGTCGGCTTAATCGTCCGTTACCATCTTGAAATGGGTGTATACTTACAAACTCATAAGCAAACAAGGCGCTTTTTACCAACGGATGAGTTTCGTTATCCGAATTATACCAATTGACTAAACTTCGCATAGCTTCCTGTGTCGGAAAGCCTTCGGGCGTGGTTTGAAAAATCAACTGCCTTGTTCCGTCGGGTAGTCTTGCTTCAACCGCGTTGCTGAATTGTTTATAATTGCCTTTGTGCCAAGCGTCTTTCTCACTATGTTTCATCAGCAAATTATGTAGATTTTTCAGCCCATTTTCGGTTATTTCAATATCCGAATAAGCATCTGATATTAAATCCAACACGTTAAAATAACCAACCACCTCCTGCGAATCTCGATCTTCTAATTTAGTAATGTCTATATTTTCCAATAATATTTCAACCTCTTTATCTGAAAGTTTAGCGCCTTCAATACGAGTAGAAGCCCCAACACTTCGCACGGTAGCAATAGATTTGAGTTGTTTTAGACTTTGTCCTTCTCGTTTCTCAATGTTTGTCCATTGAGCATCAAAACGATCAATTTGACTTATTCGACTGATTAACTGCCAATTGATTTCAACGAATAGTGAATGTACTTGATTTTTCATTTCGCAAAGATAAAACAAATTAAATAAATATGAGCCAAAAAGAGCCGAAAATATCCGATAATGAGCCGGAAAAAATCCCATAAAACACGAAAAGCATCGGTGTCCCCACCGATGCCAACCACTAAATCCAATGTATAAACCACGTTTATGACAATGAACTTGTGGCAAAGGTAAGGATTTTTTTAGAAAATGACAATGCGGTTACGTTTTAGACATTCCTTATCCTCTCTTACGCGGGGTGGGAGACGGTCTTGTCGGAAACTCGAACTCCGTGCTTCCGTCATCTTTCAGCACGATATAGGCGTCAAACGTTTTTTCCGCCTTGCTTTTTAGTCCTTTCAATAAAGAAGATTTTTTATTTGTTAGAATAGCTTTTATATCTTTTTCCGAAAGCGTTTTACCGCAAATATTCCGGAACAAGAGCCAACCGCAAGTTTCGTCACTACATTTGGCAACTTTTTCAAACAGTTTTACAGCTGCTTTTTGGCATTTCGGGCAAACTGTCCGTTCTTTTTCATCTTTCGGGAAATCCATTGCCAGCAACTCTTCGGTAATCTGTTTGGAATAAATGGCAATACTTTTATCGAATGTCTCGAAAGGAATTTCGCCGTTTTCTATCTTTAAAAGCGTGTTTTCCCACATTCCCGTCATCGCTACATCCGCGATGCGTTTCTCTTTTACCGCTTCATAAACTTTCAACCCTTTGGCAGTGGGAACAAGCGATTTTTTCCGCCGTTCGATGTAATCTCTCGAAAACAGCGTTTCGATAATGGACGCACGGGTGGCAGGTGTTCCGATACCGCTCTCTCTAATGGCTTTGCGCTCGTCTTCGTTTTCAAGCTCTTTTCCCGCATGTTCCATAGCGGAGAGCAGACTCGCTTCGGTATGCAAAGGTTTCGGCTTAGTCTGTTTTTCCAAAAGCTGCGCGGATTGCACCGCGTGTTTTTCTCCCTTTTCCACGTATGGTAAGGAAATTTCCGGTTCTTCCGAATTTTCATTGTCGAACATCCCGTTTACCCCCCGCCATCCTGTTTCGATGACATCCACACCGCGAGATGAGAACTGAAACTCTCTCGAACGAGCTTTCAGCGTGGTTACTTCTTTTACGCAGGGTGCGGAAAATGTTTCGAGTATCCGGCTTGCTATTAACTTGTAAATGCTTTCTTCTTTGGTAGAAAGTCCAGATACGGTATTATCCGTTATGAGCAAGGCGTGGTGGTCCGTTACTTTCAAATCGTTTACACCCCGCTTGTTTAGCCTATTTTTCAAAAGCCGTTTAGCCTGTTCTTTAAGCGGAGTATAAACCAAAAGCGTTTCCACCAAAGCAGGAATTTCTTCCCAAATATCTTCGCTGATATAACGGCTTCCGGTACGCGGATAGCTGATAAACTTCTTTTCGTAAAGCGACTGTGCAATGGCAAGTGTCTCGTCTGCCGAAAGATTGAGCCTTTTGTTGGCATCTTTTTGTAGTCCGGTTAAATCGTACAATAAAGGTGGTTCTTCCCGCACTGTCCGAGTATCGACTTCCGTTATTTCCAACTTATTACGACGGACAATTTCGACGGTCTCCTGTCCCGATGCCTTCTCTTCAAACTTGTCGTCCGAAAGCATTTTGAGCGTTTTGCGTTCGACTTCCGCTTCTACCTGTATTTGAAAATAGGTTTGCGTTTGAAAGTTTTTGTGTTCCGAATACCGTTTACAAATCATCGCCAAAGTTGGAGTCTGCACCCTTCCGAGTGAATAGACTCCGTTTCCGGCTGTAATGCTCAATGCTTGCGACGCATTGATGCCTACCAGCCAATCGGCTTGCGAACGTGAACGAGCGGCTTGATAGAGATAATCAAACTCACTGCCGTTTTTCAGGTTCTCGAAACCGTTTTTAATGGCTTTGTCCGTCAGCGAACTTATCCACAAACGCTTAAAAGGCTTTTGGCAGTTCAGGTACTTGTAAATCAGTCTAAATATCAACTCGCCTTCTCGTCCGGCATCGGTGGCAACGATGATTTCGTTGCATTGGTCAAACAATTTTTTGATAACGTTCAGTTGTTTTAAAGCCCCCGCATCGGCATCGGTTTCTTTACCTTTTTTGGTTTGGCGGGGAATAAGTCGGAACGGCTCTGGCAAAATGGGCAGGTTTTCTCGTTTGAAACCCGAAAAACCATAATCTTCGGGCATAGCAAAGGTAACCAAATGACCGATTGCCCACGTTACAACGGTATCGACGGTGCTTCCGCCGATGTACCCGTCTTGCTGACCGGAAATACCCAACACGTGGGCTATGGCTCTCGCCACGCTCGGTTTTTCTGCTATGATAACTTTTAGCATTTTAATGTTTTGATTTTATAGTGTTGATATTTTGCACTTCCAAAGCCTCTCCGTCAACTGACGGAAGGTTGGAGGGGCTTTACATTTTTCTTCCCCGTGATTTTTTTTGCTGTTTTTCTTCTTCCTTTTCTTGTTTTTCAACCTGCTTTTCCGTCGGTTTTGTTTGTCCTTTTTCTAAGGGTTCCTTGATGTTTTTTGTCGCTTCATTGGTTTTCCCGTCTGAATTAACTGCTTTTTGTACTTTGGAAGCTTCGTCGGGTTGAGCGGATTGTTTGGCGGCTTTTTTCTGTTTATTGGGATTACCGAATGAAAATTCCGTTTTTCCTTTTTCAACGTTAAAGGTTAGATAACCTTTGTAGGTCTTTCCCTTTTTATCTACCAAATCATCTACATAAATGGTCTGTCCCGACTTGAATTTTTCGTACTGCTCATCGCTCAGTTCTTTTCCGCGAATAAAGCGTGGCGCTTCGCCGTTTTCCTGTGCCTGACGGTTTTGTTTGAATTGTTCACGATCAAACATAAATTCCACGTAACGCTTATCAGCATTGAACTGTACGGTAGCGTTAAATTCCGTTCCTTTTCGAGAAATCATTCCTTCCAAATAGAGCGGTTTGCCCTCCTGTAAGGTCTGTTTTTGTTCATCGGTAAGTTTTACTCCTTTAATTTCATCGGGAATTTTGATTTTGTCAGCACTCAAAGCGATAAGTTCATTGGTAAGTCTGTCCACGCTGATAACGGAAGGGATTTGTTCGCCTGTTTTTCTGTTTTCCAACATCACGATACGTCCCATATTGCCGTGTTTAAGCAGATTCTCCTTGTCTTCCGGCGTAAACTCGTGTCCGAAAAAGGGTTGATGCACATTGACATCTTTGCGAACGCCGTGCATGGCAACCACGGTGTTGCCGTCTTCATCGGGTTGTAACGATAATCGGGCTTCACTGCGGGTAATGACCGTCCCCAGATTAAGAGAAATCGGTATCAATTGATTGGTCTTAAAACCTCTCAACAGGTCATCCATTACATTCATTTTTTGCAGTTTTTCTTGGCTGACACCCATTTTTTCGAGTGTTCCCCAATCGATATCTTCTACCTTGTAGCGATAATCGGAAGCATTGCTTGTTGTGTCCATTGTCTCTTTATTTTGTGAATGAGTAGTATTTTCCGGACCTTTTTGTTGAATTTTATCCGGACTGATGTTTTGTTTTAAATTTTCGTTTTTTACTTCGTATTTTTCCAACATGGCATTGCCGGCGGGGGTAGGGTCTTTCAGGATACTTTTGATGGTTTCCGCTAAAAAACTTATTTTAGGGATAGGTATTTTAAACACCCTAAAACGTGTCGGATCTTTGAGTTGGGCTACGAAATTGCTGTAAAAATTGGATAAGAAGTCGCCGTTTTTATCCAATCGGATAAAGTCGGGATTGTTCTCTTGGGTCGGATCTACGGTTTTGAGTTTTCCGTTTTTGTCAAGCTCTTTAACCGCTTGAAGCGTCTGTTTTTCTTGGTCGAAAACAAGAAGGGTTTCCGAGAATTCGTCTGAATGTGCAATGTTTCTTGCAGGATTTTGTTCGTTCATGCCGTTTTTTTCTGAATAGTCATCACCGATGATATCTGCTAGTGCAGGATGTTCTGTTTCGGGATAGTCGTTTACATTCATATTTATATGTTTTTTTCGGCAAAATTATATCGGGATTAACTCTGTTACCGTTTTTTGTCCGTTCGTGGCTCTATTTGGCGTTGTTTGGCGCATCGTCCCGAATTGCCTTCGAATACTTCACGAATGAATCGATTTACATCGGATAGTTTGTAGTAGATTTTACCGTTCATTTTAAAGAAAGGCAGTTCGCCGGACGAACGAAAGCGTTGCAAGGTGCGATGACTGATTTTAAGCACTTGAAGCATATCCTGATTATCCAATAAATCTTCGCCGTCGAGACACGTTTTTTTCTTGATGAGCCGTTCCAATTTCTCGTCGATCAAGTCGAAACGGTCGATTAGTCGATCCATATAAGCACGAAATTCTTGTTTGTCGATGAGCATAGTCGTAAATGAGTTTTTTAAAGTTTGCCTAATATGTAATAAGCCGTGTTGGCACTGTCTTTTACCACTATTCCGTTTTCCGACATAAATCGGATGTAGCTTTTGGCTGTCCGTTCTTTCACGTCCATCAGCAGTTCTATTTCCTGTAATAGCTCGGAATAGGTAAATCGTTTTTTGTCTGCTAAAATCTCTTTGGCAAGAGCGGTTAATTCCACTTCCTTGCGTTTCTCCTTTTCTTTTTGTGGCTTTTCTCCACGATAAACGTGCATTCCCTTGTGTTTATCCCACGAGAACTGCATCAAAGGCACATCCAAAGGACTTCCTTCCCGCACTTTAAGTGTTTTTACCACTGAAAATTCAGGATTCTGTGTATCTTTTTCGATAGATAGAATGGCAGCCGCTTTGCGTTGTAACTCGGAACCGAGATGTCCCCTAAGTTTAAAACTATTCGGAACGAAATGCAGCACACAGATGATGCAGGTACGGTAAATTCCGGCTAATCGATACAGTTCTTCCACCACGGCAATGCTTTCGGTTTCATCGTTGGTGCTTCGGACAAGATCGGCTACGCCGTCGATGATGACCAATTGGATGCCGCCGAAAAAATGGTGATAATAGTCCATGCTGTCTTGAATGGATTGCAGCCGCTCCCTGCGGGACATTGCAGTGAGGTAATAGGCTTTCAGCCATTCGGGTTTGCTTTTTCGTCCGGCTCTTCTGAGCAGCAAAGTTGTGTTTTTATAGAGTTGATTTTCCGATTGTTCGGTATCGTAGAGCAACACGGCTTTACCGTTCCTGTTTGCTTGCACATCCAAGCCTAATGAATCGACTTCAAAACCGTCTTCCGCCAAAGTTCCGGCTGCTATGGCCGACGCGTAATTGCTTTTTCCGGTACCTTCGCCACCGGTGATGCAGAAAAGGTTGCCTTGCGTGCCGAGCGGAACCTCATTCACGCTGACGATGTTTTCGGTCAGTTCGGGCGGATTATAAAAATCCACTTCGCAGGATTTTATCAGTGTCATGGTTTGTGCGTATTTTGTGTTGAGCAGATCGATGATAAGTCGTTGGAAATCGTCTCTACCGTTTCCTTTGGCAAAATAGTCGGATATGTCTTTTTCCGTTTTATTACCTGCAAGAGGCAGCACTAAACGTTGTATGTTGTATTTTTCTAAGACGGCAAGGTGTTTTTCCGATGCGGAAAGTCCCGTTTCATCGCTGTCGTATAATAGGATAATATGTTTGAAACGGTGAGCAAGCATCTCGATGATGTCGGGCGGAATGTGCGATGTTTCGCTGTTGAAACAGACGGCATGAAATCCTTTGGCATAAAGGCTCATCACGTCTTTTTCGCCACCTGTTATGAACAGAATATCTCCACGATTGGGCAGTTGTCGCAATCCGAAACAATAGTTCGCGGGTATTTGTCCGCCGTATAGAAAACGAAGTCTGGATTTGGGACGATATAATTTTACGTAGCTTTCTCCGATGTAACCGAATATCGGTTCGTTGATAGTTGCTTGAAGCTCGTAAGTTTCATTGTCTTTATTTACGGATTTAAATTCGGAAAGGGATCTTACTCGAAAATAGTTTAATGTTTTCTCGCTGATGCAGAAGGTTTTCCAAAAGGCAAGTTCACTTTGTGAAAAGGCTTTTTCGGTAAACTCATAAGGTTTGGCAATGGTTTTTATGATATGATCGGATACAGGTTTAATTTTTTGAAAATTTGATGTCGATACAGATTGAGTTTTACTTTTTTTCTTAAAGTTTGTCTGTGGTATGAAGTTGTCCGGTTTTTCATCTAAACAGAGGTTTAGATCAAGGTTGATACTTTGTACCACTTGCAAAAAATCCCGGCGAACATCCAATCCTTTGATTTGGGCGACAAATGCAAAACAGTCGCCGGAATAATCGGGATTACCGAAATCTTTTATTTTAAAGCAGAGATTATGTCGGTCGTAATAAACATTGCAGGAAGCGTTTTTATCGTCATAAAAGGGATTTTTGAAGTTTTTTCCCAGCTTGAAATCAAACGGAATATAGTGTTTGAAAACGTTTAAACCGTTTTGCGTCGCTGCTAAAATGGCGGATTTGGTAATCATAGTGTATTGTTGCAGGAACTATTGTGCCAAAGGCTGTTTGTAATTATTTCTTCTTTAAAGTCGGATAGTTTGGCTAAAATTTGAGATTTGTTGGTGTTTTGCATTGTCAGGCTGCCGTTTTTGATGGCAATAATCAAATCTTTATATGGATAGAGAGCATTACCTCGTTCATCATAACGGAAGGGGATGGTGTGACTTTCACGCCAACGATATAGCGTAGATTTTGAAACTCCCAAGGTATCCATCACTTCACGTGATGTAAGTTCAAGCGTCTCTTCCAATTCGCTGAACAAATCGGATGTACGTCTGACGTATTGTTCAATGTCCGTGATCTTTTTCATCAGAACTTGAAAGGCTTCACTTTCTAAGGTAATTACTTGCATAATGATTATTGTTTCCTAAATTGTTCTGTCTCTTGCAGTTTTTTTGCAACTCGGAATAACAGAGTGGAAGTAATGTCAATCGGAATAGTCACTTGAACGGTTAATTTGGATAATTCATTTTTTAACTCACTTTCATCATCCGAAAATAATTTACATAAATCCATTTTATAGAGTTGAGCCAAAGATAAAAGATACCTTAATTTTATCTCTTCGGGATTGTTCTCCAATCTGGAAATGGTTGCTATCGAAACATTCAAGATATCAGCGATATACTGCTGAGAATATCCTTTCTCCTGCCGTAATAATCTAAGTCTTTCTGCAATCTTTTTCATACTCATAAAATTAGTTTGCATTATGCGAATGATTCTGCAACTTCATGAAAACTATTTTCATAAAGTGAAAATTTGAGCGCATAATGTCTTTGTTATTTAATTAGTTAAATCTTTTATTAAGCATAAAAACTAACTAAATAACAATTAAGTACGGCAAATCTAAGTGCAAGGTGCAAGCTTTTTATATAAAGACTTGCACCTTGCACTTATGATGTAGCAGAAATGTTTTTACTGAGTTTGTTATCAATTTATTTGGAGAGGGTTCAAAAATATACTATATTTGTACTCATGAATTGATATGTTAAGGTAGTCAAGTGGTATTCAGAAGATATTCAAAGAATTGCTACAAAAATGCTACAACTGATAATCTAAAATAGCGCAAATCTTTTATTAGTATATAGTTTGGACAGATGGTTCACAATCCGTCCATACCGCTAGGTACCGAAGACAAGAGGTGCCAAAATTAAGACAAGCCCCTCATATTCAGTGAATATGAGGGGCTTTTTCTATTTATTCTTTCTTGCTCGAAAGTCAAGAATGTGGTATTTTTACATGTGCTTGTTGTATATTCTATTTTTTTCGGGTAATTTTCAAAAAAAATCCTGCTCTTTAGAAACCACGGGGGCGGAAATATTCCTCTTATATAAAAGAAAAGGCATTCTTTTATATAACGAAACCTCATGTATCATCCACAATTAATTAGAATCGGGCGGTTGATTGATAAAAAAATTCTATTTTTGCAGCATACTTTATAGGGTTATCAAAAAATGGTGTATAGATGAATTTTATCTTTTTCTCTCCTCATTTTCCTGCGAATTCCACCGAATTCTGTTTTTATTTAAAACAATTCGGTATCAATGTGCTCGGCATCGGCGATGCGGAATATGATTCGTTCAACGCGCGGTTGAAATATGCGTTGACGGAATATTATAAAGTATCCGATATGGAAGATTACGAGCAAATACTTCGCGCCGTAGGATTTTTTACCCACAAATACGGGAAAATCGATCGATTCGAGTCGCTAAACGAATATTGGTTGGAGCTGGAAGCAAGGATTCGAACCGATTTTAATATCTTCGGAACGAAAAACGACTTCATCCAAAATCTGAAGAAGAAATCGAAGATGAAATGGTTTTTCGAAAAAAGCGGTGTCAAAACCGTTAAGTGCCATTCGTACACGACAAGAGAGGACGCTTTGAATTTTATCGATGAGGTGGGTTATCCGGTCGTTGTAAAACCCGATTCGGGATTGGGCGCCAACTTCACTTATAAAATCGGAAATGAGTTCGAATTCGATAATGTCACCACAAACAAACACCTCGCTCACGAAAACTTTATCATTGAAGAATTTGTCGACGGGGTTATATATACCTATGACGGGCTGATCGATATCTATGGGAATATCCTGTTCGAGAACTCGCATCTCTTCGAGCAAAGCATTATGACCGTCGTCAATAACGACGACAACTTGTATTATATCTGCCTTCCAACGATTGACCCGAGGGTGCGCAAGGCGGGAAAGGACATTCTCAAGGCATTCGATGTACGGGAGAAATTTTTTCATATCGAACTTTTCGAACGCAAAAATGATCAATCCCTTATCGCCCTGGAAATCAATATGCGCCCGCCCGGAGCATGGATGACCGATGCCATCAATTATTCGTATGATGACAATATTTATGAGCGATGGGCGGCGATGATCGCCCAAGCGCCTGTGAAGCAGCAAGGGGAGGGAAAATACTTTACGGGCTATGCAAGCCGCAAGAGCCATAAAACGTATCGATATACGCACGAAGAGATTATCCGTCAATACGGAGATAGAATAGTATATTTCAACTCTATAGAGAAGGTTTTCAGCCGGGCAATGGGCGATTTCGCCTATCAGTTCAGGGCAAAGACCTATCCCGAAATAAAACAAATGATCAACGACATACAACAAATATGAATTACCGGAACGAATATAGCCGGCATTTAGGCCGGAACATGGAATATAAAATATACGGA
This sequence comes from Limibacterium fermenti, assembly GCF_041902845.1. Classification (GTDB taxonomy): domain Bacteria; phylum Bacteroidota; class Bacteroidia; order Bacteroidales; family Dysgonomonadaceae; genus Limibacterium; species Limibacterium fermenti. The sequence continues at coordinate 3,305,115 of NZ_CP159486.1, forward strand.
CATCGGGGCAAACCCGTATTGGTGTTCCCTACCTCCGAAGGCCGTTTTTATCAATATGAGGATTCGGGTATGATCCATGCCCTTCGTGATTTTATCGAGGCAGGCAAAATCCAATTATGGGCGGTGGATAGCATCGACAGCGAAACATTTTTCTCTAAAAGTTGGGATAAACTGGCTCGAATCCGTCGTCATGAACAATATTTCAACTATCTCAACGACGAACTCATCCCCTCTATTTTACGGACAAGCAAAGAAAATAACAACGGCGTGGAGCAACAGTTATTGGTAACCGGCTGCTCGATGGGCGCGTATCACGCCGCCAATTTTTATTTCCGTTATCCCTGGTTTATCGATTCGGTCATCGCAATGAGCGGAGTATACTCCACCGATTATTTTTTCGGAGATTACCGTCCTACGGAGATTTATTTGAATTCGCCGGTCGATTATTTAAGGAACAATAAAGACCCCTATTATGATGACCGGTTCCTGAAAAGCCGGCTGATTTTTTGCTGCGGACATGGGGCTTATGAAGAATTGGCCATTACCGAAACAACCCGTTTAAAGGAGGTCATGAATGATAAAGGCATCCGCGGATGGTTCGATTTTTGGGGAAGCGACGCCAATCACGATTGGGATTGGTGGCAAAAACAAATCTATTATTTTATGGGAAAGATCGTAGGTTGAAACGCTCGAAAGGGTCTCTACGTATGATGAAGATGCTTTCTACAAATTTGAACGGGAAAGATTTTCGTTTATGATTTGATTGAAAAAACAATCTACAAACTTCATTAATGAACAATCTCTGGCAGCTACTTGCGGGCTTAGTTTAGCCTTGAATATAATCAGCGAACGATGGAAAGCTCAAAATACCCCGCCTACAGGCATAGAGAATACGTGGCACTTACATCGTTCCACAGGGAGGCACTGGTATGCCCAAGAAGGAAATGGGAACAAGACCACGCTATACGGGGTATAGCATGAGCATTGCCGCGGCATTCTTTGTAAATTACCAATTTTCGCAATGGTGCCGGCGAATATCATGTATCTGTCATAGCGGCAGCTTGCCGCATCTTATTTTCTTATTAATCTCCGCAAAGACAGCTACTCAGTACGGATTTCGAGAAATTTAAGGTGTAAAATAATGGGAGCAAAGCGGGAACTCCGAAATGGGGCAAGAAATGTGAAGATAAAAAATCTTACAGCCAATTATCCTCAAAAACATGTAATACGTTTTGTTTTCATGAAAAATTAATCTCCCTTTGCTGGGAAAACAAGAAAAATCTTTATGAAATATTTGAAGCGAATTGCCGATGAGCAGTTAAAATTACGTCTTGAAGCTTTTGGTGCTGTTCAGATAATGGGGCCCAAATGGTGTGGGAAGACAACTACTGCGGAAAAGCAAGCCAAGAGCGTTATAAAGATGCAAAATCCGGATACCCGGGAAAGTTATCTGGCAACTGCACAAACCAAGCCTTCCCTTTTGCTTAAAGGGGAAACTCCAAGATTGATTGACGAATGGCAAGTAGCGCCTGTATTAGGGGATGCGGTTCGCCATGCTGTAGATGAAAGAAGATTAAAGGGACAATTCATTCTTACTGGTTCGACAGTTATTGATGACGATGAGATTATGCATACGGGAACCGGAAGAATATCCAAGATGCCGATGTATCGGCTGAAATGGAAGGCACTTCCATTTCGACTTTTAACAATTATGTTGAAGCGTTGGAAAAACTTTTCGTTATTGAAGACATAGAAGCCTGGTCTCCTGCTATTCGCTCGGCAACAGTCATCCGAACCGGAAAGAAACGTTGTTTTGTAGATCCTTCCATTGCTGTAGCAGCAATGGGAACTTCTCCGCAGAACTTGGAACTTGATCTCAAAACATTTGGATTTATTTATGAATCGATGTGTATCCGCGACTTAAAAATCTACTCCCAATCCTTAGGAGGCAGATTATCATCCTATCACGATAGATATAGCTTGGAAGCCGATGCAGTACTTCATCTGGATGATGGAAGGTATGCACTCATTGAATGTAAACTCGGTAGCCGGGATATTGAAGAGGGTGCAAAACATTTAATTGAACTAAAAAACCTTGTGGAAGAAAAGAATAGGAAGGAGGAACAATCATCACTAAGGCTACCCGATCTTTTGATTATTTTGACAGGAGGCGAATTTGCCTATACACGGGCCGATGGCGTAAAAGTGATTCCGTTGGGATGCTTGAAAGATTGATAAGAACAAAGTATTTTGGTTCCGTGTACCTCTACAATACCTGCTCCATTCGTTTAAAGTAAAATTTTCCATTGCTTGCTCCTTTTTATGCAAACCTAGTCGAAAAATGATAAGGTTTGCGATTTATTTCAGCAAAATCGCAATATAATGGGATTTTCTTGTAAATTAAAAACAAAAATACTACTTTTGCCATCAAATCACAATATAATGGGATTATGGAAGAATTTGGAAACATCATAAAAGAACGGCGCAAGGCACTCTCCATTACACAGAGAGAACTTGCGGCATTAGCCGGAGTCGGGATTAATACGCTGACAAAAATCGAGCGGGGAGAAGCAAATCCCTCATTAAAGGTCGTTATGAGGATTCTCGATACCCTCGGTTTGGAAATGGACATAAAGATCAGGTCAATAGTATAGGTTATGAGAAAAGCGAATGTATATTACAATGGAATATTGGCGGGAAAATTAACCGAGACAACTGAAAAAGAGTATATTTTCAGCTATGATGACGTCTACTTCAAAGACACGGCGATGCCTTCAATCAGCCTTACTCTATCCAAAAACAAACAGGAGTACCGCTCAAGACATTTATTCCCGTTCTTTTTTAATATGCTCTCCGAAGGGAGTAACCGGCTTACTCAATCAAGAATGCTACGCATTGACGAGAAAGACCATTTCGGGATTCTATTAGCTACAGCCCAGAGCGATACGACCGGAGCCATAACCGTTAAACCCGTTACAATATGAAACAGATAACGAATTGTCCGTCTGTATTGGCGGCAGGATATGATACATATAGTCCCGCAGCTTTAAGAAGGCTTTTTGACAAACAAACGGTTTCTCACATGCTTCCATACGAAACGATTGAAAAGAGTGAGGAAGATGCAAAACTTTTTATGGAGAATAAAAAGCGTATCTCCATATCAGGCGTTCAGAGCAAGTATTCAATGGTGGTCAAAGACGGGAAATTGAAACTGACTCCAGAAAATGAGCGGGGATGGTATATATTAAAGCTCAAACCCTCGGAAATAAGAAATCCGTTGGAGTGTGCCGCCAATGAGAACCTTACCATGCAGATAGCCGAACAAGTATTTAAAATGGAGACGGCGGCAAACGGGCTATGTTTTTTCCAGGATGGAGAAATAGCTTATATAACAAAACGCTTTGATATAACTCCCGATGGAACTAAATACAGGGTAGAGGATTTTGCATCACTGGCAGGGCTCACTTCCGATAATGCAGGGGATAATTTTAAATACGATTATAGTTACGAAGAGGTCGCAGACTTAATAAAGAAATTTTTGCCGGCTTGGCCTGTGGAGCTCTTGAAATTCTACCGTTTGGTATTATTCAATTTTCTCTTCTCTAACGGGGACGCCCATCTGAAAAATTTTTCAGTTATCGACTGGGGCCGAAATGATTTTCGGCTTGCACCTGCCTATGACCTGTTAAACACCAGGCTCCATGTGGACGATACGGATTTTGCCTTAGACAAAGGTCTATTCAAAACAGACAGGAGTGAATTCTTTAAAGGAGGAAAAGCCATTGGTTTTTCCTTCAGGCAATTCGCCTTGTCGATAGGATTGCCGGAAACGATTGCCGATAAAGAATTATCCCTGTTTACGGCTAAGCATCCTTTAATAGATGAATTGATCGATCGCTCTTTCCTATCTGAGAAATTAAAAAGACAATACCGCATGCTTTATCAAACCAAACGGAACAGGCTGGCTGATACGAAACTCTGAAATTTGTCGTAAAATCGGCAAAGGTAGTTATTCAGCCTCCCTGTAAGGACATCATCCCCGGGAACTGTTCGGACATGAAACCGGAGAATAATTTTGTTTTTATAAATGTTATTCCTATATTTCCTCTATAAATCGAATAAAAAAGTATGCGGAAGTGTCTTGAGAAGGTATATATTTGTTGATTAAGAGCATACCAATCGGGATGAATGCTTTGGGGCTTCCATCAAAAACATTAATTTCCTCTTCGAACTCTTAGGTCTCTTGCTCGTGTCCAAAAGTGATTCCCTGCGAGAGTCAGTTTGCAAAACGGGGTAATGTATCCACCACAAATATAGGGACTTTACAAGGAACCCGTTATTTCTTTGTGACAGTTATTCAGGCAACTCCAGTGCTGAGTTTCTGCATGTATTCCTTGTCAAAATATTCATCCCTGGAGAGCAGTGACCAGATAATGACCAGCAGGTGGCGTGCTATGGCTACGGTACACTTCTGCTGCTTCTTGCCCCGTTGCCTCAACCGCCAGAACTTGTTGTAGAATATTGATCCCCGTGTCCTTGATGCTCCCCATGCCGCTTCCATTAAAGCTTTACGCAGATATTTGTTTCCGTGCGTGATTTTCCGGCTTTTGATCTTTCCCGCACTTTCATCGTTGCGGGGCCTGAGCCCCGCCCATGAAACCAGGGCGGCCGCAGTGGCGAACAGGGTCATGTCGGTTCCTATCTCGGAGATGATGATGGCGGCCGACTGCTCCTTGATGGCCGGGATGCTTTGCAACAGCGTGAATGCCCTGTCATAATGCTTTTTGCATAACTTGACCATTTCAATAAGGCATGTCTGTTTCTGTGCCTGGTGCATCTTTAAAGCCTCCATGTATTGTTTGAGCAAATCGATATCGGCCTGTTGGACGTAACCTTCGAGGGAATCACGCACCGTGTCGCGGCCATGCTTGTTCAGGGTCCTGCCGTGTATGAGCTTGACCAGCTTATCTGCCGAGCGTTCCCCTTCGAGCAGGGCGCCCACGACTTTTTGGTAACTTTTGCCGTCTATGTTGGAGACATAGTTGCTGATGCGGATATTACAGCTTTGAAGGATCATGTCGACGCGTTGTTCACAGCGTATGATATCCTTGTTTAACTCGTTAATGCGGCGACCGTACAGGCGTAGTTGCTGGATCATCGAGTCAGGGACAAAACTGTTCCGCACCAGTCCTTTCAACAGGGCCGTGGCAATCCATTGGGCATCCTTCACATCGCTCTTGCGCCCGGGAAGTTGTTTGAGGAACTGGGGATTGACAAGGTACATCCGGAAATCCTTCTCGAGCAAATGCCAGACCGGTTTCCAGTAAATGCCGGTACTCTCCATGCAAACTTCACTCACGTAATGGGACTTGAGCGTATTGCACAACCCTTTAATCTCACGGGTGGAAACTCCAAACTTCCTTTCACTTTTTTTGCCCTGTTCGTCCAGAATACACATGAATATGCTATCTTTGTGGATGTCAAGGCCGCAGACTGTTCTCATAATGTTATGTTTTTAAATTAAACTTTGTGCCTAGAGCACGTTAATTACTTATAGAACGCTGTGGCCTTGATTTTTATTTGCTCGTGTATAAAATCTCGACTTTTTTATTTAAGTTTGCCCAATCAATTAAGCGCACTTTTAGATATACTGTTATTTAATTGATAATCAGTAATTCCTTCTGGAAAGGACTAAAAGGCGGAGATGATTTTCTTGTTTACATAATTCATTAATTATAAAGCTATTGGACGCTACCTATTTGTCCCGTCCATACCGCTATGTACCGAAGACAAGAGGTGCCAAAAGTAAGACAGGCCCCTCATATTCAGTGAATATGAGGGGCCTTTTCTATATATTCTGTCTTGTTCGAAAGTCAAGAAAAAAAGACAAAGCATCTAACCTAAACAGGGATCAACCCGGATTCTTATAGACTAAGCATAAATAGAATCTATCCACAACTTTTTGGGTTGATCCAGAAAAAACTTTCCGAAAAAATACGAAGATACAGTAAATAGGATATGCAGAAACCGTTACATCCCTCTTTTCATTTCCGCAACCCGATTTCAAAATGTATCTTTGCTGGCTGAAAAAATAAAACAAGATATGGTATTAGTGGACGGATTGGCCGTAGAGTTCGGAGGAGCGGCATTATTTTCGGATATCTCTTTCGTAATAAATCCCAAAGACCGTATTGCCCTGATGGGTAAAAACGGTGCGGGAAAATCGACCTTGTTGAAAATTCTGGCAGGTGTGAGGGAGCCGACCAAAGGACGGGTTTCCAAACCCAAAGATTTCACCATTGCTTATCTGCCGCAACACCTGATGACCGAAGATGAACGTACCGTCTTCGAAGAAACGGCGCAGGCTTTCGCGCACATCCACCGGTTGGAGGAGGAAATCGAGCGTATCAACAACGAACTGACTGTCCGTACCGATTATGAATCGGATGAATATATGCAACTCATCGAGCAGGTGGCCACGTTGAGCGAAAAATTTTATGGTATCGAGCAAATCAACTATGATGCTGCCGTGGAAAAAACGCTGTTCGGATTAGGATTTATACGAAGCGATTTCAACCGCATGACGTCGGAATTCAGCGGCGGCTGGCGCATGCGTATCGAACTGGCAAAAATACTTCTGCAAGACCCGGATCTGATTTTGCTTGACGAACCGACCAACCACCTCGATATCGATTCCGTGGAATGGTTCGAAGATTTTCTCATCAACAGCGCGAAGGCGGTGGTGGTGATTTCGCATGACCGTGCGTTTGTCGACAACATTACCAACCGCACCATCGAAGTGACCATGGGACGCATTTATGATTACAAGGCCACTTATTCGCATTATCTGGAATTGCGGAAAGAACGCCGCGAACAGCAGCAAAAACAGTACGACGAACAGCAGAAGATGATAGCCGAAACCAAAGAGTTTATCGAACGGTTTAAGGGCACGTATTCGAAAACGTGGCAGGTGCAGTCGCGTGTGAAAATGCTGGAAAAACTGGAGTTGGTGGAAGTCGACGAAGTGGATACCTCTGCGTTGAAACTGCGATTTCCTCCTGCGCCACGTTCCGGAAGTTACCCCATTATTGCTGAAAATGTAAGCAAATCGTATGATGAAAAGTTGATTTTCAAAGGAGTGAATTTCACCATCGAACGGGGAGAAAAAGTGGCCTTCATCGGCCGCAACGGCGAAGGGAAATCCACGCTCGTAAAATGTATCATGGGCGAAACCGATTTCGGCGGGAACTTGCAATTGGGACACAACGTGAAAATCGGCTATTTTGCACAAAACCAGGCATCGCTTCTCGACGGGGAATTGACCGTCTTTCAGACGATCGACGATATTGCCGTGGGCGATATCCGAACGAAAATCCGGGATATCCTGGGCGCGTTTATGTTCGGGCGGGAAGATATCGACAAGAAAGTAAAAGTCCTTTCGGGTGGCGAACGCACGCGCCTGGCCATGATAAAACTACTGCTCGAACCGGTAAACCTGCTCATCCTGGATGAACCGACCAATCACCTCGACCTGAAAACCAAAGATATCCTGAAACAGGCGTTGATAGATTTCGACGGAACGCTGATCGTGGTTTCTCACGACCGCGATTTCCTGAATGGATTGGTAAAGAAAGTGTACGAAGTCGGCAGTCAAAAAGTTACCGAACATCTCGAAGACATCTACGGGTTCCTAGCGAAAAAAAAGATGGAGAACCTGCGGGAGATAGAGCGGAAATAAGTTGAATGAACGTCTCTTAAAGCCTATATTGATGTCGGAATATCGTATCTTTGTCCCATGAAAGCAGAAAATCCGAACAAAAGCGTATTGTCCAACCTGGGGATCGCGAATCTGAATGAGATGCAGATCGCGGCCCGGGATGTGATTATAAAAGAACAAAACATATTATTGTTATCTCCTACCGGCACGGGAAAAACCCTGGCATATCTGTTACCGATTCTTCAATTATTGGATGAGCATATCCCTAAGGTGCAGTGCTTAATCGTCGTACCATCCAGGGAGTTGGCCCTTCAAATAGAACAGGTGTGGAAGAAGATGGGCACGGCATTCAAAGTAAACGTTTGTTACGGAGGACACGCCATTGAAACGGAACTGAAAAATTTAAGCACCCCTCCGGCTTTGCTGATCGGAACACCCGGACGGCTGACGGATCACCTGGCAAGAAAATCTTTCGCTACCGAATCGATTAAAACCTTAGTGCTGGACGAATTTGACAAATCCCTGCAATTGGGTTTTCAGGAGGATATGAATACCATCCTCAGCCAACTGCCGGCCCTGCGGAAAAGAATCTTGCTTTCGGCGACCTCCGATGTGGAAATTCCCGATTTTGTACAGATGGAATCGCCTGTAACGCTCGACTATACAGAGGAAGAGAAGAGCGACACGCTTTCCATGAAACTGGTGTTGTCCCCCGAAAAGGATAAGATCGAATCGTTATTTCATTTGATCTGCTCCCTTCATTCCGAACCGGCGCTGATCTTCTGCAATCACCGGCAGGTCACGGAGCGGATTTGTGATTTATTGAACAAGAAAGGGATATACGCGGCCTATTATCATGGCGGTATGGATCAGGACGACAGGGAGCGAACGCTAATTCGATTCAGAAACGGGAGCTTGAACTATCTGGTTACGACAGACTTGGCCGCCAGAGGATTGGATATCCCGGAAATGAATCATGTCATTCATTATCATCTGCCGGGCAAAGAAAGCGAATTTATCCACCGGAATGGGCGTACGGCACGCATGGACGCTTCGGGAACCGCATATATCCTACAATTCAAGGAGGAGAAAATGCCGGATTACATTCCGAATGACATCGAGGTATTGTCCGTTTCGACAGGAAACCCTTTGCCCGATCGACCCAAATACCAGACAATCTATGTGAGCGGCGGCAAGAAGAATAAGTTAAATAAAAGCGATATCGTCGGCTTCTTCTTACAAAAAGGAAAACTGGATACCTCCGATTTGGGTTTGATTGAAGTGAAAGATTTTATTTCTTTTGTCGCGGTCCGTTCGCCTGTGGTAAAAACGCTTCTGGCGAATATCCGGGAGGAGAAAATGAAGGGTAAAAAGTATAAGATCGAAGTGGCCAGGAGTGATCGGAGGGACTGAGCCCGATAAAGTACAACATAGACCAGAAAAAAAGCGCCCCAAAATAACGGAGCGCTTTTTCGCCTATGAGAGAGCCATGAAAATTGTGTTTATCTATAATCTATATTATACCGCTTTGTGGGATTTATTCGTAAGCATGCGACTTTTGATAGGCGGCATGCCAAACCGCGACGTATAGGCGTTAACAAGGTGCGTCAGGTTTTTAAATCCGTATAATTCCGCAATTTCTTTCAGCGTTATATCGGAGTTTAAGACTAATGAACGAATTTCATCCATCTTCTTGTCCAGCATCCATTGATAAGGAGTTTCTCCGAAGAACTTTTTGAAATGACGGGTAAATGTCTTTTGAGAATTGTATCCACACCGGATACCTAATTCACTGGCGTTTCTACAGGCAGAATAATTGCGTAGCACATACTCATGAAAAACTTTCGTTTTGGTTGTATGAGGAATCAACTTCATCAAGATAATCTCCTGATCGGGCGAAGACGTCACACAACTCTCCCCGCCATTCGAAAAAGTAAAAGTGCAAGCGGATACATCCGACAATACATACTTCTCGATTTTCTTTTGAGAATTTTGCGGGTTTACGGTTGATCTATTCGCGTTAACGTCCATATTGCCTTTGCGTTAAAATTCCCACATACGTTTCCGAATCCAAAATAACCCGTAAAGTATACGTGCCGGCACGCAACGTCGCGATATTGATGACTTCAACAGCCTCTCCTTGTACATCAAAATTGACCCGGCGGAATGTCCTCCCGCCGCTGATCTCAACGGTGGCCGCACCGGTGTAATTTTGAATGTGTAGGGTTAATTCTTCCCGGGTATTCTCGGCTTCTACGGTAATAGGCGATCCCGAACGGGTTGTACCACCTTCCCTACTTAAGGCTATTTTATCCTGATAATCAAACTTTATCTCTTCGCTTTTTTCTACTGAAAAAGCAGAGAAGAGAAACGCAACACACATTAGTAATCCCATTAAAAATACATTTCTTTTCATCATTCAATTTTTTAATATTACGTTGTTATTTCTGAGAATCAAAACGCTTTCCAAACGTTATCAATTACAGACACAAAGTAATGAAGGAAAGACATAAAAAACAACCCCCTCTCCTTATTTTAACGGGTAAAACAGATCTAAATCACTAAATACAAGAAAATTAACATGGACAACTTTAACACCTCCAAATCGACAAACCAGCTATATATTACGAAAAAAGCACAAAATCAAGCCGAAAAAATCGATATATCCATCCCTTTTTCCGTCATTTTTTTCTTCAATTGCGATTTTCGGGTACGAATGCTTTGGAGAGAGGCATTCATAAAAGTCGCGATTTGACGATTATCGGCATGACAAGCTACCAGCATCAATAGCAACTTATCCGTTTCATTCAAATGGGAATCCGCGTCCTGAATACCCGTATATTGAAAGAAGGTCTCGGCATCCGGAAGCAACTCTTCCGGCAAATCACGCAGTTCCGTTTCCGTGGAACGCAAAAGCGTCCGCATCGATTCGTATATTTTAGGTTGCGAAGAGACATATCGTTGGGATAATTGGTCGAACTGCTCCTGTAAGGAAGTCAGCCGTTCGGAAATATGGCCGTATAACGCCATAAGCCATTTCCTCTTATTCGCTTCTTCGGTAAGCAACTGTGTTTGTAATGTCTGCTTTTGATTTTCATGTTCGGAAACCATTAATCTCATTTTTGCTTTGCGCCGATGGCGGCGATTGATCATCATCACCAGAATGAGCACCATCAATAATAATAAAGAAAGTACGACGGTACTGAGCATTGTTTGCCGGGAGCGTAATGCCCGGTTTTCCGCTTCAGATAAATCATATTTCTTTTCCAACTCCATCACCTGCGTATCCAACCGCTTCTTAACCGATTCTTTATATATTTCCGAAGCCTTTTTAAGATAATTATTTGCTAGCCCAAAATTGCCCTGTTTCTCAGCAATATATGCAACATTCTCATAAAAAATATAATTATGTCTATAGGTAGAATCTTTAACCATATCAATAGCTTTTTGGGCATAATACATAGCACTGTCCAGTTGTCCTATATTATTATATCTATCTGAAATATTAAAATATACTCGAGAAAAATCAATCTTTTCTTTCAGAAAAAGGCTTAAATTCAATTTTTTCTTTTCAAAATCCAGCGCTCTTTCATATTCACCTTGTGTATCATAATAAGCAGATTGTACATTTAAAATAAAATATTCTTTTTCAGGAAGTATAGAATAAAAGGTAACTAATGAATCCATATATTGTTTACTTTTTTCTTGATTCTTCTGAATCATTTCATTCCAAAAAAGCACTAAAAAAGCATCAAAAATATGAGTCGGTTCTTTTTCCAATCGCGCAAAATCGAGAGTTTCATTATAATAGTTGTTTGCAAGTTCAAAGTTTGCATTATTATAATGAATACTTCCCAAAAAGTAATTAATCATATACCCGATAGTCGGATTAGGATTAGGCTGTTTTTGAAATAACCGGTCGGCTTTTTTCAATGGCTCGTAAGCCGTACTATCATTCACCCCCATACGATTACGGACAATGCCCAAATAGATGAGAGAGCGAATGTAGTTTTCGCTTTTCGGATCGTGCTTCTCATAATAGTTGGCGACCTTTTGGATAAGCGAGTCGGAAGTAAAATCGACATATGTTTTATCTTCCGCAATCGTTACCAGCAAACGACGATAAGCCCTGTTTGCCCGCGAGAGCGTTTGCGGATCGAGAGTTTGTAAACTATCCGATATTTGCTCGGGAATGCTGTCAACCGCTTTATCCCATCGGGACAAACGATTATATATTTCTTTGTCTTGCCTATTATTACAAGATATAAGCAAGAACATACTTAACAGAAAAAGGACAAAATTAAATATCTTGCGCATTATTGAGATTAGATAGTTGTTCAGAACACAAACTTAACTAAAAATATCGAGATTCTATCTCGAACGGGGCAAATAAAAAATAATGGAAAGAATATTCCCGGGAAAAGAAAGATTTCAAGCCTGAGTTATCGGCTGCAACAACCATTTCCAAGCCGGCACAATATTGATCTGCTTGCTTTCCCGGGATATTATCCGCTCTTCATCCTTTGTGACGATAAAAAGGTTATCGCATCGGGTTGCACGTGCCGCCTCCAAAACACCCCGAATCTCTCTTTCGCAGGTAATTTCGTCCGTCATATCCCATGTGACAGGTATATGCATGGCATCCCGATTTTGACAGGAATAACCTTGCCCGTTGGGCTAAGAAAGGGTATCTTATCCGATTAAGACAAGAGTATTTCGCCTTTTCGGAATATAAGAACAAGCCGGATTATTCCCTTTATTTTGCTAATCGAATTTATCGTCCATCTTATATTAGCTTGCACACGGCATTGGCATTTTACGGAATAATACCGGAAGCGGTGGTGCAGGTTACCAGCGTGACATCTTTGAAAACGGCTTCATTTCGTAACGAATTTGGCGAATACTCTTATAAGAATGTTAAAGAAAACTTGATGTTCGGATACGAGTTGAAGCAAAAGATAAAAACAATCCGAAACTGACGGCATTCAGACGGAATATTTATTTTCCGGAACTGTTGTTCGATTTGGAATTAAGCGGCCATAAGCAAGAACGATAAATATCAAAGGTTGCGGATTTTTTTCCCGTTTCCTGTCCCTTCCGATGGCGTATTGTGCAGTATAAAAATAGCAGCCATGTTAGTACGCTCCAAGAGGCGTGACTTTTACGATTTGATGTTTTTATTGGCGCAAACGAAACCGGACTATGAATTTTTATCAAAGCGTTGTGGAATACATAACCTGCAGGAGTTTAAACATCCAACGGCCGAATTACTGAAAACGGTTGATTTGAAGAAAAAGCAAAAAGATTTTGAACATTTGCTATTCAATAAGCCCAATAGTGAAAAGATTTTGAGGTTTGGAGATTTCGTTGATTCGTTAACAGAATAAGAGGTCAACAACCATGAATGAAGTATTGTCAAGGATATCGAATGCACTGTCATCCATATCAATATTCAGAGACAAGTGGTCTTTATCAATAGAAGGGTTTAAATCATAAGCAGGAGATAACACCCACCCTTCTTCCGTCAAAATAAACCCATGTGTTCCAGCAAGGATTTGTGCTTCGGGAATATGACTTGCTTTCTCGTATTCATTCCTCCAATGTTTGTTATTCCGGACAATAATAATGATTGGAATAACAAACAAAAAAATAAGAATTGGCGTATAACGAGGAGATAAAAGGGCTGTGGTCGCTCCCCGAGAATTTGAAAATAGTGAAGATGCTCATTATTACGAAAAAGAAGGAAGAAACAATCGTGGAAAACAGAAAGAACAAATAGTTTACAGAAGGTTTAGATAAGACATCGACAACTCTAACAATAGAGAAATAAAAAACAGTAAAAAAATAGAGCTCAGCCAATACTGAGCTCTATTACAAAACATAATTTGTAATCCGTTTAGCTTTTTGGAATCACAAAAAAATAAAATAAATTCTTTTAGAAACCAATAAAATAACTAGTTTAAATACCCCTCATTTTGTTGGATAACCGCATTATTATCCTTTTCTTCACTCGGAATGGGTAGAATCAGTAAATACGAATAATCATTATTCCAACCGATTTCTTTCACATAAATATCGTTGTTAAGTGGAAAGGTGGGTGTTCCTGTTCTTTTCATGGTTTTTGTACCTAAATCCCTTGTAATATCAAAAAACCGATGTCCTTCGCCGAACAATTCTTTGCGTCTCTCGACCTTTACCAAATCGACCAAAACTCCACCGCTCACACTTTCCGGTGTAGGTACGAACGGACTTTCAGTAGTCGAAATCCTTCTTTCCTTACGAAGATCATCCAGATACTTCTTTGCATTTGCTTCATTTACATAAGCACCCGCTTCTGCAGCAATAAGATACACCTCGGACAAACGAATGATATGTGGATTATTGACATACAAATTACCTTCTCTACCAGGGTATTTATTAATAAAATATCTTATTTTTTTATCTTCGCCCTCTTTTTTAGTAACTAACTTTAATCGATAATCTTTCGGGTCTTCATTCAACAAATCAAATAGCTCTTGCGTAGAGCCACTGGCAGCATAACCGTCAGGACTTAAAACATATCCAATCGATTCTCGGTCGGCATTTTCCACATCGGAAGTATATAACTCAAAGATGGCTTCCGAGGAAAATGCTTCTCCCCATGATCTTACATAATCACTTCCGGCAATAAGAGAGTAAACTCCACCGTTTATTACATCTTCTGCCAAATCGTAGGATTTTTTATATTCTCCCATATAAAGATATATTTTTGCCAACAACGATTTGGCAGCCCATAGATTGATATAACCGTTTTTTTTGTCTTCAGACAAATTGGGCTTTTCAGTAGTTCCGATTGCATCTGTCAAATCCGAAACCATAAAAGAGTAAATATCTTTCACAGAGACTCGGGCAAGTTGCTCTTCTTTATTAATCACTCGATCAGCTTTTATGACGCCCCATGCATCTTTGTTCTTCAAGTAGGGCTCTCCATAAATGCGCACCAAGTCGAAATGTAGTAATGCCCTCAACGTCAAAGCCTGCGCTTTTATATCATTCAATTGCGCTTTCTCTGCATCAGATGAAGTTTGAACAGCGCCCGCGTTAATTCTTTCTAATAGGCTGTTGCATCTACCTAACATCCGATATCCATATTCCCAAAAAGAACCAGCATTCGTAGATGTCAGGGACGTAGTATGCCCGTAAGTGTACTGAGAAGCAGTTCTGTCACCCGCCGCCATGGTGCCCATATCGTCGCCACGCACATCGCCGTAGGTTACCAGATCGCAACCGTAATAGCTTGCCGATTTCATGAGAGTATAAATGCCATTTAAAGCGGCACTCGCTTCCTTCACATTCGTTACGACTTCATCTTTAGGCAACTCGTCGGATTGTGACACCTCCAAAAAGTCCGAACACGAAACCGTTGCAAAAAAAACCGTCAATAAAAATATTGTCTTATATAAATATGTATTCATTTTTCTTCCATTTAAAAATTAAAAACTGATTTCTATCCCGAAAGTTACGTCTTTCAAAGGAGGCAATGCAAAACCGACAATTCCATTATAAGCAGACTCTGGATCATAGTCATCTGTTTTTGAAATCGTAAAAAGATTCGTAGATGATACGATAAGTCGTGCGGAGCTCAAATCAATTTTATTGATTACCGTTGCAGGCAAAGAATAACTCAAAGAAAGATTCTTCAATCGTAGATAGCTGGCATCAAAAAGCCATTTAGAAGAGCCGTAATTTCCGTAAGCATACCCATACGAACGTCTTCCATACGCTTTATCCGAATCTCCCGGTTTTTGCCATCTGTCTAATTGTCCTTTAGAAGGCAAATAAGTGAAATCGAATCTTCCGTTAGACATTGCTGGCCACCCTGAGTTATCATAAAAATTACCACCCCAAGAAAATGCCATCTGAGCACTCAAACTGAATCCTTTAAAAGAGAAAGTATTCAACCATCCGCCGGTAAGTTTAGGATCGGCTTTGCCGACAATCACACGATTCGCTTGTCCCGGATTTTTTGTAATTTCCTTTTCAAACGAGCCATCTTCGAGTTGCTTATTTGTGTACCATTGCTCTTCCCCTGTCTCGGGATCATATCCGGCATATTCCCTCGAATAGAAACTATAATACGCTTCGCCTTCGCGGGTAATAAACGGCGATCGGGAGGTATTGTCTTTTCCGCCGTAAATTTTGTTCACCTTATTCACATTGTGGGCAAAATTGATCTGCGTATTCCAAAAGAAACCCGACGGTTCTTTGCTCTTAAATACATCATAACCGATTGAAAACTCGATTCCCCTGTTAGACATTTCAGCCTCATTGCTCAAATAACTTGAGAATCCAGTGGCTTGCGAAACGGGGATAGAAGCTATCAAATCTGATGTTTTTTTATCATATAAATCCATTTCAAAAGTGAATGCATCCCATAATCTTACATCCAATCCGAAATTTAGTGTCTTTGATTTTTCCCATGACAAGTCCGGATTTGGGATTCTAGCCGGATACATCACGGGGTTTTTAGAATAACTTCCGGAAAGCGCATAGGTATTTTGTGATCCATACCAACTAGATGGAAGAGTTCCGCTTTCTCCATAAGAGAGTCGTAACCTTAAGTTATCTATTGCAGAAAGATTATCCTTAATAAAGGATTCTTCCGACAATCGCCATGCGCCAGATAAAGACCAAAAATTACCCCATTTATTATTTTCTCCTAATCTGGAACTACCATCTCGACGAAAACTGGCAGAAGCATAATATTTATCCGCATAGGAGTAATTTAAACGAGAGAATAACGACAACATTCTATCCGGCTGCGTAATGGAATAAGCTCCTGTAGGGATGGCAGCGCTACTCAAATCCGATATTTTATCGGAAGCAAAACCCTGACCGACGGCCTGTAGTTCCTTGTAATCACGTCTTTCCACATCCCATCCGACCAGAATATCGAAATCATGTGAACCTATTACCTTGTCATATGTGAGAAGTGACGATGAATACAAAATTTCATTTCCTGTACTATATTTTATAGTTAAACCATTCATACCTTCACCATTTCCTCCTGAAAAAGGCCAAACAGTAGTCGCATCGTTTGTTGTCCTTGAATAATTTAATGTCTGTTTGAATTTCAAGTTATCTACAATCAGATACTCACCCCATATAGAAGAGCGCGAATCGAATACACTTTGAGGGTATTTGTCTGTATTTGCACTTTGGACTAAATTTTCATATCCGCTCAGTAGTTCGCCATTATAATAAGATCCATCTTCATTATAAATAGGTATTGTCGGCCAGAGATAAGTACGAGTGGCATAATACGGATTGGCATAAGCTGTCCCTTCCATCACTCTCTCTTGCCCTACTTTAGATACAGACAGATTCGTACCTATCTTGAAGCGATCATTTACATCATGAGATAAGTTTACCCTCCCAGTATATTGTTGCGAATTGGATGTTTTGACCATTCCCTGCGTCTTGTTATAAGCAGCGGAAACAAAAAAATGGGTTTTATCATTACCTCCGGCCAAGTTAATCTCATATAACTGAGAAGAACCTTTTTTGAATAACGCTTTTTCCCAATCGGAATATTGTCCATTTTCAGGCTTTGCAGCATAATAATCAATGGTCCCATTCACTTCTTCCCAAATTTGTTCTTCTGTCCAGTTATCACCAACAGCGTCATTTATATAATTGTAATAACTTTCTGTCCATAATTCACGTAATTCATCTCCGCTTACGATTTCACGGCTTTTCACCGCCCAATCATTAAATCCGGCTTGCGCCTTGAAAGTAACACGAGTTTTACCTTTTTGCGCTATTCCCGATTTAGTCGCAATCAGAATCACACCATTGGCCGCTCTCGAGCCATAAAGCGAAGCGGCGGCCGCATCCTTCAATACGGTGATTGATGCAATATCGGAGGGATTTATAATACTGGATATACCTAAAGAACCCGGAGAGTCGGTAACACCCGAGATGGAAATATTTTCAGGAGACATAGGTATGCCGTCCACGACATAAAGAGGTTCTGTGCTTGCATTGATAGATCCTACTCCCCTGATGGATATTCGCTGTTGTGAACCGGGTTGTCCTGATGACGAAGATATTGTTACGCCTGATGCGGCTCCTTGCAACGCTTGTTCAAAAGATACAACCGGAATATCTTTGATGGTTTTATTATTAATAGTACTCGCAGATCCTGTGAAAGAAGATCGTTTTGTTGTTCCATAAGCAACAACCATAACCTCATCCAATAACTCAGAATCTTCCACCAATGTCACTCTCACATTTTCACTCACGCCAACTTCTTGCGGAACATACCCCACATACGAAACGACCAATGTTCCGTTTGCCGGAGCTGAAATTGTGAAATTCCCGTCAATATCGGTAACCGTCCCTTGCGAAGATCCTTTAACGGTCACCGTAGCCCCGATGACAGGTTCTCCTGCTTCATCCACCACCATACCCTGTACGCGTGTCTGAGCAGTCGCCAGCCCTATTCCCACAAAGAACAGGGTCAAAAACAATACTAGTTTTCTTTTCATAAACTCTACTTTTTAATTAAACTCTATTTTATAATCTTCAATTCAATCGTTACTCTACGATTTTACGTACGCTGTAGGGATTTTTCATATCCCCACGTGTGATTAACACACATACAACAATGACATTCTCCCTGCAAATATATATTAATTTTCAATAGCTATACAAATATAGAACTCTTATTTTGAAAAAACTTTCATTTTACCACAAAAATCAGGCAAAAAGATATACTTTACAGTCACCTTTTGGAAAATCGTTTATTTGTATTTCTTTTTTTAAGAAAAAGACACGCAACAACCTTCAAAAAGCAAGATGTCAGGACGGTATTTTTTAACTTTTACACGTTCTAACCCAAAACGAATGCAAATATAACTCTTTTGCCTTTTACTATGCAAAAAATTAATGTTAAAAATCAATTTTTTGATGCAAATCCATGCAATATTCTTCTCAAAAAGTAACCAATAAACAAAAAGAAATGTGCTTTTGTTTTTTTCAAGCAGAAAAAAAGAAGTAAGCCGGGGTAAATATCCGGATTACTCCTTTCTTGCTCAATAGTACTTATATTTCCGGCCTCATCTCCTCCTCATAAATTCGGATGGAGAGTCGTTTCTGATTCCGCTTCGGAATAACAACTGTCGGTTTTACTGTAAATACTTCTCCAACGCTTCGACAAGCTTATCTCCACGCAAATTCTTATCGATAATCTTTCCATCGGGATCCAGCAGGAAATTGGCGGGAATGCCCCTCACGCCATAGAGGGTAGAAGCGTCGTTTTTCCAGCCTTTCAAGTCGGAAACCTGCGTCCAGGCCAACTTATCATCGTGAATAGCCTTCAACCAATCCTCTTTCGACTCATCGAGGGAGACACCCAATATGGTAAAATTCTTATCCTTATATTTTTCGAAAGCCGACACGACAAACGGATTTTCATGACGACACGGTCCACACCAAGATGCCCAAAAATCCAATAAAACATATTTTCCCCTGAAATCCGACAGGCTCACAGCGGTTCCCACCGTGTCGTTTTGTGTAAAATCGGGAGCGATCTTTCCTACTTGCGTTGCCTTCAGCGTTTCGATACGTTTGGCATACGTACGCCCCAATATCGTATTCCTAACCTCCGGCGACAACAGGGAATAGACGGAATCGAACGTTTCCACCTGCGGATCATATCCGAGATAGACGGGGAGCGCTTTGGCCAAACTGATGAATGACTCTTTATGAGCCAACAAAAAGTCATAAGCGACCGCTTTTTCTTTCCCTTCAATCGCTTCCCAGCGTTCATTCAGTTGTTGCTGGAATGCTTCCGATTTCCGGTCTTCCTCCGAAGCGGAACGAAATTCGTTCTGCAATTCCGATTTTTGAGTCTGGAAGTCGGCCACCAACGAATCGTATTCCTGCGAGAGGGCATTCAGAGGGGAACCGGATATTTCGGCATTCTTTATGGAGTCGGGACTGGTTAAAGTAATCTTACCCTGTTCGACAAATAAATTCAACCGGTCTTCCAATTGGCGCGAGAAAGGTTGATTTCCATCATAATCAATGGCAATCGTCGCCGAGAAGGGCGCTTCATAAGCCCCCGAAAAGCGGAAACTGCCCTTTTCGATCAGAACCGAATCGATCACGTTTTCTCCCGAATCATTCTGGAACACTAAAAATGCCTTCGACGGTTTTCCCGTATCGGCAATGGTAGCCTGTATTTCATACTTGGCTTCCTGCTTTTGACAAGCCACTAAAACGAGCGCGCTTAACAGCGCAAAAAAGAGATTTTTTTTCATACTTATTCATTCATTACTTCATTATTAATTAAAAAAGCCCCTCCGAATCGCTATCGGAAGGGCTTCTGCCTGTATGTTGTAAGTTTTATACGGTCGCTGTCACTTTTTTACATACTCCATCCGATATCCCCTTTAAAAAAGGGCATACACATACAACACATATTCACAGAGAATGATGTGTGGTAAGCGCCGGGAATTCGAATAGAAGTTGTAACCATTGTTTAATAACGTTCCATATAATTGGAAACGGTTGCAAATATAAAGGATGTTTTTTAATCCTGCAACCAAATAGGAGAAAAAACTCCAAAAGAGACTTTTTCAATTTTTCTATATTCTATCGTACAATCTACAAAATAATTTTCAATAACCCATTGGCCTCCGAAGAAGTTTTCAGTACCGGGGCACCTTCTTCGTTAGTCGCTATTTCCAGCAGAACTATTTTGTAGTATTGCAGTTATCCGAAAAAACGAAAACCTCCGAAGAAACCGTGTAATAAACATAGAAAAAAATAAGGATTTCAATTATAAGTCCATATTTTTATTAATAAGCTGTGATCAAGAAGATAATTACAACTTTGAAGAATCTCAGCCTTACTATTTACTTAAAACAGAAATTTCCTCGGAGCAAATTGACGGAGATTGTCTTGACGTAAATACTATAGATTTGGAATTATTGAAGAATCTTAAAGATTCATGTCAGGTCATAATCAGAAGACACGCAAACGACCTTATCATTCCTTTTATCTGTGAGATGATTAGCGCTAATTTTGAGGAATTCATCAACTCGCATCCCTTTCTGGTAGTTGATTTTTGGGTTTCCGGAGTGACCCTTGCAAGATGCTAGCGCCTATTCTTGAAGAAACAGCAAATGAATTGCGAGGTTGTGGCGTTTTTGCTCAAGATTATATTAATGCATATCTAAATATAACCACTTTATACCAAGTACAAGATGTTCAAATCTTACTTTATTTTAGAAATGGAGTTCCTTCTGGTAGACGAATTGGCGCTATCTCAAAAGAGCAACTCCTTAAAGATATTTCTTTCCGGCTGACATCCTGATATAATGTAGAAATTTACTCTTCATCAATAAGCCGCAGTGCAACTATATTTTTTCGTCTTTTACGTTTATAAAAATACGCAGTAAAGGAAATCTATAGACATCCCCCCTTTTAGAGCTTAGTTGGTTTAGAACATTGCTTTAAGAGGACGACTAGAATCCGTTAAATGAGTAGTAAAATCAAAGTTCTGCGACTGTCCTCAGAATTGATCTAATACAAAAGTCTTTTATGGGGTATTATATTCTGAATCGACATTAAAGGACAACTGCTCTCAAGATGTATCTCTATCTGAATGTGATTCTTGAGCATAAATAGAATCGTGAAATGTTGCCAAAATAACAGCAACAACGCTTACTATTAGTATATTTTTTCTCAACATATCTCCCTAAATTTTATCAATCCTTTTTATTGCGACAAAAAGATGTTAATATTGTGCAATATATAGACAAAAAGCCTGACATTCCAAGTCACTCCGGCAGACGGATTGGTTATTGGCTAACGGCTCTCAATCCTCTTCTATCGTGAAATCACGTGCTTTCAAACAGCTATTAATAATAGCGTTTTATTCGTGAAAATATTTAAGCTATTATATTCCTATAAAAGAATACGATGCATAGAATGTCGCTATTTTATAATCCCAAACAAGAAATAATTCGTAAATTCTTAACACCTCTGTAATATAATTTATCTATATTTCCTCTATAAATCGAATAAAAAAGTATGCGGAAGTGTCTTGAGAAGGTATATATTTGTTGATTAAGAGCATACCAATCGGGATGAATGCTTTGGGGCTTCCATCAAAAACATTAATTTCCTCTTCGAACTCTTAGGTCTCTTGCTCGTGTCCAAAAGTGATTCCCTGCGAGAGTCAGTTTGCAAAACGGGGTAATGTATCCACCACAAATATAGGGACTTTACAAGGAACCCGTTATTTCTTTGTGACAGTTATTCAGGCAACTCCAGTGCTGAGTTTCTGCATGTATTCCTTGTCAAAATATTCATCCCTGGAGAGCAGTGACCAGATAATGACCAGCAGGTGGCGTGCTATGGCTACGGTACACTTCTGCTGCTTCTTGCCCCGTTGCCTCAACCGCCAGAACTTGTTGTAGAATATTGATCCCCGTGTCCTTGATGCTCCCCATGCCGCTTCCATTAAAGCTTTACGCAGATATTTGTTTCCGTGCGTGATTTTCCGGCTTTTGATCTTTCCCGCACTTTCATCGTTGCGGGGCCTGAGCCCCGCCCATGAAACCAGGGCGGCCGCAGTGGCGAACAGGGTCATGTCGGTTCCTATCTCGGAGATGATGATGGCGGCCGACTGCTCCTTGATGGCCGGGATGCTTTGCAACAGCGTGAATGCCCTGTCATAATGCTTTTTGCATAACTTGACCATTTCAATAAGGCATGTCTGTTTCTGTGCCTGGTGCATCTTTAAAGCCTCCATGTATTGTTTGAGCAAATCGATATCGGCCTGTTGGACGTAACCTTCGAGGGAATCACGCACCGTGTCGCGGCCATGCTTGTTCAGGGTCCTGCCGTGTATGAGCTTGACCAGCTTATCTGCCGAGCGTTCCCCTTCGAGCAGGGCGCCCACGACTTTTTGGTAACTTTTGCCGTCTATGTTGGAGACATAGTTGCTGATGCGGATATTACAGCTTTGAAGGATCATGTCGACGCGTTGTTCACAGCGTATGATATCCTTGTTTAACTCGTTAATGCGGCGACCGTACAGGCGTAGTTGCTGGATCATCGAGTCAGGGACAAAACTGTTCCGCACCAGTCCTTTCAACAGGGCCGTGGCAATCCATTGGGCATCCTTCACATCGCTCTTGCGCCCGGGAAGTTGTTTGAGGAACTGGGGATTGACAAGGTACATCCGGAAATCCTTCTCGAGCAAATGCCAGACCGGTTTCCAGTAAATGCCGGTACTCTCCATGCAAACTTCACTCACGTAATGGGACTTGAGCGTATTGCACAACCCTTTAATCTCACGGGTGGAAACTCCAAACTTCCTTTCACTTTTTTTGCCCTGTTCGTCCAGAATACACATGAATATGCTATCTTTGTGGATGTCAAGGCCGCAGACTGTTCTCATAATGTTATGTTTTTAAATTAAACTTTGTGCCTAGAGCACGTTAATTACTTATAGAACGCTGTGGCCTTGATTTTTATTTGCTCGTGTATAAAATCTCGACTTTTTTATTTAAGTTTGTGGTTTTAAATGTTCAATTAGGTTATATAATCACTTTATTTATGCGAATTAAAAAGAGATTTAGGTATTATCATTATTTATTCGTTATAGGCATCTTGTTTGCTAATTTCAATTTTATTTTTGGTCAAAATTCACTACTGACAGGTAAGGTGACCGATACGAGTAATGAACCTCTTATTGGTGTTAATATTTTACAGAAAGGCACCCACAACGGTACAATTACGGATATCGAAGGAAATTTTTCAATCAATTGTCCCGCTGATGCCGTTTTGGTCTTTTCTTATATGGGATATCAAAATCAAGAAGTAGTCCGCAATGGAAGAAGCGCAGTACAAATGGTTTTGGAGTTAGACAGCAAAATGCTCGCTGAAGTAGTCATCAAAGGAGCCTATGGGACGGTTCAGAAACGATCCGACATGGTAGGCTCTGCCTTTCAGCTAAACGCAAAAGAGTTAGAGGGATTACCCGCCAATAGGATAGACAATATATTGGAAGGGAGAATACCCGGTCTAACCGTAACACCGAATTCGGATGATGCCTCGAGTACAAAGTCGAGACTTTTTGTAAGGGTTCGCGGTGAAGGCTCCATGTCCGCATCTAACGAACCTCTATGGGTCGTGGATGGCACCCCGATCTATTCCGGCGACCGGACAAACATGATTCCCGGTATTAGCACTTCAATCAGCCCTTTAACTTATATCAACCCGAACGATATAGAAAGTATTACCGTATTAAAAGACGCAACAACCACATCTATTTACGGAGCGGATGGAGCAAACGGCGTAATTCTGGTTACGACCAAAGGAGGCTACGCAGGGGAAAGGAAAGTCAGACTCTCGCATCAAACAGGCATTTCAAAAATAAATCAAAGTACGCGCTTCAAGGTTCTGAATGCTAAAGACTATTTATTATTGGCAAAAGAAGCCTTTGTGAATTCAGGCAGGGATTTAAAATATTTTCCTTTTCAGGATAATACGTCTAACTCTTATTCATCTGCGAATACGGATTGGTCAGATGTTTATTATGACACCGGTTATTATTCACAGACTAATTTATCAATACGGGGCGGGACTGATAAAATTACATATTACGTCTCCGGGTCCTATTTAGATAATAAAAAGACAATCATAGGAAATACACAGAGCCGATTTTCTATAAGAACAAATATTGATGTAAAGTTATCTAAGGATATTACCTTCTCCCTGAATAATACATCCTCTTATAATGTAAATGACGTATTCGTTCCGGGTAATGATTACTATGAGTTCCTACCTATATACACGCCTTATAATGAGGATGGGACTATGAGACTTTATAATACTTCATTACAGGGTTATGATAATGCCGGCAACC
Source organism: Limibacterium fermenti (assembly GCF_041902845.1). Taxonomy (GTDB): domain Bacteria; phylum Bacteroidota; class Bacteroidia; order Bacteroidales; family Dysgonomonadaceae; genus Limibacterium; species Limibacterium fermenti. The sequence goes on from NZ_CP159486.1 coordinate 3,329,759, forward strand.
CTACTTGGAATAGGTCCATCTTTCGGAACTCTGTGGCGGAAAGAGAAGAAAACGATAATAATCAAAAGGCTTATGTTACAAACACCAATGCTAAGTTGGATTATCAAATTTTGCCCGGCTTAAAATCTGTTACCCAATTAGGGATTGACAATCAAAATATTAATGAGGAAACATACAATGCAAAAACGAATTGGTCGGGTATGTCAAGTACCGCTTCAACAGGTTATTCATACAGAAATAATTTTAACTTGTTATCTTGGACTGCTATTCAACGATTTAATTACAATAGAATTTTCGGCAAACATCTGGTAGGCGGTATATTGGGATTTGAAGCAAGATCCAGTGATTCAAAAACATTAGGCGCAAGAGGGTCAGGATTTATCAATGATAAAATAAAAGAAGTTTCTTACGCAGTAGAGCGAAAAGGGTCCAGCGGAAGAAGTACGTCACGATCGCTATCTTATTTTGCACAGGTAGCTTATTCTTTCGATTCACGATACTATTTAACCATTAACGCTCGTAGGGACGGCAATTCGGGTTTCGGGTCGGATGCCCAATGGGGAGATTTCGGCTCTATCGGCTCCTCGTGGAATATTCATAACGAGGATTTCTTCTCATCCGATGTCATCAATATACTAAAACTGAAAGCAAGTTTTGGCTCGAACGGAAATTCCAGAATTGGTTCACAAGAAGCATTGGGAATATATTCTTACAGCGAAAGCGATAATTATATGAACGAATTGGGCGGAACCATGTCTGGAAGTCCAAATAAAAAATTGAGTTGGGAGACCGCTTATATGACAAATGTTGGATTGAGGATCGGATTATTCAATAAAATAGATATTGATGTAGATGCATATAATAAAAAGACGGTTAATTTATTAAGTAACTTGGATGTTTCAAGAACATCAGGAGATACCCGGAGTTATAGGAATTCCGGTGAAATCTTAAATCGGGGTATCGAGGCTACGATTGAAGCCCGCCTTATCGATACGGATAAGACATTCTGGAGTTTAAGTCTAAATGCATCTCACAATAAAAATAAGTTACTTGAACTCTATAATGGTATGGAAAAAGTAATGGGTAATAACATTTGGAAAGAAGGCACGGACTTAAATACTTTATATTTGGTAAGGTGGGCAGGCGTTGACCCTCGAGACGGGGCACCTCTATGGTATGATGTCAAAGGCAATGTAACGCGAACGTATAATGCAGCCAATAGAGTGGCATGGAAATCGACTTCCCCAATTGTGACTGGAGGCTTAACTTCTGATGTTATTTATGGACCCTTTTCCACACGAATATCGCTATCCTATGTGATTGGTGGCTATAGCTTTAGTTCTTTCGGCAGAAATGTCATGTCCGATGGGTTATATATCATGTCTGAAAATCAATCGGTCAATCAATTGGACCGATGGCAAAATCCGGGAGACGTTGCTCTATCACCGAAGCCAATTTGGGGCACTTCTACAAAATCAGTAATGAATTCCACCCGACATGTGTATAAAACGACCAATATAAAATTAACGAATGTATCAATTTCATACTCGCTGCCGAAGTCTATTAGTCAACGGATTGGAGCGACCTCATGTATGGCGTTTGTTACCGGAGACAACCTTTTGGTTTGGACACCGTATGACAAAAAAGATAGAAACAGCTATAAACAGTCGATGATCGGATATCCTTTAGAAAGCACGTTTTCAGTAGGATTAGATTTATCTTTTTAAATTTACAATAAACTTATAGAAACTATGAATATAAAACTAAAGATAAGAACTAATTTAGTCGTATCGTTATGTATTCTCACTTTTTCTTTCACTTCTTGTCAAGAGTTTCTGGAAGTGGAAACGGTAGGCAGAACAACTATTCCTAATTTCTTCTCCACAGTAGACGGGCTAGAAGCCGGATTAACAGGAGCGTATAGCGAGATGTATAACTATTACTCTTCCGAATTTTATAAGTATCCCGAAGTTGCCGGAAACATGGTGGATCTGAATACCGTTTCCGGCGAAACGAATATTGATATGATTAACCAGTTTAATTTTATATCCGATCCGGAACAGGAAGCAGGAGTAGTAGGTTATATATGGAGAAAAATTTTTAAAGCACTCGCCAACGTCAACAATATTATCGAATACTGCCCGATTTTATCCGAGCAATTTCCTAATCAGATAAAGCAAATCGAACGAGTGAAAGCGGAGGCGCTCTGTCTAAGGGCTATTTGTCATTTCGACTTATGCAGGGTATATGCTCAGCCGTACAATTACACGACCGATGCGTCGCATTTAGGGGTTCCGGTGTTATTGGTAACGCCGGGACCGGATGACCTCCCTTCGCGTGCTTCCGTTAAGGATGTATATGACCAGGTAATTAAAGACTTATTAGAAGCTGAAGAACTTTTTGCCGACACCCCTATGAAAGATGCGTATCATGTTTCCAAAAAAGCGGTTCAGGCTCTTTTAAGCCGGGTGTATCTTTATAAAGAGGATTGGGATAACGCGATCCTCTATTCTACAAAGGTTATCAACGATTCTGAACTTGCTTATAACGACGATTATTTAGCCATGTATAACAATCTGATTGCAGGCAAAGAAGCGATTCTCCGATTAAATGGCACATTGAAGAGTAAGTCTTTAGGAACTACTTTTTATGCCGTTAGCAGTCCTTTGGCAATGCCTGCAGATACATTAATGAGTTTATTTCAGGATCCCGAAGATATAAGGCTAAAACTATTTAAGAGAACGGGGGCAATAAGCTTTGTAACAACAAAATATCATATTACAATTGATTTTACCCCCGAAGAAGAGCGTTATGATCCTTTCATTTTGAGAGCCTCCGAAATGTATCTGAATAGAGCTGAAGCCTATTCAAACAGAAATGAGCTTGATAAAGCGTCGAAAGACTTGGCTCAATTAATCGCCCGGGCGTTAGACAAACAACCGAACGAAATAGACATTCTTTTCGACTCAAAAGAGAAATTAGATGAACAGATAAAAAAAGAGAGGGTGAAAGAATTGTGCTTTGAAGGACATAACTTTTTTGACATCATAAGAAGAAAGGAGGATTTGGTACGCGGCCAAAGCACTGCTTCCAATGTGAAGTTTTTGCCTTATCCGAATGATCTTTTTATTTTACCGATTCCTCAAATGGAATTGGATGCCAATACTAATATGATAGGAAATCCAACTGTAAATAATTAAATGAGAATAATGAAAAAGAACATGCTATTTTTATTCATCGGCGGGTTATTATTGTTTTCTTCCTGTTCATTGGAAGAAAATCCGCCTTATGATTTGAAATTTATCCATATAATGAAAGATGAAGCGTCTTCTACCACCGTTAGCTCCAAAGCGAACACAGTGAGTACGTATAACGTGTATTTGAGCGCCCCGGCCTCACAAGAAACCGTCACGGTTACTTATGAAATTATCGTGGGAGAAGGCTTAACGGAAAATGTCGACTACAAACTTCTAACAAAAGAAACCAGTTTAGTTTTTTTACCGGGTATTTATGATATGCCTATACGTATTCAATGGTATCCCAACCCAATAGATCCGGAAAAAGATAATAGTATAAAAATTCGATTATTGACAAATGATAAAGGGTATTCCATCGGACTGCCGGGCCCCGATAAGAATCAATCGGAATTTACGATAACTAAAATATAAAATGAATAGAATTAAATATATTGCCTTCGGCGTTCTTTTATTCTCTTGGTGTTGTGTATGCATTAACGCTCAGGATATTCATCAAGACCCAAAACTTATCAAAGGAAAATTACAGAACGGATTAACATACTATATTTATCCGAATGATTATCCGAAAGGACAAGCGATTTACAGGTTATTCATTCGCTCAGGGTCGTTGTACGAAGAAAATACTCAAAAAGGGTTGGCTCATTTCTTGGAACACATGGCTTTCAATGGGACAACGCATTTTCCCGGAAATTCCTTAGTCGATTATTTGCAGGATAAAGGTGGCAAATTCGGTAAAGACTTGAATGCCCACACCTCATATAATGAGACGGTTTACAAATTGCAAATGCCCACGCATTCGCAAGGGATTATCGACACAACCCTGATGATTCTATCAGATTGGGCGAATGGCATCGTTTTAGGAAGTGAGCAAATAGATAAAGAAAGAGGGGTTATCATGTCGGAATGGTTGTCGAAAAAAAATCCGGAAAGTGAAGTAAGCGATATCCTTCTAATGGATTTATTTAATAACTCCCGATTCTCCGAAAGAAAAGTTATTGGGGACACGGCCGTGATTCTGAACTTTAAGCACGACCAGTTGAGGGATTATTATAAGAAATGGTATCAGCCCAACTTAATGGCTGTAGCAGTGATTGGAGACATCGATACGCTGTTAGTGAAAAAACTGATTATTGACAAATTCGGTTCCATCCGGGTGAAAAGCCCTACGGTTCCTCCCTCTTTTGACATCCCCGATTACACAGGAAACGATTTCAAAGTCGTTATCAACAAATCGTTGAAAGAGCCGGAGTTGAATGTATTCCAACTCATCCCGCTTTCCCGTCCCATTCAAGAGGAAAGCGACTATCTGGAAAGCCTGCAAACGGAGATGATTAATCGGTTAATTCGTAACCGGTTAAATGATGTGTCTTTTTCTAATAATGCGTACTCGAAATCGAGTGCGGGAATCACCGAATTATTGAATACAAAAGGCCTGTTTTTCGCATCGGTCTCTCTCTTTCCCGATAAAATCGACGATGGAATTACGGCTTTTGTTGCTCACTTGGAACAAATCTATCAACAGGGTTTTCTGCCGGTTGAAATCAACAAAGTCAAAAAAGCCTATTTAAGCCAACTGCAAAAGAAAAACAGTGCGCAGGCGCCCATTTCATCTTTTAGCATGATCGATAAAATCTATTCGGATTTTTATCGGAACAATAAAGTGATAAATACCCAAGAGGAATATCGGTTGGCAAACAACCTCATTGACCGCATAGACTCTGCCTCTATCGCAAATACGATGCAACAACGAATCCGCAAGGAACAGTTACATTTCCTTTACTCTTCTTTTGATTCGACCCAAGTGAGCACCCCAAAACAACTATCGGATATGCTTATCGCGGCTCACAAGCGCGTAGTCAACCCATACGAGCTGCATGTCGACACTTCCTCCGTTGCTTTATTGCAAGAAAAGCCGCATCAGGGTAAAATCGTTTCTACGAAAACCATCCCGGAAATCAAAGGAACAGAGCTCTTGCTTTCCAATGGCGTGAAGATTATTTACAAGCCTTCCGTTTCCGACAAAGACAGAGTGAACATATCCGCTTTCAAAATGGGCGGTTTATATGCCTTAGATTCGGTGGATTATTACAATGGATTATTTGGCAGCGGCGTAATCTCTTTAAGTGGCGCCGGCGATTTTTCGCGACAAGAATTATCGTACTTTCTCACGGGTAACTCAGCGTCGGTTAATTTATTAATCGATAAAACGCGATCGGGATTAGTCGCTAGCTCTTCGGTGGAAGATATAGAGACTCTCTTTCAACTTTTATATTTAAAATGGACCTTCCCGAAAATTGACAAAAGTGTATTTGAGCTGACAAAAGATATGTTCATCAAGAACTATCGCAATAAAAATATTACTGGCGAAAACCTCTTTTATCAGGACTTGAACTACCTAATGCGGGGAAAGGATTATGTAAGCGAAGAACTAACCGATTCGATTTTGCTAACCCATGTGGATATCAATCGGATTATTCCTGTGTTTAAGAAATCGTTCGGAAATGCATCCGGATTTACTTTTGTTATTGTATCGAGCGCTTCATTAGAAACATTAATCCCTTATATTGAAATCTATTTAGGCGGATTAAACAGCCAAAAAGACGCCGACGTTCACTTTAACTATGCGGGTGGGCAAATACGCACCGAAAATGAAAAATTTATCAGAAAAGCCGGGAATTCGCCTAAAGCTACCGTATCTTTAATTTTTCAGCAAGTGGATTTTCCCAACGAAATAGATATTTTTAAATTACAAAGCAATATCGCCGACGATATCTTGCGAATGAAATTTCTTCAACAATTACGGGAAGAGAAAGAGATGATTTACAGCATTAGTGTCAGCACCGGAGCGACTTTCTATCCGGCAAAATTGGTAAGAAGTAATATCATATTTACCTGTCAGCCTGAGAATGCCGACATACTTATTACGGACATCAGAGAAATAATCGACGAATTTGCCAATGACCCGCAAAAAATCGCTCCTTATTTAAAAGATGTAAAAACCAATCTCCTGAAAGAAATGGAGCTCAACAAACAAAAAGATTCTTTCTGGAGCACTTTCCTTAGAAACACGTCCTTCAACAAACAATACAACTGGAGTTATGTAAAGGATTTCGAAACAATCGTCCACTCGATAACAAAAAAAGAAATAGCGGATATCATTTCCACTAATTTCGATTCGGATAAAATGATTGAAGCGGTATTATTACCCAAATAAATTTATATATATTAATTAAATAAGAATTTGTTATGAACTTAAAAAACATTGTTTTTTCGTTATTGGCACTTATAGGCGTTTTTATTGCCTGTGAGCAAAAAGACCCTGAAGTCATCGTCTATGAAGCAAAAATGACTTCATTCGGATTTTATGTAGAGGATAATGAAGGATTAATACACGAAGATTACGTGAATTCGACCTTCACCGGAACGAGTATTAATTTGTTTTTACCGGAAGAGATCGATAAATCAACCCTGATTGCCCGGTTTACGGTTACAGACAAAGATGAGGTAAAAGTGGGAACGGTGTCTCAACAAAGTGGAAAAACCGCAAACGATTTTACGGTTCCGGTAGATTACATAGTAACGGAAGGAACTGCAAACGTAAAATATACGGTAACAATAGGCAAAGCGCCGGCATATGTTTGGACGGCATTAGCCTCGCTTCCCACCGATTTGGCTGTCTCATTAAAGATGAACGTCAATCCTGTAGACGGTGTACCTTATATCATCTATAAAATAGATAAAGACGAATCCGACGACCAAGGCGCAGCATTATTGTCGTTTAAAGATGAGAAATGGACATCATTGGGACAAGCTTCAGATGGCCGTATAGGTAGTTACTATGACTTGACTTTTAACTCAAAAGGAGTTCCTTATGTTTCCTATACCGATTATACAGCAAAAACATCTCAACAAGCAACTGTAAAATATTATACAGGGAATTGGAATCTGTTGGGCAGTGTTGGCGCAGCATCATCGAATAAAGTCTCCTATCATGGTATAAATTTCGCTTCCGACGATAAATTATTATTAATGGCAACCTATGATGCCAAAGACGGCGCTTTAGCCAGGAGGGAAATGAGTGTCAATACGTATGAAAATGGAGTATGGGCTCATAATTCCACTATTCCGGGGAGATCTTCCGACTTAGTGTCTTATTTAAATGTATCTAAAAAGCAAGGTAATGCTATTTATCTTGGCGTTTATAATGCCGTAAATCCAAACTCTTTCTCCGTTTATAAATATGAGAATAATGCTTGGTCTACTTTGATCGACAAATGGTCGGATACAAATGCAACAGGCATTTCCTTAAGAGATTTAGACATTGCGGTGGATGCCGATGGAAATGTGTTTGTGGCTTTTGCAGATAATAGCTCAGAACAAACGTACAAACATAGAGTGATTAAATATGATGCGGTGACAAAAGAAATCTCTACTGTCGGAAATTATCTGGCGGGTGCTTCAGGAGGACTCTTTAATTTCGATTTGGAAATTAATCCTTTTGGGGTTCTCTATTTGTTTTACAGAAATGAAAGTTTATTCCCTTGTGTTACCTATATAGATAACGAGACTCAAGATTGGACACAACCTCATATATTCGAGCCTGCCGAAGCGGATGATCTAGATTTGAGTTTTACACCTACTGGAATCGGTTACGCAGTTTATACTAAGGATAACAAAATCTTTGGATATAAATATAGTGCTCCGGTTAAATAAAAGAAGAGGACACTTTCTATAAACTATAAAAAAACGTTCGGCATTGTAACCGAACGTTTTTTTAACCTCATTTTTCAACAGGGTCCCACCCATAATCAATATATTCATATTCTAACTGATCATCCTGAGTGATGTTTATGCGTACAAAACCTTCTTCCATACCGTGCTGTTTTCCCATCCACCACTTACCGGAAAAAGAGGGTGCAGAAATCACAGTCGTCTTATTCAAAATATTCAGTACTTCAAAATAATGAATATGTCCCTGTAAAATTAATTTCAGGTTTTTATTTTTAAATACATTCAGTACTTCATCGGTATTTTCTATCGCAATTTTATTGGTATTCGCATTTGTGCCTCCCCCATACCACTGAGAAAGCGTGGTAATTAACGGAACATGAGCCGTTACAACAATAGGCGTCTGATCATCTATCTGCGCTAAATCTTCCTTTAGCCAACTTATTTGAATAGAATCGACCTTACCGATATATTTCCTATCCGGAGTAATGACCATATCGTCCAATGTGATAAAATGCCATCCTTTATGATCGAAAGAATAATATCTCTTCCCAAAATATTTTTCATAAAGTTTTTTACCAAACAACGGATGATTTATGTTTACTTTTCTGTTATATAAAGAAAAATGTTCATGATTTCCTATGGCATAATAAACGGGATAAGGAATTCCGGATATCTGAGAGAGAAACGACCGGCATAAAGCTTCCGCTTTATCTGAAGAACTTTCGCGCATAACATCATACACGATATCTCCTCCGATCAAAATGAAGTCGGGATTCATCGTATGAATGGTGTCTAACGCTTTTTGTAAGGCTTGTCCCCCACCCCTTTCTTCGTTATAATGAACATCAGCCATATAAATAAACGAAAATTTATTCGATGACTGTGATAAAACCGTAATACTATATGAATATAAAATGAATAGTAAAAACAACGCTTTCCTCATCTTTTTCTTTTGATTAGTCTATTTTCTATCTTAATAAACAACCTTTAAACAACGACTTCGAAATAAACAGCAGGATAAAAAATTGTTTTTGTCCTTTTTAGAAACTGAATACGGCTGCGAAGTTAAACAAAAATATCAAACCAGGCATTAGAAAATAGGCCTCGATTACTTCGCAACGCCCGACAAAGACGAATATATATCTCCGCCGACTAATACGCACCCGACAAGGACGAATACACATCCCCGCCGACCAATACGCATCCGACAAAGACAAATACACCTCTCCGGAGGCTTCGAATCGCCCGACAAAGACAAATACGTACCTCCCAAGCACTTCGAATCGCTCGACAGGGACAAATACGCATCCCCGGGGACTTTGCATCGATCCCCACAGACTTCGAATCACCTCCCGGAGACTTTGCATCGGCCCCCAAAGACTTCGAATCACCTCCCGAAGACTTTGCATCGGCCCCCAAAGACTTCGAATCATCTCCGAGGACTTCGAATCGGTCCCCACAGACTTCGAATCGCCCGACAAGGACAAATACGCACCTCCGGAGACTTTGCATCGCTCTCCGGGGACTTTGCATCAGCCCTCAAAGACTTCGAATCATCTCCGGGGACTTTGCATCGCTCCCGCATCACTTTGCACCGCCGCTCGGCTTATGCCTCAAAAAAAGAGCAGCCTCCGCGACTGCTCTTCTCATCTTAAACCAGTTGACACTCTCTTTCTATTGAATAGAAAAAGAGATTTCGTTCGTATCATCGGCAGAATGCTGCGCCACCCACAGTTTCAACGCTCCGGCTTCGGCTTTCTTCTTCCCCTCGATTCCGTAAAACGCCAGGTCTTCGGACGTCAACTCGAACGTTACCTGCTGCGTTTCGCCCGCCTTCAAGGTAATCTTACGGAAACCTTTCAATTCTTTCACCGGACGGGTCACACTCGCCGTCAACTGCCGCGTATAAAGCTGCACGACAATTTCACCGTCGGCCGTTCCGCTATTCCGCACATCGGCGGTCACCGTCAACTTATCGTCTTTCGTATTCAACACATTCTTATCGGATTTTACATTCCCGATTTCGAATGTCGTATAGCTCAGCCCATATCCGAAGGGGTAAAGCGGGGTGACGGAGCTGTCGAAATAACGCGAACGGTAGTCGACCGACTCATCTTTTAAATCCACCGGACGCCCGGTGCTTTTTTGATTATAATAGATAGGAATTTGTCCGACATTACGCGGGAAAGACATCACCAGCCGTCCCGAAGGGTTATAATCGCCGGCAATCACATCGGCGATGCCGTTACCGCCTTGTACGCCGGGAAACCAGGCCTGAAGGATCGCATCCATCGTTTCATCCTCCCACGACAAATCGAGCGGACGGCCGCTCAGGGTGACCAACACCACCGGCTTGCCGGTTGTTTTCAACGCCCGCAACAGTTCGATTTGCGCTTCGGGCAGGCGGATATCGGTGCGGACAGCCGCTTCGCCCGACCAATTGAAATCTTCTCCCACAGCGGCAATCACGACATCCGACCGGCGGGCGGCAGCCACGGCCTGGGCGATTTGTCCGGGGGTCGTTTCCGTAATCGACGAACCGGCTGCGTAAATGAGTTTCACCGACGAACCGGCATACTTATCGGTCAATCCTTTCAGGATCGGGATGCTTTTGTTGCGATCGCCCAAACCGGCCCACTCGCCGTTAAGATTGATGGAATCGTTCATCAGGGGTCCTACCAAAGCGAGGATTTTGCCGCTTTCCTTTTGAATGGGAAGGACATTTCCTTCGTTCTTCAGCAATACGACCGACGAAGCCACCGCCTCACGGGCGGTTTCCATAAACTCAGGCGTCATCGTATTCGCGCGCGCCCGGTCTTCATTTAAATAACGATACGGGTCGTCGAAAAGGCCGAGCAGGAATTTCATTTCCAAAATACTTCGTACGGCATTATCGATAGTACGTTCCGACACACGTCCTTCTTTCACCGATTCGGCAAGGTATTTAATATATGTAGCGCCGGTCATATCCATGTCGACACCCGCATTCACGGCCAGTTCGGCCGCCTGCTTTTCATCGGCCGCCACTCCGTGCGGAACGAGTTCGTTCACACCGGTATAATCACTCACCACAAATCCGTTAAAGCCCCATTCGTTGCGCAGGATATCCGTCATCAACCAACGGCTTCCGGTGGCCGGCACGCCGTTCACATCGTTAAACGAGGCCATAAACGTACCCACGCCGGCCTCCAATGCCGCCTGGTAAGGGGGGAGATAGACATTGCGCAGCGTGTGCTCCGAAAGCTCCGCCGTATTATAATCGCGTCCCGATTCGGCCGCGCCGTAAGCCGCAAAGTGCTTGCCGCAAGCCAACAGGGTATTAGCCTCGGCAAGCGATTTCCAGTCGCTTCCGCCTTGGAATCCCTGCACGCGCGCTTTAGCAATTTGGCTACCCAGGTAGGGATCTTCGCCGGCGCCCTCCATCACACGCCCCCAACGGGCATCTCGGGCGATATCCACCATCGGGGCGAAGGTCCAGTTAATACCGTCGGAGGCCGCCTCTACGGCAGCTATTTCCGCCGTCCTGCGCATCATTTCCAGATCCCATGAACACGCTTCCGCCAACGGGATGGGAAAGATGGTCTTATATCCGTGGATGACATCCTGCCCGAACAAAATGGGGATGCCTAATCGCGTCGAGTCGACGGCTATCTGTTGAAAAGCCCGTATTCCCTGCACCGATGTGGCATTAAAGATACTGCCGATCAATCCTTTTAAGAGATAGGGTTTGAAATTATCGGGCATGACGGGGCCGGTGATGGATTGATTGGCCGAGAACTGCGTCATCTGTCCGAGTTTCTCTTCGAGGGTCATCAGTTTCAAGACCGAATCGACCCGCTGCTCTATCCGTTTATCACCACTGAAACTCTGCCATTTCCGTTCCCCCGGAGAGGAGGGCGATTGGCACGACGTTATCAGCATCGCTATCACTACACCTATTACTAAAATATTCGTTTTCTTCATCTTAAATTTTAAATCTTGAATCATTGAATCATTGAATCTTAAATCCCAGTTTTTCCAGTCCCTCCTGTATCTCGGGGGCGCCCATAAACAGGTTCCACAGCAAGCCGGTACGGTAGTTTTCGATCATCGGGGCGATGGTCAACTGGTCGATAGCCAGATACCGTTGCGGAAACCAATCATCCTGAATACTGAATGCATCGTAAAATCCATATTCGCCCCACAACTGATCGCCCAGGTCATGATAAAAATACTTCAAGGCGCGCATCGACTGCTCGGGAGTGTAAGGGAAGCTCGACAAAGAAGCTGTCGGGGTAATGACCCCCGCATCGTTTGTGGGCATGTGCGCAGAGTAACCGTTGACCGAATAACTGGCCGTCAGTCCCCAGCACGAATCGCTATACCCTTTATAGCCATGAGGGTTTTCCAAGCAATATTCGTAATTAATCAGCGCATGGCTGCGATTGAGTTGCCAATAGTCGGCATACTCATCTTTCAACCCTTTCGGATTTAAGCCGATAAACGAGTAATGCGCCCAGAAGAGCGGGCCGCCGTATTGTTCCGCCCCGTTATGCTTCAACACCAGCGGATGACCGTAGGTGACGACTTCGCTTTTGATGTTTCCGCCCCGGGCCCATCCGTTGTGATAGGCCGATGCAGGAATGGAATGTGTGGGCGATGCGGCCGCCAGAATGTAGGTGATAAGGCACTCGTTGTATCCTTCAATCGGGAACTTCATCTCCCATCCGTGGGTCGGACTCCAATGCCAGTACAGCACATCTTGTCCGTCGAGATACCAGGTCCAGTCCATCTCGCGCCAAAGCGTGTCGATCTTCTTCGCAAGCGATTGCTCCGCATCGTTGCCGTTTTTAAAATATTCCCGGGCGCACAGCAGTCCCTGCATCAGGAAAGCGCTTTCCACCAGGTCGCCGCCATCGTCTTTATGACTGAAGGCCTTCGCTTTGCCCGTGGGGCCGTGCATCCAATGCGGCCAAACCCCGTGGAAACGATCGGCTTTGGCCAGATAGTCGGCGATTTTATGTAGCCGCTCCACTCCTTCTTCACGGCCGATAAATCCTCGGTCGATAGCCACGATAAGTCCCGCGATACCGAAACCGCTGCCGCCGGTGGTGACGACATCCGCATCGTTTTCGGGATACACCCCGTCGACATGAAAGCGTTCGCGGGCTAAACCGGAAGTCGGTTCCGCGCCGTCCCACATATAATTGAAATGCGCTTTTTGAATATACTCCAGCAACGCATCATCGGATGCGAAAGACGACGGGCGTTCGCCGGCCGGAAGCGCGGTTTGCTTTGTTTGCTTGTTGGTACAGGCCGTGAATATCGTTCCCGTTATAAGAACGGCAATGAATAACGATGTGAGAATGCGGTTGTTCTTTGTCATTTTATTATTGGATATGATTGATTTTCTTTATTCCTTTTTGTACATCGGGATGACTCATGAAAAGATCCCAGATAAGCCCGCTTCGATAATTCTCGATCATCACCGTAATGGGCGCCTGGTTTAACCCCATAAAGATGGTTGAGCACCAATTGTCCGAAAGATTAAACGCATCGCGGAATCCGTATTCGCCCCACAGGAAATGGCCGTAGTTGCGATAGTAATTCTTCAGTGCGGACATCGATTCTTCGGGCGTATACGGGAACGACGCGAGTGCGCCGGTAGGAGCAATGGTACCGTTATCCAATCGTTCTACGGGTTCCTGTGCGCGGTAACCCCACGCATGGTCGCTGGCGGTAAGTCCCCAGCAACCGGGGCCGTAACCGGTGTAGCTGCCGGGATTCTCCACACAATAGCGATAGTTAATGCGGGCAATCGTTTGATTATTGTGAAAGTAATTGGTGTATCGGTCGGTAAATCCGTGAGGGTTCAATCCCATATAGGAATAATGAGTGAAGAATAACGGTCCGCCGTTCGAAACACCGACATCGAGTTTCAAACCATAATAAGTATTTCCGTTGATGTATTGGGCGCCGTCATCGGTTTTGCCCCAGTCGATACGGTAGTCTTGCCCTGTTTTATGGCGATCCGCCCATCCCGTGTAATACATTTCCGGCTCCACGGCGTGGGTCGGCGACAGGATGGCCAACAGATACGTGATCATCGTTTCGTTCCAACCAATCAACCGGTGGTCGATGACCCATGCTTGGTCGGGCGACCAATGCCAATATAAGAAAGGACTGTCGGGATACCGTTTATACCATTTCCATTCGATTCCCTTCCAGAACGTATCGATCTTCCGGCGGATGTTTTTTTCTTTCTCGTTGTTCCCGTCGAAATACTGATGAGCCGCCAGCAATCCCTGTACGAAGAAAGATGTTTCCACCAAATCGCCGCCATTATCTTTATTCCCGAAAAAGGGAACGGCTTTGCCGGTTTTGCCGTCGATAAAATGAGCCACGGCGCCGTGATAGGTGTCGGCTTTTTCCAGAAAGGCGGTAATAGCCGTAAATCGCGCCACGGCTTCCTCGCGCGAAATGAATCCTCTTTCTACCGCCACCAACGTGGCCATAATGCCGAAGCCCGATGCCCCGGTAGCAATCATATCGCTCCGGCCGGGAATATTTTCGCGTGCCAGTCCGCTCACCGGCTCGGCGCCTTCCCAATAATAGCGGAAGTGCGCTTCCTGCACCATATCCAGCAATTGTTCATCGGTCATCGCATACGTGGTAGCTTCCATCGCTTGCGAAGCCGGCGATTCGTTCAAGGCATCGTCGACCGCAGTCACTTTATACCATGCTTTGTAACCCGTTTCGCCGACAAAATCGGTAAAGCGGTTCATCCACGGGCGGCGGATACCGACCGCTTCATACGTCTTCCCGTCCTGTGAACGGTAGATGCGGTAATATTTTATCCGTCCGGACGTTTGAGGCGTCCACGACACATCGATATGCCGTTCGTATGCTTTTACGCCTTTCAATAGAGGCGCCTTTAAGGCCGTAGCAGCGGTCTGTGCGGCCGGAAGCAATTCTACGTCGTCTAGATAAACGGTATGTTGCTTTCCGTCTTTCGCTCCGGGATAAAACGCCACTGCCGCCAAGGTGTGAATATTCGCATCGTTCAAATCCTCAACTCCGAAATCCTTCAACGGAATACGCACCTGATGCCACGTATCCGGACGTTTATCTTTTAGATATTCCGATAGCTTCAACCGGTGCGTATAGGTTTTATCGCGATACCGAATCGCCACGTGGGGTAAGGCATCTGCGGCCATGGTTTCCGTCAAGAAAAGTTGTAAGGAAAGCACATCCGGCGTGCGGAAGAAATCGTTTCCGCGTAAACGGTGATATTGAATTTCACTGTACCAGTCTCCTTCGTCGGAAGATACATAGGTCAGTTCGAGCGCATTTCCGGGACTAAAGGCGCGATCAACCACCGGTAATCGGCAACGGGCATTTTTCAGCCATGAAGGCGAGGTATAATCAGCTTTCGTATAAAAATAATCGCCTTTCATCGGACTATTATCGAAGAAAATATAATCGTACCGATACTCCGAAGGGCTTTCGCAAAAAGTTCTTGTTACCGTCGCAACAAAAAGGACAATGATTAAACTAAGTTTCCGGTTCTGTCGCATAATTCCTTTAGTTTCGGGTCTCAAACCCCAGTTTCTTTAATCCTGCCTGTATTTCCGTACTGCGCCCCAGCAAATTCCAAAGCAATCCGGTACGATAGTTTTCGATCATGACGATAATCGGCCCCTGGTCGATAGCCAGAAAGTCGGAGGCATACCATTTTTCCGTCAGATTGAAGGCATCGATAAAGCCATATTCTTTCCATAGCTTATCGCCCAACGTATAATAAAAGAAGCGAAGGGCCGCCATCGATTCTTCCGGCGTGTAGGGCATGGAAGAGAGGGCCGCAGTGGGAGCAATCACCCCTTTGTCGTTCGACGGTGAGTGCGCGCTATAGCCGTTGTTGCCGTCGCTGGCCGTCAAACCCCAGCAAACGTCGCTGTAACCCAGATAACCGCCGGGATTGCGCCGGGAATGTTCATAGTTAATCCGCGCGTGGTTTACATTTTGCTCTCCATAATCGGCATACGCGTCTTTGAGCCCATTGGGATTTAATCCGAGAAACGAATAATGGGCGAAAAACATCGGGCCGCCGTACGAAGGCCCTAACGGCAGTTTATATCCGTAATACGTCCCGTCGTTGCGCATAGCGCCGTTGCGCGCCCAACCATTATCATACACTTCTTTCGGAATGGAATGCGTAGGAGACGCCGCGGCCAACACGTACGTAATCAGACTTTCGTTCCAGCCCGATATCTTCATGTTCATTTCCCATCCGTATACGGGACTCCAATGCCAGTAAAGGGTGTTTTGGCCGTTTTGACGAAACCAATTCCATTCCACCGCCTCCCACAATTCGGTAATCAGGCGGCGTAGTTCGGCTTCATTCGTATCTTCACCGTCAAAATATTCACGCGCCGTCAACAATCCCTGAAAAAGAAAAGAGGTCTCCACCAGATCGGCTCCATCGTCTTTTGTACTGAAAGGCTTCGTTTCGCCGGTACTGCCGTTAATCCAATGAGCGAAAGCGCCATGGTAAGACGTACACCGCTCTTTCAGAAAACGGGTAATCTTCAATACCCTTTCCGCAGCTTCTTGGCGAGACACAAACCGGCGTTCGGCGGCCACAATCATCGCCATGATACCGAATCCCGTCCCTCCTGTGGTGACGACATCGCCCGACGAACTGCGCTCACGGGCCATACCGCTTACCGGATGTCCGAAATCCCAAAAGTACCGGAATGTCTGCTTCTGCACTAATGTCAACAGCTCTTCATCGGATATGCGGGGATACTTATCTGTGGAATCCAATGCGGTTGATAAGACATACACATTTTCCTCCGAAAGATATTTTCCGGTTACCGATTTCAAACCTTTACCGACAATCAACCGGAAGGAAGTATAGGACGCTAACACCTCTGTCGGCTTAATGGTAGCCGATAAACCGTCAACCCTATACGAAAGGTCAACTCTATCACCGTTCAGAACCCGTAAACGAATATTGTTCTGTAAAGTACCTTCATCGACTTGTTCCGAAAAAGTAAGTTTCACAGACAGATGAGGATCCACACCGGTATAAGAAGAGGCATTATATTCCCCTTCGATTTCAATACCTTCTATTTGAAAGGTGGCGGAAATGGATTCTTCGTCGCTCTTTCCGCAAGACCACAGAAAGCCGATATACGTCGTGAGGATGAGAATGCATAACGGGTACTTCATACTTTTTCAATCTAAAATAAAAGAGGGAGGTTTACTCCCTCTTTTACTATTTACAATCTAAATCAATCCATCGGGTCAAGCATCAAATCAGGAAGATCGTCAAGCTGCGAGGATGGTATAGGCCAGTAGGTTTTGGCTTCTGTCCACTTTGGACCAAGTACGGTAGCGGCTTCTCCTGTACGCACCAAGTCGACATACCGGTTACCCCATTCACCGCAAAGTTCCATACGGCGTTCGTCCAATACATCATTCAGCGTTACACCTGTTTTAGTAGGCATTTTCGCCCGTTCGCGGACTAAATTATAGCCGCTGTCGCCGTTCTTTCCCAATCGAATTTTAGCTTCGGAATTCATCAGTAATACTTCAGCATAGCGCAGAATACGCACGTTGTTGTTTTGACCATAAGTGGTACGGCCAGGTGTGAGTTGATCATACGGAAGATAATCCTTGCCATTCCAGCAATCGGTCGAAGTCCCCCGTGCGTCGCTTACTACCCAACCTTCGCGGGTAGTGCTTCCCGCTTTCAGGAAAGAAGTTTCGGCACGTACGGTTTCGCCTCTATTTTCCGCCCATGTCACAAAACGTGATTCATAACCCACAAATCCCCATCCGCCGAATGAAGTTCCGGTTTTGGGATTTGTCAAAGAAAACGGGCCGGCAAAATTGAACCACTGGTCAACTCCGACGTACTCTCCCGAACCATTGCCGAAGTCTGTAACTTGACATTCAAACAAAGATTCATTACTCAGTTTTCCCGGAATTTTGAACAAGTCATAGTATTCGGTATACAGAGAGAAATTTCCATCATTAATGATATCGTCCGTCAATGTTTCAACTTGATCATATTCCCCTTTCAGAAGATACACTTTGGCAGCTATCATCTCGGCAGTAAATGCACTTACAGCCCCATTGTGTGCCATTTGGTTCGGACGCAAACGAGGCAATTTATCGATGGCATAATTCAAGTCTTCCAGCATGTAGTTATATACGGACGCTATTTTAGAACGACGAAAGTCTGTTTGCGTGTTGTCTTTATAGAGTACAATCGGACCGAAATTGGTCACTAATTGATAGTAAGCCCATGCACGGATAGTACGTACTTCACCACAATAGCTTTCATAGTTCTCATAGGCATCTGTTCCCTCGGTCAGATAGGCGGCATAGCCGTCAAGCGATTCCAAAGCCGAGTTTGCCGTACGGATAATTTCATAAAATGTAACCCAAACGTTATTAAGTGCCCAGAACGAATTCGTGTAGTTGAAGTTGCGTCCGAAATCAACAGCCGCTCCCTGGTCGTCAGTACGTCCGGACCACACATCTCCATCACGAGTAAACATCAGTAGTTTGTTAGCCCAATGCATCGCGGAAGTACGTAGCTTTGCGTAAACACCAATAACCGGTTGGTACATGTTTTCTGTTTTTGTAAAATCCACACTCTCTTCCGGCACTTTATTTTCCGGTTCGATATCGAGGAAATCCGAACAGGCGGTGATGCCTCCCAAGGCCAGAATTGCCGGGAGAATAATATATGCGAATGTTTTCTTTAGAAATTTCATTGCTTTCAATTTTAAATGTTTTTTGATCGTTTAAAAATCAATTTGAACACCGAATGTATAGGTAGCAGTCAAAGGATAAACTTGCGTATCCCATCCTTCAGCATCCGACAATTCAGGTGTGAAGCTGTTGGCCTTGAACCATGTCAATGGGCGGTCGGCCGTCAACGAGAGACGAACACCGGGTAGAGTATAGCCCCCCATTCTAATATCTCGGAATGAATAACCGAGAGTAACGTTTTGGATGCGGAAATAATCCGATTTTTCAACAAAATAAGATGCACTATTACTGTCGGACACGTTCCATGTCTTCAACAATGCTTTCGACGAGGGATTTTCGTTGGTGGAACCGGCCCCTGTCCAACGATTGTTATATTGGTTTTTGTCGAAGTTATAATTGGATGCGGCATAACGCAGTGCCCGTTTCCTGTTCCAAAGTTCGCCTCCGAGTTGTCCATAAGTGGTCAATCCGAAGTCCAGATTTTTGTAGGCAAATCCTACATTAAATCCATACGTGAGATCAGGAATATAAGAACCGAGGATTTGTTTGTCACTTCCGTCAATGACATTGTCATTATTCACATCTTCGTATTTGAAGTCTCCGGGTTCAAGTCCGTTTGCTACAGCAATCGGATCAGCTTGTACTTCCTCTGCCGTTTGATAGACTCCTACGACCTTGAATCCGTAATAGGAATTCATTTTCTCACCCACTTTATTTACCGTTTTACCACCCTTGATAATCGTCATATTATCTTTCAAGCTTTTAACTTCATTGTGCAAGAACGAAAGATTGGCTCCGACGTTATAGGCAAAATCTTTTCCGATATTATCGTTCCAGTTTAAAGATAAGTCGACACCGGTGTTTAAAATCTCGCCGTAATTTCCTGCCAGCGTAGTGCCTTGCATGGGAATTTTAGGAGAAATAACAGCGTTTTCCGTGATTCGGTAATACCAGTCGATATCGGCATTCAACCGGTTTCTTAAAGTCGAGAAGCTCGCGCCGATGTTTGTTTCGTTCACGACTTCCCAACCAAGCCAACTAAAATTGGATGAATTGGTATAACCATCAAGGGCATTGTTGGGGCCAAACACTGCTTGTACATTTTCAATGCTTGCAAAACCGGCACTTGCGGCAATTTTATCATTTCCTAACTTACCCCAACTTGTACGAAGTTTTAAGTAATCGAATACCTTTTGGTCTTTCATGAAAGGTTCTTGTGAAACCACCCATGCAGCGCCTATCGACGGGAAATATCCCCATTGGTCGTTGTACTTTGAAGAACCGTCGGCACGGTAGGTGAGCATCAACATATACTTATCATCGTAATTGTAGTTTAAGCGGGTGAAGTACGACAAACCACGGTAACGCCAACCATCGTCGGTCACTGTTGCACCCTCTTTATTACCTAAGGCAATATATTTCCATACATCACTGCCTTCGGGCACATTAGTTGCTGTTCCTTCCAACTTTTTGTACTGTTCTTGCCGCATGGAGACACCTGCCATACCCGTAAATGCGTGCCTTCCCCATTTATCCGTATAAGTTGCCGTATTGTCCCAAATTCCTTTATAATAGTTCTCGTCTTTTTTGGTCAAACTCGTAACGTTCGCCTGTTCTTTGGAACCTACATAATAAGTCGGCGTAAAATTTGTACCGCGAATCTGAGAGTAATCATAACTGTAACTCGAACGCACATTCAATTTATCGGGAAGAATGTTAAACTGAGCATAAAAATTGCTCAGCACTTGATAAGTCTCATTCCGGTTATCATAGTAAGTAGCCGTCGCTACCGGATTGTAGAAGTTGTTCGAAAAACCGACTTGTTCGGGAGATGCAAATTTATGCGGAAATATAGATGAGTCGCGGGATTCATCATAAACAGGGATGATAGAGGGTGTATTAAAGGCATGCTGCCATGCATCCTGTTTTGGCATCTGCTGTTGCGAGTTGCTGAATACGCCGTTAAACCCTATTTTAAGCCAGCTTCTTGCATCGAAGTCCAGTGCAGCCCGGAAATTCAGGCGGCGGTAGTAGTTTTCAATATCCATTACCCCATCTTGAGACAAATAGCTTAAACCGGTTGAATACGTTGCTTTATCCGTACCGCCGGATACATTCAAGCTGTGGTTTGTCATCATAGCAGTGCGCAACAATTCATTATACCAATCCGTATCGGCATTGAATCTCAATGCACTGAGGTCTCCCCCAAATGCATCGACGGATCCCTCAAACAGGTATCTGTAAGTATCGGGAGCGGCTTCCATCAGCATGGTGGCATACTCATGGGAATTGGCCATCTGCAATAAATTGGTCGCTTGCTGAATACCGACATATCCATTGTAAGTCACTCGGGCTTCTTGATTACGTACACCTTTCTTTGTGGTGATGATCACGACTCCGTTGGCTGCCCGTACACCATAAATAGCCGCAGCAGATGCATCTTTCAGAACCGTCATTTCCTGAACATCAGAATTGTTCAGAAAGTTGATGTTGTCATAAAACATCCCGTCCACTACATATAAAGGGGAAGTATCTCCAAAAGATCCCATACCGCGAATAGTCACCTTAGGACCATCACCGGGAGTTCCCGAATTAATGATATTGACTCCGGGTACCTTCCCTTGTAGTGCCGCCATGGGGGATGAAGTAGGCACATTTACAAAATCCTTCTCCTTAATCACATCAATCGGAGCAGTCAAGTCCTTTGATTTTGCAGATCCATAGCCGATCACCACCACTTCTTCCAATGCTTGCACATCTTCGGCAAGGGTTACATTGACGGTACTACGTCCGCCTACATTTACTTCTTGCGTCAGCATTCCGATATAACTGAATACTAACGTCGCATTATCCGGCACATTCGTTAAGGTATAATTACCGTCGATATCGGTAACCGTTCCATTCGAAGAGCCTTTTACAAGAACGCTGACTCCGATGGCCGGTTGGCCGGAGGCGCTCTCTGTCACCACTCCCTTCACCGTTATTTGCTCTTGGGCAAATAGAAAGAAGGGTACGCAATACAAAACAAATAATAAAAACTTCTTTACTTTCATGGGTCAGTTTTTTTTAATAATATGTATTTTTAAAAATCACTTTTGTTACAAAAACATTACAAAGGAAAGCGGATTTCACCCGGAAACTAAATAAAGCACCCCTCTAAAAGTACGATATGTTTTATAACATGTTTTCAAAGGGTACGTTTTCTCTACTTCATCCGATAGTATATCGCTGACAAATAGAATACTTATAAAAATGAAAGGAGAATGAAAAACGAAGAGATTAATGGAAATCGATCATGAACTCTACCAAATTCTGATCTTCTTGAAGGGCTAATTTTTTACGCAAACGATAACGGGCAGCTTCCACTCCGCGTAAAGTTAGGTTAAGCATATTGGCAATATCTTTGGAAGAATAATTAAGCCGTAACAAGGCGCACAATCGCAAATCGGACGAGGTGAGCGAGGGATAACGCTCTTTCAGTTTTCGGAAAAAGTTTTCGTGAATTAAATCGAAGTTTTCCTGAAATTGCCCCCACGTATCCTCGCCTGACGTATGCGATCCGATGAGTTTCATCAGTTCGGCGCCTTCGCTCCTTTGTATTTTCCCCGATTTCAACGCCTCCTGAATACTCTTCTTCAGCGCATTCAGGAACTCTTCATGCTTGATAATAAGCATGGAGGCATTCGCCAACTCTTTACTTTTATAGACCAACTCATTTCCCAATTGCTCGTTCTTTAATTGTGTAATGAGTTTTTCCTGCCGTTCCAACTGCACCAAACGTTCTTTCTCCTGTTGCATAAACAGCTTGTTTTTCCGGCGGACGATCATCTGGATATACACTTTCACTAACGAAAACAGAACAATCATGCCTAAGAGAAAATAGAAGAACAACGCCCACGACGTTTTATACCAGGGATTCTTAATGACAAAAGGATATGTCAGCGTTGCCAACTCTTCTCCGGATTCATTCACAACACGGGCATTCAGCACATAGTCATTCGCCGGCAAATTGGTATACGAAATCGTTAAATCCGATGCAACGGGAATCCATCGATTATCGTAATCGCCCAAAAAACATTCTACGGAAAAACCGTTTTTAGAGAAATCGGTATACCGCAACTCAAAGGTTATATTATTATCGGCATAATCAATTATATTCTTACCTTGTAAAGAAAGACGTTGAGTAATGCCATCTTTCCGGTTATAACTGGAAGCCGAAGCGATTTCGAAATGCCGGATAGGTTGTTGCGTGGAACGGGAAAAATTGTATTTGCCTATTCCTCCGTTCAAACAAAAATACGAGTCTCCGTTTTTATCGACGTATACATTTCCCCGGCTGTAATTAGGTGGATTATTCAAGATACTGAACGGGATCTTCTCGTGAACGGTGTAATGGTTTTCCGAATTATATTTTACAACGGTATATTCTTTGTTTCGAACAAACCAGAATAGACTATCATTAACAGGAACGATATTGCGCGTATCCGAAAGATTCGGCAACTCTTCCGTAAGCTGTTCAAAAGGAATAATTTTTCGTTGCAAATCATCATACGTATAAAACCGGAAGCCATCGGAAAAAACGATACGCCCTTTCAACTTCGAAATCTTTACCGGATTAACCGACTCCAACGCACTGTCGAGTTTCAGATAAAAATCTTGTTCTACGATACGTTGCAAGCCATTGTCCAGCCGTAAGCGATACAATCCTTTATACATATGGCTCGCCCAAATATTTCCGGTATGATCGATTTCCAGTTGATTAATCAAATCGGAAAAGCCTTCCACCCGGTGACTGAAATACCATTCGCCTTTCGCATCCTTCAAATAAACAAGCAAATCGTTGTAGGTAGACTCCAACAAGAATTCCGTTCCGGATATCGTCATTCCTTTAATATCCATTCCGCCTGTACTTACTTTGGGAATGGGAATCGCCCTGTCATTGCGAATTAACGAAGTCCCTTTGTTGTTTCCGGTAATAATATGCTCTCCGAAAGCCCGGATAAACCACGATTGTACATTCAGGGAAGGAATCGATTGAAAATTCCCCTTCGACTCGGAATATTTATAGACTCCCTGGTTTGAAGCGATGTATAACTGATTGTCTTGGACCAGTATCTCCTCCACTAAACCGATTTGGATATCTTTCGGTTCAAAGAACGACAAAGGAGAGTTAGTTTGAATGTACGACACGCCGTTATCGAGAGCCGTCCAAAGATTATTCTCATTATCAATAAACAGTCCTAAGCACGTGTTATTATTCAGGCCGTTGGAACGATTCAGATGCCAAAGTTCCTCTCCGCGCGCATTAAGGGCAAAGAGCCCCTCATTGAGCGTGCCTATTATTAAAACAGAATCCGGCAATAAGGCCGTCCGGTTGACGATAGCCGTATTCAGTTTCGAGTCGATGGCCGTCGGGAAGCGCGATAACTGAGACGTCCGCGAATCGAAAGAGTAGATACCGCTTTTGGAAGTAACAAGCAGCAACTTTCCCTGAAAAGGTAAAGCCGAAACGATAAAATCGTCATTCATCCGCTCTCGCGTCAAGAGTAACTTGAAATCCCGTCCATCGTATTTATAGAAATTCTCATCGATAAATTGGGCATATAGCGTGCCCTCGACATTAAAAAAATAAAGAGGAGCCGGATACGGTTTGTAAGAGTCGATGGATCGGGTTTTCTCATTATACACGAAATAAGAAGAAAACGATTGAAAAAACAACTTATCGTTCAATTGATGAATCGTCCATATTTCATCATTGCGAAAAGTATAATCCTTGACCAACCCTTTCAAGGAATGATAACACAATTTGTTCGTTTCATCGCGCTCAAAATAGCCGAACTCTTCGAAAGAACCTACATAAATACGCTCGGCGCCGGAGGAGTGATTGACCAGAATCGATTTAACAGCCAAATTATTAGGCAAAGGGTGCAAATTCCAATTGACGGCATCGAAAGATAACAGTCCATAATTATTACCTATATAAATAACTCCGTTCTGTCCCTGCGCAACCGCCCAGTTTTGGTTGCCCGCTCCATAATCTTTAATTCCATAGTTAAAAGAAGGAGGCACAAAAGGAATATTCTGCGCCGAAACAGGTTGCGGCACCGGTAACAAGAGTAAAAAAAACAGTACACTGTATATTATTCTAAATACCATAAAGAATCAGCGATTGTTCAACACATTTTGAATTTCCTCCTCGCTTAATATCTTCACATTCGTAAACAAGAACTTGGCATCTAAAAAATTGCCATATTGGTTGCACTCGGTAACGGCGGCATTCAAACTCGATTTCACATCGGTGTCGAAAGAGAATAACAGGAGGATTGTAAAGTAATCCTCGCGAATATCGAACTTCTCGACAACCACATCCGCTTGTTGTAGCTGAAAACGGAACTCCCGCTCTATGATCTCCCGCTGTAAAGCGGTAAAAGGCAGCCGATCTTTAGCTGCAAACAAGGCAAAAAAGCGCAACTTCTTATCCTGTCCTCCCAAACCCGAAGATATATATATTTGCTGTTGACCCGAAAGATCGGAATTCAATACAATACGGCTACTGACCAGTGCCATAGACGACCAATTTTGCAATTCGGGCTCCAAAGGCGAACTATGATAGGTTTCGATGGAACGATAAGCCCCCACGTCGGGGATCGATGCCAACAGCAGCAAACTCTTCTTTTTGCGCGCAACCGGCTCATCCGGTGAAAACAATATCGCCACCTCTTCATCGCGGACAAAAGGCGTATTCTCCTTCCGCAACTCTTCGAAGTATTTGAAATACTCCAATTGCTCTTCTAAAGGCACAAGTTCCTCAAGGATATGAAAAGACTCAATACCTTGTTCTTTCAATGTTTGGCGAAGTTTCGCCAATAAATCATCCCCTTGTTCACTCATAGTTGCAAAGGTATGGATTTTTTCGGCAGAAAAAGATCTTCCGGAAAATAATCTTAAAGCGAAAGACGGATAATTTGCTTAAAATTCATCAAATTGCCCGATAATTGCAAGGAAATGTATAAATTCGCACCATAAAAAAAGACAGACAACGGAATGAAGATCAAAATAGTCAATTCTTCGCATCATTCTTTACCGGAATATGCCACTCCTTATTCGGCAGGAATGGATCTGCGGGCGAATATTGAAGCGCCGATAGTATTGAAACCGCTCGAAAGACGCCTGGTCCCGACCGGGATATCCATCGAGCTTCCCGAAGGATACGAAGCGCAGATACGTCCCCGCAGCGGATTGGCCATCAAGCACGGCATATCCCTCGTCAATACTCCCGGCACCATCGATGCCGATTACCGGGGAGAGATACGCGTCATTCTGGTCAACTTGTCCAACGAAGATTTCCTGATCAATGATGGCGAACGTATTTGCCAAATGGTTATCGCCCGACACGAGCATGTGCAATGGGAAGCGGTCGATAAACTCAACGAAAGCGAGCGGGGCAGCGGAGGATTCGGACATACGGGAACTAAGTGATGGGAGATTGATAAAAGATTGAATGGTGAACAGAAATAGGATAACAGGAATAAAGAATAAATCAGCTATCGAACGGATAATGCTTTATAAACAGATAAGGGGTAAATCCCGTCATTGGATCGTTTTCGGACTTCTCTCCTTACTCATTTTGGCGCCTGCATTTGTAAGAGCGCAACAGCCCGATGCAAAAGAACCCGCATCGGAGGATCAGACGCGTCGTAAATTCGATTATTATTTTTACGAAGCGCTTAACGCAAAAACGCAAGGCAATTATGCCGAAGCGTTAGACTTGTTCCTCCACTGCCAGGCATTGGATTCGACAAACGCGAATGTGCTCATCGAGTTAGGCACCTTTTATAATGCGCTCTCGGAAAAAAACAAAGCTCTTGATTATTTCCGGAAGGCCGTGCAGTATGATCCGTCGAACTATTATTATACGATGACGTTGGCGGGCTTGAGCAAAGAGCTCGGATTGAAGAAAGAAGTCATCGGTATTTATAATTCGCTATTAAAGCAATATCCGGATAAAATAAATCTCTATTTCGAATTGGCGAATGCTTATGCCGATGACGGCGAACTGGAAAAAGCGATGGAGGCCTTGAATGCGTTCGAAAAAGGCAGCGGCTTCTCGGAGATGGTGGCGTTAAACAAGTTCCGCTTGTACTCGATGATGAATCAGAAGGAGAAGGCCTTTCGCGAGATAAAGAACATCATCGATAAAGCGCCTAACGATCCCCGATACCTGCTGTTGATGGGCGATTTATATTTACAGGATAATCAAAATGACAAGGCGCTCGAGTATTACGAGCAAGTCCGGGCCGTCGACCCCGACTATCCGGCGCTGATCCTGTCGATGGTTAATTATTACGAGACGACCGAAAACAAAGAGGCCGCCCAAGCCGAACTGCAAAAAGCCATTACCGGATCGTCTCTCGAAGTAGAGGTGAAAATAGAGCTTCTTACTCGGTATATCTCTCTACTGCAACAAAACAAGCAAGACATCAAACAGACAAACCCTCTCTTCAAAACGCTTTTCGAACAATATCCCAACAATTCGCAACTGAATTTAATCTACGGGAATGTCTTGATGATGCAAGAAGATAAAAAAGGGGCGACGAAGCAATTCGAGATTTACATCAAAGATAATCCCGATGATCCGGCGGGATACGAACAATTATTGCGGATATATCTCTCGGATAACGATATGGACAAAGTGATTAAGATCACCACAGAGGCCATCAGGCAGGTTCCCCAACACCCGCAATTCCACTTCTATCTGGGCGGGGCTTACTATCAACAGAAAAAATACCGCGAAGCATTAGCGGTATTTGAAAAAGGACTGGAAACCGCGACTTTCGAAAACCCGCTGCTGGAATCTGACTTTCTTGCTCAAGTGGGAGATTTGAATCACCTGCTGGGCAATACGGAAGCTGCTTTCGAGAATTACGAAAAGGCATTGAAGCTAAATCCGCAGAACCTGCCGGTATTGAACAACTACAGTTACTATCTTTCGCTGCAAAAGCGCGACTTGGACAAAGCAGAGCAAATGAGCGGCATCACCATCAAAGGGGAGCCCACCAATGCAACTTATCTCGACACGTACGGATGGATCCTGTTTGAGCAAGGCTCGTATGTGGCGGCAAAGATTTATATTGAAAAAGCCATCGAGTATGGATCGAAAGAACCTTCGGCAGAAGTATACGAGCATTACGGAGATGTGCTTTATATGACGGGGGACGCCTTAAAAGCCGTCGAACAATGGAAAACCGCCAAAAAGTTGGGGAGTGACTCAAAAACACTCGACCAGAAAATAAAAACAGGTAAATACATCGAAAAAGATCCGCAAAAAAAATGAAGACGCTTCGATTTCAAAACATCCTTTTGTTTATTTGCGTATTAGCAACCGCTTTGACTTGTTGCAAACCCAAACAAAAAATCATTTCCTCCACTACGCCGGTCGAGGAAAAGGAGAATAACGAGCTGTTCAGCGACATTCTGGAGCAATCTTTCGATTACGGGACGCTGGCTTCGAAGGTAACGATGAATGTAGAAATGGGCACCCGATCGCTGAGCTCTAAAGCACAGGTAAGAATCGTACGCGACAAAGCCCTGCAAGTCTCGATACAACCGTTGTTCGGCGTGGAAATGTTCCGTTTCCATATCGATCCCGACTCGCTGGTGGTATTGGACCGGATGAATAAACGATACGTGAAGGAGTCCCTGACCACTCTTAAAGAAATTTATCCGGTAGGTTTCGACTATTACACCCTGCAATCGTTGTTTACCAACTCTTTATTCGTTTCATCCAAAGAATCGGCGGAAACAACCGACTACCGTCAGTTCGAAATTTCGGAAACACCCGATGCGCATTATCAATTGCAGGGGCGAGACAAAAATTCGGGAATCACCTATTCATTCATCGTAAACGGAGACGACCGAATCACATCCACGCACTTACTTTCTCCGAATAAAACCCATTCGGTAGAATGGAACTATAGCAACTTCTCGATAGTATCCACACAGGTTTTTCCCTATAAAATGGATATCTCGGCATTGGTTTCCGATAAAACAATGAATGTTGCCTTTATCTTTTCGGATATTTCGTTGAATGCTCCGATGGAACTGTCGGTCAGCGTGCCGGCAAGTTATACGAAAACCACTGTGGCAGAACT
Organism: Limibacterium fermenti; assembly: GCF_041902845.1. Taxonomy (GTDB): domain Bacteria; phylum Bacteroidota; class Bacteroidia; order Bacteroidales; family Dysgonomonadaceae; genus Limibacterium; species Limibacterium fermenti. The sequence continues at coordinate 3,358,665 of NZ_CP159486.1, forward strand.
CTTAAAGATTCTAAAGGCAAAATAACAATGAAACGGCTTCTTTCCCTCTATTGGCTGTTGTTCCTTTCCGTTGCTTTGTTTTCTCAAACGAAGCAGATTGAGAATTTGCAAAAACAACAGTTGATACTGAAAGAAGAAATCCGAAACACCAACAAGCTCTTTTTAGATGTCAAAAAACATACGACAACCATTTTAGACCGGATCAATCTCATCAATAAACAAATCGAATCGCGGAAGAAACTTATTTCCACCCAAGAGCAGGAATTGTCGGCGTTGGAAAAAGAAGAAGCCCGTTTGACAGCAGAAATCGAAGAACTTAATAAAGATCTCGAAGGACGTCAAAAGCAATATGCAAAGACTATCAAAGGCCTTCTAAACAATAAATACCGCCAGAACAAGTTGCTCTTCATCCTTTCCGGCAAATCATTGGGCGAATCCCTCCGCCGCGCGCAGTACCTGAGAGAGTATTCGCAACAGCAGAAACAACAAGCGGAAGAAATAAAAAAAAAGAATGCCGAACTGAATCTTAAAAAAGAAAAGCTGGAGCAAGCGAAGGTCGAAAAGCAACGGGCTTTGACGGCTCTGGAATCGGAGCAGAACAAGTTGCAAAGCGAAGAAAAGACTCATCAGTCGGAGATGGCCGAGGCACGTCAACAACAATCGAAACTGCAAAAGACCTTACAGGACAAACAGCGGCAAGTGAACCAACTGAACGCTCAAATCGAAAAATTAATCGCCGAAGAAGTAGCCCGCCAGGAACGGGAAGCGGCGGCTCGCCGGCGCGCGGCCGAGGAGGCTGCCCGGGCACGCAAGGAAGAAGAACGGCGCCGCGAGGAAGCCCGGCGCAAATCGGGCGATAAAAGAGAAAGCGAAACATCACGGCGCGACGAGGCCCGCCCCAAAACGGAGCCGAAGATCGAGAGCAATACGGCTACGGCATCGGCCGAAACATTCAACTTATCCAAAAACTTCGCGGCGAACAAAGGACGGTTACCGATGCCGGTTACAGGCACCTCGACGATCGTCGGTAAATTCGGTATGAACAAACATAGCGAATGGAATATTTCCACCAATAGCAACGGCATCGACATCCAAGCCCAACAGGGAGCCGACATCCGGTCGGTATACGACGGAGAAGTATCGAAAGTATTCTCTTTCCCCAGCGCCAACACGTGCGTGATTGTTCGTCACGGCGACTATTATACCTTCTACGCGAATATCTATGATTTGTATGTCAAACAAGGCGACAAGGTGAAAGCCGGACAGGCCCTCGGACGCATTTACACGGATCCCGACACCGGCATCTCCACGATGCACTTCCAACTCTGGCAAAAGACCCACAAACTCGATCCGGCTCCGTGGCTGAGAAGATAAAGACAGAGGGGCGGGGAGACAAGGGGACAAAGAGACAGAGGGACAAAGAGACAGAGAGACAAGGGGATAGAGGGACAAGGGGACAAGGGGACAAGGGGACAAGGGGACAGAGAGACGGGGAGACAAGGGGACAGGGGATTCCGAATATTCTGCAACGTTTTGACCGCACAAAACATCATATCCTAAACAGGGAAATTTTTCATGTCGGAACATCAGTTAATAACCGCTTGTAAACAAGGAAAGTTATGGGCAAGGAAGACCGTATACGAACAATACGCTCCTACCATGATGGCTTTGTGCTGCCGCTATGTTTCCGACTACGACGATGCGCAAGATGTGCTTCAGGAGGGTTTTCTGATCGTATTCACTCAAATCGGCCAATATTCGGGCAAAGGGCCTTTCGGCGCATGGATACGGAAGATATTCGTGAACACCGCACTCGAATTTATCCGAAAGCGGAAACGATTGAAGGAAAAGGAAGTGCGACTGGATTATATAGAAGATCAACCGGCCAAACAGTCGGTGCTGGATGATATTTCGGCCGATGAACTGATGCAATGCATCGCCGAACTGCCGGATACCTATCGAATGGTTTTCAACCTGTTTGCCATCGAGGGGTATAAACATCAGGAAATTGCCGGCATGCTGGGCATACCCGAAAGTACATCCCGCTCGCATTTTTTCCGGGCGCGCCAATTATTACAGCAAAAAATAATAACTTTCACGCAGAAAAAAGATGCTATCTGATCAAAGAAATAAAGACATACCCGATGATTTTTCGCTGCAAGCCAGGGAAAAACTTCACAATCATCGCGTTCCTGTGCGGCCGGAAGTCTGGAATGAGTTGGAGAACAAGCTGTATTCCAAACGGAAGATCAGGCGCGCCTATTTCCTATGGGGAGCGGTAGCGGCCGCCATATTGACAGGCATTCTTTTTGTGCTGAATCCGTTTATAACCGGGCGCCCCGATCAACTCGTGACGGAGACGGCTCCTTTGCATGCTACGGAAGCGATCGACACGCATTCGCAACAGCCTGAAAAGAAACCTGCTCAGGTCATGCAAAGGACAGAACGTCTCTTGTTGGCGAAGCATTCCGCTACCCGTACCGAACGCATTCCGGAAACGGCAACGAGATCGGTTATTGCCGATTATTTACAACGGCAGCGGGATACGCATCGAAAAGCACCCCCTTTACACATGACGACGGCAGAAAAAAACGAACCGCCACACGAAGAGGGTGATTCGTTCGGACAAACCGGAGAATCAACAGAACAAGCTTCTACGCAAGCGCTTCCGGCAAGCCCCCCTTTGCAAACGGCCGGTAACGATAGAAAACATTCTCTGATCGCACGCCTCGGTGGCGGGGGCCAAACACTCGGAAAAGAAACGGCTGGGAGTTATTTATATATGAACGACCTGCCATTGGGCGGAAGAACGGATTATTTAGCCTCGGACGGAGAAGCCATCGGGCAGGAAACACTCAAGCCGTCCGATTTTACGCAAATACGCCATTTGCCTCCGCTATCGCTCAGCCTGACCGCCGACATCCCTTTAAACCACCGGTGGAGCATCGAAACCGGACTGAAATACACTTACTTGTCATCGCTTTTCGATAAACCGGGCACGGTGGTTTACCGGGGCTCGCTGTCGCTGCACTACCTCGGCATTCCGGTCAATTTAAAGGCGATGGTATATGAAAAGGATGCGTGGAACGTCTATGCATTGGCAGGCGGCACCCTGGAGAAAGGCGTGCTTTCGATTTATAAGCAAGAAATCGAAGATAGCAAAGGCGATGTGGAACGCATCACGGTGCGATCGGGTATCGACGGCATACAGCTTTCGGCAAACGTGGCTGCCGGATTTGAATACCGGTTGACAAAACGGATACGTATTTTCGGCGAGCCGCAAGTGATTTATTATTTCAATAACAATCAACCGATGAGCGCCCGCACACAGGATCCGCTGGTTTTCGGATTAAACGCGGGAGTGCGCGTACGGTTCTGAGTGCCGCAATACCGCCGCAAACGACGGATACGCCTAAAACTGTTGAGTAATGTTACCGATTGGTAAAAGTTCCCTGTTCTACTCAATTGTCTGCCGTTGGAGAAATCCGGCGGCAGTTTTTTTATTTTTGAGACGGCTTCTATCGCGAAGCGGGGAAGGGATGGTGAATGATGAGCGGAGAAGAAATATCTCCTCCACCCGTTCCTTGCCCGTCCCCTCAGAGTTGGATTCTTTATTCTTTGCTCTTTTTAAAAAAAATCGTATCTTTCGGCGGATTTAGTTATTAAAAGGATGAAAACAAAGCAAAAAATCGGCCTGCTGTCTTTTATGTGGACGGTATCCTTTCTTTTTTCTATGGCACAAAACAGTCAACAAATACAGGAAATACGGCGATCGGTTCAGCAACAATACGCCCCCGACAAACGAACGGAAGTTTTCGACATCCGGGTCGAAGAAAATGCTCAATCGTTGGTGCTGAAAGGCGAAACGAGCAGTCACGAGGCGTACCGGACGCTTATACAACGCCTACAAGCGCTTCCTTACTCCTTGCAAGACAGCATCCGCCTGTTGCCCGACGTCCGCCTGCAAGACAAAACATGGGGCGTGATTTACAACTCGGTCGGCACCTTGCATTCAGCGCCCTCTTATAGTTCCGAAACAGTATCGCAGGTGCTCCTCGGCATGCCGGTGAAAATCCTTGACGAACAAGGCGGATGGCGGCGTATTCAAACGCCCGAAAAATACATCGGCTGGATCAATCGTTCCGTGCAACCGATGACCGAAAGCGAGCTCGATAGCTACCGCCGTCAGCCGAAGATTGTGATTACGCGCTTATACACGTCTTCTTATGAAAAAGCAAATGCCCGGTCGCAGCAAGTATCCGATCTGGTGACCGGAAACACGTTGGCCGTCACAGGCACGAAAGGGAAATATTATAGGGTGGTTTATCCCGACGGACGGAAGGCTTTTGTGCCCAAAGCCGATGCCGAAAACGAACAGGACTGGTTCAGCCATATCCAACAAACACCCGAGGCCGTTACCCACACCGCCCTGAAATTTATGGGTATCCCTTATGTATGGGGCGGCACATCGGCAAAGGGACTCGACTGTAGCGGTTTTACCAAAACAGTCTATTTGCATCACGGGATTTTGCTGGCTCGCGATGCCTCGCAACAGGTCTTATACGGAAAGCTGATCGACGACACGGCCGATTTTACCGAAGCGCAACCCGGCGACCTGGTGTTTTTCGGTACGCCCGCAAGCAACGACCAACCGCGCGAACGCGTCGTACATGTAGGTATTTACTTGGGAGATAAAAAATTCATCCACGCCTCCGATCATATCCGCATCAGCAGCTTCGACCCCGCTGATCCGTTGTACGATGCCTATAACAGCGGACGTTATCTGCGCACAAAACGTATCCTCGGCGAGGTGGGCACACCCGGTATCGAAGAAATCAGGGGAAACGACTTTTACCGTCCCGCACCATAAAACCGTATCTTCGGCCTATCGCTTTAAACAAACCGTATTCATTCCTAAAAACAACGAACAATGAAACAAAACAGGCGCCAATTCATTCAAACATCCGCATCGGCAGCAGCTGTTATAGCGGCCGCTCCCTTGATTTCAGCCGTAAAACCCACGCGTAAACCGACTAACGTATCCGTCAATATGAAACTTTCCTGGACTCCCTACGACTTGCAATTGAGACATGTATTCACCATCTCGGGCTTTTCCCGCAAAACCACCCTCGTCGTCCTCACGCGCATCGAATACGACGGACTGACGGGTTACGGTGAAGCTTCCCTGCCGCCTTATCTGGGCGAAACGCAAGCATCCGTCATCGAATTCCTGAAAAAAGTCGATCTGTCGGGCTTTCGCAATCCGGCAAACCTCGAAGAGATTCTCGAATATGTCGACAGCATCGCCGAAAACAATACCGCGGCCAAAGCCTCCGTCGACATCGCCCTGCACGACTTGGCCGGAAAAATGATCGGCGCGCCATGGTATAAAATGTACGGCCTCGACAAATATCAAGCGCCCGATACCACCTTCACCATCGGCATCGACAGCGACGAAGTGGTGCGCGAAAAGACACGCGAGGCGCTCGGCCCGTTCCGCGTGCTGAAGGTAAAAGTCGGCGGCCCCGATGATAAACGCATGATCGAAGCCATCCGGTCGGTGACCGACCTGCCGCTTACGGTCGATGCGAATCAGGGATGGAAAGACCGCCGACAGGCTGTCGAGATGATTCATTGGTTGAAGGAAAAGGGCGTGGTGATGGTCGAGCAACCCATGTCGAAGCATGCGCTCGACGACATCGCCCGCATCACCGAAGAAAGTCCCTTGCCCATCTTTGCCGATGAATCGGTGCAACGGCTGCACGACGTGGAGCGGCTGAAAGGCGCTTTTTCGGGAATCAACATCAAGCTGATGAAATGCACCGGCCTGCGCGAGGCATGGAAGATGCGCAACCTGGCCGAAGCCTTGGGAATGAAAGTGATGATCGGGTGCATGACCGAAACGTCCTGTGCCATTTCGGCCGCGGCACAGCTATCGCCGGGTCTCGATTTTGCCGATCTCGACGGCGCATTGCTCATCGGAAACGATTGCTTCGACGGGGCGCAACTCGAAAACGCAAAGATCATTGCTTCCGATCGTCCCGGCATCGGGGTCGTTCCCAAGCAGAAAATCCTTTTCGGAAATTAGAAACTGTTTTGAGAAACTGTTTAAATTTCTTACGAAGACTGTAATGAAACTATTCTTCGCCTTCAAAAAGTTTCTTTTTTGTATTCTTCTTCCTCTTATTTGGCTCAAATAGCCGCTATTATCGCCAAAACGAGAAAGGACACTGCTAAAAAATAATTCTTTTTGAATCGCGAAAGAAATTTAAACAGATTCTTGAATTTTTTGATGCGGCGTTTTTTAGTCCTTTTTTGATGGATTTGGGCTTTCCGATCTTACCCTTTCAACCTTTTTAAACGGCCCTCCTCGCAGGACCCTTTACGGTGAGGGGGGGGTGTGCCGTTTATTCCCGCCTGTTTCAAAAAAAAAGAATCAAAAATTTTGCGGAATCATAAAAATAGTGTAATATTGCCGTCATAAATCAAAAACAAATGGGGTAATCGAAAAATACATCGGTTATATCCTCTTGAGAAATACTTTCCCATCTCGATATTTTTGGAGCAATAATTTACCCCACCTGCTTTCTTTCGCTCGAATTGAGCGCATCTATCACTCCGCCACTTCCGCCTCCCGTGAAGCAATGCTATCGCGCGTTCCGCCATCCGCGGCAGTCGCTTCGGGAGGGACGCCGGGCCTGCCGACCGCGTCGATAGCTCCACGGAAGAGAAGTTGCGCGTATTTACCCGGTCAATCGATCCGAGGAAAAGAGAAAGTATCCATTGCGCCGGTCGACAGCCTCACGGAAGAGAAGACGGGCCTATCGCCCCCGTCGCCCGCACCGCGGAAGAAAAAAATGATTCATCGCACGCGGAACTTGGCATTTATTTTATTTATTTCCTATCCTATAAAAACAAAAAATCATGTTAGTAAAAACGACAAAATTATCAAAAGTGTTTTTGATGGAATTTTTCCATCTTATGAAAGTGATTGCAGACTATCTTCATAAAGAAGATATGGAAGTGTTGAAATTGACGGCGGTTGCCACGTCGTTCTTTTTGGCGTTCGACAAACTGGACGTGGCGGTGAAGCAAGCCGATAAATCGAAGTTCACCGCTCCCAAAAAGGAGAGCGACGATTTGCGCGACAACACGCTGGTAGGGCTCAGCAGCACGATACGCGCCGCCATGCGGTACCCCGACGCGGACATATCGGAATCCTCCCGGCTGTTGTTGATCGTGGTGGAAAAATACGGGAAGGACATCCAGAACATGTCCCGCGAACGGGAAACATCCATCCTCTATAATTTGGTCGCCGACATGCGCTTGCCCGAAAACACGGCACGGATGGCCAAGATTACGCCGCTGGCGTGGATCGACAAACTCGATGAGGAGAATAAGGGTTATGAAGCCAATCATATCCTGGGGACCGAGGAAAAAACGGAATATGTGACGGGGTTGACCACCCAAGCGCGCACGGAAATGCAAGCGGCCTTCGAAAAATTGTGCGAAGCCATCAACAGTTACGCTTTTGTGGACGGTGTGGAGCCGTACAAAACCTTGGCCGACAAAATCAACGTGGAGGTGGCCGAAGCGCAACAACAAGCCAAGTTCCACAAGACGCTCTTGGAGAACAAGGCGAAGGGAAAAGACAAAAAGCAATAACGCAAAGGAAGTATCGAGAGAATCATCGGGATTGCAGGAGCAAGAATAAGAATCTCGGCACTTTTAGTTCGGTATTGCAATCGATGTTCGAGAGGGAATCGGCCGGATGAGTTCAACATCGTTTCAGGATTATTCCGGTATTTCCGCTGCGGAAACGAGCGCGACGCCCCGGTTGCGCATTTCCTCCAATGCCCGGATATCATCGCCCGGACGGGCATTGACGGCCGCAACGGCATCGGTAATGACGACCGTACGAAAACCGAGGCTCAGCGCATCGAGCGCCGATGCTTTCACGCAATAATCGGTCGCCAGCCCGCACACATAAAGCTCCTCCACCTTGCGTTCCCGCAGATAATCGGCTAACGATAGGTTCGTGGCCTCAAAAGCCGAATAACCGTCGTCTTTATTATCCGTTCCTTTCCGGAAAACCTGCCCGATATTCCCCGTTTGCAGCAGCGGATGGAAATCGGCGCCGGCCATGTCTGCCACACAATGCACCGGCCATTTATCGAAATGCACCGACTGCGCCGGATGCCAATCTTTAGAGGCGACCACCACCTCGAACCGCGGTATCAACCGGTTGATCACCTCCACCGCTTTATCGCCGTCTTTTACCGCCAAGGCGCCGCCGGGACAGAAATCGTTCTGCACATCGACGATCAATAATGCTCTTTTCATTTGCTGTTTGTTTTTAAATTATTCTTTTGGAACCTATTCTCCGGGAGAAATTGGGTCTTTTTCATAACAATCGAAAGAAGGCTCTGTTCAAACCCGTCAACAGACTTATTCCGGTAGGAAAGAAAAAGAGGCCGTCTCAAAATAGAAAATAAGCTAAACGGAAAGAGCCCGGTGCAATACCGAGCTCTCATACAGAAAACATCATTTATTAATCTGTCCGACTTTTGGGGGTCACGGCAATTGTGATATCCCCTCTTTGTAAAGAAACCGACCGCTCGAATCCGATCAACCGTTTTCCGGACGCAGTTTGCGTACGACCGCGCCGGTCTGCCACATTTCGCTTTCGCGAAGCGCTTTGAGTTCGACTTCGAGCTTCTCGCGATAGTCGGGTTGGGAATTGGAATCGATAGAACGTTGCGCTTCGTTTCCGCTGGCTACCTCTTTGTAGAGTTTTTGGAACACCGGTTTGGTCGCATCGTGGAACGGGCCCATCCAATCAAGAGCGCCGCGTTGCGCGGTCGTAGAGCAGTTGGCATACATCCAATCCATCCCTTTTTCGGCAAACAACGGCATCAGCGACTGAGTCAGTTCTTCCACCGTTTCGTTGAACGCTTCGGATGGCGTATGCCCGTTTTCACGCAACGTTTCGTATTGCGCCAACAGCAAGCCCTGAATAGCGCCCATCAACGTTCCGCGTTCGCCGGTAAGATCGGAATACACTTCGCGTTGGAAAGTCGTTTCGAACAGATAGCCCGACCCCACGCCGATACCTAAGGCAATCACCCGGTCGTAGGCCTTGCCGGTCGCATCCTGGAAAATCGCGTAACTCGAATTCAACCCGCGTCCTTCGAGGAACATCGTGCGCAGGCTGGTACCCGAACCTTTCGGGGCGACCAGAATCACATCGACATCGGCCGGAGGAATAATGCCCGTACGGTCTTTATACGTGATGCCGAAACCGTGGGAAAAGTACAGCGCCTTGCCAGCCGTCAGATGCTTTTTCACCGTAGGCCACAGCTTGATTTGCGCCGCATCCGACAGCAAATACTCGATGATAGTTCCGCGCTTACACGCCTCTTCGATTTCGAAAAGCGTTTCGCCCGGCACCCATCCGTCGGCAACGGCCTTGTCCCATGTTTTACTATCCTTCCGTTGACCCACAATCACCTTAAACCCGTTGTCACGCAGGTTCATCGATTGTCCCGGGCCTTGCACGCCATATCCGATGACGGCAATCGTTTCGTTTTTCAATACCTCCTGAGCCTTGCTCAAAGGAAATTCGTCGCGGGTAACGACATTTTCTACCACCCCGCCAAAATTCAATTTTGCCATAATTCTTTTATTGATTATTATTTGTTACTTACCATATCGTGTTATTCTAATGTCTCCGGTCTCCGGTCTCCGGTCGTCGGTCTCCAGTCTCCGGTCGCCAGTCTCCGGTCTCCGGTCTCCAGTCTTTCGACCGTCGACCTCATTTGCTAATCTACTCATTTACTCATTCTCCCATCTGCTCATTTGCTAATCTGCTCATTTACTCATTGTCCCATCTGCCCATTTGCTAATCTGCTCATTTACTCATTTGCTAATTGTTCCATTTGCTAATCTGCTAATTTGCTAATTTACTAATCTGCTAATTTGCTCATTCTCCCCCTTAGCTTCGCGTTTGGCCAGCATATCGCTCAACCGTTCCACTTTGGACTTCGTGATCGCCACGCGCCCCGAACGGATAAATTGCAACACCCCGATACTCTCCGCCAGTTCGTCGAACAACGCTTGCGTATCTTTGTAATGACCGGTTTTCTGAATCACCGTACTATGCTCGTTCACATCCAGAATGTGGGCATTATGTTTCCGGACGAGCTTTTCGACCTGACTGGTAGCGAGCAGTTTCGCCGTCTCTATTTTATAGAGCGCTATTTCCTGATGCACCAAATCCTCATTGGTGTTGAAATAAGCTTTCAGAATATCGACCCGTTTATCGATTTGCTTCACCAACTTCTTCATTGTCTCGTCGGAGTCGGCATACGACGTAATGGTGAACTTGTGAATGCCTTTGATGGCCGAGGGAGAAACCGACAGCGTCTCGATATTTAACTGGCGCCGTGTAAAAATGGTGGCAATCTGATTGAGTACGCCCACCGTATTTTCGGAGAATATCGTAATCGTATATAATGTTTTATCTTCCATTTTATATTCCGTTTTGAATTAATAAAGCGAATGTCCGTTTCCCAATAAGATATCACTCACGCATCCTCCGGCAGGAATCATGGGATACACCATTCCTTTGGTTTCCACCACGACTTCCAACAGATAAGCGCCTTTGTGAGCCAACATTTCTTCGATGGCTCCGTCGAGCTCTTCCCGATCGATCACCTTGCGCCCTTTGATGCCGTAAGCGTCGGCAATCTTGATGAAATCGGGATTCTTCATGCGCGTTTCGGAATAGCGTTCGTCGAAAAACAACTCCTGCCATTGACGCACCATGCCGAGGAAGTTATTGTTCAGAAGAATGATCTTCACATCGATATCATACTCCATAATGGTGCCGAACTCCTGCATGGTCATCTGCAAGCCTCCGTCGCCCACGAATATGCACACCGTCCGGCCGGGCGCACCCACTTTGGCGCCGATGCCGGCAGGCAGGCCGAAGCCCATCGTTCCGAGTCCTCCCGAAGTAATCATGCTGCGCGTTTGGGTGAACTTGAAGTAGCGGGTTCCCATCATTTGGTTTTGTCCGACATCGGTTGCGCAGACCGCCTTGTTTCCGGTAGCTTCCGTCACTTTGTGAACCACCTCCCCCATTTTTATCGGCCCCGCTCCGGGATGGATTTCCTCTTTGATAACGCACTCAAATTCTTTTTGTTCGTAGGGCTTGAATTCCTCAATCCATTCGGCGTGCGATTGCTTCTCGAGCAGTCCGGTTACCATCGGCAAGGTCTGCTTGGCGTTTCCCAAGACTTTTACGGTCGCCTTCACGTTCTTATTCAGTTCCGCTTCATCGATATCGAAATGAATGATTTTCGCCTGCCGGGCGTATGTATTCAAATTGCCGGTGACGCGGTCGTCAAAACGCATTCCGATGGCGATGAGCACATCGCATTCGTTCGTTTTGATATTGGGCGACAGATTGCCGTGCATGCCTAACATACCGCAATTGAGCGGATGCGACGAAGCAATGGCCGACAGCCCCAGAATAGTCGATCCGAAAGGGATATCGGCTTTTTCGAGAAACGCCTTGAGTTCTTCTTCGGCGTTTGCCAATATGACCCCCTGCCCTACCAATGCCAACGGCTTCTTGGCGGAACGGATAAGGGCTGCTGCGGCACGGATATCATCCTCTTCCACATCCGGAAACGGATCATAGCTGCGGAGAAAATCGGTTTTCTTATACGAGAAAGGATGACGGTTCAGTTGCGCGTCTTTGGCAATATCGAGCACCACCGGACCGGGACGGCCGCTGGCGGCGATATAAAAGGCTCGCGATACCGCCCAGGGAATATCTTCCACCCGGCGTATCTGATACGCCCATTTGGTAACCGGCATGGTCAGCCCGATAACATCCGCTTCCTGAAAAGCATCCGACCCGAGCAGGCCCGACGCCACTTGTCCCGAAATAACGACGAGCGGCGTACTGTCCATCATGGCATCCGTCACTCCCGTAATGACATTGGTGGCTCCCGGCCCGGAAGTAACCAACGCGACTCCCGTTTTCCTCGATACACGCGCATACCCTTGCGCGGCATGAATGGCAGCCTGTTCATGGCGGACAAGAATATGCTTTATCTCGTCCCGATGATCGTACAAAGCATCGAAGACCGGCATAATCGCCCCGCCCGGATATCCGAAGATCGTCTCTACCTCTTCGGCAAGAAGCGAACGGATCAACGCCTCGCTCCCCGATATTGTGGATTGTTCTGAATATTCTTCTTTCATATTATATGGTTGTTGTCAAAAGTCTAATGTCTAATGTCGTCGGTCTCCAGTCGCCAGTCGCCAGTCGCCGGTCTTCGGTCGGCGGTCGCCGGTCGTCTGCCTTTCGGCCGTTGGCCTCATTTGCTCATTTACGAATCGTCCCATTTGCTCATCTACTCATTTGCTAATTTGCTCATTTACACATTGTCCCATCTGCTCATTTGCTCATTCGCTAATTTGCTAATTTGCTCATTTGCTAATCAATCAATCGTACCGCCCCTAAATCAGCCGAGCTCACTAAGGCCGCGTATGCCTTGAGCGCTTTCGATACTTTCCGGTCGCGGACGGGCGTGAAAGCCGCCTTACCCCGCGCCTCCTCCTGTTTTCTACGAAGCGCGAGTTCACTATCCGTCACCTGTAAATGGATGCGGCGCGCAGGAATATCTATTTCAATACGATCCCCGTCCTTCACCAGACCGATAGCCCCTCCGGCAGCCGCCTCGGGCGAAATGTGGCCGATAGACAATCCCGACGTGCCCCCCGAGAAACGTCCGTCGGTAATGAGTGCGCACGCCTTGCCCAGATGCTTGGCCTTGATGTACGAAGTGGGATACAGCATTTCCTGCATGCCCGGCCCGCCTTTGGGACCTTCATAGAGAATCACCACCACATCGCCGGCCTCCACGTCGCCGTTCAGGATACCCGAACAAGCATCGTCTTGCGAATGAAACACCTTCGCCTTGCCCGAAAACTTCCAGATACTTTCATCGACTCCGGCGGTTTTCACCACGCAACCGTTTTCGGCGATGTTGCCTTTCAGAATGGCCAGTCCGCCGTCCTGAGTATAGGCATGGGCGATATCGCGGATGCATCCCCCGGCGCGATCGGCATCCAATGACGTGTAAGCAGCGTTCTGCGAACCCATCACGATATTATAGCGGTTGCCGGGAGCGGAAGAATAAATCTCCTTCGCCTCTTCGCTGACGGTTGCGCCGGTAATGCGGTACTTGTCGATAGCTTCGGCCAGCGTATAACCGTCGGCGCGAGGCACGGACGTATCCACAAGCCCCCCCTCGGCGAGTTGCTCCATAATGCCCATGATTCCTCCCGCACGGTTGACGTCCTGAATATGATACTTTTTAGTGTTCGGCGCCACCTTGCAAATGCAGGGAACCCGCCGCGACAGACGATCGATATCATCCATCGTGAAATCCACGCCGGCTTCGTTGGCGACAGCCAGCAAATGCAGAATGGTGTTTGTCGAGCCGCCCATGGCGATATCGAGCGTCATGGCGTTGAGGAAAGCCTCGCGGGTGGCGATGCTTCGGGGCAACACGCTTTTATCGCCTTCGGAATAATACCGGTAGGCATTTTCCACGATTTGTTTCGCGGCCTTTTTAAAGAGTTCGATGCGGTTGGCATGGGTGGCGACAATCGTTCCGTTGCCGGGCAAAGCCAATCCGATCGCCTCATTCAGGCAGTTCATCGAGTTGGCGGTAAACATGCCCGAGCACGATCCGCAGGTAGGGCAAGCCAGCCTTTCCAAGTCCGTTACCCGTTGGTCGGATATGGTATTGTCGGCCGATTCGATCATTGCATCGATCAAATCGATTTGCTCGTCTCCTATTTTCCCGGCTTCCATCGGCCCTCCCGAAACGAAGATCGAAGGAATGTTGAGCCGCATGGCCGCCATCAGCATTCCGGGGGTTATCTTGTCACAATTGCTGATGCAGATCATCGCATCCACTTTATGCGCATTCACCATATATTCCACCGAGTCGGCGATAAGGTCGCGCGAGGGAAGCGAATACAGCATGCCGTCATGCCCCATCGCAATGCCGTCGTCTACCGCAATGGTATTGAATTCGGCGGCAAAACAACCGAGTTTCTCTATTTCGGCTTTCACGAGCTGCCCGATCGCATGCAAATGCGTATGTCCCGGAACGAATTGCGTGAAGGAATTGACCACCGCAATGATCGGTTTCCCCATCTGCTCTTCCGTCATTCCATTCGCCCGCCAAAGCGCACGCGCCCCCGCCATGCGCCGCCCCGCCGTACTTGTCTGGCTATTTAATGTATATTTCATCTCCCGTTTTTAATTTTTAGTCTTTAGTCGCCGGTCGCCGGCAGTCCGCCATTCCGCACTTGATCCGGAATGACGATCGCTTTGACCTTTGTCTTCATTCACTCATTCGCTCATTCACTAATTTGCTAATTTGCTAATTTGCTAATTCTCTAATTTGCTAATTTGCCAATTGTCTCCCCTTGTCTATTTATTCCGTATATATTCCACGATCCACGCCCCCACTTCCGAGAGCTTATACGCTTTTCCGCCTTCGGCAATATCTTCCGTCACAATACCGGCTTCCATACTGGCGTTGACCGCTTCGCGAATCAGGGCGCCCTCATCTTTCAACTCGAAAGCATATTCGAACATCAGGGCAACCGAAAGAATCATCGCCAGCGGATTGGCGATATCTTTCCCCGCCGCTTGCGGATACGACCCGTGTATCGGCTCGAAGAGCGACGTATGCAGGCCGATGGAAGCCGACGGCAACATGCCGAGCGATCCGGTAATCACCGAAGCTTCGTCGGTCAGAATGTCGCCGAAAAGATTTTCCGTGACCAGCACATCGAAACTGCGCGGCCACTGAATAAGACGCATCGCGGCATTATCGACGAACAGATAGTCGGTCTCCACGTCGGGGTATTGCGGGGCGATTTCCTGCGCAATTTGCCGCCACAAACGCGAGGTGGCAATCACATTCGCCTTGTCGACGACCGTGACTTTCTTGCGCCTTTGCCGGGCGAATTTATAGGCCAAGTGCAGGATACGTTCTATCTCCTCGCGGGTATAGATGCACGTGTCGTAGGCCGTATTACCGTCCTCGCTACGGCCTTGCGGGCGACCGAAATACATCCCGCCGGTCAGTTCGCGGATGCACATCAAATCGACCCCTTCCACCAGTTCGGCACGAAGCGGCGATTGGTGTATCAGCGACGGAAACGTATTCACGGGGCGGATATTGGCAAACAGCCCGAGACTCTTGCGCATCTTCAGCAATCCTTGTTCGGGACGCACTTTCGCGTTCGGATCGTTATCGTATTTCGGCGAGCCGATGGCGCCGAAAAGCACGGCGTCCGATTTTAGGCAAAGCGCATGCGTAGCCGCCGGATACGGGTCGCCCGTCTCATCAATAGCGACAGCTCCTACAACCGCTTCCTGATACGATAACTCATGATGGAATTTATCACTTACGGTTTGCGTTACATTCAACGCTTGTTTCATGATTTCCGGGCCGATCCCGTCGCCCGGTAATACTGCAATGTTCAGTTTCATTTTTTTATTTTGTTCTTATAAAGTCGTTCTGTATGCCCGAGGCCGAACTCTAAGTTATAATCCGTTCCTGTCATTCTTTTAATAACAATTCTTGATATAGCCTCCGAGTAGCCTTACGGTAATTGTACATGTTTATGAAAGGTGGGGATATTCCCGCTTTCAATCATGTTCAGCATTTTCATTGTCGCCTGAATGGCGGCTGCGGTCTGATCGACATCCAATCCTCTTGTCTTAAACGTCTTTCCTTCGAATCGCCAGGTGATGATCGTCTGCACGTAGGCATTGGTTTTTCCTCCGGGAGGAATCACCACCACATAATCGAGCAATTCGGGAATGGGTTTGTGCAGCGAACGGTATATTTTATACATCGCTTTCGAAAAGGCATGATATTGCCCTTCGCCGGCGGCGGTTTGTTGATAAACTTCCCCTTTGATGGATATCTTTACGGTAGCGGTCGGACGCAGCCCGTCGGTCAGCATCAACGAATAATTGAGCATCCGGATATCTTGATGGTCCACGCCATTCTTCAGGATGTCCGAAACGATATAGGGCAGCTCTTCGGGATTGACGACTTCTTTTTTATCCCCCAACTCGATGATGCGTTGGGTGACTTTCTTCGCCGTTTCATCATCCAGCTCGATGCCCAATGATTCCAGATTCTTCAGGATGCTGGCCTTCCCGGCATTCTTTCCCAACGCATATTGACGCAGGCGGCCGAAGCGTTCCGGCAATAAATCATTAAAGTAAAGATTCTTCTTTTTATCGCCGTCGGCATGGATACCGGCAACTTGTGTAAAGACATTATCGCCGATAAGCGGTTTATTGTCCGGAATGCGGATGCCCGAATAACTCTCGACCACCTTGCTGACTCCGTAAAGTTTGTTTTCGTCGATATGAGTGGAGAGTTTCAATTGATCATGAATAAGCGCGATCACACTCGCCAGCGGAGCATTTCCGGCGCGTTCCCCCAGTCCGTTGACCGTCACGTGAACGCCGTGAACACCGGCCTTAATGGCTTCGAAGACATTCGCCACCGCCAAATCATAATCGTTATGGGCATGAAAGTCGAAATGCAACGACGGGTACCGGTCCGTCATCTTCCGGCAGAACAGTTCCGTTTCGTCGGGATTCAAGATACCCAGCGTATCGGGCAGCATGTATCGCTCGATGGGCATTTCACAGAGAGAATCCATCATTTCGAACACATACTCCTGCGAATGGCGCATCCCGTTCGACCAATCCTCCAGATAAATATTCACCTTGATGCCCCGGCTTCTCGCTTCGTCGATCACCGAACGGATATCGCGCAAATGCTCCTGAGCCGTTTTCCGCAATTGATGGGTGCAATGGTTTTCCGATCCTTTACACAGCAGATTCATCACTTGACATCCCGATCGCTCGATCCAATCGACAGATGCCGTTCCATCCACGAACCCCAACACCTCGATCTTATCCAGATGGCTGTTGTTTTTCGCCCATTGCGTAACTTTTTGTACGGCCTTGAATTCGCCATCCGACACCCGGGCAGAAGCAATCTCCACCCGATCGACATGCAGCTCCTCAATCAACAGCCTCGCCACACTGACTTTTTCTTCCGCCGCAAAAGACACTCCGGAGGTTTGTTCGCCATCACGAAGCGTGGTATCCATTATTTCAATCGTTCTTTTTTCCACTATTCAATAAACAAATTAATCGTCCACTCCGAAAATTCGGAATGAAAATGACACCGAGTTACACGGAAGTTTTACTGAGAACGCAGAGGACTCCGTGCCGCCTCTGTTTCTCCGTGTAACAATCCTTTTATCAATACACAAAAGCGCGGTTTTGCTCGTATGCGATGATTTTATCTTTGTTGGAAAGCAGAAAATCGATATCGTCCAATCCTTTCAGCAGACATTCCTTTTTATAGGGATTGATTTCGAAAGATTCCGTTTTCCCGTTTTCATTGTTGCGGATCGTTTGCTCTTCGAGATTGACCGTCAACGTCGCTTTCGGATTTGCCTGCACGCTGTTAAAGAGTGCCGTCAGGAAAGCCTCGCTGACGACAATCGGCAGCAACCCGTTATTAAGGGCATTGTTGCGGAAGATATCGGCAAAGAAACTCGACACGACGACTTTAAATCCGTATCCGGCGATCGCCCAGGCGGCATGTTCGCGGCTCGACCCGCTGCCGAAGTTCTTGCCCGCCACCAATATCTCGCCCGAATAGGTAGGGTCGTTGAGTACAAAATCGGCCTTCGGCTCGCCGGACTTCTCATAGCGCCAATCGGCGAATAGATTATCTCCGAATCCTTCACGGGTGGTCGCTTTCAGGAAGCGGGCGGGAATAATTTGGTCGGTGTCCACATTCTCTATCGGAAGGGGGACATACGTGGATGTTAGGGTTTGAAATTTTTCCATTATTATCTAAAAATTTAATGTGTAAATTAGCTAATTAGCTAATTAGCAAATGAGCAGATGAGCAAATGAGCAGATGAGCGAATTAGGGAGTTTGGGATTTTGATGTTCCGATAATTTTATTCAATATTTTTTGGATGACATTTACCTCGTCTAATAATTCGGCTTTACAAGGATAAGACGCCGAAGACTTACATAATAATAGCCAATATTCCGTCTCGTCCGCTTCTTTCGCCGCTATCTTTATTTTATGAATAAAATCCGTTTTGCTTTCCGCATTTTGCGCTTCCCTCACATTTGCCCCGATAGACGTCGCGCTCTTTAAAAATTGCCGTCCTATTACGAATTTTCGTTCCTGTTCAAGCATTTCGGCAAAATCAATCGCATCCAAAGCGAATTTAAAAGATAAATCAACTATAACATTTCCACTTTTATCCATTTTCTCATCCATTTACTCATTTGCTAATTTGCTAATCTACTCATCTGCTAATTTGCTAATCTGCTAATCTGCTAATCTGCTAATCTGCTAATTTGCTAATTGAATCTCCGGCTGTGAAATTTTACCGGCGACGGCAGCAGCAGCCGCAACCAAAGGGCCGGCCAGAATAGTGCGTGCACCGGGTCCTTGCCGGCCTTGAAAATTCCGATTGGACGTAGAAACCGCATACTTACCGGCGGGAATTTTATCATCGTTCATCGCCAGACAAGCCGAGCATCCCGGTTGACGCAACTCAAAACCCGCCTCCTGCAAGATCTTATCCAATCCTTCTTCTTCAATCTGTTTCCGTACCTGCCAACTGCCGGGCACGAGCCAGGCGGTAACATGATCGGCCTTCTTCTTGCCTTTTACATATTCGGCGAACAGACGAAAATCCTCGATACGCCCGTTCGTGCAACTTCCCAGAAAAATATAATCGATCGGTTTTCCTTCGAGTTTCTCACCGGGTTTGAAACCCATATAGTTCAGTGACTTTTCGAACGATATTTTACCCGCATCATCGACATCCTCCAATTCCGGGATAGAGCCGTCGATAGGTATTCCCATTCCCGGGTTGGTTCCATACGTAATCATCGGCTTAATAGAGGAAGCATCGAAAATGATCTCCTTATCAAAGGTTGCACCCTCGTCGGTCTTCAACGTCTTCCAATAAGCCAACGCCTTTTCCCAACGATCGCCTTTCGGGGCGAACTCCCGTCCTTTTAAATACGCGAACGTCGTTTCATCGGGAGCAATCAATCCACCCCGGGCGCCCATTTCGATGCTTAAGTTACACAACGTCATGCGGGCCTCCATCGAAAGCGCCCGTATCGCTTCTCCGGTGTACTCTACAAAATAACCCGTAGCCCCGCCGGTAGTCAACTGAGAAATCGTATACAAAGCGACATCTTTCGCAAAAACGCCGTCGTTGAGTTTTCCTTCAAAATGGATCCGCATGGTTTTCGGACGCGTCTGCAAAATACATTGCGAAGCCAATACCATTTCCACTTCGCTCGTTCCTATACCGAAAGCGATGGCGCCGAATGCACCGTGCGTGGAAGTATGGCTGTCGCCGCAGACGATGGTCATTCCGGGTTGGGTATATCCGTTTTCGGGGCCGACCACGTGCACAATTCCGTTCTTCGGATTTCCCAAGCCATAATAAGTCAGTCCGAAATCACGGGCGTTCCGAGCTAAGGTGTCTACCTGAAAGCGCGATATCTCGTCTCGAATAGGCCGGTCCTGCCCCATCGTAGGAATATTATGGTCGGCCGTCAACGTGGTTTGTTGGGGGCGGAAGACCTGCAATCCTCTTTTTCTCAATCCCGCAAACGCCTGGGGACTGGTAACCTCATGACATAAATGCCTGTCGATATACAATTGTGTGGGGCCGTCTTTCACTGTCGCTACGACGTGTGCATCCCAAATTTTGTCGAATAATGTTTTCATCTATAATTTTATAATTTATTCTACCGACGATGTCGCCCGGAGCGG
Organism: Limibacterium fermenti; assembly: GCF_041902845.1. Taxonomy (GTDB): domain Bacteria; phylum Bacteroidota; class Bacteroidia; order Bacteroidales; family Dysgonomonadaceae; genus Limibacterium; species Limibacterium fermenti. The sequence continues at coordinate 3,378,629 of NZ_CP159486.1, forward strand.
CACCCCGGTAAAGCTATACAAATTTATTGACCGCATCGATAAATGCCTCTACGGAAGCGGCTACGATATCGGTGTTCGCCGAAAAGCCATAATAAATCATTCCGTTATGTTCCACCTGCATATGTACTTTTCCCACATCATCGCTTCCGCGATTGATCGCCTGGATAAGAAACTCCTGAATGACGGTTTCCCGATTAATGATTTTCTTTACTGCTTTGATAGCCGCATCGACAGGGCCGTTACCCGTCGCAGCCGCTTCGAAATGTTCGCCGGCAATATCGAGCCCGAGGCTTGCCACGGGGCGCAATCCCACTCCACACGATACCTGCAAATAATCGATCTTGATACGGTGCAAATGAGCTCCCCGGCCTACTAAAATAAGGATATCATCGTCATTGATATCTTTTTTCCGATCAGCCAGATCAAGAAACTTCGGATAAACTTCATCCAATTTGTCATTTTCCAACTGCACCCCTAACAATGTCAGTCGGTTTTTAAGGGCTGCCCGCCCGCTTCGAGCCGTTAAGACAATAGCATTGTCATCGATGCCGACATCTTTGGGATTGATGATTTCGTATGTCGCGACATTCTTCAATACACCATCCTGATGAATGCCCGATGAATGGGCGAAGGCATTCCGTCCCACAATGGCTTTGTTGGGCTGCACCGGCATATTCATCAACGCCGACACCAAGCGGCTGGTATCATATATTTTCTGCGTATTGATATTGGTGTCAAAACCCCTTTCCTTATGACTTTTCAACGCCATCGCCACTTCTTCCAGCGAAGTGTTTCCGGCCCGCTCGCCGATACCGTTTATGGTAACTTCCACCTGGCGGGCACCGTTGATCACCCCCGATAAGGTATTAGCCGTAGCCATTCCCAGATCCTGATGACAATGGGTAGACAGGATGGCGCTTTTCATGTCTACATGGTCGATTAAATATTTTATTTTCGCACCATATTCATCCGGAAAGCAATATCCCGTCGTGTCGGGGATATTCACCACCGTTGCGCCGGCATCGACCACCGCTTGTACGACACGGGCCAAATACTCGTTGTCGGTTCGTCCGGCATCTTCGGCATAAAATTCCACATCGTCCACAAAGCGACGGGCAAAGCGCGTGGCTTTGACGGCTCGTTCAATGATTTCTTCGCGATTGGAATTGAATTTATACTTGATATGAGCATCGGAAGTCCCGATGCCGGTATGGATACGTTTACGCTTGGCATATTTCAACGCCTCGGCAGCCACTTCGATATCTTTTTCCACCGCACGGGTCAAGGCACAAATAACAGGCCAAGTGACCGCTTTCGATATTTCGACGACCGAATTAAAATCTCCGGGACTCGATACCGGAAACCCGGCTTCAATCACATCCACACCTAATAACTCAAGCGCTTTCGCCACTTGAATCTTTTCGATTGTATTTAATTGACAACCCGGAACCTGTTCTCCGTCTCGTAACGTGGTGTCAAAAACATAAATTCGTTCCATTATCTTTCAAATCATTTATATTTATACTAAAAAACCTTTCCCACACTGTGAGAAAGGTCATCTTTTCGTTTATTGTTCAAATTCATCAACTACATGCCATCCTCACCCGCTGAAGTTATCCAGAAGTAGAATAGAAATGACTAGAATATGAATAATAGGATGGTTCATATAATAACTGAAAACACTATCGTTTTATTTAATTGTTGCAAAGTAAAAGCAAAAATACGGAACGACAAAATATTTCGCCATATTTATTCCTAAAATCTTACACATTGATATGTTTTTCCCCGGATTATCGATGATATATCATTTGATAATCGATTGATATCTGTTGATTTATTCGATTATCGCTATTTTTTGTAAAAAGAAGGACTTCCGGAGTTTTCCCGGAAGTCCTTCTTATCGATACCTATAATCTTATAAATTAGGATTAATAGAACTCCATTGACTGATTGCAGGAATAACCCCCATGGCAATCACTTGATCACGAAGGTCGCATAAGTGAGCGTAACTTTCTTTTAATTCAGCTATTTCACTATCCGTTCCCTTTACTTCGGCATAAGCCACGCCTTTTTTCGTTATCGACGTTTCCATCGCCATCATGATGTGGTCGAATCCCTGGCTGTGTACATAACAACCGGCCGGCCAACGGAAAGCGTCACCGCCCATTGCCGCACGGATCATTTCGACCGATACATAAGCAGGGCTTTGGAAAGAAGAGCGTCCACGCAATTTGATAATATTTGCGCCCCCCTTGGTAACGCGTTGTTTGAGCTCGGCCCAATCTTCGTCGGTCAATTTAGAGGTGCCGATCAAATCGAGGAGCGGTTGTCCGTTAACTTTTGCCGTAGAAGCAAATACAGCCATTTGTTCACCGTGTCCTCCGTACGTACGGGTATTGGTCACTTCGCTTTGTTTCAAACCGAAATGTTTTGCCAATTCGCTTTGCAAGCGAGTACTGTCGAGACCGGCTAAAGTAGTCACCTGAGTAGGTTTCAGTCCGGAATGAATCAAAGCTACCAATCCGGTAATATCCGCCGGATTGAAAATGATGGTCAGATGTTTGAGATCAGGGCAATACGCTTTGATATCTTTTCCTAATTGGGCGGCAATTTCTGCATTTCCTTTCAAAAGATCTTCGCGCGTCATACCCTCTTTGCGGGGCGCCCCACCCGAAGAAATCATATACTTGGTATCGGTAAAAGCTTCTTTGATGTCGGTTGTGAAAGAAAAGTTGATACCATCGAATCCACAATGACGCATCTCTTCATACACGCCCTCTAAGCCTTTGGCAAAAGGATCGTAAAGACAAATGTCGGACGTTAAATGCATCATGGCAGCGGTTTGGGCCATATTGGAACCAATCATACCGGCTGCTCCTACAATAGTTAATTTCTCGTTCGTTAAAAAGTTCATAATCAAATTATTTATAGTTATAGTAGTACCTACGTTTTAGAACTTCAAAAGTACATGTTTTTCTCCTATTTAAAGAAATAATTCCGCAAATAAAACTTAGAAACTGTTTAAATTTCTTACGAAAGGCGGAAATGAAAGTATTCTTCGCCTTCAAAAAGTTTCTTTTTTGTATTCTTCTTCCTCTTATTTGGCTCAAATAGCCCGTGAGGAATGTGTCATTGCGGTCTTGATCCGCCATCTCCTGATAAAAGGAGGATGTATACGATGGATGACGAAGAGATTCGATAAGGAAAAAAGAGCCGGTTCTATCAATATATAGAAGAGGGAAGACTATTATATTAAAAAAGTTTACTATTTTTGCACGACATGCATAGTAGATTTATTTATCTCTTCACACTTATTTAAAGAAAAGAGACGATCACGACACAATATGCCTGTAATCAGAGGAATGTTTTTTAGCAAACAGCTATCTTTCCTATCATTAACGAAGCAACAGGAATGTCTGCCGATAAAACAGGCAGAAAACCGCTATTCATAAAACGATTTATATTCTACGACAAAATACTGTTATGGTAAAGAATTTTTTTTCATCGAAAGATAAAAGTCCGAAGAATATCCAAATAAAGAAGGATATAATCAATCATTTTATCACAACGGGTAATGATACGATTGCCGAATTATCAAAAGAACTGGATCTTAGCGTACCGACCGTCACAAAATTCATCGGGGAACTCACAGAAGACGGCTACATTTCGGAGTTTGGAAAAGTCCAAACGGCAGGTGGCAGGCACCCGAGTGTATACGGCTTAAACCCCTCCTCTATTTATTTTGTAGGAGTCGACATGACAAGGCATCACCTGAGCATGGCCTTAATGGATTTTAAAGGCAATATTGTAGACCAGCAAATAGGGGTTCATTATATTTGTGAAAATACGACTGAGTCCTTTGACGCATTATGCCATCACATCCAAAAGTTCATTGACCGAACAGGAAAGTTAAAAGATAAAATCTACAACATCAATCTGAACATATCCGGGCGTGTCAACCCCGAATCGGGACATAGTTACAGCAGCTTCTACTTTAGCGAACAGCCGATTACGGAAATTCTATCTAAACGGTTACAATACAAGGTCGGCATCGATAATGATACGCGCGCCATGGCGTACGGGGAGTATATGAAAGGCGCAATCGAAGGCGAAAAGAATGTCATTTTTGTCAATATAAGCTGGGGATTGGGTATCGGAATTATCATCGACGGAAAACTCTATTACGGAAAGTCGGGGTTTTCGGGTGAGTTCGGCCATTTTCCGGCATTCGACAACGAGATTATTTGCCACTGCGGAAAAAAAGGATGTCTTGAAACCGAAGCCTCCGGACTCGCCATTCACCGCATGGTGCTCGAACGAATCGCCAGAGGGGAAAGCACCATCCTTACGGAACATGTGAAAAACGTCCAAGATATCACGTTGACGGATATCATTCGGGCAACGAACATGGAGGATACCATGTGCATTGAAATCCTTGAAGAAGTGGGGTATAAACTGGGAAAGTATATCGCGGGACTGATTAACATCTTTAATCCTGAATTGCTCGTTATCGGAGGACAAGTAGCCGAAACGGACGGATTTATTTTACTTCCGATACGAAGCGCGGTGCGAAAGTATTCTTTGAGCCTGGTGAATAAAGACTCTCATATCGTGCTCTCGAAATTGAAGAACCGGGCAGGTATCATCGGAGCATGCATGGTGGCAAGAAGCCGGCTGTTCAATGACTAACGAAACTTACCCGAGGGCATCGCCCGAAGCGACGCCCTCGAGGTAATATTAATCAAACATCTTCTTGAATTTATTAAACACGCTTTTCTTCGCTGTTTTAGAGGGCGCAAAATTGGGAGATTTATCCATCTCCTCCATAAGTTTGCGTTCTTTGTCGCTTAATTCCTCCGGCACGTATACATTGACATTGACCAACTCGTCCCCTCTGCCGAAACCGTTCACCGAAGGCAATCCCTTATTGCGCAAACGAAGCACCTTGCCCGGTTGGGTTCCGGGCTCGATTTTCACTTTCGCCACCCCGTCAATGGTCGGTACCTCCACCGTTCCGCCTAAAGCGGCCGCGGGAAAACTCAGGAAAAGATTATAAATCACATCATTCTCATCGCGAATCAAGTCCGGATCCTCCTCCTCTTCAATCACAATCAAGAGATCGCCATTCACGCCTCCACGCCGTGCGGCATTTCCTTTTCCCTGTAACGATAACTGCATTCCTTCGGCAACACCCGCAGGAATCTTAATCGGTATGACCTCCTCATCCCGCAGAATACCTTCGCCGGCACAAAACGTACATTTTTTCGTAATGATTTTGCCTTCGCCATTGCAGGTCGGACACGTGGTCGTCGTTTGCATTTGACCGATAATCGTATTCGTCACCTTCGTAACGACACCCGAACCATGACAAGTGTGACACGTAGAATAAGAATTTCCGTTTTCGGAGCCATTCCCGTTACAATGCGAGCACGCAACGTATTTTTTTACTTTTATCTTTTTCTCGACACCATTCAGTATTTCTTTCAGATTCAGTTTTACTTTTACGCGAAGATCCGACCCGCGGTTGGTACGACGGGAGCTTCCGCCCCATGAGGAACCGCCGAAGCCGCCAAAACCGCCGAAACTGCCGAAGATGTCTCCGAATTGAGAAAAGATGTCTTCCATCGACATCCCTCCGCCGCCAAAGCCGCCGCCCGCAGCGCCTCCGACACCGGCATGCCCGAACTGATCGTAGCGCGCCCGTTTATTCGCATCGCTTAAAACCTCGTACGCTTCGGCAGCCTCTTTAAATTTTTCTTCGGCTTCCTTATCGCCGGGGTTTTTATCCGGATGATATTGAATGGCTTTTTTCCGATACGCTTTTTTAATTTCTTCGACCGTTGCCGTCTTGCCGACCTCCAGTATTTCGTAATAATCTCTTTTTTCCGCCATTTTAGTCGCCTACAATTACTTTGGGATAACGAATAATTTTGTCATTCAATTGATATCCCTTTTGAATGCAATCCACCACTATTCCTTTTTTCGTTTTATCCTCCACGGGAATAGTCGTAACCGCTTCGTACCGATCGGGATCGAAAGGCAGCCCGACCGCCTCGATTTCTTCCACGCCATGCTGTTGAAGGAATTTGACGAATTTGGAATAAATCAAATCCAACCCATCCAATAAAGCGTCTTTTTCCTCGGCTTTGTGAAGCGATTCCAACGCACGTTCGAAATCATCGATCAGAGGAATAATGTCGGCGAGCACTTTTTCTCCCCCGCTTTTGATGATATCGATTTTTTCTTTGGTGGTCCGTTTCCGATAATTGTCAAAATCGGCATGCAGACGAAGATAACTATCGTTTAAATCAGCATATTTCTCTTGCCATTCATTTTGTTCCTGATCGGAAGACCATTCACCGTCTGCCAAATTGTCGTTTTCGCCTTCTTGGTCGGCTATATGACGATCGTCTCCGCCCTCAGTGCCGGGCTTCGTCTCATCGTTCTGAATATCCGTATCGTTTTTTTTCTGTTGCTCCATTCTGTTTTATTATTTTGTAACTGATTACTAATTGATCGCTTTATAAAAAGGAAGCATCGCTTTGCACCCTACGCATAAGTCCTACAAATAGCTTGCCAAAAAAGAAAACGCCTCTGTTTTTTTAATACCGGCTCAAGAGAATCATCTTTTGAGTGAAGAAATCTCTTTATAATTCAATTTTGATTTTAGCCATGTAACGAGGTTCTCATATTGTCCCGACGGCAGTTCTTCTTTCTTAAGAACAAAAGCATTGATAAAAGAATCGTTTATCAACAAGAGGAGATAGCCATCATAAATAGTATAATAGGTAAACATGGACCATCGGAATTGCACGGCCTTTTCTTTATCGGTATATTTCAGGAACTCTTCCGAAAACTCATACGTACAATCCATATCCATCGCTTCGTACTTGTCGGCTACTTCATGGGTTTTGCGAATGTATCTCCTTTTAGCGGCCCCATATATCAGTGCGCTAAAAACAGCATATAACATAAAAAGAATGCCGACCAATATAAACGGATTGGGCGAGCCATCGTCGCTACCGGCAAGGATGCCCAGCGCCAAGAAAGCCGCCGCAGCGATAAAAAAATTTACCCGTTGCTTGCGACTGCCTTGTCTCGATTGGAGTTTCCATAAAACAATTTGCTGACGAATAAATTGCTCTTTGTCATACGGAAAATGAAAGTTGAATGATTCCATGAGTGCATTACAAATTCGACAAAGATAGTTCTTTTATACGATTTTGTTGAAAATATACGAAGGCCGATTTCTCAACCGGCCTTCTTCATTTAATAATACCTACTTAAAAATCTTGGTTCTACGCCAAGGTAATCTCTTTGTCCAAATACACATCCTGAATAGAGTGGATTAATTTCACTCCTTCATTCATCGGTTTTTGGAACGCTTTACGTCCGCAAATCAAACCGATACCCCCGGCACGTTTATTCACCACCGCAGTGTACACGGCATCGGCCAAGTCGCTTGCTCCATGCGATTCGCCTCCGGAATTAATCAATCCCACACGCCCCATATATCCGTTCGCCACCTGATAACGGCACAGATCGATCGGATGGTCGGAAGAAAGCTTATCATACATAGCGGGATTGCTTTTGGCAAATTTAATCGCCGTAAAACCGCCGTTGTTGGTGGGCAATTTCTGCTTTACGATATCGGCCTTGATGGTTACGCCGATATGGTTTGCCTGCCCCGTAAGGTCTGCCGCACTATGATAATCGACGCCGTCTTTTTTGAACCCATTGTTGCGCAGATAACACCACAAGACGGTAGCCATTCCTAATTCATGCGCATATTCAAACGCTTCGGCGACTTCCACAATTTGACGGCGGCTTTCTTCGGAACCGAAATAAATCGTCGCCCCCACAGCCGCAGCACCCATGTTCCAAGCTTCTTCAATCGTTCCGAAAAGAATCTGATTATACGAATTGGGATACGTGAGGAGTTCGTTGTGATTGATTTTAACGATGAACGGAATCTTGTGCGCATATTTACGCGCCACCGAAGCCAAAACGCCATAAGTAGAGGCCACTGCATTGCAATCTGCCTCGAGAGCCAACTTTACAATATTTTCAGGATCGAAATACAACGGATTGGGAGCAAAAGAAGCCCCGGCAGTATGTTCGATACCCTGATCAACGGGAAGAATGGACAAATAACCGGTATCGGCCAAGCGTCCGTGTCCGAACAAACGTTGCAAGTTATTCAACGTAGGAATATTTCGATCGGAATCAATCCAGAGGTTATCGACAACATCAGGGCCGGTAGCATGGATCAATGATTTATCAATCGTTTTACTTACATGATTCAGGAGATATTCACTTTTATCTCCCAACAATTGCGTAATCTTAGAATTTGCCATAGCTAATAAAATAATATATTAATCTGTTTATTGTATAGAACATTTTTCATCCGTATAAGTTCGCCTTTTCACTTTTGTTATCACAATAACACAAGGCTCAAGGCTCGACGCTCAAATCCTTTAATTTAGAAGCCAGCTTTCCTTGAAATTCCGGCATATATTTCGTCATCATCGAGTTCATCAGATCTTTCGTGACTTCGGGGTTCTTTTCAATCAGTTTTTTACCGGTCGGCGTTTCGTAAAACCGGATTAAATCCTTAATTTCTTCCTGCGTAAAATGACGGTTGTAGATATCGACCATCTCCTGGTTGACCATCTTATCGGATAAATCACGCACTTCCGTTTTCATAAATTCGACATATTCGTCGTATTTTTCTTTTGCTGCGGCCCCTTGTATTTTACCTTCGGCCTGTTGTTGAAAGACCGCCAGCATGTTGTCCATCATGTCATCGATCGTTTTTTCAGATTGCATTAACTCGAACAGCCTTTTAATATCCGCCGTTTTGTCTTGGGCCGCGATGCTCATGCAGCAAACAACGGCGAGAAAAGGAAGGAACACTAATTTTTTCATTGATTTGATTGTTTTTAATACCGTTCTTGACGGCGTGACTAACTTATTTATTTTTTATTTTTCACTTATTTGTTTAGATATTCTCCGTCGACACCTTTCACCCGGATAGGTTGTGTCAATTCGGCGCCACCCCATTCGACAAGCGTAAATCCTTTTCTGGCCGGGGCCTGTAATTGCTGAGGGTTTACCTCGAAAGGGGTCTCCAGACCCTTGCAATCCATAAACACCCGAATGGCCGTATCCGGAGCGGGACTAACGATATTCTCCGAAATAACATCATACTCCTCGCCTACTCTGAAATGAATGAAATGCCACTCCTGTTGCATCAAATAAGGAGTCCAGTAAACAATAAAATCATTGTATTCGCGTGGCGTCAAGCCCATAAACGATAAGTTCTCCTGAAGAAACGGAACGATAGAATCTTTATGAACGACAAACCCGCTGTCATAAGTTACCTCCTCCGCTCTATAGTGCTTCTCTCCCTCCCAAAACAAATAAGCGTATTCGCGACCATCGGAGGTATTTTTCAACAAGCCGCCGGGAGTCGCCGTGACTTGCCAACCGTTTTCATACAGCGGATAAGTAAACGATAACGCGCCATCGTACTTTATTTTGACAGAGACCATCCTTTCCGTTTCCGGATAAAGATAAATGACCGGCTTCCGCACCATAATGTTCTTTACCTGCTTAGGCTCGTTCATAATCATTACCCCTGATTTTTCACTTTCTATTTTATTCATTTTAATCAGCCTCAAATCCTCTTGCTTTAAAGAGACATCGATGATTTCCCGATTCCCGACTTTTATTTTTTCGGTTTGCTTTCCAATATACCGATAGGTAATAACGGTGTTGGTATCCGGCACGGTGAGGATATATCTCCCCAATGAGTCGGAAAAAGTAACGGATTTATCATTGAGACGGATGCTCACTCCCGGCAAGGGATTCCGTTCACAGTCAGTAACGGTTCCGGAAATCTCCTTCTGCGCCCACAAAGGAATCGTAACGAACAGAAAGAACAAGGAAAACGCCTCACGAAATAATTTTCTGTGTATCATAATCATTTTTCAATTGAAAAAATTCGGCATCCGAAATAATTTCTTCTTCTTTCAACCAATTCAACCGGCTGAGAAAAACCTCTTCCGGTATATTCACATCAACCAGGCTATATTTGCCTCTTAAATACGCTTTGGAAGCATCGATCAACTGCCGGATAAAATCCAACCCATTCATATTTTCATATTTATCTTTAAAGAATCAATCAACGATATTCCCGCCCGGAATAACACACTCAGGCTAATGATACAGGCGCTTACTTTTTTGGAAAGCCAACCTTTCGGTGGCGTCATGCGTAAAGATCATGCCGCAACGGAGATATCCGTTTTTTTCCAATATATTTTGCATTATGATGTTATCCCGGTGAGTATCGATGCGCATGTTATCGCATTGCAGCAAGCACCATTCCAGGCAAAAGTGAGCGACACCTTTATGTCTGCCGTTCGAAGCCAAACGATGCACCACTCCGTAAGGATCGTCATTCAACCATTCCCCGTTATAAATCCGGGCATACGTCGACTCCTCTTCAACCGCAAAATAAAAGGTCCCGACGAGTTCGCCTTTATGCTGAAACACATACTGTTTATCATCGAGTATGCTTTTTTCAATCAACTCGCGCGAAGGATAACTGTCGCCCCATTGCTTTTTATTGCCGGAACGTTGCATTCCTTGCCGTGCCACATGATAAATATCCATAATAGCCTCCAGATCCTTTATTTTCGCTTTTCTGAGTACCATAGCCTGTAAAGTAACACGTGTAAGGAACGAAAGTCATTCAATGCCATCGATTTCAGTCAGGGACAATCCGGTAACCCGGGCAATCGTTTCTGAGGACATGCCATTTGCTTTCATGTTCCGGGCGACTTCTATCCGCGCCCTTTTCTCGCCTATTTTCTGACCTTTTCTCTGCCCTTCTCTCTTAGCCGTATTCATTTGCGCCAGGCGGTCGCGGTAGGCTCTGATGTCGGCATCGTACCTCCTGCGCTCCTCTTTACTCAGGGAAGCCAGGTCGGTAATCTGTTCCAGTTTTTCAAAAACCGGATTCCGGTCTTTGAAAGGTATTTTCTCCAATGTTGTCATGTTGCGTAATATATATAACCATTGTTCCACATTTGTTTTGCACTCCGATTCCTTTTTCGTAAAAAAAGGTAATTCGATGAAAATAAAACGCATTTTGTCGCTGATTTGTTCGTGCGTGTCGCGGTCGGCAATCATGCCATCGGTACGCAACTTGCCACGCAAGGGAAAATTCAGGAAAAACACGCCGTAAACGGCTTTCAGGGCGAATTCCCATTCCGTTCCTTTTTCTCCCTGATTGGCGATCGTCTGGGAAAGGTAATACAGTGCCCGATCACAAAAATAATCCTGTCGTACATTTTGCATTTCCACAATGAAATGTTCCCCTTTCTCCGATAGGCAAGCAATGTCGTAAATTCCCTTCCGGCCACCGTTATAGAAAGGCATCCGTTCCTTATCTTCGAAGCGGATTTCCCTAATTTTTTTCTCTCCGGCCAACAAAGCGTTTAAAAAGTCGAGCAAAAGTTCCTTGCTGTTCTCCTGCCCGAAAATCAGCTTAAAAGCCGTGTCATATAAAGGATCAATAAAGCGTGCCATGTTTGCATTATTTATCCCTTTCAGCCAAAGGGATCACGGAGATCGAGCTTCCGGTAAATGCGTTCAAACTTAGGACTTTTTCTCGTCCTCTTTCTCCTCGCCGCCCTCAAGCGGATGGTATTGCTTGCGCACTTCATCGAGTTGAAAGAACAACGAAATCAAGGCGTCGGTCGGGACGAAAGTAGCCAGTTGTTCGATGGCTGTGGTAAACTGCATGTAAGCCGAAACCACTTTATTGCGCAGGCTCGATGCCGATGCTCCCCGTGCGGCAGCGCTTACCGTGCGCTGTTTGTAGAGGGTATCGAAACCGGTATTGTAGGTTCCGAGCGACGTAAAGATACCGTCGATGCCCAATGCCGTCGCCGCAGCTTTCAACGCTTCGGACGCATTGTACTTTGCCATCATTTCGGATACGACACCCGACTCGACATCAAGCGGCAACTTGTACACCCCCTTATAAGGGCTCAAGAAATAGTCGAGTTCTTCGGCGGCTTTTTTCTTGGCCGCATCGCGGCTGCGGAGATACAGGTTTTTTGTACGGAATATCTCCTGCAAGTCGCCGTCCCGCCCTTTATCATTCGTTTCGATAAGGCCGGAAAGTTCCGATTTCTGCGACTTATTCAAGGCCGCGCCCAATTTATTATTTACCTCCGTCAACTCGGTGAGAGCTGCATTGGGTACTACTCCAAGCTCCTCGGAAAGAGGAGTCGATAAATCGATGGTGGATTTACACAACGAGAATATTTCCTCGACCGCCAATCTCGCTACATAAAGCGTAGAGAATTTTTTTTCATCCATAGTCATTTACTTTTTACCAATAAAAAAACATGAATCCTACTTAAAAAAAACGAATTGAAGGCTGTGAAAATTTCGGAAGCTTTACGCCGGTTGTTTTGGTGGCTGTGAATTTTTCAGAAGGTTCCCGACAGGTGTTTTGATGTCTGTGAAATTTTCACAAGCTCCCCGACAAGTAGTTTGGAGTCTGTGAAATTTTCAGAAGATATACGACAAGTGTTTTGAAAACTGTGAAAAATTCAGAGGCTCCGCGCCGATTTTCTGAAGTCTTACAAATTTCAACATGTCCGTAATAGAGTTGTCTTGGCACTTGTGCAATTTTCACAAAATGTTAAGGCACTATTTCCACTGAATTAATGTGGCAAATATACTCATTTTTTAAACGCCAAATGATTTTCGATCTTTTTTTTATCAAAAAAAGCCGGAGAAAACTGACATTTTCGTTTTTGGAGGATAAAGGAGGAAAAAATTTATCCGTACCCCTTACCCTGATAAATCATAGAAACAGTTCGCACCACTCGTCGAAGACCTCTACCTCATGCCACCCGTGCTTGCTGAGGCTTTCGCGCACTTTTTTCACCGGTTTCTCCTTGCCCAGTTGCGACTTGGAATAAAATTTATCGGCAAAACAGATGATTTTTTCTTCGAGGCTTTGCGGCCGCATATCGCGATGCGGAAGGGGCAGGTTGCGTTCGATAATGGTTTCGAGGCTGAGCCCCGTACCGGTGTGGCGTTCGCACACCAGCCCATGCTTGGGATAGCCCTCGGCGTCCATCAACTCACGCCCGAGATATCCGTGGCAGATATACGGCATGTCGCCCACACAAGCGATGCCGGGCGAATTGGTTTTAAAGATTCCGATGTCGTGAATCATGCCCGCTTCTTCGATAAAACGCGTATTCACGGCCAGTTCGGGATGTTTTTGTATGATGGAGAGGGCTTTGCGGGTGACGTCGGTCACGTGCGACAGGTAAATGTCGTACAGTTTAGTGCCCGGAGTATAATATTTTTCGATAATTGCCTGTATATCCATTGTTTCAGTTGATGGTCGCATCCGGGAAGGCAGCAAGGGGCGAGGACCGTTGTCCGTCTTCACGCCACAAAAGTACGATAAAATGATTATATACCGAAACTTCGGTCTACGAAATTGACCGTCACACGGCACGATCCGGGACGGGGAATTTGCAAAAAAAATAAAACAAATCGAAACGGGAGGGTTCAGAAAAAATAAAATACTGTATCTTTGCCGGCGCGATGATACGAAAAGGGAACATCATACAATGGTTTTTTCTCGTTCTGTTTACGGCTTATGTAGGCGGAATATCCCTTTTCACCCATACCCACATCATCAACAACACCACGTATGTGCATTCGCATCCTTACAAAAAAGGAGAGAAAACCCAACACACACATACGCCCAACCAACTCTTCCTCCTACAGAGTTTTTATCAAACAAGTTTAACGACGGATATCATTCCGCACATCAATCTGGCCGATCTCTCGCTGCCGACCATCATCCCCTATATCGACGGGTATGAAATGGGCCTTGTCATCGAGCCGATCGCCAACCTCCCGGCCAGGGGTCCTCCCGCACGCGGCTAACACTCCTTTTCAACCCGTTTTTTAATTTATCCGGCCGTTTTGTCTGTTTTCAAAAAAAGAATTCCGACTACGCCGTTGCTTTATCCATTTACAGGATCATGACGCCGGAAACAGGCCTTCATTTATCAGAAAAGATTTCCGAAGGACGTTCTGCGCACGATCCGTTCATAAAAATAAATACATAAAATGAAGAAATTTTTTACACTCATTCTATGTTTGCTGGCCGTGCATGCGTATGGGCAAGCAGACGAAGACATATCCCGCCAAACCGATGCCAATATTTTCGGACACGTGCTGGAAACCAAAACGCAAGAACATTTGCCGTATGTAGTCATCAAACTAAAAGGCACCACCATAGGCACCACCACCGATGCCACCGGACATTATTTTCTGAAAAACCTGCCCAAAGGCACGTTCACCCTCGAAGTCTCGATGATGGGCTTCAAAACCGCTACCCGAGAGGTGGAAATAAAAGCGCGCACCACGCAGGAAATCGATTTTGAACTCGATGAAGAGAATGTATCGCTCGATGCGGTGGTGGTATCGGCCAACCGCAATGAAACGACCCGCCGCCTGGCGCCTTCGCTGGTCAGCATCCTCGACATGAAAACGCTCGATGTGACCAACTCGAAAACGCTTTCGGAAGGATTGAAATTCCAGCCGGGACTGCGCGTCGAGAATAATTGCCAGAACTGCGGAACCACGCAGGTGCGCATTAACGGCCTCGACGGCCCCTACTCGCAGATTTTGATCGATTCGCGCCCCGTTATCGGCGCCCTTGCCGGCGTTTACAACCTCGAACAGATCCCGACCAACATGATCGAACGCATCGAAGTGGTGCGCGGCGGCGGATCGGCTCTCTTCGGCGCCAATGCCATCGGCGGAACCATTAACATCATCACCCGCGAGCCGATCCGCAACTCGGGCGAATTCGGCCACACCTTCACGTCCATCAACGGATCGGGCGCCCTCGAAAACAACACGACTTTCAATGCCTCGATAGTCAATGACAACCGCAATGCGGGCATCATGGTATACGGACAACACCGTCTGCGCGAAGGATACGACCTCGACGGCGACGGTTTTACCGAAATGCCGCTGCTCAAGAACCGAGCGCTCGGATTCCGCTCGTTCCTCAAAACCGGCGTTTACTCGAAGCTCACGCTCGAATATCAAAACATGCACGAGTTCCGCCGCGGCGGCGACAGCTTAACCCGCCAACCCTTCGAGGCTTACATCACCGAGCAACTCGAGCACTATGTGAATGGCGCGAACCTGAATTTCGAGCAATACACGCCCGACCAAAAAAATAAATTCAACCTGTATGCCGCCGTGCAACATACGCACCGCGACAGTTACTACGGCGCGGGCGATCCGTACGTCGACGATGTTCCAACCATCACGCCCGCCATGAGCCCGGAGGAAATCGACCGCGTGAACGTCCTCATCGAAAACAACACCATCCGCAAAAATGCGTACGGCACCACCACCGAACTGACTTACCAGGTGGGCGGACTGTATATGCATTCGTTCGACCGCCTTTGGTTCATGCCGGCCGACCTGACGACCGGACTCGAATATCAGGGCAGCAATCTCGAAGATGCCAGCGGCTACCGTAAAGATCCGATTTCGCAGCAAACGCGCACGGCGGGGGTTTTCTTGCAAAACGAATGGAAAACCGACCGCTGGAGCTTCCTTGCGGGCGGCCGCCTCGACAAGCACAATCTCGTCGACAAAGCCATCTTCAGCCCGAGGTTGAACATCCGTTACAATCCTACCTCCGACGTCAATTTCCGAGTCACTTACAGCGAAGGTTTCCGTGCCCCGCAGGTGTTCGATGAAGACCTGCACGTCGACATCGCCGGCGGCGAGCAGGTGGTGCGCTATCTTTCCGACAATTTGAAGGAAGAGCGTTCGCGCAGCATCAGCGGTTCCGTCGATGTGTACCGCACCCTCGGAAGCGTGCAACTCAACTTGCTTGTGGAAGGTTTTTTCACCCGGCTCGAACAGCCATTTACCGAAGTCAAACGGGGCGATAACGAAATCTGGATTGAAAATGCCGAAGACGGCGCCAAAGTGTATGGGTTGAATCTCGAAGGAAAAGCGGCTTTCGGTTCGCGGTTCGACCTACAGGCCGGCGCCACCTTCCAACGCAGCCTGTACGATAACGAAAGGAAATGGTGGGAGCCCGAAACGCCCGAAGAGGAAGCGTTGGACCAGGTGACGCCCTCCAAACGCATGATGCGCACCCCCGACGCGTATGCTTACTTCGTGGCTACTTACAAGCCGCTGAAAGACTTCGCCGCCACGTTATCCGGAAACTATACGGGCAGCATGCAGGTGCCTCATGAGGCCGGCTTCGGCGTGGAAGGCGTCGACCGCTTCTCTCAAGTAAACATTACCGAGACGTCGCCCGCTTTCTTCGAACTGAATGCGAAAGTGGCCTACAATCTGGCCATCTATGCTGATTTGCAAGTAGAGTTGAACGCCGGCGTGCAGAACATTTTCAATTCGTTTCAAGATGATTTCGATACCGGTGCCGGCAGGGCGTCGAGTTATATTTACGGGCCCGGAACGCCGAGATCGTTTTTCGCAGGATTTAAATTGAAACTGTAAGTTGGTGGATGGAGACTGGAGGTTGAAGGTTGGAGATTGGAACATAGTCTCTCATCTTCCAACTTCCAACCTCCATCTTCTATCCTCTATCCTCTATCCTCTAACCACCATCCTCTATCTTCTATCCTCCCCCTTACAACGGAATCACATATTTCTTCATTGCCGTATCTTTCAAGGAATCGGGAACCGACAGTTGTACTTCCTCTTTAATAATCGCAATCATCCGTTCGCGCAAGAAATCCTTTCGGGTGATCAGGCTTATTTCACGTACCGGCGTAGTATTCTTAAACGGGCGAACATTCTTTATCTGTACATCGGTCAGATTTTCCACCGCCATTTCGGGAATCACCGTAAGACCCTCGTTTTTATCGACGATATGCACGAGCGTGTCGATGCTCCCCGCTTCGTACGAAAAGATCGACTGGTTGCCGCGTTTTTTCTTCAAGTTACATAAATGCAAAATCTGCGTGCGGAAGCAATGCACTTCGTCCAAGAGCCATAGTTTGGTCGCATTCAGGTCACTTTCGTCGAGCGAAGTCTTTGCATACAAAGCCCGTTCATGCGGCGAAACATACGCAAAAAAACGTTCGTAGTACAGCGGATATTCCTTTATCGCATTTTCTTTCAACGGCGTCGCCAGGATGCCGCCGTCGAGCGTATCTTTACTCAAGCCGAGTAAAATCTGGTCGGTCGTCAATTCGTGAATCACAATACGGATGTCGTACTTGTTACCCGAATGAATATGCATGAGTTTCGGCAACAGGTAAGGCGACACGGTGGGAATAATCCCCAGGCGGAAAACGCCCTTTATCATTCCCTTTTCCTCATTAATGATTTCTTTGATTTGATTGACCTGCGCAACGGCCATACGCGCCTGTTCAATAATGCGCAGCCCGATATCGGTGGGTTGCACCGGCAATTGCGAACGGTCGAAAATCTTCACACCCAGTTCTTCTTCGAGTTTTTGGATCATCATACTCAAAGTGGGTTGCGTAACGAAAGAAGCTTCCGCCGCTCTCGAAAAATGCCGGTAAGTATCTACCGCGATCACATATTCAAGTTGTTGGATATTCATATATTCATCGAATTATAGAAGAAATCGTTTATGTTCTCACTTGTTCGGGCCGATAGCGGCGCTCAGGGCGGCGTTCGGCCACGTTCGCCGCGAACTTTCACGTCGGGCTATGGCCAAAGGGTGCACGTCCTTCGCAAAATTACGGATTTTTTATCAATATAAATGATTACCTGCGGAGAAATATAAAATAGATGGATATCTTCTCACGGACGTTCCCCGAAAATAAACGTCCCCACACGAATCATCGTACTGCCTTCTTCAATGGCCAGCGGATAATCGCCCGACATGCCCATGGATAGTTCTTTAAAAGCGGGATCTTCCGCAAAATGGGCCGTCTTCACCCTATCGAACAACGCTTTCAGGTTGCGGAACTCTTTTCGCACTTGTTTTTCGTCGTCAGTATAGGTGGCCATGCCCATTACGCCCGACAACTGCACGTGCCGGCAATCTTTCCATTCGCCCTTATCCAAAAAACGCAGGCATTCATCCGGCGAGAAGCCCGATTTGGTTTCTTCTTCCGCAATATGAATCTGCAACAGGCACGGAATAATGCGGTCGTTGGCCGCCGCTTGTTTTTCAATCTCGCACAAAAGCCGTGCACTGTCGAGACTGTGAATCATATCGATGAACGGAGCGATATACTTGACCTTATTGCGTTGCAGGCTGCCGATAAAATGCCAGCGGATATCCTTCGGCAGTTTTTCTTGCTTTTCCGTCAGTTCCTGCACGCGGTTCTCGCCGAACACGCGTTGCCCGGCCTCGTACGCCTCCCGGATATCCGTATCGGGATGGAATTTCGACACGGCGACAATTTCCATCCCTTCGGGAACATCCTTTCGCAACCGATCGATCTGCGTCCCGATGCTCATTCCTCGCTTTTCGGTTTTTGAGCCGGTTCCGACTCATAGGGGAAGACATCCATAATAGCCGTTTCGGTCACCGAAGCCATGGAGTAATCGATCATCGTCTTCTTCATTTCGGCTTCGATAATTTCAACGGCTTCTTTCAAAGTGCTTGCTTGCACCAACATATTGATGGCGGTTTTCTTTTCCGAACCGCTCTTCTCATCGAGCGTGATAAAATACAGTTTGGTTTTATAGTAACGGTCGCCGGTTTCGTTAAAAAACGATTCGGTGTATTTCACCCGTTTGATGTCCGACACCGAAAACTCGCCCGAAATATAGGGCTTAATCTCTTCAATAATTCTCGCTTCAGCTTCCGTAAACGACAAGGCGTCCACCAAATAGGGTTCGGTCACTGTTTTTTGCATGCCCGACTCGAGCATTTTGTCATATTTTATTTTGCATTCAAACCAGTTGTACATATCTTCGTTTTTCTTTTATAGGATTGTCTGTTTTATGATGCGCAAAGGTACAAAATTACGGTTAACTTACGATAAAAACTTATCGCTACTCGATGCAACGTTTTTATAACTATTCCATCTTATAAATACATTGTGTGTATAAAAAAGAAAAACAGATGAAAAAATTAGCGCTTAAGGCTTATGGAAAAGCCGTCACAGCCATCCTTTCATTGATCGGGGTATTGGCCGGTTGCAGTAAACCCGGAGGCGGCATTATGGCAGAATACG
This sequence comes from Limibacterium fermenti, assembly GCF_041902845.1. Classification (GTDB taxonomy): domain Bacteria; phylum Bacteroidota; class Bacteroidia; order Bacteroidales; family Dysgonomonadaceae; genus Limibacterium; species Limibacterium fermenti. The sequence continues at coordinate 3,397,903 of NZ_CP159486.1, forward strand.
GTACGCCTTCTGCCTACTTCAAGGCACATGGCAAGGTGACAAATAAAGAAACAAATCAGCCGGTTCCCGATATCCGGGTGATCGGGAAAGAGTTCGGTCAGGCAGACACCGTTTATACCGATACCCGGGGCAACTACACGCTCGACATGAAAGGTATCATCGGTTTTCCGGTGAAAATACGGGTCGATGACGTCGATGGCGCAAAAAACGGGTCGCTTGTATCCGATTCGGTATCTCTCCAGAAGAAAGATGTCGTTCAAATTAAAAAAGGCGATGGAAATTGGTATGATGGCGCTTTTGAAAAAGACGATGCCGACTTCGCTTTAAAGCCCGACAAAAAAACTTCCGCCGAATAACGATACACCTTATATATTATATAATAACGAACCGCCCTTAACACTACGCGGCATGGATCTACGCAAAACGACAATTCTTTCGCTCTATCAGGAGTATAAAAAAACCGAAACACACTTTCATCAACTCAATTATCTGTTTTGGGAGTGCACCTTGCGTTGCAATTTCAACTGCGTGCATTGCGGAAGCGATTGCACCCAACAATCGTGGGTGCCCGACATGCCGAAGGAGGATTTTCTGAGAGTGCTTTCGGATATACGCCCGCATGTGGATCCGCATAAAACCATGATTGTCATTACCGGCGGCGAACCGCTCGTCCGCAAAGACCTCGAAGCGTGCGGACGCGCCATCTACGACCTGGAATATCCGTGGGGATTCGTAACGAACGGATACGGCTTGTCGCAAAAACGATTGGACAGTCTATTGTCCGCCGGGTTGCGTTCGGTAACCGTCAGTCTCGACGGCTACAACGAGGAATCGCACGAATGGTTCCGAGTCAAGCAAGGGTCGTGGCTGCGCGCCGTAAATGCCATTTACCGGGTAGCTTCCACCCCCGACCTCACGTATGATGTGGTGACGTGTGTCCACAAGAAGAATATCGATGAGTTGCCTCAACTCAAAAACCTCTTACTTTCGTTGGGGGTGAAGCATTGGCGGTTATTTACCGTCTTCCCCAAGGGACGGGCGAAAGACAATCCCCTTTTGAAACTTTCGCCGGAAGAATTTGTCCGGATGCTGGATTTTATTCGCGAAACGCGTCGCGAAGGGGAAATAAACGCCTCGTACGGATGTGAAGGTTATTTGGGCGAGTACGAAATGGAAGTGCGCGACCAGCCTTTTTTCTGCCAAGCCGGAATACATATCGGTTCCGTCCTTGCAAACGGCGATATAAGCGCTTGCCCGAGCCTTCGAAGCGATTACATCCAGGGAAATATCTATCAAGATGATTTTTGGACGGTTTGGAACACGCGTTTTCAAATCATGCGCGACCGTTCATGGACGAAAACCGGCCGCTGCGCTTCGTGCAAAGCCTACAAACAGTGCCAGGGAAACGGGATGCATCTCCGTGATGAAAAAACCGGCGCTTTGCTGCAATGCCATCTCGAAATGATGGGAAAATAATAACCGCACTCATCACTCATCACTCATCACTCATCACTCATCATTCATCACTCATCATTCATAATTCATCATTCATAATTCATCATTCATCACTCATAACTCATCCCAGTATTTTCTTCAACACGTCGATATTATTTGCCGAAGTGGCCTTTTTTCCTTCCGCCGTATACAGTCCTTCGATGCGCCCCGCGTAAGCCGAATACACTTTATGCTTCACAATCTTCAGCGAAGAGTTGACCAATCCGTTTTTCTCCGTAAAAGGCTCTTCCAATACGGCGAAAGCCGAAGGAAGCCACCGATAGGGAAACAACCCGTCATGCTTTCCGCCTTTCAGATAGGCGCCGACCTCTTGTTCGATAATGCGGGCGGCTTCCTGCGGGTCGGAAGTACGCTTTTTCAATTCGTCGCGATTCACCACGATCAGCGCCGTCGTATACGGACGTTGATTATTATACAGTACACACTGCTCGATATAAGGCGACGTCGCCATAATCGACTCTTCGATGCCTTCCGGCGAAAACTTCTCTCCGTCATCGCCGATCAATAACGATTTTGTCCGCCCTAATACATATAAATAACCGTCCGTATCGAGATAGCCCATATCGCCTGTACGCAGCCATCCGTCTACAAGAGTTTCAGCGGTTGCTTCGGGATTCTTCCAATAGCCTTTCATCACGTTTCCGCCACAGATCATGATTTCGCCCTTTTCGCCCGCCGGCACTTCTTTCAGCGTTTCATCCACAATCTGAATATCCATGCGCGGCAACGGTTTACCCGACGAGCCGAGTTTGTGCGCGTGGGCGCTGTTGGCCGAAATGACGGGCGTCGCTTCCGACAATCCGTACCCTTGATACATGGGGATGCCGATCGCATAGAAAAACCGCTGCAATTCGATATCGAGCAACGCCCCGCCGCCGATGAAATACGCCATGTTGCTTGCAAACGATTGCCGCACTTTCGAAAATATCAACCGGTCGTAAACCGACAGCAGGGGTTTCATCCAGAACCGCGCACCGGCTCCTTTATTGAATCCTTCTTTATTATAGGTATACGCCAGTTTCAATGCTTTTCGAAACAAGGTGGCGGTTCGTTTTCCTTTCTTTTCGATGCCGGCTTCGATATTCTTGCGGAAGTTCGCGGCCAACGCCGGCACACTCATCATCATGTGCGGATTGATGGCTTTCAGGCTTTTCGGAACATTCCGCAGCACTTCTATCGGCGATTTGCCCATCGCAACCGAAGCTATCGAGGCTCCGCATTTCATAAACGAATAGATTCCGGCCGTATGCCCGAACGAATGATCCCACGGCAGAATCAACAAGGTGCGGAAATGGGACGGAATGCCTTTTATATGATCGACCGATTGTTCGGCATTGAATACATAGTTACTGTGGGTAAGCATAATCCCTTTCGGATTGGCCGTCGTACCGGAGGTGTACGAAATATTGGCCAGCGACTCGGGAGTGACGCCTTGGATTCGTTCGTCGAGAAACAACGGGTTTTGCGTCAACGCCTGAACGCCTTTTTCAATCACTGTATCAAACAGCAGTTCATCCTTTTCAATCCCGTCCTCTTCATCGAGCAGGATATATTGCTCCACGGTAGGAAATGCATTTTTCATTCTCCGCAACTTGGCGATTTGCTGATCGGATGCCAACACCATACGGGTTTCGGAATGGTTCAGGCGGAAGCTGATATCTTGTTCGCTCTCCAGTTTAACCGACAACGGCACACAAATAGCCCCGGCATGCAAGATGCCCAACTCGCCGATCACCCAATTGTTCTTGCCTTCCGACAACAGCGCGATGCGGTCGCCCGCCTGCACGCCCAAAGAAAGTAACCCTGCGGCAAATTGTTTCGATTGTTCCTGCACCTGACGATACGTCAACGAGGTATATTCCGATCCGCTCTTCGCTTCATATAGATAAGGACGGTCGGCATACTTCTTTACCGATTCGTCCAGAAATTCAAGGATAGTCCTGCTCATTATTTTTCAATTTGCCTGCAAAGCTACAATTATTTTTTTATATTCCCTTTATCGAAGGTGCCGGCCGGAGCAACGCCCTCGATCAAGCGCCTTAAAACAAACGGCTCTTCATCATTATTTTTTATATCTTTGCTTTCTATTTATGGATATAAAAAACACGCTGAGCCAAAATAATACAAACAATCCGCACCTCTTGGGCAGCGGGGATATCAGGCAATTGCTCGGGCAATATTCTTTTCCGGCGATTATCGGAATGGTCGTCACTTCCCTTTACCATATCATCGACAGCATTTTCATAGGGCAAGGCATCGGCGCCATGGCACTGTCGGGAATGGCCGTCACCTTTCCCCTGATGAATATCCTGATGGCTTTTTCCACGCTTATCGGGGTAGGCGGCGCCACCCTTACCTCCATCCGGCTCGGGCAAAAAGACGAACACGGGGCCGTCAGTATTTTGGCGCACGTAACGATCATCAACGCCTTGAATGCCGTTATTCTGGGTGGAACTACCTTCATTTTCCTCGAACCAATACTGCGTTTGTTCGGGGCAAGCGAAGCGCTGTTGCCGTATGCCTACGATTTCATGTGGGTTTATCTGCTCGGAACGCCTATCGGTTTCGTATTTTTCTCGTTAAACAACATGATGCGGGTAAGCGGTTATCCGAAGAAGGCGATGCTGTCGTCGTTCCTCACCGTTGCCGTCAATATCATTCTGGCGCCTTTGTTTATTTTCGTCTTCGGATGGGGGATGAAAGGGACGGCATTGGCTACGGTTCTTTCGCAATTCACGGGCTTGATCTGGGTAGGAATACATTTTTTGAATAAAAACAATTACATTCATTTTGAAAAAGGAATCTACCGTTTATCCCTAAAGACCATCGGCTCCATGCTGGCCATCGGCATATCGCCGTTCCTGATGCATCTTACCTCGAGTTTGGTCGTTTCCGTCATCAACGGCAGCCTCATCAAATACGGCGGCGATCTTGCCGTGGGAGCTTACGGCATCATCAACCGCGTGGCGACTTTATTCGTCATGATTGTCATCGGATTAACGATGGGCATGCAACCCATCGTTGGGTATAATTACGGAGCAAGGCAACTCGACCGATCTTTCAAAGCATTGAAGTATACGCTTATCGGCGCGATGACCATTACAACGACAGGATTTTTATTGGGAGAATTATTTCCCGGATGGATTGTCAAACTGTTTACCAACGACCTCGAAATGATGCGCATTTCGGAGCGGGGATTACGGATAACAATGGCCGCATTCCCTATTGTCGGGCCTCAAATCGTGATCAGTAACTTTTTCCAGTCGATAGGTAAAGCCAAAATATCGGTTTTCCTGTCGCTTACGCGCCAACTCATATTTCTGGTTCCCGCCCTGCTGGTATTACCGCTTTTCTATGCTCTCGACGGCGTATTCGTAAGCATGCCCGTAGCGGATTCCATCGCTTTTGTGGTAACCATCCTGACCTTTCTATATCAGTTACGGAAAATAAAGAGAATGGCGGCCCTTTCTCCAATGGAAAAAACAGTTTCGGCGACATCCCTGTAAAAAAACAAAAAAACCGCCGTTTGAATAAACGACAGGTTTCCGGTTTTTGCGTGCGGCTGAAGGGACTCGAACCCCCACGACTTTCGTCACTAGATCCTAAGTCTAGCGCGGCTACCAATTACGCCACAGCCGCAAGATGCGGTTGCAAAGATACGACTTTTTTCTACATTTCCATGCGATCTATTTATTTTTCTCCCCGTCTCCTTGTCTCTCAGTCTCCCTGTCTCTCAGTCTCCCTGTCTCTCAGTCTCCCTGTCTCCCCGTCTCCTTGTCTCCCCGTCTCCCCGTCTCCCCGTCTCCCCGTCTCCCTGTCTCCTTGTCTCCCCGTCTCCCTTAGAGCCACCTCTTTCACAATACGCGGAAAATGCATATATTCCAATTCATGCACGTGCGCCGCAACCTGCTCGGGAGAATCTTCCGGATCCACGCGACAAGTGGCCTGATAAATAATGGCGCCTTCGTCGTACCGTTCATTTACAAAATGAATCGTAATACCCGACTCTTTCTCCCCGGCTCCCACAACGGCTTGATGAACCCGGTCGCCATACATCCCTTTTCCTCCGTATTTAGGCAGTAACGCCGGATGAATATTGATGATCCGGCGATGATAAGCGGCTAACAGCCGGGCCGGCACTTTCAACAGAAATCCGGCCAACACAATAAAATCGATACGGTCTTGCCGTAATATTTCCAAAATACGCTCTCCGTCCATCCATTCTTCTTTCGAAAAGGTTCGAGAAGGTATTTTCAACTTAGCCGCACGCTCATGGACATAGGCTTTCTTCCGATTAGAAAGAATAAGCGCAATCTCCATTTCGGGACTATCTTGAAGATATCGGGCGATATTCTCGGCATTACTACCGTTTCCCGACGCAAACAGGGCTATACGAATCATAAAACGACCTTATAATATGCACAAAAAACTACATTTTGTGCAGAAAAATTGAATTTAATCTATAAAAAGTTGTGCAATTACAGAAAAATTGCCTTACTTTGCACGCACAAATTTAAAAAGAAAATTTTATTTATTCATTAATATCAAAAGTTATGTCCGAAGTAGCACAAAGAGTAAAAGCGATTATTGTAGACAAATTAGGTGTTGAAGAATCAGAAGTAACGGAAACAGCTAGTTTCACCAACGATTTGGGAGCCGACTCTCTCGACACTGTTGAATTGATCATGGAATTTGAAAAAGAATTCAATCTTTCCATTCCGGATGATCAAGCAGAAAAAATCTCTACTGTAGGTGACGCCATTACTTACATAGAACAACACTCTAAATAATTCTTTCCTATAATTATTTATATGGAATTAAAAAGAGTAGTAGTAACAGGCTTGGGTGCCGTAACACCGGTGGGTAATGATGTCCAAACAACTTGGACGAATATACTTGCCGGAAAAAGCGGAGCCGGGCCTATTACTCATTTTGATGCATCTGCTTTTAAAACGCAATTTGCTTGCGAGGTCAAGGACTTTGACCCCAGTAAGCTTTTTGACCGGAAAGAGCAACGGAAATATGACCGGTATGCACAGTTGGCCGTCGCCGCTGCGAAAGAAGCGATGGAAAACTCCGGGATGGATCTTGAAAAAGAAAATAAAGATCGTATCGGGGTGATTTTTTCTGCCGGAATCGGTGGCATCAGAACATTCGAAGAAGAAGTCGGCGGATATTATGTAAATATAGACAAAGGCCCTCGGTTCAATCCTTTCTTCATTCCGAAAATGATAGCGGATATCGCTGCCGGCCATATCTCTATGATTTACGGACTGAGGGGACCTAATTACGCAACCGTATCGGCTTGCGCTTCTTCTACAAATGCGATAGTAGACGCTTTCAATCTCATCCGGTTAGGAAAAGCGAATGCGATTGTTACCGGCGGGGCCGAAGCTACGATTAGCCCTTCTGCGGTGGGCGGATTCAATGCCATGCATGCCTTGTCCACCCGAAATGACGAGCCCGAAACGGCGTCGAGGCCTTTTAGCGCCAGTCGCGACGGGTTTGTGATGGGGGAAGGCAGCGCGGCGCTCATTCTCGAAGAACTCGACCATGCGATTGCCCGGGGAGCCACTATTTATGCCGAGATCGCCGGAGGAGGCATGTCGGCCGACGCCTATCACCTCACCGCTTCGCATCCCGAGGGATTAGGGGCTAAGCTGGTGATGAGAAATGCATTGGAAGATGCCGATTTTCAACCTGAAGATATCGACTATATCAATGTACATGGTACGTCGACTCCCGTAGGGGATATCTCCGAAGTAAAAGCCATCTTGGACGTTTTTGGAGAACATAGCTACAAACTGAATATCAGTTCAACGAAGTCGATGACCGGACATTTGTTGGGAGCAGCCGGAGCTTTAGAGGCTCTTTTGTCTATATTGGCGATCCGAAATCAAACGGTTCCCCCGACCATTAATCACCTCGAAGGGGATGATGATCCGGAAATAGACTATAAGCTGAATTTCACCTTCAACAAACCGGAGAAAAGAGAAATAAATGCGGCGTTGTCCAACACCTTTGGGTTCGGCGGACACAATGCCAGTGTAATTCTTAAGAAATATACCCATTAATGTGTTTAGAAGATTCATAAAAAGGATTAAGGCTATTCCTCATAAAGGTAAAGAGCCTTACCTTTCTTTCTATACTATCTTAGGCTTCTATCCCGATAGAATTCACCTATACAAAGAAGCCATGACTCATCGTTCTTCATCCATCCGCTCTAAAAAGGGAAAATGGGTGAACAACGAGCGTCTTGAATTCTTGGGAGATGCCATCCTCGATGCCATCGTGGCCGATATCCTTTATAAACAATTCGAGCAAAAAAAAGAAGGCTTCCTGACCAGTACGCGTTCCCGCATTGTTCAACGCGAGACTTTGAACAAAATCGCAATGGAAATGGGCCTGGACAAATTAATCATATCTTCCACCCGCAATCTGGCTCACAATACCAACATCTATGGCGACGCTTTGGAAGCGCTTATCGGAGCCATTTATCTCGATCAGGGATATCGCGTGGCCAAGAGATTCGTGTTCGAAACCCTCATCAGGCAACACCTCAATATGGATAAAATGCTTAAAAGCGAGGTCGATTTCAAATCAAGGCTTATCGAGTGGGGACAAAAAAATAAAGTGGACGTCCTCTTTGAAGTCGTCAACGCATCTTACGACACGCAAAACAACCCGGTCTTTGAATCCTGTGTCATGGTGGGAGGCATGAACATCGGCTCGGGAAAAGGCTATTCAAAAAAAGAATCCCATCAAGTGGCGGCAAAAATAGCAATAAGGAATTTGCGTGAAAGTAATCTTTTGCAAGAACAAATCACGCACCAAAAGAACGAAGATTCCAACGAGGCTCTTGATAAACAGTTAGGAGTAAGTTTTCAGGATTTACCCGGCGAATAACCGTAAAAATACTCGAGGGTATCGCTTCGACACCCTCGGTAAAAGCCGGAAAGAGATCAGATCTATACTCCAAAAGAAATACCCATCCGCTTTCCTTGTAAGACCAGCGGGGTGTCGGAACTAACCAACCGCAACTTACCGGCAACGTCTTCCAACGAAACATCCGTTATTTTATTATCAATTTTGGCAACCATGCGCCCGAACTTACCTTCATGGATAAGTTTCGCAGCATGGCCTCCAAGCATCGTCCCTAAAATACGGTCGTAAGCGGTAGGAGAGCCTCCGCGTTGAATGTATCCCAACACCGTTTCGCGTGTTTCAAAACCCGTTTCCTCCTCGATCTTACGGGCGAAATAAATAGCCGGGCGCTCATTACTGTCTTTAATTTTAATGCCTTCGGCTACGGCAACAATCGAATACGCTTTTCCTAATTCCATCCGTTTGTTGATTTTACACATTATTGCCTCCATTCTGTATCCAAGTTCGGGCAAAAGAATAATATCTGCACCCCCGGCCATCCCGGCATGCAGAGCAATCCATCCGGCGTGATGCCCCATTAATTCGATCACCATTACCCGGCGATGCGAACTCGCAGTGGAATGCAACCGGTCGATGGCATCCGTGGCTATACTTACCGCCGAATCGAAGCCGAAAGTAATATCCGTCCCGTAAACGTCGTTATCGATCGTTTTGGGAACTCCAATAACATTCAGCCCTAATTTGGACAGCATCCATGTGGTCCGCTGCGTACCATTTCCTCCAATACAGACCAGTCCGTCGAGGCCTAATTCATGATAGCACTCTTTGATCTGTTGATGATCCTTCTCATCAGGGGAAGTGATCATCTTGCGAAAAGTTTTTTCCCGAGCCGTACCTAATATGGTTCCTCCCAAATTGAGTATTCCCGAAAGCGATGGATCGGTCAGTTCAATAACATCTTTGTACAACAATCCCGAAAATCCGTTTAAGATTCCGATAACGTCCATACCATAGTGATTGATTGCTGTTTTACCTACGCCTCTAATCGTTGCGTTTATGCCGGGGCAATCGCCCCCCGAAGTAAGTATTCCAATTTTCATGGGCTTTTTTATCATCATTTAATTATCTATTCGTCTCGGAAGATTTTCTTGAACTCTTGGAAACTGTTTAAATTTCTCCCAAAAAGGCGGCAATGAAAGTATTCTTCGCCTTTAAACAGATTCTTATTCTCATAATCAAGAAATTAAAAAGAAGAGAACGTTTTCCCGAAAACATCACAAAAGTAATGAATTAACCGTAGTTTCAATAGGACTTTCAGGAAAACTTTTACCGTTTTCCCCAAAAAAAGAATAACCTCAAAGAAAAAAATGCTTACATTTCTTTGATAATTTGATAGGTAGGAACTAACGATTTCATGATTATCCAACCGATTAAATTAAATAGGTACACGCGAAGCACGTGTCGGATGGAGGGCAAAGTTGAAAAGCCCGAAAAATAGTCCAAGACAGGGCCGGAATAAACGGGTGCCGGGAAATAATCGTTAAGAAGACGGCCGAATCTTACGCTCAGAATAAGAATCACTAAAACAAAGAAAATTACAGCAAAAGACGAAAAAAGCCCCATTATTTTTTGCTAATATTCTGGAATATCGTAACTTTGCAGTCCGATTATTAGTTTCATCCGTTAAAAGTTTGATTTAAAGCTTCTTATTTAACTATTTTATCCCTTAGCAAGATAAGATAAGAAGCGGAAGGAAAATCAGCTTATTTTTATATTACTAATTAAAAAAATTAAACGAAAGTGGATACTTTGAGTTATAAAACCATTTCTGTGAACAAGGAAACGGCACAGAAAGAATGGGTTGAGATAGATGCAACTGGGCAAGTCCTCGGACGTCTTTGTTCTAAAGTTGCGAAACTTTTGAGAGGCAAATACAAAGCAAGTTTTACTCCGCACGTAGATTGCGGCGACAATGTGATTATCATTAACGCCGATAAAGTAAAATTGACCGGCAATAAATGGAACGATCGTGTATATCTGCGTTATTCGGGCTATCCCGGAGGACAAAGGGAATCCAGTCCGGCCGATTTAATGAAGAAGAGTCCGGACAGACTTTTCCGCAAAGTCGTAAAGGGAATGCTCCCAAAGAATAAACTTGGCGATAGCATTCTGAACAACTTGTTCGTATATGCCGGAAGTGAGCATCCGCATCAAGCCCAACAACCCAAAAAAACAGATATTAATTCTCTTAAATAAAAAAGATGGACATCGTAAACGCAATAGGCAGACGCAAAGCCGCAATAGCTCGTGTATTCGTCAACGAGGGTACCGGTAAGATTACGATCAATAACCGCGATCTCAATGAATATTTCCCTTCTTCTATCCTCCAATTTGTCGTAAAGCAACCGTTGAATACGCTCAATGTAGCAGAAAAATATGATATCAATATCAACCTAAACGGAGGTGGCTACAAAGGACAATCGGAAGCTGCAAGATTGGCGATTGCACGCGCACTGGTAAAGATAAACCCTGAGGATAAACCCGCTTTAAGAGCTGAAGGCTTTATAACACGCGATTCACGCGTAGTAGAGCGTAAAAAACCGGGACGTCCGAAAGCAAGAAAGAGATTTCAATTCTCGAAACGTTAACTTTTGGAACGATTGCTTCCTGCATTTCGTTGCATAAAGCAATTGAGAACGATATCCGTCGAATCGTTCTATCCGACCAAGACGTTTAGTATCTAAATCATAAGGACGTTATCCTTCCGATTTTTTCAACAAAGGAAAAAGGATAATTTACCTTGTGATTCGAGTTAGAAAAAGAATGTAAACGAATAAAACAGTAAAAAACAAACATGGCAAAATTAGAATTTGACCAACTTCTTGAGTCCGGTGCACATTTCGGACACTTGAAAAGAAAATGGAATCCCGCTATGGCTCCCTATATTTTTATGGAACGTAACGGAATCCACATTATCGATCTTTATAAAACAATTGCAAAAACCGAAGAAGCTTCGGCCGCACTGAAACAAATTGCAAAATCAGGAAAGAAAATCCTTTTCGTTGCAACAAAAAAACAAGCCAAACCCGTCGTTGAACAAAAAGCCCAAAGCGTAAATATGCCTTACGTCATAGAGCGTTGGCCGGGTGGAATGTTAACCAACTTCCCAACCATCCGCAAAGCGGTGAAGAAAATGGGCAACATCGATAAAATGATTAAAGACGGAACTTTCGATACGCTCTCCAAGCGCGAAAAACTCCAAGTGACTCGCCAACGGGCAAAATTGGAAAAGACGTTAGGTTCTATTCAGGATTTAACCCGTATTCCTTCCGCTCTGTTCATTGTAGACGTAATGAAAGAGCAAATTGCCGTAAAAGAAGCGAATCGACTTGGAATTCCGGTATTTGGCATTGTCGATACCAATTCCGATCCGACCAATATTGATTTTGTCATTCCGGCAAATGATGATGCAGCGAAAGCGGTCGACCTCATCTTGACATATGTTTGCGATGCAATAAAAGAAGGCCTGGACGAGCGTAAAGTTGAAAAAGCCGATGCGGCAGCAGCTGAAGAAAACGAAGAACAGGAAGAAAAGACACCTTCACGCAGAGAACGCAAATCAAAAGCATTGAAGAAAGAGGGTATTATCCCTAAAGAAGACAAAGAAGCAATGAATGCGGCGGTAGTGAGCAGATATGCGAAAGACGAAGATGTCGATGTCGACGAATAAAATATAAACTTATAATAAAAAAGAATATGGCAGTTACAATGGCAGACATCCAACACTTGCGCAAAATGACCGGCGCGGGAATGATGGATTGCAAAAATGCTCTGAACGAAGCAAACGGTAATTTCGATAAAGCAATGGAAATTATCCGTAAGAAAGGACAGGCTGTTGCCGCTAAACGCGAAGACCGCGAAGCACACGAAGGATGTGTATTGGCGAAAACAGAAGGCGAATTTGCCGCGATCGTAGCCCTACAATGCGAAACGGACTTTGTGGCGAAAAATGAAGAATTCATTGCGCTTACTCAACAGTTTTTAGACGCCGCGATTCAATACAAACCGGCAACTCTTCAGGATTTATTAGCTCTCAACCTTGATAAAGGAACCGTTTCTCAACTTATCACCGACAAAATCGGTGCGACAGGCGAAAAAATGGAATTAGGATATTATGAACATATCACCGCACCTTCGGTATATTCCTATATCCATTTGGGGAATAAATTAGCGACCATTGTGGGTTTTAACAAGCCCAATGTGGACGAGCATGTCGCCAAAGACATTGCGATGCAAGTTGCCGCAATGAATCCGATCGCAATTACGGCGGAAGAAATTCCGGCAGATATTAAGGAAAAAGAATTATCGATCGCTCGCGACAAAGCCCGTGAAGCCGGTAAACCTGAAAACTTGCTGGATCGTATCGCAGAAGGAGCTTTGCAAAAATTCTATAAAGAAGCTACTCTGCTTCAACAAGAATATGTCAAAGACAACAAGCACACCATTGAGCAGTTTTTGAAACAACACGATAAAGACCTGAAGGTTACTGTGTTTAAACGAGTATCGTTGAATGCATAAAATGTTCTTTACCGTTTAATTAATAGGAAAAGCGCCGTAGATAACAATCTATGGCGCTTTTTACGTCTATAACGGCTTTATCCCGTACAGGTTAATGATCGCACCAACCATTTACCGGCCTAACCCGCTTGAAGCGGTTAAACGGCAACGTCCCTTGAAGAGAGCGTCCAGGTAAGAACATAATCAGGAGAGACTTCGTAATGAATGCGAACCCGATTCAGGAATTGATCCGTTGTCACAATCGCCTGAAGAATCCCTTTCTCACAGGGAGTAAAGGGCAAAATATGAAGATCTTTGCGAAAGTCAACCCCTTCTTTATCCATGAGTTTGAATAAGGTTTCTTTTGCCGACCAATGCAATAAACGATGGATGACGGGGTGCTTATCATCGATATATTCTTCTTCGGAAATAAACTTACCGGCAATTTTATTCACCCGGTTGGAATTTATCTCGATATCGACACCTACCTCGCAAGTCTTGTGCAACAAGACGGCTGCAAAACCTTTGGTATGGGAAATGCTGATATGATAGGAGCCGTCCGCCAAATAAGGGCGCCCATTTTCCTTATATTGTATCTTTTTTGGATCATCCAGAAGAAAGAACAACAGCAAGCGGGTGGAAAGCCATTCGAGAATACGCCTCGGCGAACGGAGCGAAGAAACCGCTTTGACCATGTCCGGGCGTATCTCTTCGGGAAACAATAGCAAAAGCTCTTCTTCCGTTTCCGATATCTGCCAAACACCTAAAAAGCCGTCTTTATCATCAATATACTCTTTCCTTATCAACATATTCTTTTAAATTTACCAGACCGGGGGTATCGGAACGACTTCCCCGGTAGGGAAGCGACCCTCTGGATGAAGGAGATTTCAGGCTTTCGGCGGAATATAACGAACCTTTACGATACGCCGTTTGTTCATTTCCTCGGCTTGGAACGTATATTTTTTATACACAATAATTTCCTTTCGTTTGGGAAAATCGCCCTTCAACTCCAATAATAATCCGGCGATGGTATCGACCTCCTCCGACATTTTGTCGAAATCTTCCGCCGCGACACCGGTAATCTTTATAAAATCGTCGAGAGAGGTTTTGCCCTCAAAGATATACGATCCATCGGCGGCCTTTGTATAGAAGGCCGTCTCCTCATCGTATTCGTCGCTGATATCGCCGACAATTTCTTCCAGAATATCTTCCATGGTCACCAAGCCCGACGTACCGCCATATTCATCCACGACAATCGCCATATGATTCTTATTGGCTCGGAATTCTTCGAGAAGATCGTCAATCCGCTTGGTGCGAGGCACAAAATAGGCAGGGCGGATTAGAGACAACCAATGATAGCTATCGTCTTTATCCAAATACGCCAGCAAATCTTTCACGTACAAAATGCCTTTAATATTATCCGGATTTTCGTCATAGACCGGAATTCTCGAAAACCCCGCTTCGACGATAAACTTGATCACCTCGCTGAAAGGAGTCCGCGAGTCGAGCGCCACCATATCGATGCGTGAAATAAAAATATCGTTTACGGTTTTATCCTTAAAGCGGATGATGCCTTCGAGCATATCCTTCTCTTGCTCATGGATCGTGTCGTTAGAGGTAATTTCCAATGCTTTGGAAAGATTATCCATCGATATTTCGTGCTTCCGCTGGATGGTGGATCTATTGAAAAGATTGGTCGTCCTTACCAGCAAAGTGGACAACGGGCCGATAACTGCATTCATCAATACAACCACCGGAATAGCGCTGCCGATATACTTCAAGGGATTGTGCGAAGCGTATAGCTTGGGCAATATTTCCACAAACAACACAATACCGCAAACGATGATGATAACTTCCGGCACCAGCCCCTGAAGAGGCGTTCCCGAAAAATAAGGAAGCCGGTTCAACAGATAAATAGCGATCGCCGCAATGGCAATATTCAGGAGGTTATACGAAATAACGATCGTCGCCAAAAGTTTTTCGGGTTTGGAAAGCAGCCTTGTGAGGGTTGTTTTTTGGGTAGCGGTAACCTCTTGGCTATCGTCAATCAATTTTTGATTAATGGAAAAAAAAGCGAATTCCGAACCGGATATAATCGCATTGACCACAATCAGTACAAGCAGGAAGACACATAAAACGGCATCGGATATAGCAGGCATTACAGCCAATATATTCGAAAACAAAAACGATAAAGGGTCAGGGTCCAAGTAACTATAATTTAGTGAAACAAAAGAGAATGTTTTAATTCTTATTCTTTATCATCAGGAATGAAAACATTCTCTTGACAAAAATACGATGAATTATTTAAAATGGCAAATCATCGACATCAGAAACATTATTACTCAAATCGGCAGCGCTATCGGGCGACGAGTTCGGAGCATTATACGAACGCTCGTTGGCGTTGCTTGCGGATGAGTCGGAATGCTCGGGGGCTCCTCCTCTACGACTTAATAACTCCATATTATCGGCATACACTTCCGTAATATATCGCTTAACGCCATTCTGATCGTCATACGAACGGGTACGAAGCTTGCCTTCGATATACACTTGCGTTCCTTTCTTCACAAATTTTTCCACAACCTGTGCCAATCCCCTCCAGCAAACGATATTATGCCATTCCGTCCGTTCGGGAACCTGGGTGCCATTGGCCGCGGTGTAACCTCTTTCGCTGGTAGCCACCGAAAAATTCGCTTTCACGTTGTCATTATCAAAATACTTGATTTCAGGATCTTTTCCTACATTACCTACTAAAATAATTTTATTTACCGACATAACTGTACTTTTTATTTATATATGGAATAATCGTATAAAATACTGCAAAAGCAAAAATACTGTTTTTTTTACACTTTTAGGGTAACCAAAGCTAAATAGTTTCAATATATTTATGGACTAACCGCGAAACGGCATACTCGCCGAGTCGATATCCGGGTATTTCGATAAGCCCGCGCCCTTGCAGCGATTGTTCTGCCGGATCGATATCCACCTGATAGAAATCGGCATAAATCACTTGATGGGAAAGCACATGCTTAAGATGCATAGTATGCCGGATAGTCATTTGCATTACCGGGGAAAAAAGTTGTTTAAACCCGTCTGAATCCTGCAATGCGGCAAAATCTGCGGGCGCATCGGTTTCGACGAGCGGAAACTCATAGAGGTTTTTCCAAATATCGCGTCCGATCCGTTTGCGGATATAGACCTTATCTCCGTAACGAATATGAAAGTAATGGAAATAACGGTTCCGAACCGTTTTGAGGCGGTTTTTAACGGGCAAATCGGCAACTTTGTTACGCGCCAAAGCCAGGCAAATTTCCTGAAAGGGGCATTCCACGCATTCGGGTTGGGCAGGCGTACACACCATCGCGCCCAAATCCATCATCGCCTGATTATGCAATCCTGGAAACCGGGGATGCAAAATCGATTGGGCTACGGCCGTTATTTGCTTCTTCCCGACCGGGGTATTAATGGGCGTATCAATGTCGAACAACCGGGAAAGCACCCGGAACACATTGCCGTCAACGGCAGCGTAAGGCTCATTGTAGGCGATGGAAGCGATCGCCGCGGCGGTATATTCGCCGATGCCTTTGAGCGATAATATATCGGAGTAGGTACGGGGAAACTGCCCGCCGAACCGGTCGACAACTTGCTGCGCCGCCGCATGCAGATTCCGTGCCCGCGAATAGTAACCCAATCCCTGCCACAATTTGAGCACATCGTCTTCGTGAGCCTGCGCAAGCGACACGACATCGGGAAAACGGCGCATAAACCGGACAAAATAGTCCCACCCCTGTTGTATCCGGGTCTGTTGCAGAATAATCTCCGATATCCAAATGGCATACGGGTCGTGGGTGCCGCGCCAAGGCAAGTCGCGTTTATGCACGTCGTACCAACGCAAAAGGAGCGTACTAATACTTAAATTGTTATCGGGATTTTTCATTGCTACACCATCAAATCAGTTACAAAACTACGTTAAAAATACATTATTCGGAGAAAAAACGCAAAAAAAGAGAAAAAATAGGTTGAATTAGTTTTTTCCCTAAAAAAAAAGCTATACATTTGCATTCCAAAATTTTACTGACAGTAATCGAATTATTAATTTTAAAATATAAAGTAAGATGACTAAAGCAGACATTGTAAACGAAATTGCAAAGAATACAGGTGTAGACAAAGCATCGGTTTTGGCAACGGTAGAATCTTTTATGGAAGTAGTAAAAGAGTCTCTAGCTGAAAAAGAAAATGTATATCTGAGAGGTTTTGGTAGTTTTATTGTGAAGAAAAGAGCACAAAAAACCGCCCGTAATATCTCCAAAAATACAACGATTATCATACCTGAACATAACATCCCCGCCTTTAAACCGGCAAAGAGTTTTGTCAATCAGGTAAAAGAATAATAACAACAACCAATTAAAAAGAACAAGTAAAATGCCAAGCGGAAAAAAAAGAAAAAGGCATAAAATGTCTGTGCACAAACGGAAAAAAAGACTTAGAAAAAACAGACATAAGAAGAAAAAGTAAGTTGAGTCTTTTTTAGCCTTACGGATACAAGAACAAACTTAAATACGGATCAACAACAATTAAGTTTGTTCTTTGTATATGTAAGCATCGTAAAGAGAAAAGAGGTAGCCGAGCGCGGCTCCTCCTGCCTGTTGTGAAAACAGAGCCTATAGTACATTTTTAAGAATTAAAAAAAACAGAACATTGTGATAAGCGAACTTGTAGTAGATGTTCAACCGAAAGAAGTCACCATTGCCGTTCTCGAAGATAAAAAACTGGTAGAATTGCAACAAGAGGCGCAAGATGAATCTTTTGCCGTTGGCAACATCTATTTGGGCAGGGTAAAAAAGCTTATGCCTGCCTTGAATGCCGCATTTGTAGATGTGGGTCACAAAAAGGACGCTTTTCTTCACTATTTGGATTTAGGAGTCGAATTCAACTCCATAACGTATTTTCAGAAGTTCGTCAGCGACAAAAAAAAGATTCCGCAGTTGCAGAAAATGAAGTTGCAACGCATAATCGAAAAAGAAGGGACCATCTCCGATGTATTGAAAGTAGGGCAGGAAATATTGGTGCAAATAGCCAAGGAACCCATTTCAACCAAAGGACCGAGGCTGACGGCCGAAATTTCATTCGCGGGACGATTTATGGTATTGATACCTTTTATCGACCGCGTATCCGTATCGCAAAAAATAATGTCGCGCGAAGAACGTGCACGTCTGCGACAGTTGATACAAAGTATCAAGCCCAAGAACTTTGGCGTTATCATACGCACCAATGCCGAGGGAAAAAGAGTAGCAGAACTAGACGCGGAGCTGAAAAACTTACTCAAAAAATGGGAAGATAACATCGTCAAGCTACAGAAAGCCAAAGCCCCGTCGCTCATTTTCGAGGAAACCGGGCGTACGGTAGCCCTGCTGCGCGATATCTTTAACCCCTCGTTTGAGCAGATACACGTTAACGATAAAAACGTAACCAAAGAAATATCCGAATACGTAAGCATTATCGCACCCGACAAAAAAAATGTCGTAAAACCCTATAACGGTGCACTGCCTATTTTGGATAATTTCGGGGTAACCAAACAAATAAAATCGCTCTTTGGAAAAACGGTTACCTTTAAGAACGGAGCGTATCTGATCATCGAACACACCGAAGCTCTGCACGTGATCGATGTCAATAGCGGTAATCGGAACAAATCGTCGCTCGGACAAGAAGACAGCGCCTATATGGTGAATGTCGCGGCCGCCGAAGAAATTGCCCGCCAACTGCGTTTGCGCGATATGGGAGGTATTATCGTCGTCGATTTTATCGATATGAACAAAGGCGAACACCGTAACAACCTGCTCACCAAGATGCAGGAATTTATGGAAAAAGACCGGGCCCGGCATAATATCCTGCCATTGAGTAAATTCGGATTGATGCAAATCACCCGGCAGCGTGTACGTCCCGAAATGGAAGTTGCCACAAGCGAAATATGTCCCACTTGCTTTGGTAAAGGAAAAATAAAATCGTCGATCTTATTCACCGATACGTTGGAAGGAAAGATCGATTATCTGGCGAATAAACTGAAAGTGAAGAAATTTGTCCTGCACATACATCCTTATGTAGCAGCCTATATTCAGCAAGGTTTATTTTCGTTGAAGTACAAATGGAAAAAGAAATACAGCGTGGGAATGAAAATTGTCCCCAACCAAAAATTGGGCTTCCTGCAATATGCATTTTATGACAAAGACGGCAACGAGATAGACTTGAAAGAAGAAATTGAAATGAAATAACGGCTCGCGGATCTACCACCGTAGAGCTCCAATAACAACAAAACCGGTATTACCTTTGTGTAACGCCGGTTTTTTTATGTCGTAAAAGCATTCCTGTCGCCCCCGGGCATGGAAGATGCGGAACACGGGTGCGACTTCGGGCTTCGCAAGCTATGGCAGGCGGCCAGCCTCTTCAAAGATTATCCCGTGGAAGAACGGGCCATTGCGGGAAGAGCCGTGAATGCGCTGATTAACGGGGAAGAGCCTTACACCGATATTATGCAGAAAATAAACCAATTGGTAGACGATTATTTATCCATGCCGGATACCGATTCGGAAAAAAAAGAACCGGGTAAAGCGAAATAATTATCCAATCATACAAGTCGCAATCATTTTAAGTAGCAAGCAGCTTCGGAACATCCTAAAAAGAGAGGCTTCGGATCACCTGCAATAGGAGGTGTTTAAGCAAAAATATTACTCCGTTTAAATTAGAGTATAGTGGTTGGAAGTTGGTGAGTGGAGACTGGTGGTTGGTGGCCGGGGGTACATTGATCGATATACAGGCAGGGCAATGCAAATCATTCCAACATAAAATGCATTTGCGGCGTTTTTTCGGGGAAAGCGGCACGGAGAGGCTCCGCTTTTTCCGACGTGTGATATCCCAATAAGAGTTGGGCTAATCCGGCGATATCCACAGGGTACGGCACATCGCGGCATTTCCCGGCTACAAATTCGATGCAGTTCCGCTCCAGCAGCGAATCGGTAATGGACAGCGCGATGGAAATATCCGGATAGGCTTTTTCGAAAATCCTGAGCAAGCTCCCGGCATCGATTACCCGCGCCATTCCGGGCAGACTTCGTGCGGCGGGAAAATCGAACAGGCGGCTATCCTCCATAATGACCCGGAAATCATCGAACGACTTCTGTACCGTCATATCGTTTGCTCGAAACCAGCTATCGAACTCCCGGTAAGCCCCGAATAAGTCCCCGGGCCATCGTCCGGAAAGTTCTTTCAGCGAAGGCAAGTCAATATTTCCGGCATCGAACGTGGTCGAAAAGCCGAACGAACCATAAAAGGAGGTTAGCTCCTGCTCGGCCGGAACCAATAAAGCCAAGGCGATATTTTTCCGCTGCAACTCGAAGAGGCTGGCTTTCATCAGAGCGGACATATAGCCCTTTCCGCGCGCTTCGGGTAGCGTGCACACGCCCGAATAATAAGCCGCCGGAATCTCCGTGCCGCAAAAAGAGAAGTCGTATGGCAACAGTTGTAGCGACGCCACGACGGCACCTTCTTCGATATACACCAACGTGCGGTCGTCTCGGTACTTATCGCGAAAATACAAATCCAGAAAGGCATCGGTGTCGCCAAAGACATCTTTCCACATGCGCCGCACTTGCGGCCTTACCGTGACATCGGCATATTGTATCATTCTATGCATATTTCGGGAAACAGGGGAGTCAGGGAATCTTCAAGCGGTTCTTTTCAAGCAAGATATCGGGACGATAGGACAATTTGGCCTTGCGTAGCGACTCCAGCCCCATATCTTCTTCGCGGTTGATGTAAGTGAACTGTGCCGCTTCGTGCTCCACGAACTGCTGGTTGATAATGGCATAGGCGCCATGGATATCGGCAAAAGCCTTCTCGACATGCACTATAAACGTGTCGTCGCTCAACCGGATACCCAGAGAAAATGCAATGACCCGATTATCCACGAGAATCGCCCCACCCCGCAGCCCGAGTTCTTTAAAGTTTTTGAGAAAACGCGTGGTGGTGGTATAATCCTTTATCAAGGACGGCTCCGAAGCCTTCACGTGATTCCCGTACCATTGCCGGAGCATTTCTTTGCACGCCCCGATCATTTCGGGATGCTCGTTAAGCGACACATATTGCCACTCGTTTTCTTTTTTGAAACGGTTGATGTGATTTCGCTTACTCTGCAACTTCTTTCCTTTTAAACACCTCAACTTTTCGGAGGCGTAAACATAATCGAAACTGTCGCGTATGGGAGTCGCCACAAAAACGCCCGGCATAAGAGCCTCGATCTCCTCCCGCATATCGGGAGTAACCGCCCCTAATTCGATATTGCTTCTACATCCGCAATCGGCGATGAGTTCTTCGATGATCTTTTTGAGATCGCCTGTCCCGAAAGGTTTCAAAAACGAACATCCGCCCTGCAAATTCATGAATTTGACCAATAAAAAGCCGTCTTTTACAGCATAACGGGTATCGAATGTATGCGCCCACCCGTACAGATTGGTGAAGCACCATTCTGACGAACGATAGGTGTTTTGTTGAAAGAATTGATCGAAAACAGGTTTATCAGAGAGAGTGATGGGTTTAAAATCAATCATGCTGAATCTCTGCCTCAAAACTTTTTAAATCCCATCACTTGCCGCACCTCGTTCAAGGTCTTGGCGGCGCTCTCACGGGCCCGCTCGGCGCCTTCGGCCGTGACTTTGTGAAGGTATTCCTCGTCTTTTTCTATTTCGAGGATACGCTCGCGGATAGGAGTGGTAAAGCGGATAATATCTTCCGACAATTGCTTTTTGAGGTCGCCGTAACGTATTTCACACCGGTTCCACAAGTTATCGAAATGGTTCACCACTTCGGGTGTCGATACGGCACGCAGCACCGTGAAGAGATTCTCGATATAATCGGGTTTCGGAGAATCGGGAACCGTCGGCCCCGAATCGGTCAGGGCCTTTTTGACCTTCTTTTCAATCTCTTGCGGACTATCGGAAAGATATATCGCATTTCCTTCCGATTTGCCCATCTTGCCGTTTCCGTCCAATCCCGGAATTTTAATCAATTCCTCCCCGAAGTTATAGGCCACGGGCTCTTTAAAAAGTTCCACGTTGTAGAAATTATTAAAGCGTCGGGCAAACCTTCTGGTCATTTCCAGATGTTGTTCCTGATCTTTTCCCACCGGTACTTTATCGGCATGATGGATCAGAATGTCTGCCGCCATCAACGTGGGATAAGTAAGCAGGCCCGCGTTCACATTTTCGGGTTGCTTACGGGCTTTATCTTTAAAGGAAACCGTTTTCGACAACTCCCCCAGATAAGCGTGCATATTCAAGTACAAATACAATTCCATCGTTTCCGGAACATCACTTTGCACATAAATCACCGATTTCAGCGGATCGATTCCCGCCCCCAGATAATCCACCAGCACATTCCTTGTATTCTCATGAAGCATACGAGGATCGGGATGCGTGGTGAGGGAGTGGATATCGGCTACGAAGAAAAAACACTTGTTTTCGTCCTGCATGCGAATAAAATTGCGTAACGCCCCGAAATAGTTACCCAAATGCAGCTTACCGGTAGAACGAATACCGCTTAATACTATATCCATGATTCAATTTACTATGAAATGTAGATTCTTTCACCTCCCTCTACGAGAGGCCATTTTTTCGGTGAGCAAAGATACGAAAAGTTATGTCAAACGCCATCAAAACGGGTACAATATGTACATTCGCTCGTTGCATTATCAGACCTGATTCTCTGTTTCACCCCCACAAAACGAATTCATTCCAAATAAAACGGATTAAAGAAAAATTTCCGCAAATAATTCTTTTTTACCGTATAAAAATTGTATTTTTGCAGTCAATAATGATTCGCAACGGTATTCAGTCTCCATTCGACCGGTGAATCTTGTAGATGTGTAACAAAAGTAACGATAAATAAATTCATTAAACTACAAATAAAAACAAGAAATTTATGAGTTGGCTAGTCAAATCTTCTATCGGTCGGAAGTTCATTATGAGCATTTCCGGTCTGTTTCTTATTCTTTTCTTATTATTCCACATGTCCATGAACTTGGTATTGGTCTTCTCGCTCGATGCGTACGATATGATCTGCCGTTTTCTTGGTGCTAATTGGTATGCAATAGTCGGGACGTTGGTTTTGGCTGCCGGGTTTATCGTACATATTATTTATGCGACCCTGCTCACGTTGCAAAACCGCAAAGCCCGGGGTAACGACCGTTATGCTACAGCAAACAAGTCTACCGCTACCTGGTCGTCAAAAAACATGTATGTGTTGGGCATCGCTGTTTTGGCTTTTCTGGTGCTCCACATGATGCAGTTTTGGTACAAAATGCAGTTTAAGGAAATCGTCGGCGACCACACCGCTATCGTAGAAGGATCGTTGCTGGTGGTTCCGTTCTTTCAGAACCCTGTAAATGTTGTTATTTACCTGATCGCTTTCGTGGCATTGTGGTTCCACCTTACGCACGGTTTTTGGAGTGCGTTACAAACCGTGGGATTGAACAATACCGTATGGATGAAACGTCTCAAAGTTATCGGGAATATTGTTGCAACGATTATTTGCGCAGGTTTTGCCTTCACAGCCGTTTATCTTTATTTTGCTTACTAACGCTTCGCTCACGAAGTAATAATACTTATAGAATATGAATCAAATAAATTCAAAAATTCCTGAAGGACCGCTGGAAGAAAAATGGTCGAATTATAAAAGCCATCAGAAACTCGTGAATCCGGCCAATAAAAGGCGCTTGGATATCATCGTTGTGGGAACCGGACTGGCGGGAGCTTCTGCCGCCGCTTCTCTCGGGGAACTCGGATTCAACGTCCTGAATTTTTGCATTCAGGATTCTCCCCGGCGCGCTCACTCCATTGCCGCCCAAGGCGGTATAAATGCGGCCAAGAATTATCAGAATGACGGAGACTCCATCTACCGTTTGTTCTACGATACGATTAAAGGTGGAGACTATCGCGCGCGCGAAGCCAATGTGTATCGCCTTGCCGAAGTCTCGAACAATATTATAGACCAATGTGTGGCACAAGGCGTACCCTTTGCCCGTGAATACGGCGGTTTGTTGGCCAACCGTTCATTCGGGGGTGCTCAGGTTTCCCGCACGTTCTATGCCCGGGGACAAACCGGACAACAACTCTTACTCGGCGCCTACTCGGCATTAAGCCGCGCCGTTCACAAAAAACAAGTAAAGTTGTATACGCGCTATGAAATGGTCGAACTCGTTATCGTCGACGGGCGCGCCCGAGGAATCATCGCCCGCAACTTGGTGACCGGCAAACTCGAACGTTTTGCGGCACATGCCGTGGTTGTCGCCACCGGAGGATACGGCAACACGTTCTTCCTTTCCACCAATGCGATGACATCCAACGGTTCTGCCATTTGGCAATGTTATAAGAAAGGCGCTTACTTCGCCAACCCTTGTATGGCGCAAATCCACCCGACTTGTATTCCCGTTCACGGCGAATTTCAATCGAAACTGACGCTCATGTCGGAATCGCTCCGTAACGACGGACGTATCTGGGTGCCGAAAAAGAAAGAAGACGCCGAAGCCATCCGCCAAGGCAAACTGAAACCTTCTCAAATAAAAGAGGAAGACCGCGACTACTACTTGGAACGTCGTTATCCGGCCTTTGGGAATCTCGTCCCGCGCGATGTTGCTTCGCGTGCCGCTAAAGAACGTTGCGACGCCGGATATGGTGTCGGTACAACCGGTTTGGCGGTCTATTTGGATTTTGCCGAAGCCATTCAACGGCTAGGCAAAGATGTAGTGGAAGCCCGCTACGGAAACCTGTTCCAAATGTATGAAAAGATTGTCGATGAAAATCCGTATGAAACGCCGATGATGATTTATCCCGCCATCCACTATACGATGGGAGGTATTTGGGTCGACTATGAATTGATGACCTCCATCCCGGGATTGTTTGCCATCGGTGAAGCCAACTTCTCCGACCACGGCGCCAACCGGTTGGGAGCATCGGCATTGATGCAAGGTTTGGCCGACGGTTATTTCGTCCTTCCTTATACGATTCAGAATTACTTGGCGGATCAAATTAAAGTGCCGCACTTCAAAACCGATACTCCCGAATTCGATCAGGCGGAAAAAGAAATCAATGCCCGTATCGATCGTTTGATGAGTATACAGGGACAACATTCGGTTGACTCGATTCATAAGAAACTGGGGCATATCATGTGGGGCTTTGTCGGAATGGGACGCGATGCGGATGGCCTTCGCAAAGCGATTGGCGAACTCAAAGAATTGAAAAAAGAATTTTGGAGTGATGTCCGTATCCCCGGAGAGAAGAGTACGTTGAACGTGGAACTTGAAAAAGCGCTGCGTCTGGCCGACTTCATCGAAATCGGCGAACTGATGGCTCACGATGCACTCGACCGGCAAGAATCGTGTGGAGGTCACTTCCGCACCGAGTATCAAACGCCCGAAGGGGAAGCTCTCCGCGACGATGAGCACTTCTCGTATGTTTCTTGCTGGGAATATGAAGGTGAAGATAAAGACCCGGCTATGTATAAGGAACCTCTAGACTATGAATTTGTCGTCCGGCAACAACGTAATTATAAGTCGTAATTTTTAATCGCATCATCCTATGGACAAAAATATAAACATCAAAGTAAAAGTATGGCGCCAGAATGGGCCTAAAGAAAAAGGCCATTTCGAAACATACACATTGGAGAATATTTCGCAAGGGAGTTCTTTCCTCGAAATGTTGGATATCCTCAATGAGAAACTCATCAATGAGGGTAAGAACCCCGTGGTTTTCGATCACGATTGCCGCGAAGGCATTTGCGGTATGTGTAGTTTGTATATCAACGGCCATCCTCATGGCCCCGATGAAGATATCACGACTTGCCAATTACACATGCGTAAGTTTGACGACGGCGACACCATTGTGGTAGAACCGTGGCGTTCGGCAGGATTTCCTATTATAAAGGATCTGATGGTCGATCGTACCGCTTTCGACAAGATTATACAGGCGGGAGGGTATGTTTCCGTCAATACGGGAGGCGTTCCCGATGCAAATGCTATTCCCATCCCCCGTGATAAAGCGGAAGCGGCGATGGATGCGGCTGCTTGTATCGGTTGCGGCGCTTGCGTAGCGGCTTGTAAAAACGGTTCGGCGATGCTTTTCGTATCGGCTAAAGTAAGTCAACTCGCCTTGCTTCCGCAAGGACGAATTGAGGCTGCACGCCGTGCCAAATCGATGGTCTCAAAAATGGATGAGCTTGGCTTCGGGAATTGTACCAATACCGGCGCCTGTGAGGCCGAATGTCCCAAGAACATTTCGATTTCGAATATTGCGCGATTAAACCGCGAATTCTTGAAAGCTAAGTTTAAAGACTAAATAACTTTACCGAGGGCGCCGCCCGGAGCGACAGACTCCCGATCGCCTGAAAACTGTTCGATACAGCGGATTCTCCTGCTGCATTGAACAGTTTTTTATGTGGAAGAGATATCGTTTTGGATAAGGAGGCTATCGATCTTAAAATGGAAGAAAATACGGAAGTGCTTATTTCAGAAGGAAACGGCGATTATAGTGTTTTTTCTATTAATCCCGATATAGCCGCTGTCACGTTAAACGATGACCGGATAGAAATATACGGTAAAAATACGGGGTCTACCAACATTATCATTTCGGATAAGAAAACTCAATTAAAACGATTACCTGTGATCGTTTATCAATATGACAAAATCGTACTGGAAGAGGAAACTGTTAATATCGATTTTAAAATTGGGAATAAAAAAGATGTCACCATTAATATATTGGAAGGCAATGGCAAGTACTCAGCCGTTTCGGAGGACGAAACGATTGCGACGGTACAAACATCGGAAAATACGATTATCATTACAGCACAAGGGAAAGAAGGAAAAACAAATATTGTCGTTACGGATGCAAGTAAACGACAAGCTGTTTTGTCGATTAATACTCAATCAACAACTATTCCCTATGATGAAGAAGAGCTGGCAGCAATAATGGAGGAAACAACAGCTCCTTATTTTGTATTCGATGCGTCAACTGCAAGTGCCCCTTATTATGACTATTTAAATATGATTGAAAACGGAATGAATCTGAGCGGATACACCCGATACGATTTCTATGTCCTGAAAATTTATTATCCGAAAGATGTATCTATCGGAGAAAAGCAAGGATGTAAAATCAGTTATCAGAATATTCCGTATGGTAAATCATCCGACGGAGTTCTTGATCTGGAATACTTTAAAATCATCAAGAACGATGGAAGCAAGATATGGGCGGTTTTCTCTTTAATTGAAAAGGATGTATTGAAATACGGGTATTTTATACAAGATATCCAGCCCTAATTAGACCTGTTGCTTAAAGAAAAGGGGGTGAATCTTTTGCCGATTCAGCTCCTTTTTTCTGTAGGGAACTTTTAACAGAACAAACAGCCGCTTCGGGTTGCCGGAACGGATTGTTTCCACTTGTGAAAACCGCTTCGGGTTTCCGAAAGTACCTTTTTACACTGGAAAAAGTCCCTTCGGGTTACCGTTGGTATATTTGACACCTGCGAAAATGCCGCGGGGAAGGCGATGGCATTTTCGCAACCGGAAAAAGCACGATCGGGTTGCCCGAAGGAGGTTTTTCCACTTGCGGTAATGCGAAAGGGGTATCCGCCGCATGAACAACAGTTGCATGCATCATTAAGACCAAAGGGCCGTGAGTAATATACGTGTAAACAATCGCTCCCGGTTAAACGTTATGTTGATGTCGTTGAATTATTTGTGGAAAAGCCATCGCTTTCCCTTTCTATAAATGCAGAGGTAGCATTTGTTTTTTTCCGTACTTTCGGCGGCTAATTCATCCAAATGTTATAGCTTTGCACGGACTAAAAAAGATTACTATTTTACTAAATGAATTGATATGAAAACAAAAACAGTATTTTTCAGTACGCTGATTGCTTTCTTCCTGATGGGAGCTACAGCTAACGCACAATTACGCTTCGGGTTGAGAGGCGAAGTAGGACTCAATACGCCGTCTTTTACGAAAGAAGCTCTTGAAGTGGAAAACCTCAATGGCTTTAAATTAGGTCCCACGGCCGAATTTACGCTACCCCTTGTCAATTTGGGCATTGAAGGTTCGCTCTTATACAGCAACGACCGGATGAATGTGAAGGAAGTTACTCAAGGAATAGAAAAAGTGGTGCAGAAAGTGTCCAACCACTATCTGGATGTTCCGGTGAACGTGAAATATAAATTCGGACTACTGCTTCCGGTGAAAATATTTGTTGCCGGCGGCCCGTATGCCCGTTTTCTGGTGTCGAGCGATGATTTCACTTACGAAGCCTTGAAAGGACAAGTGGAAACAAAAAGTTTCGAAGCCGGAATCAATGTCGGACTGGGAGCCGAAGTACTCAATCGCCTGGCCGTAGGAATTAACTACGGCATAAAAATGACCGATAACTATTCGGTAGACAAACCCGAATGGACCGATGCTTTCAACGGAAAAAAAGGTACTTGGTCACTTACGGCCGCCGTATACTTATAATACATGTTTGCCGATGTAGTACTGCCTTTGCCCTTATCCGAAACGTTTACCTATGCCGTTCCGGCGTCCATGCAAAGTGCGCTGGCAATCGGATGCAGAGTCATCGTTCCTTTCGGAAAACGCAAGTACTATACGGCTATTGTTCTTAAAATACATCACGACGCCCCACAGAGCGGCGTCTCCTTAAAAGATATCCATTCCCTGATCGATTCCGTTCCGTTGGTGAACGAAAATCAACTGAAATTATGGGAGTGGGTATCTTTTTATTACCTGTCGCCTTTAGGCGATGTTTACAAAGCGGCATTTCCTTCCAAACTGAGGATGGAAAGCGAAACGATGGTATCCGCCCTCGTAGGGCACGCCACCGATGAAAAGGGATTGCGTCCAAAGGAAAAACAAATCATCGACCTGCTGAACGAGCATGACCTTCCGGTAAAGATATCCGAAATCGCCGTCCGCCTGAAAATCGGGAATGTCCTACCGACAGTTTATTCGTTAGCAGAAAAAGGCTTGGTCGTAATCCACGAATCCATCCAAAGTAAGTTTGCGCCCAAGACCGAAACACATATTTTCCTCCCGAAGAAATTATCTCCCCAATCCGCCTCGCACGCAATCGGCAAAGCAAAAAAGCAACAGTTGCTCTACGAACAGATCACTGGCATTTTTGCCGCTAGCGAAGCGGACTCCTTTAGTCGCAAAGAGATCATGGCTCTCACCGGCGCTTCGGCTTCCGTATTGAACGGACTATTGCAGAAAAACGTCCTACGGCAGGCGACCGTCGAAATCGGGCGCCTGGGCGACGGCGCAGCAAGGGTTACCCGTGCTCCTCACACGCTCAATGAATATCAACAGCAAGCTTTCACCGAGATTATCGACTGCTTTAACGACCGGAAGCCGTGCCTGTTGCATGGCGTTACCTCCAGTGGAAAAACCGAAATCTACATTCATCTGATCAAGCGCCTGCTGGAAGAGGGCAAACAGACGCTGTATTTAGTTCCCGAAATAGCGCTTACCACACAGCTTACGCATCGTTTGCAAGCGGTTTTCGGCGACAAGCTGGCGATCTATCACTCCAAAATAAACGATCAGGAACGGGCGGAGATCTGGAAGAAAATGCTGTCGGATCATCCGTATGACATCGTCATCGGCGTACGCTCATCGCTTTTCCTGCCCTTTAAAAGATTGGGATTGATTATTGTCGACGAGGAGCATGAAAGCAGTTATAAACAAACGGAACCGGCTCCCCGATACCAGGCCCGCGATACGGCCGTTATGCTCGCTCATCTCACGAAGGCTCCTATTTTGCTGGGTACCGCCACGCCTTCCATGGAATCGTATTTTAATGCCCAAACGGGGAAATACGGGCTCGTCACGCTGGCCAACCGCTATGAAGATATCTCGCTGCCCGAAATCATTTTGGAAAATACCAAAGAGCTGCGTCGCAAGAAAAAAATGAAATCCTTGCTCTCTCCGGCGCTCATTAGTTATATGGATAACGCGTTGCAGGAAGGCGGACAGGTCATTCTTTTCCGCAACCGGCGAGGCTTTGCGCCCATGGTCGAGTGCCAGCTTTGCGGCTGGACACCCAAATGCCGGCGGTGCGATGTCAGCCTCACGTATCATAAATCGCGCAATGAACTCGTTTGCCATTATTGCGGCACAACGTATAAAATGGTGACGGAATGCCCCGAGTGCCATCAACCAAGTATCGAACCGGTAGGAATGGGCACGGAGCAAGTGGAAGAAGAAGTGGCGCGGCTTTTTCCGGAAGTCTCCATCGCCCGCATGGATGCGGATACCACCCGGGGCAAAAATGCATATGAGAATATTCTTTCGGACTTTCAGCAAAAAAAGACCCGCATTCTTATCGGTACGCAAATGTTATCGAAAGGATTGGATTTTGACGATGTCAGCGTAGTAGGCATCATCTCGGCAGACAGCTTGCTGAATTATCCCGATTTCCGCTCACACGAACGGGGCTTTCAGCTAATGATGCAGGCCAGCGGACGGGCAGGCCGTAAAAACAAACGCGGGAAGGTGATTATTCAAAGCAATGATCCGGAACAACCGTTATACCGTTACCTTACGGACAACGACTACGAGGGGTTCTTCAGGCAACAAGCCGCGGAACGGAAACTGTTCAACTATCCGCCTTATTCGCGCCTTATCCGTATTGTCATCAAAGATAAAGACGAGCAAAAAGCCGAAGTTGAAGCCCGCGCTTTTGCCGGGCTTCTCCGGCCGTCACTGCACGAGCGTCTGCTGGGCCCGAGCAAACCCGCCGTGGCTAAAATCCAATTATACCACATCCGGGAAATTCTCTTAAAACTCGAAATCGGATTATCTCCGCAAAAAATCAGGAAACTTATTAAGAAGTCGGAGCAACGCATGCGCGCCAACCCCGAATTCAAATACATGCGGGTCTATTATGATGTAGATCCGTTATAGAAGATATGGGGACGGGGAGATATGCCTGCGGTGATACCGCTTCACGATAATGGGTTTGCCTCGCGGTCACCTTATCGCACGAAGTGCATTATCAGGCGAAGCCGTTATCGCGAAGCATCATCTCCCAGTCTCTGTCTCCTTGTCTCTCTGTCTCTTTGTCTTATTGCGCCGGAGCCGGAGCCGTTTCGGCAGGTACCGGCAACGTAGGAGTAACATCGGGAGCGGTGGTAGGATTTAGCGGAGCCGGTTGTTGCACTTCTATCTGCGATTGTGGAGCCGTAGTAGAATGCGAGGCCGTATATTTAGCCGTTAAAACACTCAACACCATAATCACCGCAGCAAGGGTCCATGTGGTTTTTTCGAGAAAATCGGTTGTTTTACGCACACCCATGATTTGGTTCGACGAAGAAAAGCCTGCAGCAAGTCCCCCTCCCTTAGATTTCTGCACCAACACGATAAGAACCATGAGGACGGCAGCTATTAAAATCAAAATTGTTAGAAATATGTACATAACGTTCTATTATTTTTTATACTTTTCGTTGATAATCAAATGTTCTAAAAAACGAATTTGGTCGGCAAAGTAAACACTTTTTTTCGGGAAATTCAAACTTAAGCGTCTAATAATTGCCAGAGCCTGTTCATATTTTTTTTGTTTAATATAGATACGCGCGAGAGTTTCGGTCAGTAAATCATCATTATACTCTTCATTATCAAGATTTACAGTCGAACTCTCGGCCGGTTCGGAAGGATTGGAAAAAAGATTATCATCCTGCGCCTTTTCGATAAAACGATCGATAATGTTTTGATGTTTCAGCGGATGCTCCGGCTTGCGTTCCTCTTTTTCCCCTTCACCTTCTACCGATTGCAAATACGACAGATAGTCGGTAGAAATAATACCCAACTCGGGCGAAACCGGCTCTTGCGAAGCCGTATTTTCCTCGTCATCCAAAGAAGATAAGAAGGAATCGAGTAAGGCTTGCGTCTTATCCTCGGGAGTGTCTCCCCGTTCGCGCGCCGGCAAGAAAGGGGCGTAATCCTCGTTGCGGATCAAATAAAACAACTTGCGCCGATCGCCGCAAAGAACAGCGGTCTTGGCGAGTTCTTCGTCGAAAAGGGGGTTCCTGAAAACAGAAAGGTTCTTGGTATACAGCAGGCGCGCCGACTGAAAGTACGGATAAGTGTCGACCACCGTTTTCAGTTGTTCGGCAGACGCTTCATCGAGCCGCTCCATATCCTCCGTCCATTCGTAAAACACCTCTCTTTCCATGCCCGTTACCAATTAGCCATTGTCGCATTAAAAATTTGATCGACAATTTCGTCAACCAATTCCTCAATGAGCTGATCCTGTACCGACGTAAGCACCACATTACTCGAGAACGTGCGGTTGGCCGAAATGGTTTCCTCCTTATCCTGCCCTTCCACTTTGTTATTCTTGAAACGCATACGCACGGTCATGGTCAATTTTGTTTCGGACGCAAACTGATCTTCCTGTACGGCCAAAGGCGTTAATTCATATCCGACAATCTCGCCTTCAATCTCCATATCACCGTTTTGATTGACAAATTGCAGGCGGGTGTTGCGCGTAAATATATCTTTCAACTCCTCGTTGAATCGTTGCTCCAGCGGCGCATAAACCAGCGGCGCCTGATTGATAAAATGACCTACTTGCAATGTCTTCGTCACATTATAATCGATGGAAGCTCCGTTAAATTTGTATGAAATCGTACAGGAAACCATCACACAAGCCGCTAAAAGAACGAAAAGGTACTTTTTCATGCGTTATCCAAATTGTATTCTTTAATTTTCCGGTAGAGTGTACGCTCGGATATGCCCAGGTCGACTGCAGCCTGTTTTCTTTTTCCGTTATTCTTCTCAAGGGCTTTGACGATGAGATCTTTTTCCACTTCATCCAGTGATAACGAACTTTCTTCAAATTCGGCCGCCTCCTGTATCTCCTCGTCTTTGGAAGAAGGCCGGTCGTCCAATCGAATCGTATCCTGATTGTATTTTACAGGAATGGTAACGGTCGCATTATCTTTTGGAATGACGGAAGTAGAAGCCACGGGATCGTCAAAAATCTTTGGCGACGTATTTTCCGAATTATCCAACATATTTTTCACCACCTTTTTAAGGTCCGTGATATCTTTTTTCATATCGAACAACACCTGATACAATATCTCCCGCTCATTGGCAAACGATTTCTGTTCGGCATCCCTGATATTCGACACTAATACCGGCAACATGCCCACCTCGTTTTTAGGCAAATATTTTTGCAGGATATCCGCGGTGATAATCCGTTCTTTTTCGATGATGGATATCTGCTCGGTGATATTCTTCAACTGCCGTACATTTCCGGGCCATCGATATTCTTTAATCAATTCCTTCGCATCGTCGGTGAGAGAAATCGACGGCATCATGTATTTTTCGGCGAAATCGCCCGCAAACTTCCGGAAGAGCAGGGGAATGTCTTCGCGGCGGTCTCTCAACGGCGGGATACGAATAGGCACCGAATTGAGCCGATAATACAGATCTTCCCGGAACTTTCCTTGTTCCACCGCCTTCACCATATTTAAGTTCGTTGCGGCTACCACCCTGACATCACTCTTTTCCACTTTCGAGGAACCCACTTTGATAAATTCGCCGCTTTCGAGCACGCGCAACAACCGGGATTGTGTCGATAAAGGCAACTCCCCCACCTCATCGAGGAAAAGCGTCCCGCCGTCAGCCACCTCGAAGTACCCTTTGCGAGTACCCGTAGCCCCGGTAAAAGACCCTTTCTCGTGGCCAAACAATTCCGAATCGATAGTTCCTTCGGGAATCGATCCGCAATTAATCGCAAAATAGGCGCCATGTTTACGCCGGCTGTATTGATGTATGATCTGCGGGAAAATTTCCTTCCCTACCCCGCTCTCGCCCGTGATAAGCACGGAAAGATCGGTGTGAGAAACTTGCAAAGCAACATCCATAGCTCTCTCCAACTCCGGCGAAACACCGATAATACCAAACCGTTGTTTTATTTGTTGTATATTTACTTTAGCCATAAAAACCGTTCGCTTTTGCAGTAGAATTTTTTAGATTTCAAAGATAGGCAATTATTTATTTTTTTCCTAACCGATAGGTGCTCAACTTCAAAAATTCGCCGAGTTCCTTATCATCTTTATAGGAAGCCATCTCTTCCGGCATAATGGGATTACCGAATGTAATCACCATCTCTTTGTCCTTCTTATTATACAATTCATGACACATCAATAGCGTACGGACTTGCCATCCGAATAACCGCGAGAGATAAAAAGGGATGGAATTCCGTCCCGAAAAGTGCATCGGTATGACGGGCACTTCCGCTTTCTTTATCAGTTTAATAATGGATGCCTGCCACTCCCGGTCTTCCAGCACAAAACGCCCGTGCTTGAAATAAATATTCGACACCGCACCCGAAGGGAAAAACCCCATGGCATGCCCGTTGCGGATATGCTCGATACACTGCTTTATGCCGTTCAACGTGGCACTATCGGGATTACCGGCTTTATAAGGATTCACCGTGATAAAATTCTCGGCCATCGTATCGATCATTCCCAATACAAAGTTGACCATGATTTTATAATCATCCACCCGTGAGGCAACGGTCTCAATCGCCGCGATACCATCGACATGTCCGTAAGCATGATTGGAAACAGTGATAAAGGGTTTATTTTTATATTCTTCGAGGATTTCCACGTTGACCAACGTGCGTTTCAGACTCAATTTATCCAATAAATCTTTACAAAACGCGGGGCCTGTCAAGTGTTTCGAACGATCGTAAATATCATTGGCGATATTCAGCCCCGATATTTTCACTCCCCAATCAATCAATTTATCTCCATATTTGCTACGGAATATAGGATGCCATGCACGAATATCTTCGCGACTTACCAATTTATCTTTCATAAAATATAATCGTGGATACTTTTCTTTGCTTCATTTCGCCTAAGATACGATCATGACTATACAGGCGGAAAATATTCTTGCGCCTCACAGTTGGCGCCTTTTCCGCTGCATGTATCATAGCCCTACCGAAAAATTGAGGGCAAGGATGAATCAATCGCAATGTGCTTGAATCAATCCGTTCTATCGGAACTCTTTGATCATATCCATAATCTGCTTCGCCGTCGCCTCGGCTTCTTCTTGCGAAGGAGCTTCGGAATATACCCGGATAATCGGCTCGGTATTCGACTTTCTGAGATGCACCCATTTATCGGGAAAATCGATTTTCACTCCATCGATATCGGTTACTTTCTCATCACTAAAACGCGCCTTTATTCCGGCCAATACCGCATCGGTATCTATTCCGGGAGTCAATTCGACTTTCTGTTTTGCCATAAAGTAAGCCGGATAGGTTGCGCGCAATTCGCTCGGCTTCAACCCAGTCTTTGCCAAATGCGACAAAAACAACCCTATCCCCACCAAGGCATCGCGTCCATAATGGGACGCCGGATAAATCACCCCGCCGTTTCCTTCTCCGCCGATAACGGCATTGACTTCCTTCATCCGGGTAACGACATTCACTTCTCCTACGGCAGCCGCAGAATATTGTCCGCCGTGCTTTTCGGTAACATCTTTCAACGCGCGGCTCGAACTCAAATTCGACACGGTGTTACCCGGCGTATGTTGCAGCACATAATCGGCCACTGCCACCAACGTATATTCTTCACCGAAAGGTTCTCCGTTTTCACAATAAATCGCCAACCGATCCACATCGGGATCGACCGCAAAACCGACATTCGCCTTCGAACTCTTCATTAACGCAGACAGTTCGGTAAGATTTGCCGGCAGGGGTTCGGGATTATGAGAAAAATTGCCATGCGGCGCACAATGCAGTTTAAAAATTTCTTTTACGCCTAATGCATACAACAGTTCGGGCAATGCAACTCCTCCGACCGAGTTTACAGTGTCGATGGCGACACGGAAATTCGCCGCTTTAATGGCTTTCACATCGACCAGATCGAGCGATAATACGCTTTGAATATGCTCGTGAAGATATCGTTTTTGCACCAACGTCCCCAACTCGTCGACGCCCACAAACGGAAAATCTTCCGCCTCAGCTATCTGTAAAACAGTCTCTCCATCCTTTGCACTAAGAAATTCGCCATCACCATTGAGTAACTTTAATGCGTTCCATTGTTTCGGATTATGACTGGCTGTAATGATAATTCCCCCCGCCGCTTTTTCGCGGATGACGCCCAATTCGGTGGTAGGTGTCGTAGCCATGCCGATATCCGTAACGCGGCAGCCCATGCCGATAAGCGTTCCGGTGAGAATGCGGTGTACCATTTCGCCCGAAATGCGGGCATCACGTCCCACGACGATCGCGGGATTCTTTTCTTTTGTCGTTTGCTTGATAAAGGAGGCATAGGCAGCCGTGAACTTCACAATATCCAAGGGAGTGAGATTTTCACCGACCTCTCCGCCGATAGTGCCCCGAATGCCGGATATGGATTTGATTAATGTCATAAAAAAACGGATTACAGATGAATAGCTCTATTATTTATAAGGCGAAAATCGATATTGAACGCTTTCGTAATAGGTAGGCTGAAAATTCGACCGGTCGTAAGAAGATCCCATCGCAAAAGGGACAATCATTTTCACACGCCCAGTATGCCCGATATACTGTAAAGGAACGGCCCATGCCGTAGTCGTCGCATTTCGGTAAGCATCGACCGTCGAACCGGTTACCGTCCCATAGTACACGAATGTTCCGGGGTCCGGGCTCGTTGCCGGATTGTTATTGTTATATTTGGTCGTATCGTCCGACATAAAAAAGGACAACCCGCTATAACGCACATACACTTCGTCGGCTATCGATACTTTATTGTTTATTTGTCCCCGATTGGTTATCTGAAAATAGACTCCCGTGTAAGGATCCTGATAAAATTCATTTCCTCTGAAAGTTGTATCACTGGGGAAAGTCTTGAGAATAATTAAATCATTTTCATTGATAAACTTTTTAATTGCTTTTGTTTCTTCCTTAAGATGATCGGCGTACGTTTTCTGATTATTGCACGACGCGGTAATCAGCGCAAGCGCCGCTAAAAGCAAAAATACAGGAGATATTTGTTTCATATATTTCTATCGTCAAATCGTTAAATGAACTACAAAAGTAAACAATCCGCTTCAAAAACCGGCAAGTTAGAGACGAAATAAACATTATTGATCCTTAAAAAGGAGAGAAAGAAGTCACAAATTGTTCTTTTTTAGCTTTTCACGATACTTTTCGAGCCCCGATTCGAATCGTTGCAAGGCATCCTCCATCGTTCCGTGAAACTCTCCGCCGGAAGCGTTCAAATGCCCGCCCCCGCCGAAAAACTCCGCAGCAAATTCGTTGCAGGCAAAGTTCTTCTGCGAGCGAAATGACAGTTTGATCAGATCATCGTCTTCTCGGATAAACGTCGAGAAAATAATATTCTTAATGCTCAGCGGATAGTTGACGAATCCTTCGGTGTCGCCTTTGCTGAAATGAAAGGGCTTTTGATCTTCTCTCGAAAGATAAATGAGCGCGGCATGGCTTTCGGGATAAATCTTCATCCGTTGCGAGAGAGTGAAACCCAACAGCCGGAAACGGTTTTCGGAATAATTGTTATACACATTCGAGTAAATGGCGTCTTTATCGATATTCTTCCGAAGCAACAAACTGATAATCTCATAAATCTCCGGATTGCTCGAATTATAGGTAAACGCTCCCGTATCGGTCATCATGCCGCAATAGATACAGGCAGCCTCCTCGGGGGTCAAACCTTCATATTCCCCCATCTGAAACAAGAGCCGGAAAATCAGTTCGCTCGTCGAGGAAATCTCCGGATGCGAAACCGTCACATCAAACAACGTATCGGGATACGGATGATGATCGATGAGCACTTTCTGCGCCGGAGAAGCGGCAATCACCGGCCCGATGTCTCCGACCCTTTTCAAGATATTGTAATCGAGAGAAAAAATCAAATCGGCTTGCTCGAGATGATGGCGGCCGGCAGCGGAATTATGTTCGTATATAAGGATTTTTTCCGCCCCCTCCATCCATTTAAGGAAGTACGGAAACGAATTCGGTACCATCACCTCCGCCTTCTTGCCCTGCCTTTGCAAGTACTGGCATAAAGCGAGGGAAGAACCCAATGCATCGCCATCGGGAGAGAGGTGGGCGGTAATGACAATTTGTCCGGACCGGTCGATGTACTCTTGTATTTGACGGATAGATGCCTCATCAATAATATTCGAGACAGATGCTGTATAACTCATATTTTGCGGATGTTTTTTTAGGATGAATGCAAAAGTACTACAAATTTAGCACATACGCCCCTTTTTTCGTCACATCATGTACCGGGATAACAGGAAAATCAATGCGGCAGACAACGCGATAAAGGCAGAACGTGCACGCGGGCGTATGAAAAACGAAGTTATCATCAATATAAAAACATACAGGCAGAAGACCTGCACAAAAGAAATATGGACCCCGGAGAGTTGCGATAACGGGAGGGATTCGACCCAATATACCGATTGCAGCGTCCCGTCGATAAGCGCTTGTACGATGTGGGTACAGACCGTAAATAGCCGGTCGAAAAAAGGAATATGCCACTGCAAGCAGAAAAACAACGGGATCAATGGAAAAACGGCATACGTAATCAGTGTCGTGAGCGGGACAATAACCAGGTTCGCCAGAAAGAAATACGTAGGGAACGTGCCGAAATAATAAAGGACCAAGGGGAAGACACCCAGTTGGGCGGCTAATGAAATCGTTGCCAAGTTCCGCACAGATCGTTTAAATCGATTTTCTACGGGGAATAATGCGTTCAATTTCGGTTGAAAGAACAAGATGGCGAAGACAGAGGCAAAGCTCATTTGAAACCCGACATCGAACAGTCCCGAAGGATGTACGATCAACATCAGGAAAGCTGTTGCGGCCAATGTATTATAATTAAAGCCTTTCCGGCGACAGATCTTTCCGACACAATAAATCGTCAGCATCACCCCCGCCCTGACCACCGGCATCGGCAAGCCCGTAACAAAAACATAGAGCCACAGCATCGCGATGACCGCCCACTGACGCATCCGGTACTTTCGCCCGGAAGTTCCCAGAAAAGAGAAGAACAAATTGAAGATGACATAAATAATCCCCACGTGAAGTCCGCTCACAGCCAATACATGCGCGGTACCCGACACCCGGAAAGCCTCCTGCAAATCGTCTGTCAGAAGAGCTTTATAACCGAGGGTAAGCGCCGAAATAAACGCATATGCATCGGGGGATAATTCCAACGAGCGGTAAAACCCGAGAATACCCAACCGGATATGTTGTGCGAGAACGGCGATGCCCTGCTTCTGCCGGCCGGTTTTTTTCCAATGAGTTTCGGGAATATAGGAAGAGCCGGAGAATCCGTTTATTTGCATATAGCGTACATAATCGAAATCGTCGGGATTTCCCAGATTCCGGAACGGTTGCATCGTGCATGAAAAAACAATCTCCTCGCCGGGAGACAAGCTGCGTGCTTCGGCGTTTTTTTGTAAATACAACACCACATTCTTCCGAACCGGTACGGAGACCGCAATATTACAGGCCATCGATTTCGGCTTTTCCTGAGGAATATCGGAAACGTACCCCATATAGGTCGTTTGTTCCGGAGGAAAAGAAAATTCCGTATGCTCTTCCCAAAGACGGCAAGAGACTGTCGCAATAAAGAACAGAAAAAGCATCGTTCCCGCGCCGAAAAGCCAACGGAAAGGATACGGATTGAAGGAAGAAAAAACAATGGCGAGTAGCATCGCCCCTATCCCGGCCAGACCGATCCAGAAGAAGCAGGAGAAAGCATGCACCTGAGAAGCGGTAAGAATGCCCGCTACAACAGGCAGCAATAGATAGAAAAAAGGGATTTTCCCCCGGAGCGCATTCATATCGTTATGATACCCGCCGTACTTCAGGCTCTGCAACTGAGGCTGTAATAAAAGTTGTTATTAAAATCTGCGTTCTGCGAAAATCCGCGCAATCTGCAAGAGATCATGTACAAATCGCAAATAGAATCATTTCTATTTTTACTTTTGAGACAGTCTCAGGGCAAGAATGGAAGGGCGAAGCCGGGGGGATACTCCTATAATTGCTTCAACCGGTGAATCGTCTCTACCGGATTATCGGAATTAAAGATAAAACTTCCCGCTACCAACACATCGGCACCGGCATCTACCAACTGTTTGCCGGTTTCGAGATTCACGCCTCCATCGACTTGTATCAAGACGGACGGCTTTTTCCGTAAGATCATTTCTTTGAGCCTCGATACTTTGGCGAGGGTGTTTTCAATAAACCGCTGTCCGCCAAAGCCCGGATTAACCGACATCAGCAGCACCATATCCACATCGAGGAGAATATCTTCGAGTAACGCAACCGGCGTATGGGGGTTGAGCGTGACGGCTGCCTGCATGCCTTTATCTTTAATGGCATGTACCACCCGGTGGAGATGCGTGCAGGCTTCGTAATGCACGTTCATCGTACGCACGCCGCAGCCGGCGATTTCATCGATAAATTTCTCCGGCTGGACAATCATCAGATGCGCATCCAACAGTTTATCGGTTTTTTCTTTCAATCGTTTGATAATAGGAAAGCCAAAGGAGATATTCGGAACAAACACCCCGTCCATAATATCGAGATGAATCCAATCCGCTTCACTGCGGTTAAGCATTTCAATATCTTCTTCCAGATTAAGGAAGTTTGCCGAAAGTAGCGAAGGCGCTATCAAGGTACTCATAAGCATTTGTTTTTAGATGTTCAAAGATAAAGAAAAAAATAATACCGTATCCACTTCCGGATATGTTTTAGCGAAGGCGCCGCGCCCTTACTCCGTCAAACGGCGCAGAACAGTTAAACGGGCTCATCCCCTTTACGTTTTAAATAGTTCGCTATTTCCAGATCGAAAGACGACGTGATTTTGATATTCCTCTCGTCGCCCGGCACCAATCGTATTTTTATTCCCGCCCTTTCGGCTACCGAGGCATCATCGGTAAAGGAAGGATCATCGGGAACTTGATAAGCCTGCTTGAGACGTTCCGCCGGAAAGACCTGCGGCGTTTGGACGATCTTCAACGCGGCCCTGTTGACCGGCTCGCTTCCGCCGGCGGTGAGGCGGCGCACACTGTTCGGTTCGTCGATTACCGGAATCGCCCCGCAATCGTGCTCAAAAGCCGTTTCATAGCATCGTCCGATAACCGATCCGGAAACAAAAGGACGGGCAGCATCGTGAATGCCGACGGTTTCCTCTTCCGAAATAAGTTCCAGGCCATTTTTCACCGATTGAAACCGCGAGTCGCCGCCGATAGCGACTTCATGGGCGATAGAAAAACGATATTGGGCGCACAATTCCTCCCACAGCAAGGTATAGCCGACGGGCAATATCAACACAATGCGCAGGCGGTAATCGAAACGGTAAAATGCCTCGATGGTATGCATCAGCATCGGCTTGGTTCCGATCGTGCAAAACTGTTTGGGCAAATCACTCCCGGCACGAAGTCCTTTCCC
Organism: Limibacterium fermenti; assembly: GCF_041902845.1. Lineage (GTDB taxonomy): Bacteria > Bacteroidota > Bacteroidia > Bacteroidales > Dysgonomonadaceae > Limibacterium > Limibacterium fermenti. Next base: position 3,439,366 of record NZ_CP159486.1, read on the forward strand.
CCCGGCGACGATAATGACGCTGTATTTCTTTTCCGGTATCATTGTTACGAAATATCCTCCAGTATTTTTTGCAACTCGCTATCGGTTTTGGTCAACTTCTCTTTACAAAAAGTAATCAATTCCGATGCCCGTTTAACCTTATCCGTCAAGGCATCGACATCCAAATCGCCCGATTCGATGGCGTTGACAATTCCTTCCAGCTCTTTCTTTGCTTGGGTATATGTTTGTTTTTCCATTTATTTTCAGCTATCCACTATCCGTAATTAGTAATTTGTATTTTGTAATTTGTATTTTGTAATTTGTAATCAGTTCCCGGTAGAAGTTTTCACCTCCGATAACACGGTACCGTCTGCGAAACGGGTCGACAGGCACTCTCCCGGCGACAACTCCCGAATTGATTTTATAATCTTCCCGTCTTTCAAAGTGAGGGTGTATCCCCGTTTCAGGATATTTTCGGGCGAAACCATCCGGATATATTGCTCGTTTGTACTTACAAAGTGGACTCCCCGCTCCATCATACGCTTTGCGGAAGAAGCCAATTGCCGCCCCATCTGCAAGACAAAGGATGACTCCCGCTGCAACAACACGTTCGACACATGCACCACGTCTTTGGAAAAAGAAAACAACTCCGATTGCTCTTTTTGCAAAATCGTCCGGCTCTCGCGCACAACCCGATCCTCTAAATCCAGCAGTTGCCGGGCGGTTTCGGTCACACGGGTAATGAAAAATTCGGCTACGGCCGTCGGCGTTTTCGCCCGCGTATGAGCCACCGCATCGAGCACCGTCACATCGCGTTCGTGACCGATGCCGCTGACGACAGGCAACGGAAACTGGGCACAGTTGGTAGCCAGCAAATACGAATCGAAACAACTCAGCTCCGACGTAGCCCCTCCACCGCGGATAATGGCTACCGCATCGAACAACTCCCGATGGAGGTATATCCGTTCCAGTGCATCGATAATGGACTGCTCGCTTTTTTCACCCTGCATGATGGCCGGGAAGAGCTTGGTATAAAAAACAAATCCCGCCGGATTGTTTTCCAGTTGATCGTGAAAATCACCGTATCCGGCTGCGGTAGGTGACGAAATAACCGCAATGCGATTCGCCGGTTCCGCCAACGTAAGTTCTTTGTTTAACGTCAGCACGCCCTCTTCTTCCAATTGTTTCAGTACCCGCTGACGGTTGCGCGCCATTTCGCCCACGGTAAACGAAGGATCGATATCGACCACCGTCAACGAATAGCCGTACAACTCGTGGAAATCGACCGACACGGAAACTAGAACATTGAGTCCGGAGGTAAAAGCCTGTCCCGTTTCCGCTTCAAAATAAACGGACAGCATTTGAAAAACGTTCGACCAGATAATGCCCCGCGCCCGGGCGACAATCGATTGCGTCACCGGGTCTTTCTCCACAAATTCGAGATAACAATGCCCTTTTTGATTCCTGCGCACGTCGCTCGTTTCCGCACGCAGCCAGTATGTATCGGGCAAGGATTCGCGGATGGCAGCCTTTACCGCACCGTTTAACTCGGAAAGTGAAAAAGAAGTCGTCGATGTATTCATAGCGCTATCCGGTAAGTCTGTTGGCTGAACGGGTCGGAAACGGTAAAGAAGAGCGATCGATTGGTTTTCCGGACTTCTTTCGACAGGGGGATCCGCACGGTATCCTCTTTCTCAAAAGCGACATCCGCCAGCACATTGCCCGCCTCATCCAGCACCTTAACGGCATACGCATCGAAAGAATATTCCGGATTCCTCAAGGTTATCGTATAGCTTTTTCCCGAAAAATCAGGCCGGATATTCCAGCCCCCCTCTTCCACCTTGCGGGAATAAGGGCGCAGGGTTTGCAATACTTCGACCATCGCCTTCCCGAAGTCGGGAATCCCGTACCCGTATATCGTGTCGGGTGCCGAGTATCGATTGGCAGAGCGTTTAACGATATCGACCAGCGTATCGCGGTGCAAAAACGGATTGACCGACCATAACGATGTCATCAATCCCGCCAAAAAAGGCGACGACAACGACGTGCCGTTGGTCGTCCCGATGCGACCGTTATAGCCGACAGTAACGGTTGCTTTGCCGATCGATACCAAATCGGGCTTCACACGCCCATTGGCAGAAGGACCTCGGGAACTAAACGAAGCAATGAGGCTATCGGTTCCCACCGCCCCTACGGTAATCACCTTCCGGGCATCGCCGGGCGCCGTGATTTTACGCCAAGGCTTGTTTCCTTCATTTCCCGCGCTGACGATGACCAGCATTCCTTTGTCGTACGCTTTATCGGCCGCCAGCGACATCAGGGAACGATCGCCGGTAAGATCGGCATGCGTATAATTTAACGACTCATCATCAAAATCGTTATATCCGAGCGACGTATTGATGACATCGACCCCTACGCTGTCGGCATATTCCGCAGCGCGCAACCAATAATCTTCTTCTACAGGATACTCGCCCGTCACATCTTCCGAGCGGAGCAACCAAAACGAAGCTTCGGGCGAAGCCCCCACCATGCGGCGCGGCTCTAAAACGGCCATGGTCGACAACACTTTCGTGCCGTGATCATTGGCCGAAAACAGACAGCCTGTCGGCACAAAGTCGGCAAATCCGGCTAACCGGGTCTCCGCAAAATATGGAATGACATCGTAATTGGTAAATCCGGCATCGATAACCCCCACTTGTAACCCTTTTCCCTGAAACCCGCCCAGTAAAAGCTTTCGCGCATTGTGCACGCCAAATTGCGCATCGGTCAGTCCGAAATAAGAGTGATCGGCCGTAACGGGCGGACAATCCGTTTTTTCCAGACGGGGACGATAGCGGGACTCCTGGTGTCGCGCACGCCCTCTCCACACATATTTTACAGAGTCGATAAACGGAAGCGCAGCAATGGACTCTATGCGTGCGCTGTCGGGGACCTCCACCACCATCGTACGAAACCATTTGCTGAAAGAAACCACTTTTCCTCCGGCGTGCGACATTTGTATAAAATAATCGGCCGAAATAGGGAAGTCGGTCGAGTCGATAGCGACTCCCTGCCGCTTCTTCCGCTCGATGGCTTTACGGGAGAGAAAGGCGTCGGGATCAGCGGCAGAGTAATCTCCGCTTCCTTTATCGCTAAGGTAGACGCGAAACTTATACTGCAAGGGGATCTGCTGCCCCACAGCGCAGACGATGGAAAGAAAAACAATACTGATGGTCGTAAACAAAAATCGCATACACTATAATTTAAGTCTTCCCCGGCTCCACCCTCGAATAGAGGTGTAACATAAAAAAAGGAGGCACAGAGTTAGAAGGGAGGCTGCTACGGGTGTCGGTCGCGCAGTTTCTGCCGGCGTTTTAATATCAAAAATAATACGACGGCAATCACAAGACAACCGCCGACTATGCTGAAAAACTCATTCAGGGTGCCCGACTGCTGATAGCGGGGATAGGCTATAACAGCCATGGACAATGTATACACCACCAATACGGCGGGAAGCCAAATATGTTTTTTATTTTTCACCGTCGGAATTGATTTTTTCTGCAAACTTTTCTATCTTTTCTTTGGATAATGCCACCATCAGTTCTTCTTTCAGGACTAACTGCGATGTAATGAATCGCTCCCAAAAAGATAGATTTTCCAATTCGCCCCCGAAATAATCACGGGCGACCGCCACCTCGTTCAGTTCTTCAGGAAAAGCATGGTTCAGCTCTTCCTGAGCCTTTTCTCCCGAATACAAGCAATTGATAAACAAACCCAAACGTTTACGCTTCAATTCTTCGAGGTTTAGCCGGCAAAATTCGGCCACCACCGGCTGGATGGTTCCCCAATGAATGGAGCCTCCGATAATCACCGTATCGTATGTGGAGATATCCGGGAGGACATTCCTTTCTTTCAGATCACAGATATCCACTTTCCCGCTCATTAACTGAAACAGGTAACGGGCGCTTTTCTTTACCGTGCCATGACGGGAAGCGTAAACGATAAGGGTGTTATCCATTGCCATGAAAACAATAAAAGATGATTATTTGAGCTGTTCCAATATCGACACGAGATAGTCATACGAACGTTCCACACTATCGATCTTGACGGACTCGTCAGGCGAATGTGCGCCCGTAATGGTGGGGCCGAAAGAAACGATATCGAGTTTTTGCTCCACGTTCGATTGGATAATGCCGCATTCCAATCCGGCGTGGATGACGATCACCTGCGGTTTCTCGCCATACTTTTCCAAGTACGCTCTTTCCATCACATGAAGCAGTTCGGAATGCGCATCGGGCTGCCATCCGGGATAGTCGCTATCGAATTCGACATCGGCTCCCGCCAGCGAGAACACGCTTTCGACCGCCGAGGATACCCATTCTTTACGGCTTTCCGAAGAACTGCGTACCAATAATTTCACTTCGATGGTATCTTCGGATGATTTGACGAGCGCGAGGTTCAAAGAACTCTCTACCACTCCGGGGAAATCGGCTAAGTCGCTGATCACACCGTTCGGGCATCCTTCCACCGCATGGATGAGGTTATTCTGCACCTCTTCGGGAATAAGCGCCGAAGGCAACTCTACTTTCTCCGCTACAAAGGAAATGCCGTCTTCGATACCGGCAAAGTCTTCGCGGAAGAGCGACTCGTATTCCAACACCAAGTCCTCCAGATCGTCGGACAACTGATTGGGCACGGTCACCACAGCCACCGATTCGCGGGGAATGGCATTGCGCAACGACCCGCCATGAATTTCGGCCAAACGGGCTTCGTAATTTTTGACCGCTTCTTTTAGAAAACGGTTCATGAGTTTATTGGCATTGGCGCGTCCCAAATGGATCTGGGTGCCGGAATGGCCGCCTTTCAACCCGCTAAGGGAGACTTTATACGCCACGTCTTTATGAGGAATCGATTGGTCGGGCGTGAAGTCGAATGAGATATTCACATCCAGACCGCCGGCACAGCCGATGCATAGTTGTCCCTCTTCTTCCGTATCGAGATTAATGAGGATGCTGCCTTCAATGAATCCTTTTTGCAAGCCGTTCGCTCCATCCATACCGACCTCTTCGTCGACAGTAAAGAGCGCCTCGAGCGGAGGATGTTTCAACGAATCATCTTCGAGCACAGCCAACATCATGGCGCACCCGATGCCGTCGTCTGCCCCCAAAGTGGTAGCTCGGGCCTTTACCCACTCGCCGTCGATCACCGTTTCGATGGGATCTTTCAGAAAATCGTGCGCCATGCCGGTATTTTTTTGCGGCACCATATCCATGTGCGACTGCAAAATGACGGTTTTCGCACTTTCGTAGCCTTTGAACGCGGGTTTACGGATTAAAACATTGCCCACCTTGTCCTGAGAGGTTTCGAGGTGAAGCGATTTTCCGAAATCCACTACATACTTCGCAATCTCTTTCATATGCCCTGTGGGGCGGGGAATTTGCGTAAATGCATGAAAATGCTTCCATACATTCTGGGGATTCAGTTGTAGAATTTCAGTTGTTGACATACTATTTAGTTTTTAGTTGTTAGTTTTTAGTTGTTAGTCGCCGGACGAAAGTCGAATGTCGAAAGTCTAACATCGTTCCGTACTCGATGCGGAATCCCCTCGTATTTTAGGGGATTGCTGGTCACGTCCGCCATGACGACCGCTTTAACCCGGCCATCTGTCTTTAGTCTTTAGACATTAGACCTTCGTCTTTTGACTTCATTCATAACTCATAATTCATCCTTCATACCTCACCATTCACACCTCTTTTGACGTAGGGCATGGCCAATACGCCGAATACCCCATAGAGGATGACCCATACCGATTGGATGGTGAAGACCGTTCCGGCAAAGGCTCCGGCCTGATCATAGGGTACGCCTAATATTACCAACGATGAAATGACCATGAAGTGCCAGGCTCCGATGCCTCCTTGTACAGGGACTGCCACACCGATATTACTCATAGCAAATACGATCCATCCGGCCAAAAGCCCCAAGTGTTTCGTAAAGTCGAATGCGTAAAAGCAAATGTAAAAGTACAAATAAAAAGACAACCAGAGAAGAATCGTATAGATTATTATCTGATTTTTCTTTTTCATTTTGGCAATTAACTTCATATCGTGCTTCAACGTCACAAAGAAACCTCTCACTTTCTTCATCCAAGGGGTGTCTTTAAACACGGTGAACAATAGGATGCAGCCGAAGATCAACAGGCCTCCCAGCACATAAATCCACACCGATCGAAACAGGTTCACGATGTTCTCGGCATAATGCGGATTGGTTTCGAAGTAGCTGATAAAGAAATCGACATAGAGGATGATGCTTATCACCACCACCACCATGGCCGCCACCAAATCGAGCACACGGTCGACCAGATACGTCTCGAATGTTTTAGAAAAAGGGATCTGATCGTATTTGCTCACCACTCCGCAGCGCCAGAAATCACCGGCACGGGGCAACAAAAAGTTCACGGCGTAATTTCCCAGCGTGGCATAGATAATGCTTGCCCGCGCGGGATAATACCCCAAAGAGTTGATAAGCAGCTCCCAACGCAGCCCCCGCAAGATATTGCCGGCTAGACCGAATATGAGCGAAAAGGCGATAATCTCGAAATGAGCCGACTTGACAATGCTCCACAGTTCCTGCATATCGGTCTTGCGATAGAGCAGCCAAATGATAGCCAGCCCCAAGAGCAGGGACAACAGCGTTTTGAATATATTCTTTATGGACTTTTTATTCATATGTTCCGTTCGTTTACGCAAGGGAGCGTT